>CAYMEE010000016.1:49770-50947 GCA_964389455.1 uncultured Methylophaga sp. | reverse complement strand
AGACGCACACCGGGTTTGACCATATCGATACCGACCAGCATCGATTCACGAGCGACGCGGCACAGGCGCTCAGCCAGAATCGAGGTTTTACCAACATGAAACATCTTGCTGGTGTCACCGTGATAACCGTCTTTAATCACCGTTACATCTATATTAATGATGTCGCCGTCTTTCAGTTTTTTCTCACCTGGAATGCCATGACATATCACGTGGTTAACCGAAGTACAGACCGATTTGGGGAAACCGTGGTAATTGAGAGGGGCCGGAATCGCTTTCTGCTCGTTGACGATGTAGTCGTGACAGATCTGGTTGAGTTCATCAGTGGTAATACCCGCTTTGACGTGCGGGGTGATCATCATCAATACATCCGCGGCCAGTTGACCGGCAATACGCATTTTTTCGATTTCGTCTGCAGTTTTTATACTGACTGCCATGTACAATTCCCAATTAAATAATGTTGTAAACGCTGCCCATAGTTTGCCGTAAATCCCGCCTTGTCACCAGTGATGCTTTGGCAAATTGGGCGGGGAGATGATTTGGCTTTGTTTTGCATCCTATTTGTGGAATAATATGCGCGCCCGATGCTGCTCTGCTCTCAGAGTGGACTGAGGCGAAATCACACATGTGCCGGCACAGTTGTCGGGGTGCTGTCGATAAGACTCGAACAGTCGACAACTGGGGTACATGGAGGCTAAACCCCATACTCTAAAGGTATAATCATGGCTAAAACTACAATGCGCCAAATGCTTGAAGCAGGCGTTCATTTCGGTCACCAGACCCGCTACTGGAATCCAAAAATGGGTCCTTTCATTTTTGGTAAGCGTAACAATATTCATATCATCAACCTGGAGCAAAGCCTGCCCATGTTCAACGATGCGTTGAACTACGTCAGCAAACTGGCTTCCAAGAAAGGCAAAATCCTGTTCGTAGGCACCAAACGTGCCGCTCAGGATGCCATCCGTGAAGACGCAGAACGCGCCGGTATGCCTTTCGTCAACCGTCGCTGGTTGGGCGGTATGCTGACCAACTTCCAGACCGTTCGTGCATCAATCAAACGTCTGGACAACATCCAGGAGATGATCGAGTCAGGCAGAACTGAAGGTCTGAAAAAGAAAGAAGTACTGGATCTGACCCGCGAGCAGGAAAAACTGGAAAAAAGCATCGGTGGTATCCGCAA
>CAYMEE010000016.1:39564-49670 GCA_964389455.1 uncultured Methylophaga sp. | reverse complement strand
TGGATCTGACCCGCGAGCAGGAAAAACTGGAAAAAAGCATCGGTGGTATCCGCAAGATGGGTGGCCTGCCAGATGCGATGTTCGTTATCGACGTTGAACATGAAAGCATTGCAATCAAAGAAGCCAAAAAACTGGGCATTCCAGTGATTGCAGTTGTCGATAGCAACAGTGATCCAGATGGTATCGACTATGTCATTCCGGGTAACGATGACTCCATGCGTGCGATTCGCCTCTACACTGCGAACATCGCTGACGCAATCCTGGAAGGACGCGCCTCTGTGACCACTGCAGATGCGAACGAAGAATTTGTAGAAGTTGCTGAAGAAAGTGCTGAAAAAGCAGCCGAGTAATTTCTACTAAGAGACTCAGCAGGCTCGCCCGTGAGGGCGGGCCTGTGTTGTATGTGTGGTCTGAATATTCAGACCAATACAAACCGAATTGAATTGAAGGGTGACAACAATGGCAATTACTGCAGCTTTAGTAAAAGAACTGCGTGAGCGTACCGGCTCAGGCATGATGGAGTGCAAAAAAGCACTGGTTGAAGCAAACGGCGATATCGAACTGGCTATCGAAGAAATGCGTAAAGCCGGTCTGGCCAAAGCTGACAAGAAAGCCGATCGCGTGGCCGCTGAAGGTATCATCGCCATCGAAGTCAGCAGCGATAACAAAAATGCGATCATGCTGGAAGTCAACTCTGAAACAGACTTCGTGGCTAAAGCTGACGATTTCGTTGCTTTCGTCAACGAAGTGGCTCAGAAAGCGCTGGCCGCACAACCTGCTGATCTGGACGCATTGAAAGAACTGACTCTGGACTCAGGCGAAACAGTAGAATCCAAGCGTCAGGCGCTGGTTGCTAAAATTGGTGAAAACATTCAAGTACGTCGTTTCACCACGCTGTCTAGCGACGGTGTGATTGGTTTCTATCGTCATGGCGACCGTATTGGTACTATGGTCAACATCAAAGGTGGTGACGAAGAGCTGGCAAGAGACCTGGCGATGCACGTTGCGGCCAGCCGTCCGCAAGCCGTTTCTGCTGATGACCTGCCACAGGAGCTGCTGGACAAAGAGCGTGATATCGTTGCGACTCAGGCCAAAGACAGTGGTAAGCCGGACAACATCATTGAGAAAATGATCGAAGGTCGCATGGCGAAATTCGTTAACGAAATCAGCCTGCTGGGTCAGCCTTTTGTTAAAGATCCGGATGTGACCGTAGAAAAACTGGTCAAACAAGCCGGTGCCACCGTAGAAGGTTTTGCTTTCTATGAAGTGGGTGAAGGTATCGAGAAAGCAGAAGATAATTTTGCTGAAGAAGTGATGGCTCAAGCCAGAGGTAAATAATCGATGACGACGGGAAGTCAACCAGTTTACAAGCGTGTTCTGCTCAAACTGAGTGGCGAGGCTTTGATGGGGGATGCGGAATACGGTATCCAACCTGAAGTCATTTCCCGCTTTGCCAAAGAGATCACCGAGCTCAACGCCCAGGGTGTTGAGCTCGGTATCGTCATCGGCGGTGGTAATATCTTCCGTGGTGCCGGCCTTGCTGCCAGCGGCATGGACCGGGTCAGCGCCGACCACATGGGCATGCTGGCCACCGTCATGAATGCGCTTGCCCTGCAGGATGCACTGGAACGTAATGGTACTTTCTGCCGTGTGATGTCAGCAATTCGTATCCACGAAGTTTGCGAAGACTATCTGCGCCGCCGTGCTATCCGGCATCTTGAAAAAGGCCGGGTTGTGATTTTTGCAGCAGGTACCGGTAACCCGTTCTTTACTACCGACTCGGCAGCCAGTCTGAGGGCAGTGGAAATTGGTGCTGAGTTGATGCTCAAGGCGACACAGGTGGATGGTGTTTATACCGATGACCCGCGCAAGAACACGGATGCGGTTCGTTACACCGAACTGAGTTACGACGAAGTCATCAATAACCGACTGGCCGTGATGGACACCACCGCGGTGGTGATGTGTCAGGAACAGGAAATTCCTCTGCGCGTTTTTGACGTGCACAAACCCGGTAATCTGACCAAGATCATCTACGGTGAAGATGTAGGCACATTAGTCAAATAGGACGGATCATGATCGAAGAAATAAAAAAAGATGCCGCGGACAGAATGAAAAAAAGCGCCTCGGCCCTGAGTTCGCAAATGGCAAAAATCCGTGCTGGTCGGGCACATACCAGCCTGCTGGATCACCTGCAGGTGCCTTATTACGGTTCTGATGTGCCACTCAATCAAGTGGCGAACGTCGGTGTCGAAGATTCCCGTACGTTGTCTGTAACACCATGGGAAAAAGACATGGTGCCGGTGATCGAAAAAGCCATTATGAATTCAGATCTCGGTGTTAACCCAAACAGCGCCGGTATGACGATCCGTATTCCGATTCCCCCACTGACTGAGGAGCGTCGTCGCGATCTGGTTAAAGTGGCTAAAGCGGAAGCTGAAAATGCCCGTGTTGCAGTCCGTAACATCCGTCGTGATGCCAACAGCACGTTGAAAGAGCTGCTGAAGGAAAAAGAAATCTCTGAAGATGAAGAGCGCGGTGCAGAAGAAGAAATTCAAAAGCTCACCGATGCCACTATCAAGGAAATAGACCATATCCTGTCTGATAAAGAATCGGATCTGATGGAGGTGTGACCGCCTGGTTACACTTCATTTCCATCACACTCGTATGAGTGAGAAAAACCGCATCATTCCCAAACATATTGCCATCATCATGGATGGGAACGGCCGCTGGGCCAAACAGCGCCTGCAACCGCGATTTATGGGGCACCGTGCTGGTGTCAAAGCGGTTGAAGGCATTGTTAAGCGTTGTGCCCAGCTAGGCATTGAAGTGCTGAGCCTGTTTGCCTTCAGCAGCGAAAACTGGCGCCGTCCCGGTAAAGAAGTTTCCCTGTTGATGGAATTGTTCAGTCATGCACTGAACAATCAGGTAAAAAAACTCCACGACAACAATATCAAGCTGCAAATCGTCGGTGATATCAGCGGCTTTTCAAGTTCGCTGCAAAAGCAGATAAGCCAGGCGCATGAACTGACCCAGAACAATACGGGCCTGATAGTGAATATCGCTGCCAACTATGGTGGCCGGTGGGATATCACCCAGTCTGTCAGACAACTGGCTGAACAGGTGTCTCGTGGTGAACTTGCTGCCGAAGACATCTCTGAAGAGATGATTAACAGTCACTTAACAACAGCGTCATTGCCTGAGCCGGATCTGTTTATCCGTACCGGTGGCGAACAGCGGGTCAGTAATTTCCTCCTATGGCAGATGGCCTACACCGAGTTTTATTTCACTGATGTTTTATGGCCGGAGTTTGACGCCGGTCAGCTCAATAAAGCGATTGATTCGTTTTCCCGCCGCGAGCGACGTTTTGGTAGAACCTCAGAACAACTGCAGGATGATTCTGATGCTTAAACAACGTCTGATAACGGCCGCGATTCTGATACCGCTTGTTATCTGGGCACTGCTGGATTTACAGAGTGGTGCAGTCACCCTACTGTTTACAGCTGTTTCATTACTGGCTGCCTGGGAATGGCTCAGTCTGACAGGCTTAAAAAATACCACGAACAAAGCCATCCTGCTCAGTCTGCTTTTCCTGCTTGGCGGTCTGGCGATGTTATCACTGCCTGTCACTGTGATTCTCTCGACGAGTTTGTTTGTCTGGCTCAGTGCGACATTGCTGGTGATTTTCTTTGCCAATAAACCGCTCATTCCGGCGCTGGTCAATCTGTTCCATTCCAAAATTTTTGCCTTCATCGCCATGCTGTTAATTTTGACCGGTTTTGTCACCAGCGCTGGTCTGCTGCACAGCCAGTGGGAGCAGGGCCCAGCCTTGGTTTTGTATGTACTGGTTACCGTCTGGCTTGCTGATACTGGCGGTTACTTTGCCGGCAAACGTTTTGGCAAGCATAAACTTGCTGTGGCAATCAGCCCTAATAAAACCTGGGAAGGGGTCTATGGCGCGCTGGTACTGGCATTGATCTGGGCGCTGGTTTTCCATTTCAGTGCCGGTAATCCGTTGCAGAACATCGTAAGCTGGCTGTTGCTGACGGCTTTTATCGTGATGGTTTCCATTGTCGGTGACTTGCTCGAAAGTGTGTTCAAACGCAGTTTTCAGGTCAAAGACAGTGGTCAGCTTTTACCCGGCCATGGTGGCATATTGGACCGTATCGATAGTTTGCTCGCTGCCGTGCCTGTATTCACAGCTAGTCTGCTTATTCTCGGAGCCCGTTAAATGAAAGCGGTGACCATCCTGGGCTCTACCGGGTCTATTGGTGTCAGTACTCTGGATGTATTGGGCCGACATGCTGATCAATTTTCTGTTTACGCCCTGACTGCGAATGGTTCAGTCGATGTGATGCTGGAGCAATGCCTTCAACACAAGCCAACATTGGCTGTCATGCTGGATCTGGACGCGGCTGAATTACTTCGTGAGCGGCTTCAGCAAAACGGTTCTTCAACGCAGGTGCTGGCGGGTGAAAGCGCTTTACAGGAAGTCGCTGCCAGTGACGATACCGATTACGTTGTAGCCGCCATTGTCGGTGCAGCTGGCCTGATGCCCACATTGGCCGCGGCGCGGGCAGGCAAACGCATCCTGCTGGCGAATAAAGAAGCGTTGGTCATGAGCGGTGCTTTATTCATGCATGAAGTGCAACAGAATAATGCCACTTTGTTACCGGTCGACAGCGAACATAATGCGATCTGGCAATGTATGCCGCTGGCCGGAGAGCAGCAATACGATTTCAGTGACAAGGGCGTTCGCCGCATTATTCTGACCGCTTCCGGTGGGCCTTTCCGGGATGCGGAATTGGCCACGCTGGATGATGTGACGCCAGAGCAGGCTGTCGCGCACCCCAACTGGTCGATGGGTCAGAAAATTTCGGTTGATTCCGCCACCATGATGAACAAGGGGCTGGAAGTCATTGAAGCGCATTGGCTGTTTGGTCTGCCCAGCCATCAAATCGAAGTGATTCTGCATCGTCAGAGCATTATTCACTCCATGGTCGATTATGATGATGGCAGTGTGCTGGCACAGATGGGAAATCCGGATATGCGCACGCCGATTGCCAATACGCTGGCCTGGCCCGAGCGGATTGATTCCGGTGTCGCACCGCTGGATCTGGTGGCAGCAGGGCGTCTGGATTTTGCCAAGGCAGACTTTGATCGCTTCCCCTGTCTGCGCCTGGCCTATCAGGCTTTGGAAGCGGGTGGCACCAGCACCGCTATCCTTAACGCGGCGAATGAAGTTGCTGTCGCCGCTTTCCTTGAAAGGCAAATCCGCTTTACCGATATTGCCCGAATAATCGAGCAGGTTTTGAACACGCTGCCGGTTAATCCAGCTGATAGTCTGGAGCAGATCCTCGCTGATGATGCCGCTGCGAGAGCGCTTACCCGGGAGCTTGTCAGCTGATGCTGTCATTAATCTATTTCCTGATCGCGCTGTCATTACTCATTGTGATCCATGAGTATGGTCATTTCTGGGTAGCCCGCCGCTGCGGCGTTAAAGTGCTGCGTTTCTCAGTGGGCTTTGGTAAACCGCTTTGGCGCAGACTGGGACGTGATGGAACGGAGTATGTGCTCGCACCGATACCACTTGGCGGCTATGTCAAAATGCTTGACGAGCGCGAGGGTAATGTCGCTGAAAGCGAACTTGAGCAGGCCTTCAATCGCCAGTCCCTACCTAAACGGATGGCCATCGTGGTGGCGGGTCCCGTTGCCAATCTGGCTTTTGCGATACTCGCCTACTGGTTTTTGTTTGTGGTGGGTATTCCCGGTATTAAACCGGTTATCGCCGAGGTCGAACCAGAGTCGGTCGTTGCTGAGGCAGGTATTGTCGGTGGTGATGAAATCCTGCAGGTTGATGGTAGCGATACGCCGACCTGGAACAGTGCGTTCAAAGCCCTTTTAAGACATGCTGAGCAGGGCGACCAGGCTGAACTGACAGTGGCCTCGGGTGGCACACAGCAAACCTATCAGCTCAGTGTACCGAAGCTGGCAATAGATGAAGCCGGGCGCCTTTTCAGTGAAATGGGTATCACGCCACTCAGACCGGAAATAGCCCCGGTGTTGGGCCAGATTGTTGCGGGTTCGCCGGCAGCTGAGGCCGGCCTGCAAAAAGGCGACAGGTTGTTGTCAGCCGATGGGCGTGAACTCAGCAACTGGAACGACTGGGTGGCACTTATCCAGGATAGTCCCGGTGAACACCTGCTGATAACTATTGAGCGAAAACAGCAAGTCATGGAATTGTCTTTGACACCGCAAGCCGGGGAGGATGGCAAAGGCCGCATCGGGGCCGGGGTCGATACCGATTTCAGCCGACTGCCGGCTGAGCTACAGTCCGAATTGCAATATGGTCCGGTGGCTGCAGTGAAAGAAGCCGTGGTTCAGACCTGGCTGTTTACCTCTTCCACACTGAAAAGTCTGTGGGGCATGCTGACCGGCGAAGTGTCGACTGATAACCTGGGTGGACCGATCAGTATCGCTCAGATTGCCGGCAGTTCGGCTGAGCAGGGATTAATTAGTTTTGTCAGCTTCCTGGCGATGATCAGTATCACCCTCGGGATTCTGAATCTGTTACCGATTCCGATGCTCGACGGCGGTCATTTAATGATGTTTATTATTGAAGCGATTCGGGGCAAACCTGTGCCCGATGAGGTGCAGATCAGAGGCCAGCAGATCGGGCTGTTTCTGTTGCTAATGCTGATGTTTCTGGCCTTTTTCAATGATTTATCAAGACTGTTTGGATAATGCTGCCTTTGCAGGTACACTTACATCTTCGTCGACGGATCGTTAGCACTAACTACAATGAGAAAATTACTGCAATTTCTGGTCATGTTATGTCTCTCTGCAGCAGTCATGGCAGAGACTTTTACGATTGAAGATATTAGGGTAGAAGGCCTGCAGCGTATTTCAGCAGGCACTGTTTTTAACTACCTCCCGGTCAAAGTCGGCGATGAAATGTCCGACAATGATGCCCGCGGTATCATTCGCTCCCTCTACAAATCCAAGTACTTTAATGACGTGCAGGTTGAACGCCAGGACAACGTGCTGGTTATCAAAGTGCAGGAAAGGCCGGCCATTTCCAGCATCGAACTGGTAGGTAACAAGGACATGGACTCGGGAGAGTTGCTCAAGTCTTTGCGTGAAATTGGTTTCGGTGAAGGCCAGGTGTTCGAGCAGGCGATGCTGGAACGGGTCGAGCTTGAACTGGAACGACAATACTTCAGCCGTGGTAAATATGGTGTGGCGATTGAATCTGAAGTCACGCCTTTGTCCCGTAACCGGGTCGCGATCCGTATCACTATGGCAGAGGGTGTGGTTGCCACCATCAAAGACATCAATATTGTCGGTAATGACTCTTTTGAGCAAGAAGAGCTGACAGAAGAATTTCAGACCACCACTGGCACTCTCTTGTCATTCATCACCAAAGATAATCAATACTCACGTCAGAAACTGTCAGCGGATTTGGAAACCCTGCGTTCATTCTATCTTGACCGTGGTTATGTGGACTTCACCGTGGAATCCACCCAGGTGTCCATCAGTGATGACAAGAAAAATATGTTTATCACCATCAATATTAGCGAAGGTGATAAATACAAAATCGATGAAGTGCGTCTTGCAGGTAACCTGATTGTGCCGGAAGAGGACTTGTTCCCCCTGGTGACCATCAAACAGAATTCAGTGTTCTCGCGCAAAGCTATCACCAAGAGTACCGAAAACCTCACCAACCGGCTGGGCAACGACGGTTACGCCTTTGCCAACGTCAATGCAGTGCCGGAAATTGACCGCGAAGCTAAAGAGGTCGATCTGACCTTCTTCGTCGATCCTGGACGTCGTGCCTATGTCAGACGAATTCAGATTTCAGGCAACAGTAAGACCCGTGATGAAGTATTACGTCGGGAAATGCGTCAGCAGGAAGCAGCCTGGATTTCCACCGAAAAGGTAGAGCAGTCCAAGTCCCGTATCTCGCGACTGGGTTATTTCGAAAACGTTAACGTCGAAACCATTCCGGTGCCGGGCGTTCAGGATCAAGTTGATCTGGATTTTGGCGTCACTGAAACACCGTCAGGCAGTTTGTCTGCCGGTGTCGGCTATTCACAGTCCGATGGTATTATCTTTAATGCCAATGTCACCCAGAAGAACTTCCTGGGTAGTGGTAAACATATTCGTTTCGGTTTCAATAACAGTAGCATCAACACCGTCTATAGCTTCGGTTACACCAACCCTTATGCCACTATTGACGGTATCAGCCAGGGCTTTAATGCGTATTACCGTAAAACAGATGCTGACGAAGCTAATATTGCCCGTTATACCCTGGATGCTTTCGGTGGTGACTTCACCTACGGTATTCCAATTTCGGAAGAAAACCGTATCGATCTGGGCTTTGGCTACGAGCGTACTGAAATTGACTTGCCCAGCACCGACAGAATTCTTCGTTATGAAGAATTTATCGACCGCGAAGGGGATTCTTTTGATACCGTGACACTGAATGCCGGCTGGTCGAGTGACAGCCGTAACAGTGCCATTTTGCCGACAAGTGGTATCGCACAGAGTGTGAGTGCGGAAGTCGCCATTCCCGGTCCGTCATTACAGTTCTACAAACTGCGTTATAAGGCTAATGCCTATAAACCACTGAGTGACGATCTGACTTTTGCCATCCGCGGTGAGTTTGGTTATGGTGACGCCTACGGTGATACCAACGAATTTCCGTTCTTTGAAAACTTCTATGCAGGTGGTATTCGCAGTGTTCGTGGTTTCCAGGCGAATACACTGGGCGTGAAAGAACGTACATCGCGTGGTGACGAAGAACCGGTAGGTGGTAATCTGCTGGTATCTGGTGGCGCGGAAATTATTTTCCCGGTGCCGTTTATGGATAAAAGCCTGAAGTCGTTCCGTCTGAGTGCATTTACAGATTTTGGTAACGTTTACGATGTGAACGAGGATTTTGATGCCGGTCTGCTACGTTATTCAGCGGGTCTTTCTGCAATCTGGATTTCGCCTTTTGGTGCGATGACATTTAGTATCGCAGCGCCGCTCAAGAAAGAAGACGGTGACGAGACTGAGGCATTCCAATTCTCGTTAGGATCGACGTTTTAATTAACCATTGGAGTTGAGTGTGAAATATATGAAGTTTATTTGGCTGTTGTTCGCTTTGATGATTGCTGCACCTGCCTCTTATGCGGCAGATTTGAAGATCGGTGTTGTCAACGCTGGCGTTGTGCTGGATAAATCTCCACAAAAAGCAGCGGCATTGGCCCGTCTGGAAAAAGAATTTGCTTCCAGAAGCCAGTCGCTTGAGGCCAAACACCGGGCCCTCAGAGCTGCACAGGAAAAGCTGAACAAGGATGGTGCCATCCTTAGTGCTGATGAGCGTCGTGACAAAGAGCGTGACATTTTGAGCGACCAGCGTGAGCTGCAAAGACTGCAGGATGAGTACAGCGAAGATTTATCTATCCGCCGCAATGAAGAACTGCGTGAACTTGAAAAAGACATCGCTGAAACCATTGTTGATCTGGCCAAAAAAGAATCTTTTGACCTGATCCTCTATCAGGGTGTGATTTTTGCCAGCGACAAAGTCGATCTCACTGACAAGGTGCTGGAAAGACTGAAAGCCAAAGCACAATAGAGCCAGAGCGTGAGCTGGTCATTAGCGGAGATCGCAAAGCATGTTAACGGTCAGGTTGTCGGCGACCCGGAATATACTGTCCGGTCAGTTGGCACTCTGACTCATGCTGGCCCGGAAGACCTGAGTTTTCTGGCCAATAACAAATACAAAAAATTCCTCGCCAGTACCTCGGCAGGCGCGGTGATTGTCGCTGCAGGCGCAGAAGCAGAGGCCATCACCAACCTTATCGTTGTTGATGATGCCTATGTGGCCTATGCTCGGGCGGCATCACTGATGTATCCAATACCCAAAGCCGATGCTGGCATTCATCCTTCTGCCTGGGTCCATCCTGACGCCCAGCTTGCGAAGAATGTCAGTATCGCAGCACAGGTTACTATTGAGCAGGGCGCTGTTATTGCAGATGGTGCCGCTATTGGTCCAGGTAGTGTCATTGAGGCCAATGTCTCCATTGGTCGTGATTCCGTGATAAAAGCCAACGTCACCCTGT
>CAYMEE010000016.1:4800-39464 GCA_964389455.1 uncultured Methylophaga sp. | reverse complement strand
GAGGCCAATGTCTCCATTGGTCGTGATTCCGTGATAAAAGCCAACGTCACCCTGTGTCGTGAGGTTCAGATTGGTGAGCGGGTTGTTATTCATCCCGGTGTCGTTATCGGTGCTGACGGTTTTGGCATTGCCAATAATCAAGGTCGCTGGATCAAAGTGCCGCAGGTGGGGCGTGTCGTTATCGGCGATGATGTTGAGATTGGTGCCAACACCACCATTGACCGAGGTGCCATTGACGATACGATCATCGGGCAGGGCGTAAAACTAGATAACCAGATTCAGATCGGCCATAACGTTACCATTGGCGACCACACCGTGATTGCCGGCTGTGTTGGTATCGCCGGTAGTACTCATATCGGCAGTCACTGTGCGATTGGCGGTGGTACCGGTATCGCTGGTCACATCGAAATCACCGATGGGGTTCAACTCACGGGCATGAGCATGGTGACCAAATCGATAACTGAAGCAGGCGTCTATTCATCCGGTATTCCGATCGAGCCCGCCCGCCAGTGGCATAAAAATGTGATCCGCTATCGGCAGATGGATAAATTATTCGAGCGGGTGACCCTGTTGGAAAAACAACTAAAAGACTGACAATTAGCGTCCAGTACTGCCTTTTTACTTTACCGGCAGGGTGACTCACAGTAAGATTGTTGGTCTTTTGTTACTACGACAAGTCCAAGGGTATTGGTTTGAACACGATTGATATACATGAAATTCAACGTCTGTTACCGCATCGGTATCCATTCCTGCTGATTGACAGAGTGATTGAATTTACGCCCGGCGAGCATCTGGTTGGCATCAAGAATGTCACCTTTAACGAGCCACACTTTACCGGCCATTTCCCTCAGCGTGTGATCATGCCCGGTGTACTTATTCTTGAGTCTCTGGCACAGGCGACCGGCCTGCTGGCGTTCAAGACTGCTGATGCGATCCGCTCAGACGAAGCCTTGTATTATCTTGCAGGCATCGATAACGCTCGCTTTAAAAAGCCGGTCGAACCCGGCGATCAATTGAAACTGGAAGTCAAATTGATTAAAAATAAACGCAACTTATGGAAATTCAGTGGTGAAGCCAGTGTTGACGGTGAAGTCGTCGTCAGTGCTGATATCATGTGTGTTAACCAAGAAATGCCCAAGTGATTCATCCCAGCGCCATTATCGACCCCAGCGCCGTCATAGCAGATGACGTCAAAATCGGCCCTTTCACCGTTATCGGACCTAAAGTTGAAATTGGTTCAGGCTGTGAAATTATGTCCCATGTCGTCATCAACGGTCCCACCAGAATCGGTAAGAATAACCGTATATTCCAGTTCGCTTCTATTGGCGAAGAACCGCAGGATAAAAAATTCCACGGTGAAGATACCCGGCTTGAAATCGGCGATAACAACCTGATTCGTGAATCAGTCACGATTAACCGTGGCACTGTGGGTGGCGGTGGTGTCACCCGTATCGGTAGTAATAACTGGATCATGGCTTATGTGCATATTGCCCATGACTGCATTATCGGCAACGACAATATCTTTGCCAATAATGCTTCGCTGGCTGGTCATGTAGAGATTGATGATTATGTCATTCTGGGCGGCTTTACGCTGGTCAGTCAGTTTAATTATCTGGGCTCACACAGCTTCAGCGCCATGGGTAGCGTTATCTCACGTAATATCCCGCCCTACGTGCTGGTTTCTGGCCATATGGCCAAACCGGTAGGCGTCAATGTCGAAGGACTGCGCCGTCGACAATTCAGCGACAGTCAGATCAGAAATATTCGTCAGGCCTATAAATATCTGTACCGCTCTGGTTTGCGGATGGAAGAGGCCGAACAGAAACTGCAGTCGATCCAGCAGGAAGGCACAGAGTTGGAAATTCTGTTCTCGTTTCTGGATAAACAGGAAGGCGGTATTATCCGGTAGCTGTCATGACAGCTACCGGAAATAGTCTTAATTAGTCATTGCTGGGAGAAGCATTGATTTTGTGAATACTCAAATCGGCACCTTGATATTCTTCTTCCTGACTTAATCTCAGTCCCATCAGTGCTTTCAGCACACCGTATACGATAAAGCCACCGACAAAGGCCACAATCACGCCCAGCGCGGTACCAATCAGTTGCGACATGAAGCTGACGCCGCCCATGCCACCGAGTGCAAGCTGACCGAAGATACCGGCAGCAATACCACCCCAGACACCACACAGGCCATGCAGAGGCCAGACGCCCAGCACGTCATCAATCTTCCACTTGTTTTGAGTCAGCGTGAAGGTCCAGACAAACAGCGCCCCGGCTACGAGACCGGTAGTAAGTGCACCAAGTGGGTGCATAATGTCAGAGCCGGCACAGATAGCCACCAGACCGGCGAGAGGACCGTTGTGAACGAAGCCCGGGTCATTGCGACCCATCAGACAGGCTGCGAGAATGCCGCCGACCATCGCCATTAATGAATTCACTGCCACCAGACCGCTGATGCCGTCGATTTCCTGCGCAGACATCACATTGAAACCAAACCAGCCTACAGTCAGGATCCAGGCCCCCAGCGCCAGAAACGGAATGCTCGAAGGTGGATGTGCGAACATCTCACCGCTTTTGCCATAACGTCCGTGACGCGGTCCCAGATGCAACACAGCTGCCAGCGCAATCCAGCCACCTACAGCATGAACGACAACTGAACCGGCGAAATCATGAAAGCCGGCGCCAAACTGGTTGGCAAGCCAGTCCTGTATTCCAAACGCGCCATTCCAGGTGATGCCTTCAAAGAATGGATAAACAAAGCCGGCGATAAAAAAAGTAGCAATTAACTGCGGGTTGAATCGGGCACGCTCAGCAATACCACCGGAGACAATCGCTGGAATTGCCGCAGCAAAAGTGAGTAGGAAAAAGAATTTAACCAGTGCGTAGCCATTACTTTCGGTCAGCGAAGGCGCGGCATCAAAAAAGTTGAGGCTGTAGGCGATGCCGTAGCCAATAAAAAAGTAAGCAATGCTGGAAACCGCGAAATCAACAATAATTTTGACCAGTGCGTTGACCTGGTTTTTCTTTCGCACCGTGCCCACTTCAAGAAATGCGAAGCCGGCATGCATGGCTAAGACCATGATGGCGCCCAGTAATATGAATAAAACGTCAGCTGAGGTTTGCACAATCTTGTCCTTATTTTGTTATGGGTAGAGCACCAAAATAGCAAGAGTTGCACCAAAAAGGACAATATATATAAATCAATGACATAGAATTCATATGGTCGAAAATTGTGCGATACGCTGCTATTAAATGGTGCGTTAAAGCGTTTTTCTGCACCATCTGGGTGCGTCGCGAATTGAAAGCAGACAAGATCCACAAGCTGTCAAGAAAAACGTATAATCTCAGGTTTTGAATAAACAGGTCTGCGTAAAGACAGCGCAAGGAGAAAGCATGGATATCTATGCATCTGATGAAGAAAAAGCAGAAGCGATAAAACAGTGGTGGCGTGACAATGGTCGTTCGGTCGTTGCCGGTATTATTCTTGGCTTGGCCGCCATTTTTGGTTTCCGCTACTGGATGAATTATCAGCAGGTTCAGACTCAGCAGGCTGCTGTTATTTATCAACAGACTGCTATTCAGCTGTCACAAGCCAAAGCAGCTGATGCAGAGCGCACGGTGGAAACACTGATGAATGAGTATTCATCTTCTGTCTATGCTGTATTTGCCGCGTTGGAAATGGCGGAGAGCAAACTGGATGAAGGCGAGTCCGATGCCGCCGCGAATTACCTGAGCTGGGTTAAAGACGAAGCAAAATTGCAAAGTCATCGTGACCTGGCATGTTTACGTCTGGCGCGGGTGCTTTTCAGTCAGGACAAACTTGATGAAGCCCTGAGTCTTATTGCTGAAACAGATTCGCAAGCCTTCAGCTCGCTTTTTGCTGAACTGGAGGGCGATATCAAGCTGTCACAGGGTGATGCAGCTGCGGCGCAGACTGCTTACCAGCAGGCATTATCTCAGCTGGCTCCCGGTGAGCCAAGACAATCCCTGATAGAAATCAAACTTGATGATGTGGCAAAAGCTGATGAAAGCTAAACATTTTTTCCCTGCTTTTTTACTACCGCTGTCACTGTTGCTGACAGGCTGCAGTGCTGTCGAATACCTGTTTGTTGAAGAAGTTTATGAAGCGCCGCCTTCCGAATTGACGGAGTTCACTCCTGAGTTTGAACCTGATGTGCTGTGGGAAAACCAGGCAGGTGATGGTGCCGATGAGACCGGTAATGAACTGGCAGCCTGGTGGTATGAGGGCAAGGTTTTCGCGGTCGATTATGAAGGCGAAGTGAGTGCCTTCAATGCAGAAACCGGTCGTCGCCTGTGGGAAACAGAACTGGATATGGCGGTTGTGACCGGTGCCGGCGGTGGCCTCAACATGGCACTTATTGGTACCAAGAACGCGCATGTCGTTGCACTGTCTGCAGAAAACGGTGATGAGCTCTGGCGAAGCCGTTTGACCAGTGAAGTGCTGGCACCACCCAGCGCGGCCGATGGTGTGGTGGTTGCCAGAACTGCCGACGGCCGCGTCAGCGGCTTGTCATCAGAATCTGGTGAAGTGCTTTGGTCATATCAGCGCGCTGTCCCTCTGCTGAGTCTGCGTGGTGCCGGCGCGCCGGTGATTGCTGATGGCCGGGTGATTGCCGGTTATGACAATGGCAAACTGGTTGCTCTGTCAATCACTGATGGCAGCGTCATCTGGGAAAAAAGCATCGCGGTACCCAGTGGCAGGACTGAGCTGGATCGACTGGTTGATATTGATGCCGATCCGGTTATTGTTAATGAAACCGTCTATGTCGTGACCTATCAGGGCAACGTCGCAGGCGTGGATCTGAATACCGGCCAGGTTTACTGGACACGTGAAATGTCATCTCAGGCGGGTCTGTCTGCTGTGCCCGGAGAAGCGGTCTACGTCACTGATGACGAAGGTAATGTCTGGGCGGTGCAGGATGGCAGCGGTGATGCACTGTGGCGCCAGACCCGGCTGGAACGTCGACAAGTGACGGGGCCTGCAGTAGCGGGCGACTATGTGGTCGTCGGTGACTTTGAAGGTTATCTGCACTGGATTGCCCGCAATGATGGTCGTTTTGTCGCCAGACAGCAGATCACTGACAGCGCTATTGTCAGCAAACCGTTTGTCCGTGATGGTAAGCTCTATGTGACTGCTGCTGACGGCACAGTTGCAGCTGTACAGGTACCCTGATTTGAAACCCGTTATCGCCCTGGTTGGCCGACCTAATGTCGGTAAATCCACTATATTCAACCGGCTGACCCGCAGCCGTGATGCCCTTGTGGCTGACTTTGCCGGTCTGACCCGCGACCGTATTTACGGTACCGTGCGCGAGGAAAATCTCGATTTTATTCTGATTGATACCGGTGGTTTGACCGATCAGTCAGATAATATGGCAGAGCTGATGCGGAAACAGGCACAGCTGGCAATAGATGAAGCTGATCTGGTCCTGTTTGTGGTCGATGGTCGAGCCGGTTTAATGCCGGCAGATTACGATATTGCACAGCAACTGCGTAATCAGGGCAAGCCCATCCGGCTGGTCATTAACAAAACTGAAGGCGAACAGCGTGAGTTGGTTGCCGCCGAATTCTACGCGCTGGGGCTGGGGGAGCCACTGGTTATCTCAGCGACTCAGGGGCGCGGCATCACAGCCGTTTTTGGTGAAATCAGAACCGCCGTGCCCGAGGCTGAGGTAGTTGAGCTCAGTGAAGAAGAGCTCGCCGAAGCTGAAGACGAAACTGATGACATCCGGCTGGCAGTGATGGGGAGGCCGAATGTCGGTAAATCCACTCTGATTAACCGACTGCTGGGCGAAGAGCGGGTGGTGGCTTTTGATGAACCCGGCACGACCCGAGACAGTATTCATATTCCTTTTGAGAAGGACGGTGTTAATTACACACTGATTGATACGGCAGGTGTCAGACGGCGATCCAAGGTCTCAGAAAAACTCGAAAAATTCAGCGTACTCAAAACCCTGCAGGCACTGGAAGATGCCAATGTCGTCATGCTGGTGCTGGATGCCCATGAAGGCATTGTTGAACAGGACCTTCACCTAGCCGGTCTGATTGTCGAAAGTGGTCGTGCTGTGGTGCTGGCTGTTAATAAGTGGGACGGTCTCGAAAAAAGCGAACGTGAATGGGTGGCCACCAATGTCGAACGCCGTTTGCCATTCATGAATTTTGCCAAGACCCACTTTATTTCCGCTTTGCACGGCAGTGGTGTCGGGCTGCTGTTGAAATCAGTCAGACAGGCCTATCAGTCGGCGATGACAAAAGTGCCGACTTCAAGACTGACGCGGGTGTTGGAAGACGCGGTGGCGGATCATCCACCCCCACTGGTAAGAGGACGCCGAATCAAGTTCCGTTATGCTCACCTGGGTGGTAAGAATCCGCCTCGAATTATTATTCACGGTAATCAGACTGAATCTACGCCAAACAGCTACAAACGTTACCTGGAAAATACTTTCAGGGAAGTGCTGAAATTACAGGGAACGCCGGTGATGATTGAGTTCAAAACCAGTGAAAATCCTTACCGTGACAGACAGTCAAAACCGGCAGAGCAGGGTGAAAGGAAAAAACAGCGGCCACCAAGACGTAGCCGCAAAGCCTAGCTTTATCTATCTTCAGGGCATATCAGAGTATGCCCTGATCATCCCCTAATAAATTATCGAGATCACTTAACTGCCCCCGGATCTTCTCACGGTTGGCCAGTTTCTCGCGTGCGGCTGCAGGCAGGTCGGTAAATAGAATGACATCTTTGTCGATCAGGGTATTGATCAAGTCCTCTAACACCCTCACCAGCGCCATATCAGACACAGTCAGCGCTGCACGTGCAGCCTCGGCATCAGCATTACCAGACTGGGTCAGAAACGCGATAAGCTCTTCAGATTCAATGGATAGATACTCTTCGGCACCGGGCTCAGGTGCATCAAAAACCGCGATGATAAGTCCCTGTTCATCTCGTTTTACATAGGCCATGGTGTCCGCTCCGACTATTGCTTTTAAGGCTGAAATTTAATGTATAGTGGGCTTTACAGTAAATCAAAAAACTGTGAAACTCATCAAATTATTTAGATCCCAGCTAAGAAGTAGATGAAAATGGAGCAGATCATCACGTGAACAAGCAAGCGCAATGGGAGGCAGAGGACAGCCACCGAAGTTTTGACGATACATTGCTGGGATGTCTGACGATTCTATCCAAACTTCTCAACAAGCCCCACAGTCCGGAATCATTGACTGCGGGCCTGCCTCTTGTCGATAACCGGCTTACCCCAAGGTTATTCTCACGAGCTGCCGAGCGGGCAGGCCTTTCCTCAAAAGTCGTTAAACGACCGCTGAGTAAAATCTCTAACCTGGTCTTACCCGCCGTGCTGATTCTCGATGGCAGTCAGGCCTGCATTTTGCTGGAAGTCAAAGGCAAGCGGGCGAGAGTGATTTTCCCTGAAACCGGTGAAGGCGAGTCAGAGCTTAATGTAAAAGAGCTGGAAGAGGCCTACTCCGGATACGCTATTTTTATCAAGCCGGTGCATCACTTTGACAAACGCACCGAGTCGACAGTCATTCCCCGTGCCACACATTGGTTCTGGGGTACCATCATGCGTTTCTGGCCGATTTACAGTGAGGTCTTCATTGCCTCGATTCTGGTCAACAGCTTTGCCCTGGCTTCCCCCCTGTTCATCATGAATGTCTATGACAGGGTTGTGCCCAACCACGCCACTGAAACATTATGGGTGCTGGCGATAGGTGTGGCGACGGTGTTTGTCTTTGAGTTATTGCTGCGAACACTCAGGGCCTACTTTATCGATATGGCGGGCAAACGGGCTGATGTGATGCTGTCCTCGACCATTTTCGAGAAAGTCATGGCGGTGAAAATGGCAGCCCGATCCAATTCCGTCGGCTCCTTTGCCAACAGCATGCAGGAGTTTGAGTCATTCCGTGATTTCTTCACTTCGGCCACGCTGACGACGCTGATTGATTTACCGTTTGCTTTCCTGTTTATCGCTGTTATCTGGATGATTGCCGGGCCGGTGGCCTATATCCCGTTGGCGGTCATTCCACTGACGATTCTGGTCAGTCTCATTATTCAGGTGCCCCTGGGCCGGACTATTCAACACCTATTCCGCCATTCTGGGCAGCGCAGTTCAACCCTGATCGAGACACTGACAGGCCTGGAAACCATCAAGAGTATCGGCGCTGAGACGCCGATCCAGCGTAAGTGGGAACAGACAGTCGGCTTTATGACTAAATATAACCAGCGTGCCCGTCTGCTCTCTGCCAGCGCGGTGAATTTCACCTCGTTCCTGCAGCAGATGGCGACCATTGCTGTGGTCGTTTATGGCGTCTACCTGATTACTGAAAATGAAATCACCATGGGTGCCTTGATTGCAGCCACCATCCTGACTGGCCGCGCGCTGGCACCGATGGCACAACTGGCCGGCATTCTGACTCGTTATCATCAGTCGAAAGCGGCGCTTCAGTCTCTAAACTCGCTGATGAATCTGCCGGTAGAACGTCCCTCAGGTCGAGAGTTTTTGCATCGTCCTGAATTTAAGGGCGGTGTTGAATTCAAGAAAGTCACGTTCCGTTACCCCAATCAGCCGATCGATGCTTTGTCAGAAGTGTCATTCAGTATCAAACCGGGTGAAAAAGTCGCCTTTATCGGCCGTATCGGCTCGGGTAAAAGCACTATAGAAAAACTGATTCTGGGCTTGTATGAGCCTGATGATGGCGCGATATTGCTCGACGGCACTGACATACGTCAGGTCGACCCGGTCGATTTACGACGCAATGTCGGATACGCACCACAGGATGTCGTGCTGTTCTTTGGCAGTATTCGCGACAACATCACCATGGTCGCGCCTTTTGCCGATGATGCCGCTGTGCTCAAAGCGGCTGATGTTGCCGGTGTGACCGAGTTCGTGAACCGTCACCCATCCGGCTTTGATATGCCGGTCGGTGAGCGCGGCGAGGGCTTGTCCGGTGGTCAGCGACAGAGCGTTGCTGTAGCAAGGGCATTGCTGATGGACCCGCCGGTGGTGGTACTCGATGAACCGACCAACGCGATGGATAACAGCACAGAAGAGCGTTTCAAAGCCAAGCTGTCTGAGGTGCTGGAAGATAAAACTCTGTTACTGGTGACCCACAAAGCCTCTTTGTTGAGCCTGGTTGATCGCATCATTGTGATGGATCAGGGGCATCTGGTGGCGGATGGGCCGCGCGATCAGATTCTGGCAGCACTGAAGAAAGGCCATATCAAGGTTTCGAAAGGATAACAGCATGGCCTGGTTCAGAAGAGCAAACCCGGAAGATATCGAATTTATGTCAGAGGTCAGTGCGGCGACGATGGAAAGTTCTCCCCGCACCGGTCATTCACTGCTGCTGTTAACCGCGTTGTTTTTTGTCTGTGCCTTCTGGTGGGCGAGCCAGACTGAACTGGATGAAGTCACCCGTGGTGAAGGTAAGGTCATCCCCTCCAGTAAAATTCAGGTCATACAGAATCTGGAGGGGGGCATCCTGTCCGAGGTGTTAATCGCGGAAGGCGAGATTGTGGAGAAGGGGGATGTACTGGTCAGGATCGACGATACCCGTTTTTCATCCTCCTTCATGGAAAGCAAACTGAAATACTGGGAGTTGCTGGCGCGTGCTTCAAGGCTTGAGTCTGAGGCAAGAGGCGAGGCGCTGTCTTTGCCTGAAAAGTTGCTTGAAGAGCGCCCTGAACTTGCAGCGGCAGAGCGCCGCCTTTACGAAACCCGCCAGCGGGAAGTTCAAAGCAATATTGATGTGCTTGAACAGCAGGCTCGTCAGCGCCAGCAGGAACTCGCCGAAACCCAGGCTAAGCTGAACAAACTACGCAGAAGTTATGAGCTCAGTAATGAAGAGCTGAACATGTCTGAGCCTCTGGTCGCTGTCGGTGTAATTTCCGAAGTCGAAATATTGCGTCTCAAACGCACCGTGAACGATCTCCGTGGCGAAATGGAAACGACCCGGCTGGCTATCCCACGCATTCGTTCAAGTTTGGCTGAAGTCAGGCAAAAAATTGAAGATGTGAAATTCCGATTTCAATCAGAAGCGGCTTCTCAGTTGAGTGAAGTACAGGCTGAACTGGGTAGAACCCAAACTACGATTACCTCAGCTGAAGATCGTGTCAGCCGCACGCTGGTAAGAGCGCCGGTTAAAGGCAAAATTAATCGCCTGATGATTAATACGGTTGGCGGTGTCATCCAGCCTGGCGAGGATATCGTTGAGATTGTGCCGGTAGATGACAGCCTGCTGATCGAAGCGCATATAAGACCTTCGGATATAGCCTTCCTGCGTCCGGGGCAAAATGCCATGATTAAGTTCACCGCTTATGATTTCTCTATTTATGGTGGACTTCCAGCTACATTAGAGCGAATCAGTGCCGATACCATTACTAATGAAGAAGACGAAAGTTTCTATCTGATTTATCTGCGAACTGAAAAGAACTATATTGACAGCAACAAGGGACCACTGGAAATCATTCCCGGTATGACCGTGACAGTGGATATTCTTACTGGCAAGAAAACAGTCTTGGATTATTTGCTTAAACCGATTCTGAAGGCCAAAAATGAAGCGCTCCGGGAGCGTTGATGGACGGAATCATCACAATGAATGATACAACCATGACAGAGACCCGCCTGTTTGTAGTGATACCCGATAAAAGTCGCCTGGATTTAATCAAGCAGGCCTTGCCGGAAGGTTACGATATCAATGAATTTGATGACCTCGACGCCTTGCTCGCTTCCACCGATGTCGACGCACCACCGATCATTCTTTGTCATCAATCTTTATTTGAAAGCGACTATGATCAGCAATTGTCAGCTCTGACCCAGCAGTTCAACCGCAGTCGTGTTCTGATAATCGGGCCTGCACGGCCTATGGCTACTCAGATTACCGCACTCAAACAGGGGGCCCGGGGTTATTACGATGAAGACCTGCCGTTGCAAAAGCTGCATGAAGCGATGCAGCTCATTCTCAAAGGCGAAGTCTGGGTTGAACGACATGTCATCTCCGGGCTCATCGACGAACTGACGCACAAACCGAAAATAAGTGACGCGCAGCGTCAGGCGTTGGAAACCCTGTCTCCGAAGGAAAAGGAAGTGGCCAATCTGGTGAGTCACGGTGCCACAAATAAGATGATCGCGAGGCAGATGAATATCACCGAGCGCACAGTCAAAGCTCATTTGACAGCAATATTCCAGAAAATGAATTTGCCTGATCGGCTATCGCTGGCCATTTTATTTCGGGATCTTCGTTAAGGATCCTATTGCGACACCGCTTGTGTTGTAATACAGTTGCTTATGAGTACAACCTAAAACAATTTTGGACGTTTGATTTTGTGATGCCTGAGGGGCCGCCGAAAGCATTGCATATATAGACTAGGAATAGCATTATGAAACGATTAGCTATCGTCATCCCCCTCTGTATCTCGGTTGGCATTGCTAACGCCGACACCCTGCAGGAAGCAGTGGATGCCACGGTAAAGACCAACCCTGATGTTCTCGCGGCCACTCACGAACGACAGGCAGTTTCCAAAGAAGTTGACCAGGCTAGAGCTGGATATTATCCGACTTTAGATCTTGCTGTCGGCACGGGTTGGGAAATGACTGACAACCCCAGCACCCGGGCTTCCGGTCGGGGTGAAGTTCATCTCAATCGTGATGAAGCCAGCCTTAACCTCAGACAGATGCTGTTTGACGGCTTTGAAACACCCAATGAAGTTGACCGGCAGGAAGCCAGAACCAATTCGCGTGCGTTCGGTGTATACAGTGCAGCAGAAAATACCGCACTAGATGCCGTGCTAGCATACCATAACGTGCTGAGACAGCAGAAATTAGTAGAGCTCGCTCAGACTAACCTTGAAGCTCACCAGCGCACACATGATCAAATCATGCTGCGCGCAGAACGCGGTGTCGGCAGAAAAGCCGACATGGAACAGAGCCTAGGTCGTCTGGCGCTGGCAGAAGCCAATCTTAAATCGGAACAAGCCAATTTAAGAGATGCTGAAACAGCCTATATTCGTGTCGTTGGCATGCCACCATCTTCTCTGTCAGAACCGGATTCACCCATCACGATGATTCCGGCCAGTCTGGACGAAGCCATTGCTATGGCAATCGAGAATCATCCGACCTTGCGTCTGGCAAGCTTTGATGTGGAATCAGCACAGGCCCAACACGCCACAGCAAAAGCGCCGTTTTATCCTGATTTGCATTTCGAACTCGGCACCCGTGCGGATCATGATATCGATGGACAGGAAGGCAAAGACAAAGACATCACCGCAATGCTGCGTCTGCGCTACAACCTTTACAATGGTGGCCGTGATAGCGCCCGTCGCGAAGAAACAGCGTTCCTGATCAACCAGGCAGCTGAAATCCGTAACAACACGCACCGTCAGGTTGAAGAGAGTGTGCGTTTGTCATGGAATGCCTGGCAGACACTGAGTGCACAAATGCCGGCGCGTGAACAGCACGTTCAGTCAAGTGAAAAAGCGCGTGATGCTTATCAGCAACAGTTCAGTCTGGGCCAGCGTACCTTGCTTGACTTGCTGGACTCTGAAAACGAGGTGTTCAGAGCGCGTACTGCACTAGTCAACACTAAATACGATGAGCTCTATGCGATGTACCGCATTCTTAACAGCATGGGTATGTTGCTGCAGGGCCTTAATGTAGAGCTGCCGGAAGCGGCGACTACCATCGCTGCCAACCAGTAACACCGGCGACTTTTCTCAATATCAGAGCCACGACTTTTCGTCGTGGCTTTTTTTTAGTGACGTGAGGGCCAGTTTTTTTCTGGTTTGGAAACGTTCGTGCTATCATACGATGCCCTATTGGCGGGTTATTTAAGAGAGTTCATGAGTAAGCAATCATCATTTACCTACGAAGAATTATTGCAGTGCGGACACGGGCAGATGTTCGGTCCCGGCAATGCCCAGTTACCCATTCCAAATATGTTGATGATGGATCGCATTACTCATATCTCCAACACCGGTGGAGCATATGGCAAGGGCGAAATCATTGCCGAACTGGATATTCATCCTGACCTGTGGTTCTTTGCCTGTCACTTCCCCGGTGATCCGGTGATGCCCGGCTGTCTCGGTCTTGATGCAATGTGGCAACTGGTCGGATTTTTCCTTGCCTGGGATGGTAATCCCGGCAGAGGCCGTGCTCTGGGTTCCGGCGAAGTCAAATTTACGGGTCAGGTTTTACCTACAGCCAAAAAGGTGACCTACCGGATTGATCTTAAGCGGGTGATCGCACGTAAACTGGTGCTGGCTATCGCAGATGGCACGGTATCGGTCGACGGTCGTGAGATCTATGTGGCCAAAGACCTGCGTGTTGGTCTGTTTACCTCCACTGATGATTTTTAGGATTTAATGATGAGACGTGTAGTTGTCACAGGACTCGGTATTACATCCTGTCTGGGCCTGGATGCCGCGACAGTCACAGAATCCCTGCGCCAGGGTCACGCTGGTATCCGATTCAAACAGGACTACGCCGACATGGGCTTCCGTAGCCATGTTGCAGGCACCATTGATATCGACTTCAAAGAATATATCGATCGTAAAACCCTGCGCTTTATGGGCGATGCCGCTGCCTATAGCTATATCGCCATGCAGCAGGCAATTGAGGATGCCGGCCTCAAAGAAGAACAGATTTCTAATATCCGCACCGGTCTGATCATGGGCTCTGGCGGCGCTTCTTCATCCAACCAGGTGGAAGCCGCAGATATTCTGCGTGAGAAAGGCTTGAAGCGCATTGGGCCTTATCGGGTGACCCAGGTGATGGGGAGTACCACTTCGGCCTGCCTGGCAACCCCATTCAAGATCAAGGGCATTAACTACTCCATGTCTTCTGCCTGTGCCACCAGTGCGCACTGTATTGGCACAGCGATGGAACAGATTCAAATGGGCAAGCAAGACATTGTCTTCGCTGGTGGTGGTGAAGAAGAACACTGGTCAATGAGTTCCTTGTTTGACGCGATGGGGGCTTTGTCAACCAAATACAATGACACGCCGGAAAAAGCCTCACGCGCTTATGATGCGGACCGTGACGGTTTTGTCATCGCTGGCGGTGGTGGTGTGGTTGTGCTGGAAGAGTATGAACATGCCAAAGCCCGCGGCGCAAAAATTTATGCTGAACTGACGGGTTATGGTGCCACTTCGGATGGTTATGACATGGTTGCTCCTTCAGGTGAGGGCGCAGAGCGTTGTATGCAACTGGCGATGTCGACTGCACGTGGCAAAGTTCAATACATCAATGCCCATGGCACCTCGACTCCAGTGGGTGATTTAGCGGAACTTGGCGCGATCAAACGTACCTTTGGTGATGCCATTCCACATGTGGGCTCAACCAAGTCTCTGTCAGGCCACTCTCTGGGCGCTGCCGGTGTTCAGGAAGCCATTTATAGTCTGCTGATGCTGGACAATGATTTCCTGGCCGCTTCTGCCAATATAGAAACGCTGGATCAGGAAGCCGAAGGCATGCCGATACTGCGTGAAAGAGTTGATAATGCCGGTCTGAACACGGTGATGTCGAACAGTTTCGGTTTTGGCGGTACCAATGCCTGTCTGGTGTTTGAAAAACTGGATGACTGAATGAAAAAAGCCACCTCACGGTGGCTTTTTTTATGATTCCAGATCGGCGTCGGTGACCGGGCCGCGCTTGCCGGCAACGGCTTCCTGAATCAATGCAATGAGTTTCTGCTTCTTGTCCGGATCATCCAGATACTTTGAGCTGAAGGTGATGCCATACTTGTCTGCGTACTGTTTAACCAGCATTACCAGAATGGTCTCGTCTTCCACGTTATACTCCCGTTAAATAATTCATCATTATATCGTTCTAACAGCAAGCCATGAAATTGCACTATCAAGATAGCGGTGAGGGACATCCCTTAATCATCATCCACGGCCTGTTCGGTTCAGCCGATAACTGGCGAAGTATGGCCAAGTATTTTTCCCGGTTTTATCGTGTGATCAGTGTCGATTTAAGAAACCACGGTCGCTCTCCACACAACGATACGCAGGACTTTGCCAGCATGGCGGCAGATATTGAGCAATTATGTGGCGATCTGGGATTGCACAAAGTGCACGTGCTGGGCCACTCGCTGGGGGGCAAGGTCGCCATGCAGTTTGCCGCCGAGCAACCAGCCTGGGTAGAGAAACTGGTGGTAGTCGATATCTCACCGCGTCGCTATTTCAGCGAACACACTCCACTGATGGATGCGATGCTGGCGCTGGATCTGAAAAAGCTGGATTCGCGCGCGGCAGTAGATGAAGTCTTAGCTGAAAAAGTCACGGACAAAAGCGTGCGTCAGTTTCTTTTGATGAACCTGCAATCTGGGGATGAAGGACTATACTGGCGCATCAACCTGCCGGCACTGAAAGCCAATTACCAGCATTTAATGGCACCGGTATGTGAGCACACGACCGTCAGTGCTAACAGTTTGTTTGTTTATGGTTCGCTGTCTGAATATGTGAACGAGGAAGACAGGGCGCTTATCTCGAAGCAATTTCCGCATGCACGGTTCCAGGCGATTGAAAAAGCCGGTCACTGGGTTCATGCCGAACGACCCCAGCAGTTCAAACAGATTGTCGAGGATTTTTTGAAAAATGATTGAAAAAGACTTACTGGAAGAGCTGATTCAGTTTCGTCAGGAGCGCGACTGGGAGCAGTTTCATAATCCCAAAGATATTGCGATTTCGCTTTCTATCGAAGCGGCAGAACTACTGGAGTGGTTCCAGTGGCGTAATAAGGAGGAAGTCAGTGCGATGCTGGCTTCTGACAAGCGCGAACAGTTGGAAGATGAAATTGCCGATGTAGCGGTTTACCTCAGTTACCTTTGTCACGATCTGGATATAAATTTGAACCAGGTGGTGAAAAACAAGATGGCCAAAAATGCGGCCAAATATCCTAAAGATCGAGTCAAAGGCCGCGCTGATAAGTACAACGAGTATGAATAATCAGGTAGGATTTGGCATTTAGCAGCGCGGCGCGACCGCCTTTATGGAAAGACTAAAATGAGCGCGATTGTTTTCCTGGTTCAATGCCCAGACCGCAAGGGACTGGTCGCCGGTATCACCGGCTTTTTTGCAGAGCGAGAATTTAACATTCTGCACTGCCAGCAGTATACCGATGTTGAAAACGGACAGTATTTTATGCGGATCCGGCTGGAGGACGAGGGCCAAATGCCGACAGCGCAGCTCGAAAGCGAGTTTGATGATTTTGCCCGGCAGATGAATCTTACCTGGTCAGTGCGCTACAGCGCGAAACCCTACCGCGTTGCATTGATGGTCACGCGCGCCTCACACTGTGGCTACGACCTGTTATTGCGTGAGCTGGAGGGTGAGCTGAAATGCGATATCCCACTGATCATCGGTAATCATGATGATCTTGAATATATGGCAAGTCAGTTCGACAAACCTTTCTATCACCTGCCAATCACCAAAGAGACCAAACCGCAGCAGGAAGAGGCAATCAAGCGATTACTTGATGAGTACGAAATTGATCTGGTGGTGATGGCGCGCTACATGCAAATCCTGTCGGAAGATTTTGTCCGAGAGTTTGCCGGTCGCGTGATTAATATTCATCATGGATTTCTGCCAGCATTCCAGGGGGCCAGACCCTACCATCAGGCTTATGAACGCGGCGTTAAACTGATTGGTGCCACGGCGCACTACGCTACTGCGGAGTTGGATGAAGGTCCTATTATCGAGCAGGACGTCGAGCGAGTCATGCATGATAACAGTCCCGAAGATCTGGTGATGATTGGCAAGGATATCGAGCGTCTGGTTCTGGCGCGGGCAGTGAAAGCGCATATTGAACACCGCATTATTATCAGTGGTCGCAGAACCATTGTGTTCTCGGAAGGTGCCTGAGCTTTTTAAAGGGCCCTGTTGTCGCTGAGTCGGATCAGCAATCATTATCGTCAACAAAAGGACAGACTATGAATGCCACCCCTGTCGTGATGATCACCGGTGCCACTTCCGGTTTCGGTGAGGCCTGTGCCCGGTTGTTTGCCCAGCAGGGCTGGCGACTGATTATTACCGGTCGCCGGCAACAACGACTGGACGAAATGCAACAGGCATTGGGCGGGGTGGATAAGGTACATACCAGCTGCTTCGATATCAGTGACCGGCAGGCAGTGGAACAGGCCTTTGCTGACTTACCTGATGCATTCAATGAGATTGATGTGCTGGTTAATAATGCTGGCCTTGCACTGGGACTGGAAGCCGCGCATGAAACCCGTCTTGATGACTGGGAACAAATGGTCGATACCAATATCAAGGGGCTGCTTTATTGTACCCGGACAGTCTTACCTGCCATGGTCGGGCGCAAAACCGGCTATATCATCAATATCGGCTCGGTGGCAGGCAACTGGCCTTATCCCGGCGGTAATGTTTACTGTGGCACCAAGGCGTTTGTAAAACAGTTTTCTCTGGCTGTCAGGGCTGACCTGCTGGGTACCAATGTCAGAGTCACGAATATTGAGCCGGGAAATGCCGAAACCGAATTTTCCATGGTGCGCTTCAAGGATGATAAAAGTCGTGCTGACAAGGTGTATCAAGGGACCATTGCCCTTCGTGCGCAAGATGTCGCTGATACCGTATGGTGGCTGGTGAATACCCCGCAGCACGTGAATGTCACCACGCTGGAGTTAATGCCCACGCAGGAAGCCAATGGGCCCATGGCTTTCCATCGCGAATAAAAAAACCGCGCCATGGCGCGGTCTTCTGTCTTGATTCAGGAAAACAGCCAGCTTGTCGGGTTGGGATGGGCCTGATGCTGGTCCAGGTATTTCATACCTTTGACACAGCGGACAATGACCCAGATAACCCAAAACAGCAGGATGAAATAGCCTATGGCGACTGTGGCGAGAATGACGCCGATAAACAGATAGAGCAGGCCAATCCAGAAGGTCCGTATCTGAAATTGATAATGGCTTTGCAGCCAGGCCGGTGCATCGCTTTTATGCACGTAGGCGATGATGACGCCGATAATGCCCAGAAACTGGATGAATATATTCACCAGAAACAGCAGGTAAACTACCTTGGCTGTGTTCTGGCTATTTTGTTCACTCTCTGCCATCGCGCGCTCCTTCAGCTTAATCAGTCACTAATCTAGCAAATTCACATCGCTTTTGTGTAAAGATGATTGCAGCCGCCCGTAGGCGGCTACACTTTAATTAGCTTGATTAGCCGCCAAAGTCGAAGCGGATACCGGTCATGACAGTACGGCCGATGATCGGTGCTTCATCTTTGAGGAAGCTTTGATGACGGCGTCCATCTTCATTAAGCAGGTTACGACCCTGAACAAAGATTTCCGCGCCTTTCAGGCTGTCAGGTGCCCAACTGGCATTAAATGACAGCAGATCATAGCCATCGGTATCGGCTTCCAGATCAGCGCTTTTGCTCTGTCTGAACACGTGACGGTAATCGACACTGACTGACCAGTCCTGATAAGCCGTATCGATGCCAAAGCCCAGTCTGCCCGGACTGATCCGTGGCAGGTTGTCACCGTTATCCAGTTTGGCACGAACATAATCGCCGGACAGGCGCAGCGTCACCGGTACCGCACCCTCAGCCACATCCCAGGCGGCAGTGAACTCCGCCCCATAGAAACGGGCATCATCCTGCTGATTGAAGACAAGCGTATTACCCTCAATCAGAATGGGATTGCCGGTACCGTCATCACGAGAAGCCAGATAGATGTAGTCCTGTACATGGTTATAGAACAGGGTGCTATCAAAGCGGAAAGGACCTGAATGACGGTCCAGCCCAATTTCGAAATTGGTGTAGGTCTCTTCATCCAGGCCTGCATCGCCGATTTCTAACGTGCCTGATGCCGCATGGTTGCCGAAAGCGTAAAGCTGCTCAGGAGAGGGCGCGCGTTCAGAGCGGGTGATAGCAAAGCGAAGATGATGTTTGTCATCCAGATCGATAATCGAGCCCGCTGAGAGGCTGAACGGGGTAAAGCTGCGATCACCGAGGTCTGCCTCCTGATGCAGTTCCCCACCGCCTGGCAGCTCGATATGACGTTCTTCAGCCAGTGTGGAGGGATCAGAACGGACATGATCAACACGTACCGCAAACTCCAGACGACCAAAATCAGTCAGGCGTTCTTCAAGTACGAACAATCCTAATGAGCGGGTTTCATTATCACGGACATAGAAGCCCTCGCCACCATGCTCTTCTTCGGATTCTTCTTCCTCATGATCACCATGGCCATGTCCTTCGCCAGCCGCGGCAAAGTCACGATCATTGAGCTGCAAGCCGACTACACCTTGCCACAGCCCAATCGGATTATGCACCAGCTCTAAACGGGCATCGGTTTCATCATTTTCAAACTCGAGTTCAACTTCACTCTCCTCAAGCTCACCATCATGGAAGGCGTACCCCACTTCCTGCTGGTTGAAGTTGGTATGTGACAGTTTCAGGCGGGCAGTTCGAAAACCGGGCAGGGGATCATTAAACTCACTACGAAAATCGACCCGGTCAAAGTCGCCACGGATTCGTTCCTGTTCCTCTTCACCTTCACCGAGGAAGACTTCAGGAATACCATAATCGGTACGCCAGCGACTGTAACCCAGACCGGCATGACCCCAGTCACCTTTGAACAGACCCGTGACCGAGAAGCTGTCGCTGGCCGCATCACTGTTTTGCAGTGTGTCTTTATCGCCTTCGGTCTGGCCGATTTGCTGGTAACCGTCGATATCAAAATCATGGCTGCGACGCAGACCATAATCTGTCCGCAATACGAAATTATCAGTGACCGGTAGTTCCAGGCCGATATTGCCCTGGCGTTCATCACCGTTGTAGCCATAACCCAGCTGACCATGCACTCTCGGGGCGTCTCCAAATTCTGGGCTGAAACGACCGCTTTTCACATTGATGACACCACCGGCAGCGCCACTCCCGTAGAGCAGGGTAGCGGGGCCACGGAACACTTCGATTTGTTCGGCACGACCCGGATCGATGGCGACGGTATGATCGCCACCTTCACCTGACACATCGGCTGTTTTCAGGCCGTCCTCCAGTACCTGAACTCTTGAACCCTGCAGGCCGCGAACTACAGGACGGCCTACGCCGGGGCCAAAGTCGGAGTTGGCGACACCCGGCAGACCATCCAGGGTTTCACCCAGCGTGCCGGCCCGTTGTTTATCCAGTTCTTCATCGACCAGCACACTGACCGGAAAAATCAATTCGTCCGGGCTACGAGCACCCAGTGGATCAGCCGTGACGGTCAGGCTGGGAATTTCGACCGCTTCTTCGGTTTGGTTTTCTGCCGCCGCGACAGCGCTGACAGGCAAGGTAGTGATAACAGCACTGATCAGCAGTGCAGACTGTTTTCTCTGGAACATGATTTTTCCTTATGACACATTCCCATCAGTGAAGTGCTGTCTGCAGAACACTCGCTCCAGCCCCGGAGTAGGGAGGCCGCGAATGCTTGACAGTCATCACAGACAGGCGCGATTACCCTGCGCAAAGGCAGGCAATCAGGATCTTAAAAGTGATTGATGTGTTTCAGGAAAAAACAGGTGGTGCACGGATGGCGTTCTGCTGGCGGGTAGCCGCCGGAAGATAAAATCGGTAATCAGACGACTCAAAGACGAGCGCTTCTGTCTGGATACCCAGTGCCAGTTCCGGAGAAATATCCGCGACTGGCAGGTGATTGATCGCATTTAAACGCTCACATTGCGCATCCGCAGTGTGGAAAGCATGCTCAGCATCATGCCAGACGGCAAACGACTGCAATAGCAGCACGATGGCTGCCAGTGCCAGTAAATAATGTCGATTAAGATGCCGGTTGGACACGATTCAGTCTATTTCAGGAGCAGACGAGACAGCAGAGTCTCATAAATTTCTGACAGCGTGTCAAGATCAACAACTGAGACACACTCATCAATCTGATGAATAGTGGCGTTGAGCGGACCCAGCTCGATCACCTGTGTGCCTGTAGGCGCGATAAAGCGGCCATCGGAAGTCCCGCCCGAGGTGGATAGCGTGGTTTCATAGCCTGTGACCGTTTTCACAGCAGCCTGTACCGCTTCCAGCAGTTCGCCACTGGCTGTGCGGAAGGGTTTGCCCGAGAGCTCCCACTTCAGCTCGTAATCAAGCTGGTGTTTATTCAGGACCGCTTCGACTCGGCTTTGTAGTTCTTCATGGGTGACTTCTGTCGAGTAGCGGAAGTTGAATACCATTTCGCTGGTACCCGGAATGACATTGGTCGCGCCGGTGCCAGAGTTCAGATTGGATACCTGAAAACTGGTCGGTGGAAAGTCGGCATTGCCCTGATCCCATTCAATAGCACATAACTCGGTCAAAGCAGGTGCTAACAGATGAATCGGGTTCGAGGCCAGATGAGGATAAGCGATATGCCCCTGTTTGCCCTTCACGGTGAGTCGACCATTCAGAGAACCCCGGCGGCCGTTTTTGACGATGTCGCCAACTTTATCGGTACTGGAGGGCTCACCCACCAGACACCAGTCAATTTTTTCACCGCGGCTTTGCAGTGTTTCGATAACCTTCACGGTGCCATTTACCGCCGGACCTTCTTCATCGCTGGTAATCAGGAACGCAATGCTGCCTTCATGTTCCGGGTGTTTGCTGACAAAACGCTCGCAGGCCGTGACCATGGCAGCGATACTACCTTTCATATCAGCCGCACCGCGACCGTAGAGCATGCCGTCGACGATGCTGGCTTCAAAAGGTGAGTGCGTCCATTTGTCCAGTGGTCCGGTCGGTACGACATCGGTGTGACCGGCAAAGGCAATGACCGGACCTTTATTACCCCGACGCAGCCACAGGTTTTCGACATCCTCGAAATACATATGCTCGGCTTTAAAACCCAGCGGTGCCAGGCGGTCGGACAACAGAATCTGACAGCCTTTATCTTCCGGCGTCACGCTGTCACGGCGAATCAGTTCCTGGGTCAGTGCAAGGGTATCAGACATATTATTTCCCGAGTTGCTCAGCAAAGTCGGCTTCTTTGAAGCCAACCAGACAGCCTTTGTCTGTTTCAACAACAGGTCGTTTAATCAGGGTCGGATTGGCCAACATCAGTTCCACAGCCACCGCCTGACTCAGATTGTCTTTACGTGGATCATCCAACTTGCGCCAGGTGGTACCCCGTTTGTTCAGCAGGGTTTCCCATTCCACCGACTGCAACCAGCCTTCGACGGTGCTTTTTTCCAGCCCATCCTGACGGAAGTCGTGAAATTGATAATCGACGCTGTGGTCATCCAGCCAGCGGCGGGCTTTTTTCACCGTATCGCAGTTTTTGATGCCGTATAAAATCATGCCTAGCTTGAAACTCCTGTCTCACCATGGTTTTGAATGGAGACGAGAAAATAGTTATCCGCAGATAACGCCGATTTTGAGAGATTAGTTTGTCAATAATTTGCGTTTATCGGCGAAATCTGCGGATGTGGTTTTATTAAATATCGCGCAGCAGTTCGTTGATGCCCACTTTACCGCGGGTTTTCTCATCCACCTGCTTGACGATAACCGCACAGTACAGGCTGTAGCTGCCGTCTTTGGATGGCAGATTACCCGAGACCACAACGGAGCCGGCAGGGATGCGACCATAGGTGATTTCACCGGTCATGCGGTTGAAAATCTTGGTGCTCTGACCGATATAAACGCCCATGGAGATGACAGAGCCTTCTTCCACAACGACGCCTTCCACGACTTCAGAACGGGCACCGATAAAGCAGTTATCTTCGATAATGGTCGGACCGGCTTGTAGCGGTTCCAGTACGCCACCGATACCGACGCCACCTGACAGGTGGACGTTTTTACCGATTTGCGCACAGCTGCCGACAGTGGCCCAGGTGTCTACCATGGTGCCGGAATCAACATAAGCACCGATGTTGACGTAGGACGGCATCAACACCACACCTGGTGCGATGTAGGAGCCACGACGTACTGCGGCAGGCGGCACCACGCGGACACCGGCTTTGTTGAAGTCATCTTCTGAGAAATTGGCGAACTTGGGTTCGACTTTATCGAAGTACTGAGTTTCACCACCGGCCATGGGGCGATTGTCATTGAGGCGGAAAGACAGCAGTACCGCTTTTTTCAGCCATTGGTTAACAACCCAGTCACCATTTTGTTTTTCTGCAACACGGGCACTGCCATTATCCAGCATCGCCAGCGCTTCATTCACGGCATTACGGACATCGCTGTCAGCATTAGACGGGTTGATTTCAGCACGGCGCTCAAACGCTTCTTCGATAATATTCTGAATATCGCTCATGAGGTTCTCCATTGATTTAATTTAATTGTTCGATCAGGCTGCGGATCCGATTGGCAGCCTCAATACATTCTTCCAGCGGGGCCACCAGGGCCATGCGCACGCGATTGGCACCCGGGTTGCCTTCGGCCGTATCACGGCCCAGGTAACTGCCCGGCAAAACGGTGACATTCTGCTTTTCAAACAGCTGACGCGCAAACTCGGTATCAGCGACCGGGGTTTCCGCCCATAGGTAAAAACCGGCTTCAGGCATCGATACCTTCATCACAGGGGCCAGGATCTCCAGCACTGCATCGAATTTTTCTCGATAAAGTTCGCGGTTATGCGCGACATGGGCTTCATCATTCCAGGCTGATATGGACGCCGCCTGTGTGGCGGGCGGCATGGAGCAGCCATGGTAGGTGCGGTAACGCAGAAACTGTTTCAAGATGGCCGCGTCACCAGCGACAAAACCACTGCGCAGGCCGGGCGCATTGGAGCGCTTGGACAGGCTGTGGAAAACCACACAGCGGCTCATATCGGTATAACCACCGGTGTAGGCAGCCTGAAGCAGACCGATCGGCGGCTGGTCTTCATCGTGATAGATTTCTGAATAGCACTCGTCTGCAGCAATCACAAAGTCATACTGGTGGGCAAGTTCAATCAGGCGTTGCAATGTCGCTTCATCAATCACAGCGCCGGTCGGGTTGCCGGGACTGCAAATGTATAACAGTTGGCAGCGCTGCCAGGTGTCTTCGCTGACGTTGTCAAAATCTGGAATAAAGCCGTTATCGGCACTACAGTTCAGATAAAACGGCTCGGCACCAGCCAGGATCGCAGCGCCTTCATAAATCTGATAGAAGGGATTTGGCATCACAACCAGTGGCTGCTGGTTGCGGTCAATCACAGCCTGGGCGAAGGCAAACAAAGCCTCACGGGTGCCGTTGACCGGCAAAACCTGGGTCATCGCATTGATATGACCATCCAGCTGAAAACGCTGATCCAGCCAGGTCGCAATCGCATGACGCAGTTCATTACTGCCGGCGGTGGTGGGATAGCTCGACAGGCCATGCAGATGGGTGATGACAGCCTCGGTGATAAAGCCCGGTGTCGGGTGCTTGGGTTCACCAATTGAAAGCGCAATATGTGGCAGGTCTTCCGGCGGATGACAACCTTGTTTGAGCTGCGCCAGTTTTTCAAAAGGATAGGGATGCAGTTTTGTCAGTTCCGGATTCATAAGGACCAGAGATGAATGAAAAATCAGATCATTATAACGGGTTAGGCAACTGACGTGGTATAACGTGACACCATGATTTCATCAACTAACAAAGAATATTCCCTGGCCGTCAGTGCCATTCTGTTCTCGGCTGCGATGTGGGGGCTTATCTGGTATCCGATGCGACTGCTGGAGCAGGCCGGCATGCCGGTGGTCTGGACCACGTTTATTGCTTATCTCGCAGCGGCCGTTGCTGCCACAGCGCAATTGCTGTGGGTCAGAAAACGCATCACGCATCTTTGGCCACCCACATTGTGGGCTTTGGCGCTGGCTGCAGGGCTCACCAACCTGGCTTTCCTGGTGGCGCTGATTGAAGGTGAGGTGGTGCGGGTGATGCTGCTGTTTTACCTGTCGCCGCTGTGGTCGGTGCTGCTCGGCCATTGGTGGCTGGGGGAGCGCATATCGCGTCAGTCCCTGATGATGATCCTGATCGCCATGTCCGGCACCTTTATGATGCTCTGGCATCCTGAAATCAGTTTTCCCTGGCCGCATGGTCTGGCGGACTGGCTGGCTTTATTTGCCAGCTTTATGTTTTCGGTCAATAACGTGCTCAGTCGCAAGCTCGCAGTCGTGCCGATGGAAATCAAAACCTTTGCTGTCTACTGGGGTGTGGTCATGGTGGCCATTGCTGTGCTGTTTCTACAGCAGGCTTCATTGCCCCAGGTCGAATCGAATATCTGGCTGTTGGTCGCCGTGTTTGGCGGGTTGGCTTTTGTCTCTATGACAGTGGCAGTGCTGTATGGCCTTGCCAGAATTGCCGTGTTCCGCGCCGCGATTCTGATGCTGTTTGAATTGCTGGTGGCTGCTATCTCAGCCTGGCTGTTAACAGACGAGAGCATGAGTGGCATGGAATGGCTGGGCGGCGCACTGATATTCATTGCAGCCTATGGCATGGCGCGACTCGGCAAAATGCCCTGATCCTTGGGTGCAGCGCTGGCTTCACGTTAAAATAAGGCTTTAGCTGACTTGCTTCTCAATGTAAGTCAGCCTGTTGTCATTAACTAATCGGGTTAAAGCATGATCAAATCAATCGCGCACGCCAGTTTTCTGGTCGAAGACGTTCCGCGCTCTCTCAAATTCTATTGTGATGTGCTGCAATTGCCGCTCAATCCAAACCGCCCTGACTTCCCTTTTGATGGTGCCTGGCTGGATATCGGTGATGATCAGATGATTCACTTGATGCAGTTGCCCAACCCTGACTCTAATGAGGGGCGTCCGGCGCATGGCGGCCGGGATCGGCATCTCGCGCTGGTGGTAGAAGACCTGGAAGCTCTGGCTGATCGTCTTGAGGCAGCCGGTATTGAATTCTCACGCAGCAAATCAGGCAGAGCGGCTTTTTTCTGCCGGGATCCGGACGGCAATGCGCTGGAATTTGCTGAAGACTTTACGCCACCACCACTGCAAAAATAAGCACTTGCAGACCCAATCAGTGACTTACAGAGTTACTCACATTTTCTGTGGATAACTCTGTGGTTAACTGTTGTGAAAATCGCTAAGTCATTATTCTGTAACAGCCTGCCCATTGATGGTTAAAATCTCGCCACTTTAGGATTGGCTATTAAAATCAATGGTTTATTGTTGTCTTGGCGAGATTCAATGACTTAGCGGGCAAACTTATTAAGTCAAAATAGTTTGCTAGCTAACTGGTGATAACTTTCTCCTGAAATACCGGTTTAGCGTTTTTTATCTGGCCAGTGCCGGTTGCTGCATATCATCCATAAATGACGGCTTTTCTTCAGTCGATTCTTCACGCTGCTGTTCCAGATCAGTGAAATTAAATAAATCCACATCGGCCAACTGTGAAGGTGAGATGTTCTGGATACTGCGGAAGATATTCTCCAGTCGTCCCGGTGTTTCACGTTCCCAGCCCTGTAGCATTTCCTTGATTTTCTGGCGTTGCAGGTTTTCCTGAGAACCGCACAGGTTGCAGGGAATAATCGGGAACTGCATCGCTTCAGCGTAGCGGGCGATATCCGCTTCACAGGCATAGGCCAGTGGTCGGATCACAATATTGCTCTTATCGTCGCTGAGCAGCTTGGGCGGCATTGCCTTAATTTTGCTGCCGTAAAACATATTCAGGAACAGGGTTTCGATAATATCGTCGCGATGGTGGCCCAGCGCGATTTTGGTGATGCCGTTCTCGCGGGCATAGCCATAGAGTGAACCGCGACGCAGCCGTGAGCAGATGCCACAGGTGGTTTTGCCTTCCGGCACCACTTCCTTGACGATGCTGTAAGTGTCTTTTTCGATGATATGAAAAGGCACATCAATCGATGACAGATACTCCGGCAAGACATGCTCAGGGAAACCGGGCTGTTTCTGGTCCAGATTGACCGCGATCAGCTCGAAATTAATAGGCGCATGATCACGCAGATTAATCAGGATATCGAGCATGGTATAGCTGTCTTTGCCGCCGGACAGGCAGACCATGACCTTATCGCCATCCTGAATCATATTGTAATCGGCGATGGCCTGACCGACATTGCGGCGCAGACGCTTACGCAGTTTATTGAATTCGCGTTGTTGTTTAACGAGTGCTTCAGACATGTTTAAACCAGACCTGCAAAGGGTTGAACGGTAACGATGGTGCCAGGCTCAATGCCGTCACAGTCTTCATCCAGCAGGATGAAACAGTTGGCTACGCTCATCGAGCGTAAAATTCCCGAGCCCTGTTGGCCGGTGGTTTGTACTTTGAGCTGGCCGTTATCGTCTTCAAATAAAATACCGCGCTGAAATTCAAAGCGGCCGGGACGCTTGCGGATTCGGCTGTCAGTTTCAACCTGCATTAAAGGCAAAGGATGTTCATTTTCGCCAGCCATTTTTTTCAGCGCCGGCTGCACAAACTGATAGAAAGTCACCATCACTGACACCGGATTGCCGGGCAAACCGAAGAACAGGGCGTCATTTATTTTACCAAAGGCCAATGGACGACCGGGTTTCATCGCGATTTTCCAGAAATTGACCTGGCCCAGTTCGGCCAGCATTTCCTTCACATAATCGGCATCACCGACGGAAACGCCACCGGAAGTAATCACGACATCCGCTTCGGCAGCGGCCTGCGCTAAGGCGTTTTTAAGCGCGGCTTTTTCATCCGGGATCACACCCATATCCAAGATTTCGGCATCCAGCCGTTTCAGCATACCGTAAAGCGTATAGCGGTTACTGTCATAAATCTGACCGGCTTCCAGGGGCTCGCCGATGGATCGCAACTCGTCACCGGTGGAAAAGAAGGCCACACGAAGCTTGCGTCTGACGATGACTTCCCCGATTCCCAGCGAAGCAATCAGGCCCATATCAGCCGGCATAATCCGGTGGCCCACCGGCAGCACAGTCTGGCCCTGTTCAATATCTTCACCGGCCATGCGCACATTCTGACCGGGCTGGTGGTCACCGTGAACAACAACCTGATTGCCACTGGCTTCAACATGCTCCTGCATGATCACGGTATCGCATTGCGGCGGCATCATCGCCCCGGTCATGATGCGGACACACTCGCCCAGATTGACCTGACCCTGATAGGGCTGTCCGGCAAAGGCCGTGCCGACCAGTTTCAGCGTATAGCTGTCGCCCTGCATATCACTGCTGTGAATCGCATAGCCATCCATTGCTGAATTGTTGTGCGGCGGCACCTGCAGGGGAGAAATGACCGGCATATGCAGAATATGGCCCAGTGCTTCACGCAGGGCCACTTTCTGCCAGCAACTGACCGGGGTCAGTAACTGTTCAATCTGAGCGCGTGCCTCGTCAACACTGAGGCTTTGTTGATCCTGCGGATCGGCGCAACTGGGTTGGGGTATAAATTCAGCCATATTCAGGCGGTCCATGAGTGCATAAATTGTTCGACAAAATCAGCAATTGCCGCGGTGTTATTGATGTCCAGCTTTGGCAGTGAGTCACTGTCAGTGATAGTTTCATCCGTGGCAATAGCAATAATCTGTGGATCATCCCGGAAAAGCAGCGGTTTTCCAAGGCTGGGTCGGTGCAGTTCCAGCTTCGGAATCGGCTCATGCTTGAAACCTTCGACCAGTATCAGGTCGAGTTTGCTTGCATCGAGGCGTGGTAACAGAGCATTCAGCTGCGGATCTTTGTCTGGCTCCACGCTTTTTTCCATCAATGCCATCATCCGCGACGAGGCAATCAGCATTTGCTGCGCACCGGCTTCGCGGATTTCATAACTGTCCTTACCCGGTTTATCAATATCAAAATTATGATGCGCATGCTTAATCACAGCCACCCGCAGGCCACGCTGATTTAATTCCGGTAGCAGGCGGGTCAGTAGGGTGGTTTTGCCGGTGCCGCTGAAGGCGGCGATACCGAGCATGGGCAGCGGTGCGCTCAGAGTGTTTGACTGCTCGAGATCTTCAGGGTGATTAAAGTTGACAAAAGTCTCAGGCTGATCAGAAAAATCGACCTCAGCCAGTTTGTACTGTGTCAGCCAGCGGTCTATTTTACGTTCGCCCTGTTCCAGAAAGGCACGCAGTTCGTCTTTGAGCCGAGTTGGGATCAGACTGAAAACGGGCTGAAGACGTTCACCATCACTGGCGACAGCCAGTTCTTTGCCATTGATCAGCAGAGTTTCCATCATTCGCCTACGCAGAACAGGCGAAATAAAAGGCGAGTCACAAGGTGCGGTCAGAATATAGTCAGCCTGGGTATTTTCCATCGCGGTCAGCATACCGGCCAGTGGACCATGAAACCCTTCAATTGAATCGCTGACCACGGGATAGCCGAGCTGCTGGTACTGGTCAATATGCCGGTTAGCGTTAATAATAAGTGTATCGACCTGAGGCAGCATGGCGCTGACAGCATGACTCACCATGGCGCGGCCCTGATAGCGAATCAGACCTTTATCATCGCCGCCCATACGGCGGGCAAGACCACCTGCCAGAATGACACCGGTCACGGAAGGATAGGGTTGGACACTCATTTAAGCCTGCTTGAATATGGAAAAAATCATGACTAAATACTGGTTTACCGCGCTTATTATACTGTTAAACAGTGTGTCAGCAGCGGCTGAAGAACTCGATATTCTCGTTGTCGGCCTGTTTGCCAATCAGGCCGTGGTCGAAGTTGATGGTGAGCGGCACCTGCTTAAAGTCGGTAAAAGCACACCGGAAGGCGTCAAACTGGTTGCGGCTGACAGCAGCAAAGCCGTGCTGGAAATCAAAGGCGAAAAGCAGACTTTCCCGTTGGGTGATCGCATCAGCACACAGTTTTCGCCGCCGCCCGAACAACCTGAGGTCAGCCTCTGGCCTACCAATGGTATGTATCTGACAACCGGTACGGTCAATGGCTACAACGTCGATTTTCTCGTCGATACCGGGGCTTCCGCCGTTGCCCTGAATGCGGCGACAGCGAGACGACTCGGTATTGATTTCTACCGCGGTCAGCGAGTCGGCGTGCGCACTGCGTCCGGTACCGGCTATGGTTATCAAATCACACTGGATTATGTCCAGATCGATAATATCAAGCTCTACAACGTCGACGCAGTGGTGCTGGATGGACCAGAACCCGCCACGGCGCTGTTGGGCATGTCGTTTCTGGGACAGTTGGATATCGAACATAACGGCGAGCGGCTGGATTTACGGCAGAAGTATTAAGCAAAAAAAAGCCCGGTTGAACCGGGCTTTTTTAATTCAGACAGGGAATCAATCGAAACCTTTGCTGATAAGGGCATAAGCCGAGTGGTTATGAATCGACTCGAAGTTTTCTGATTCCACAATATAAGCCGTGATGCGTTTGTCTTCATTCAGTTTGGCCGCAACGTCACGTACCATGTCTTCAACAAATTTCGGATTGTCGTAAGCACGCTCGGTAACATACTTCTCATCCGGACGTTTCAGCAGACCGTAGATTTCACAGGAGGCCTGTTTTTCAACCAGGTCGATCAGGTCTTCAATCCAGACAAAGCTTTCAACCCGAACGGTCAATGTCACGTGCGAACGCTGATTATGTGCACCGTAGTCGGAAATGTTCTTGGAGCAAGGGCAAAGGCTGGTCACCGGAACCACGACCTTCACGGTCATAGCGGTTTCATCGCCCTTGATTTCACCGATAAAGGTGACATCGTAATCCATCAGGCTGCGCACTTTGGAAATCGGCGCTTCCTTGTTGACGAAGTAAGGGAAGTTCATTTCGATGTAACCGGATTCAGCATCCAGACGCTCGGTCATTTCACCCAGCATTTCGCGGAAGGATTTGACCGTAATGTCGCGCTCGTGCTGGTTGAGGATCTCAACGAAACGAGACATGTGCGTGCCCTTGAAGTGGTGCGGCAGGTTCACGTACATATTAAAGTTAGCCACGGTGTGCTGTTCACCGGTGGTGCGGTCACTCACCTTGATAGGGTGTTTGATGTCTTTGATACCGACCTTATCGATAGCAATTTTGCGTTGGTCAGCAATATTCTGTACGTCTTCGATCTCGTCGTGTTTGCTGGATGGAGTTGTGCTCATTCAGTTATTCCTCGCTATATTTCACACAGGCGCGGTCTGTTTCCCACAGGGTGACACCTGAAATCTTGGCAGTGTCATTATTCAGGGTATCGCTGAGTTTCTGATAGAAATACCGGGCGATATTCTCTGCCGTTGGGTTAATGGTATCGAACGGCGGAATGTCATTCAGATACCGATGATCCAGGGTTTTGGCCAGTTCACGGGTGGCGGTTTTGATGGCCTTAAAATCCATACCCATGCCATGCTCGTTTAATGATGTGGCCGTTACCTCAACCTCCAATTTCCAGTTGTGGCCATGCATGCGACGGCAATCACCCGGATAGTCTCTCAGGGTGTGGGCCGAAGCAAAATCTGCCAGGATCTTCAGGGTGTACTTTGCGCTCATAATGTTGACAATTATACTCGGGAATTCATCGGGGTAACAGGATATTATGCCGAAAAGAATCGATTAATCATATCGATAATTCCTGTTGCATCGAGCCCGCACTGAGAAAGCATCTGTTGATGCACGCCGTGATCGATGAATGTATCCGGTAGTCCCATCATTTTGACCGGCACACTGTGATTGATGTCACGAAGGTATTCGCTGACCGCACTGCCGGCACCGCCCATCACTGCATTTTCTTCAATGGTGAGAATTAAATCATGGCTGTCAGCCATGGCTTCAATCATGGCGGTATCCAGCGGTTTCACAAAGCGCATATTGACCACAGTGGCATTGATCCTGGCAGCGGCTTCTTCAGCCGGTGCAACCATGCTGCCAAACGCCAGAATAGCCACTTTTTCGCCCTGACGGCGCAGCTCTGCCTTGCCGATTTCAAGGGTAGTCAGCCCGGTTTCAACTTCCCGGCCGACACCACTGCCACGGGGATAACGCACGGCACTGGGGCCGTTATGATGGAAACCGGTAGTCAGCATCTGCCGGCATTCCTGTTCATCGGCCGGTGCCATCACCGTCATGTTGGGAATACAGCGCAGGTAACTCAAATCAAAGCTGCCGGCATGGGTCGGGCCGTCGGCGCCGACCAGGCCTGCGCGGTCAATCGCAAACAGGACCGGCAGATTCTGCAGTGCCACATCATGAATCAGCTGGTCATAGGCACGCTGCAGGAAGGTCGAATAAATCGCCACTACCGGCTTTTTGCCCTCACAGGCGAGGCCGGCAGCTAGCGTGACGGAGTGCTGTTCTGCAATACCGACATCGAAATAGCGATCCGGAAAATCTTCCGCAAAGCGATTCAGGCCCGAGCCGTCGCACATCGCCGGGGTGATGCCGATAAGATCCGGGTCTTTTTTGGCCATATCGCACAGCCAGCGACCGAATACCTTGGTGTAGCTGATGCCATTGCCTTTAGAAGCGCTATTGGCAGGGCTGACACCATGATACTTACAGGGCTGCTGTTCGGCCGGCTCATAGCCTTTACCTTTTTTGGTGACCACATGCAGAAACTGCGGGCCTTTGCGTTTTTTCAGGTTGCTCAGGGTCGCAAGCAGGGTGTCGATATCATGACCGTCGATCGGGCCGATATAGTTAAAACCCATTTCTTCAAACAGCGTGCCCGGAATCATCATGCCTTTGACATGTTCTTCAGCGCGGCGGGCGATTTCCCAGGCTGGTGGAATCTTCTCCAGTACCCGCTTACTACCTTCACGGGCAGAGGTATAGAAATTACCGGATAACAAGCGCGCCAGATAATTGGCCATACCACCGACATTTCTTGAAATCGACATTTCATTGTCGTTCAGAATCACCAGCAGATTGGCATCAAGATCACCGGCATGAGCCAGCGCTTCAAAAGCCTGCCCGGCGGTGAGCGCACCATCGCCAATTATCGCCACACTGTGGCGGGGATCATCATTGGCCTTGGCGGCAATCGCCATACCCAGCGCGGCACTGATGGAGGTGCTGGAATGACCGACACCGAAAGTGTCGTATTCACTTTCACAGCGTTTGGGAAAACCGGACAGGCCACCGGGCTGGCGCATTGTGTTCATACGGTCACGGCGACCGGTCAGAATTTTATGAACATAACTCTGGTGGCCGACATCCCACACCAGCCGGTCTTCAGGGGTATCGTAGACATAATGCAGCGCCAGTGTCAGTTCAATCACACCCAGATTGGAGGAAATGTGTCCGCCGGTTTGCTGCACGCTGTCAATGATCAGCGCCCGCAATTCCTCTGCCAGTTGCGGCAACTGCTTTTTGTCGAGCTGACGCAAATCATCAGGGCTGTTGATATGAGCGAGTAAATTTTCCATTTATGCAATCTTAGTGAGAACGTTTCACCACAAATTGGGCAAGAGCACCCAACGCTTCCGTGTTAAGAGGTAACTCTGCCAGTTGCCCAAGGGCTTTTTCAATCAATGCCACCGCTTTCTGCTGCGCTTTTTCCAGTCCCAGCAAAGCGGGGTAGGTGGGTTTGTTGAGGGCGATGTCAGCGCCCTGGGTTTTACCCAGCGTTTCCGTATCGGCAATCACATCAAGCACATCATCCTGCACCTGAAAAGCGAGACCGATACAGTCTGCATATCGTTCCAGATGTAATAAAGTATCTTCGTCACAATTCTCTGCTGAGAGAGCGCCCAGCACGACGCTGGCGCGGATCAGGGCGCCGGTTTTGAGTTTGTGCATCGACTGCAGTGCGTTCAAATCCAGCTTTTTACCGACTGATTCCAAATCCACAGCCTGACCACCTGCCATACCGAACACGCCGGATGCCTGGGCCAGACGTCTGACCATGGCACTTTGCTGTTCAGCAGTTAATACTGGATCGCAGAGCGTTTCGAATGCCATTGATTGCAGCGCATCTCCCACCAGTAAGGCGGTAGCTTCATCATAGGCTTTGTGACAGGTCGGGCGACCACGGCGTAAATCATCATCGTCCATCACCGGCATATCATCATGCACCAGAGAGTAAGCATGAATCATTTCCACGGCCGCCGCAGCGGCGTCCATGGCACGGTTAGTGGCACCCAGTGCCTGTCCGGTGGCATAGACCAGCAGTGCGCGCAGCCGTTTGCCGCCGCCCAGCGTGGCATAGCGCATCGCTTCCAGCAGACGGGCGGATGTCGGCTGATCAGTGCCACTGAGACGTTTATCCAGGACAATTTCAATCTGCGCCTGGTGCGTCTGCATCCAGTCTTCAAGCGGGAATTTCGGATTCACGATTCGTCGGATTCGGGATCAAAATCGACCATGTTGTTCTGGCCGGATTGCTGTAACAGCATTTGCACTTTCTGTTCGGCTGCTTTCAAAGATTCCTGGCAGTCGCGGGTTAAAAGCACGCCGCGCTCATAGAGTTTCAAAGATTCTTCCAGGCTGATATCGCCTTGTTCCAGACGTTCTACCAACGCTTCCAGTTCTTTGACAGCTGCTTCATAATCCAGCTTTTTTTGCTTTGACGCCATGAGGGCCTCTGAACTAAAACGATTAACCGCCTATTATAAGGTAATCATTGCTGCCTTGCCCGCTGGAATGTTTTTTTATTTCCCGTTAGTCTGTTCTGCTTCAACTCCGGTCTGAATTCACACCATGCCCAAAATAATTCGCGGTTTACATAATCTGCCCGACTCGCCCAAAGGCTGTGTTGCCACCATCGGTAATTTTGACGGTGTTCACCTTGGCCACCAGGCAGTGCTGACGCAACTGGCGATGAAGGGCGATATGCTGGGTTTGCCGGCAGTGGT
>CAYMEE010000016.1:0-4700 GCA_964389455.1 uncultured Methylophaga sp. | reverse complement strand
AATATTCATCTGCATCGTTGTAAGATTCCGCTCAACGGGGTGTTTGCCGTACAGCTTTTTGGCCTGGATGAGGAGCCGATTAACGGGGTTGCCAATATCGGCATCCGGCCTACTATCGGTGGTGACAAGGCACTGCTGGAAGTGCATCTGTTTGATTTCAACCGAGAGATTTACGGTGAACATGTGCAGGTGCATTTCCTGCACAAGATCCGTGACGAACAGCGTTTCGAGGGGCTGGAAAAATTAATGGCGCAGATAGAAAAAGACTGTGCCGCGGCGCGCGCCTTTTTTGCCGAACAATTCTAAACACTCCCTGAGAGAGGCGTTCTCTCAGGGAGTGTCAACTTATCTGTCAGACAATGTCAGGTCTGGTGCTGTAGTGGCCATGACGACAATCGCTTAACAAGCCATGAAAGCTAATGCCATCGACGTGCACCAGATGTTCGTGATCGCCGGCTTCAAAAAACACATCGGTGTATGTGTCAAAGGCATCATCGACCAGGGTTTCCATACCATAGGCGTTACCCAGTGGCGGTATCGCACCGGGCTTGCAATCCCTGAACAGCGATTCTGCCTGGTTCATTGGTGCCACTTCGTAATGGCCGTCCATTTCCCGGTCAACACGCTGCGTGTCGACCTGACTGTCAGCTGGCACCACCACCATCAGGTATTTTCCACCCTGTTTCATTAACACGGCTTTGGCAAGCTGGTGCGGTTTGATATGCGCAGCGGAAGCAGACTGACGGCTGGTTGCCGTCCTGCTGTGAGCACTGAGCTGGTAGTCAATGCCGCGGTCATCCAGATAAGTTTTGACAACGCTAGACATCATCATCACATTACCCTCCCAAGTCGACATCGGGTTGAGGAAGATGTCGACTTAATTGTTTAGCTGAGAATTTCTGCAGCTGCTTTCAGCTTACTCCTGATCAAACGGTTTTTGAACAAGTTCAGGGCTTGCTTAACGACCTTCAAGATAGGTCTGACGCAGCAGGGTGTTACGCTCGCGGGCCAGTTGAATGGCGCAGCTGACTGTCATCAGCGATTGTATCGAGCCACCGTCATAGAGCTGGAACACACTCTGGCACTGTTTCTTGCGATAGGCTTCCCAGTTCTGTTGCGACTGTTCGAGCAGTTTGAGCAGCACCGGATCAGCGGCATAGCGGATTCGAATCAAATCCAGATTACTGTCCAGTTCGTTAACGGCCTTTTCCAGTTTCAACGTCAGGCACTGGTTCATTTCAATCGTGGTAACAGACTGGGGACACAGCGCCTTGGCCTGTGCCAGTGACGGTAGCAACAGCAACAGTAAAAAAACTTTTTTCATCATTTGCATCTTTATTTCTTCAGCTTTAATAGAATCTGGCCAGCCAGTTGTTCCATGCTTTGCAGGCTGATATCTGCCTGTTGTAAAAAGTCAGCATCGTAAAACTCAGGGTCAGCCCAGTGGCGGCCACTGATATGGCAGCGCTTGGCCAGCTTATCCAGCCCCAGCGCTTCCAGCTCAAAGCCCAGTTTTGTCCATAACGTCGCCAGATGGCGCTCGGTTGTATGGTCCGGTTTACCGGTGTCCTTGAATTGTCGCAGATAAACCGCAGTTTCCCGTGCCGCCAGAATCACATTTTGCAGCGCCTGTTTTGACTGCTGTTTTCGCTGTAATCCGGCGCGGTTGAGGTTAGCAAGCCAGCTACGGACATGTTTGAAAATCTCCCACAGCAGGGTCGGGCTGATGTTATCCATCTCAGTCCTCTAAAACCCGTCGCATCGGTATCATCGCCGAGCGAACAAAGCCGTGCTGCTGATAAAACTGCTGTGCCCGGTCATTATCGGCATCGGTCAACAGGGTAATACGTAGACAGCCCTGATCGCGGGCAAAGTTTATCGCTGCCTGCAGCAGGCGTTGGCCCAATCCCTGAGAACGATAGTCTTCGGCGATAATCATATCCTCCAGCATCGCGACTTTACCGCCCATCGCAGTCGAGATCAGATAAAGCAGACTCACCATACCCACCACGACACGATCTTTTTTGACTAACAAAACCTGTCCTTGCTCGGGGTGTGACAGGATCGCGTTAACGGCTCTGGTCTGTTTTTCGCTGTCGAATGAAAAGTCAGCTTCCTGGCTAAACAGCACTGAAAGTAACTGACAAATGGCGTCAGCATCCTTTTCACTGGCAGGTGCAATTGACAGATCAGTCATGGGCGATTCTTTTCGTTTAAAAAGTCGATTGATAGTACCATGACAATCAATAAGCACCGCTTTGAAACCACTCTGGAGGGGATATGACCGATTGGCTGGATGCGAAGGTAGTGGAAAACAAACAGTGGAATGATCGACTGCATTCTCTGCGGCTCCAGGCCGACTTTCCCAAGTTCAAGGCTGGTCAGTTCACGCGGCTGGCAATGGATATCGACGGAGAGTTAATCAGCCGACCTTTCTCGCTGGTCAATGCGCCCGACGAACAGCCGCTGGATTTTTATTTCATCGAAGTGCCGGAAGGCGTGTTATCCACCCGGTTGGCGAAGTTACAGGCGGGGGATGAAATCAAAGTAGCACCGAAAGCGGCAGGCCTGCTCACCCTCGATCAACTTCCGGAAGCCAGGCATTTGTATTTGCTGGCCACGGGCACTGGCATAGGCCCATTCCTGTCCATTATCAAAACCAGTGAAGTCTGGAAACAATTTAAAAAAGTCGTGCTGGTGCACGCCGTGCGTTTCCAGAATGAACTGACCTATCAGGAGACCATTGCTGCTGCTCAGGCTGAACATCCTGAGGAATTTGTCTATATTCCCATCGTCAGCCGTGAAGACTGTGACTTTGCCTTGTCGGGTCGCATTCCGCAGACCATCGAAGATGGTCGCCTTGAGCATCGTGCCGGTCTGGAAATCTCACCGGCAGACAGTCAGGTCATGCTCTGCGGCAATCCGGCGATGATCCAGGACACAATGCAATTACTGATTGACCAGCGCGGCATGAAAAAACATTCACGCCGCGACCCCGGGCAGATCAGTATCGAAAAATACTGGTAATTAACCCAGCCGGCCTTTGACTGCTTTAATAAAGGCTTCAGCAATCGGCATATTGCCGTTATAGATTTCATCCACCTGATTGATGGCTTCGGAATGATCGAGGCACTGCAGCACACAGGCGGCCACATCGGCGCGGGTAATGACCATCGCGTCTTTATCATTCGGACGCTGCGTCGTGATTTTGCCGGTTGCGGCATCATCGGTCAGGCGTCCGGGACGCAGAATCGTGAAGGGCACACCGCTTTCCAGCAGGTGCTTGTCAGCGAAATGCTTGCAGATATTGTAGTGCTTGATGGCTGGCGTGCTGTTCTCCGGATCGCCAGCATCGCGGGCACTCACCATCACAAACTGTTTGATGTTGTGCTTTTTGGCCATATCGACAGCTTTCACCGCGCCCCAGAGATCAATCAGAATCGTTTTATCAGCACCTGTCTTGCCGCCGGAACCCGCCGTAAAAACCACCTTATCGCAGTCAGCAAAGGCTTCATCAGGCAATGGCTGCTCTAAATCGGCAAGAATAATTTCAGCGCCCAGCTGTTCCAGCTTCTGGGCATGTTCACTGTTCCTGACCATGGCTTTCACCGGCATATTCGCCAGCGCCATCATGCCAATCAACTGTCTGCCAATTTGACCATTGGCACCGATTACCAGTGTCTTATCCATGTTTAACTCCTGCTGATCCATTCTATTTTTACAGCTTAGCATGCTGCCTGAAGGAGGTTCATCGATCATTATGTCCATAAAAGTTGACATATAGCAGATATGTCCATGAAAATAGACATATGGAATTACAACAAGCATTGATTGTGTTTGATGCCTTATCGCAGGAAACGCGGCTGCGCGCTTTTCGTCTGCTGGTGGAAGCCGGGCCGGAGGGGCTTGCGGCAGGCGTGATTAGTGAGCAACTCGCGACACCGCATAACACACTGTCATTTCACCTCAACCATCTAGCCAATGCCGATATCGTGACCTCACGCAAGCAGGGCCGCTCGGTCATTTACACTGCCAACTTTGAAGCCATGCGTGAGCTCATTGGTTTTATGGTGAAAGACTGTTGCAGCGGTGATGTCGCCACAATCAAAGAAGATAAAGCAACCGGCTGCTCGGTGATTGAATTAGCCGCATGCTGCCCGCCACCCAAACAGGAATCACAACTATGAAGCGAATGCATATTCATGTCGGCGTGAAAGATATTGCCGAGGGCGTGAAGTTTTATTCCGCCTTGTTCGGCGCAGAGCCGAGCAAACAGATGGTGGATTATGCCAAGTGGATGCTTGACGATCCCAGACTGAACTTCGCGATTTCAACTCGCAGTGGCAAACAGGGTGTCGATCACCTGGGCTTTCAGGTTGAGGATGAGAGCGAATTAAGCGCGATGCGTGAGCAACTCCGGGAGGCGGATATCGCGACCTACGATGAAGGCGAGACAGTGTGCTGTTATGCCGAATCTGACAAATCCTGGTTGCAGGACCCAGCCGGCATTGCCTGGGAAGCCTACCAGACCATGGGGGATGTTCAGTTATTCTCCGACAAAGCTGGATCAGATGAGAGCGCCTGCTGCACCCCAGTATCTATTCCAGTAGTGGCATTGTCATCAAGCTGCTGTGAACCCTCTGATAACAATAATTCAGGTTGCTGCTAATGAAAAAAGTATTGGTGTTATGTACCGGTAA
>CAYMEE010000015.1:27109-53095 GCA_964389455.1 uncultured Methylophaga sp. | reverse complement strand
ATGTGGACTGCACCTGCTTACCAAGACATGCGTTTCGGCTTTGAAGTCACTATGTATATCTGCAACAGATAATCATTGGCTGCTGAAACAAAAAAGCCCCGCTCATGCGGGGCTTTTTTTATGTCTGCTGGATGGAGTCTCAGGCATCCACACTACGGGTGTATTCGATCTCGCGGGCAATTTCTAACTGTTCCTGCTTTTTCTTGGCCAGTCTCTCAACATCCAGAACACGCTCCACAAAAGCTTCATCTGTCGGTGCCACTGCGAGTCTTGCTTTTTCCAGCCAAGCCAGTGCCTCATCCGGATCCTGGTGTTCTATGGTGCTATTCACTAACGCATGAGCCAGTGCCAGAAGATCCTCAGCCTCGCCGTCTTCTGCGGCCTGACGGAGATCTGATTCTGTGGCGCAGGGCGGCGCAGCCTCGTCAATACGAGCGGCTTCATCATGTCGTTCATTAAGCGTTTTAGTAGTGATCGCCGTTCTCCTTACATTTCTGACCATATCTTTGTGACGTATCCGGGCAGGGTGAAGTTTCCGCTCTGCCCCAAATCATTCTGACAGATTGAAATGACGCTTTTTTAACAAAACCTTCACAGCGCAAAAAATATCATTTATATTGAATTCAGATAGTTATAGAGAGCTGAAGTATGGATATCGAAAGAACACAGAGTGTATCACCGATTCTGTCAGCAGAACGTATTGCTGCTCAGCAGAACATTGCAGCAGTTAAACTCAGTAATGACGCAATGAAGGCCCAGGGGCAGGCCAGCATCCAGCTGATTCAGGCCGCTGTCGGTGCGGCTACGCCCGCACAACCTTCTGCCAATCTTGGTAACAACGTCAACATAAAAGTCTGAGGATTACCGAAACTTAAAAACAAAAAAACCCCGAAATTTCGGGGCTTTTTTTTGTTCGGCAGAATTGTATTATCTGTTGCAGATATACATAGTGACTTCAAAGCCGAAACGCATGTCTGAGTATTCTGGTTTAGTCCACATGATAATCACCTCTTGATGGAACTCATTGCGAATTGCAGTTCCTATATTAATGAGCACCAGAGTTTGCCAATAGCGTGATTTGCTTGTTTGCAGTCAGGATTTTACTGAATCCGTTTTTTAGCACTTTACCCCTGCGGTCAATTCAGTAACGATCAAGATACTCACTCATTTGGAGCAACGCCATGAAACCACAGGCCAGCATTGAACAAAACCAATCCGGTTATATAGTCAGTATAGAAACAGACGGCCAAACCGAGCAGGTCGAAACCACTTTTGAAAGCTATCAAGCGGCGCTGGATTATATTCTGGAGCAAAGCTGGCAACTCAAACGTGAGCGTCCCGACAGCTCGCTGCATGTTGAAACCCGTTTTCTCAAACCCTGATCACATTGTCTGCAGTTCGGCAAAATACTGGTTAATTTCTTTTAGATGTGACTGGATATAATCCAGAAATGCCTGCATCACCGGGGTCGGATGCTTACCTTTGGGATAAACCAGGCACCAGCTCCGACGTAAAGGAAACCCCTTCAGCGCAGGAGAGACCAGGCTGCCTTGTCTCAAATCAGCCAAAACACTGAGTCTGGGTAGTACCGCAACGCCCAGTCCTGCCAGCACCCCGTGCTTAATGGCATCATTGGAGCCCATTTCCATATAGGAGCGCAGACTCAAACGCTGCTGCTGACAGTGTTGTTCCAGCGCCAGCCGGTTACCTGACCCCGGTTCTCGCAGTAACAGGCGGGCATTAAGAAACTGCTGCGGTGTGATTTGTTTTTTGTCAGCCAGCGGGTGGGTGGCTGACAATACTGGAATCAGCTCATTATCCAGAAACGGTAGCGAGGCCAGCGAACGATCACTGGGAACCAGGCCCATCACCACCAGATCATCCGTATTGTTGTTGAGCTGTTCTATGGCCCGCGCCCGGTTCATCACTTTGAGGTTTACGTTGACTGCCGGGTGACGGTTGATGAAGCCTTTCAGCAGATGCGGGACCGCGTACTGCGCAGTACTCACCGCGCAAAGACTCAATGCACCCGACAACTGGCCCTGCAGGCTATGCAAATCGGTCTGTAACAGCTCCACCTGATCAAATACGGCGTTGATCCGCTCAGCGACCTTTTCTCCGGCACGGGTACAATAAAGTTGTCTGCCCACATATTCGAATAAAGGCTGCCCCAGGGCCTGCTCCAGTTTACGGATCTGTGAACTGACCGCCGGTTGTGTCAGGCCCAGCGCTTCTGCCGCACGACCATAGCCCTGATGTTGATATACCGCCTGAAAAACCTGCATCTGACGGAAGGAAAGACGGTTTAATAATTGTTGCAGGCTCAAGGACATATCAGACTTCCGGCTTAATCCATAACTAATAACTTATTGCTGACAAAAATTATATCAATTTTTCATTATGACTGGCTTTATCTAAGCTAGGCGGCATCTGATTCAGGAGTCTGCACCATGCTGAAAAAAGTTCTGATAGCCAATCGCGGTGAGATAGCCGTACGCATTGTGCGGGCCTGTGCCGAGATGGGTATTCGCTCGGTCGCTATCTACACCGAACCGGATCGCTACGCGCTTCATGTTAAACGCGCTGATGAATCCTATGCCTTGGGTGAGGATCCACTGGCCGGGTATCTGGATCCGCTCCGTATCGTCAATCTGGCGGTAGAAACCGGCTGTGATGCCATCCACCCGGGCTATGGTTTTCTATCAGAAAACGCAGAATTTGCCCGCCTGTGTGAAAAACACAATGTGACTTTTATCGGGCCCAAATCCAGTGTGATTGAAAAAATGGGGGACAAAACCGCCGCCCGTGACAGTATGCGAGAAGCAGGCGTGCCCATCACACCCGGTTCAGAAGGCAACCTCGAAAGTCTGGAAGATGCCTTAAGCCTGGCCGAGGAAGTCGGCTACCCGGTCATGATTAAAGCCACTTCCGGTGGTGGTGGCCGCGGTATTCGTCGCTGTGACAGCGCAGCAGAACTCAAGCAGCAATACCCGCGTGTTATCTCAGAAGCCACCAAGGCCTTTGGCTCAGCGGAAGTGTTCCTGGAAAAATGCATTGTGAACCCACGTCATATCGAGGTGCAGATCCTCGCTGACAGCGAGGGTAATGTGATTCATCTTTATGAGCGTGACTGCTCGATTCAACGCCGTAACCAGAAGCTGATTGAAATTGCGCCCAGCCCGCAACTGACCCCGGAACAACGTGATTATGTCGGTGATCTGGCGGTACGCGCCGCCCGGGCGGTGGGTTATGAAAATGCGGGCACCGTTGAATTCCTGCTGACCGGCAATGAAGTCTACTTCATGGAAATGAACACCCGGGTGCAGGTCGAACACACCATTACCGAACAAATCACCGGTGTCGATATTGTCCGGGAGCAACTGAGAATCGCTGCCGGCAAGCCGCTGAGCTACCGTCAGCAGGATATTCACTACCGCGGTTTCGCCCTGCAGTTCCGCATCAATGCCGAAGACCCTAAAAACGACTTCTTGCCCAGTTTCGGTCGTATCACCCATTACTACGCACCGGGCGGTCCTGGTGTCCGCGTCGATACTGCGATTTACACCGGTTACGACATCCCTCCCTACTTCGATTCCATGTGTCTGAAGCTCGTGGTCTGGGCACTGGACTGGGAAGATACGATTAACCGTGGTCAGCGCGCGCTCGATGATATGCGCCTGCACGGGATTAAGACCACCGCCAATTATTACAAGCAGATTCTGAATCATGCTGATTTCCGCTCGGGCCATTTCGACACCAGTTTCGTTCCGGCCCATCCGGAGCTGCTCGAGTATTCCGATAAACAACGCCCCAGCGCCGTAGCGCTGGCCCTGGCCACCGCTATTGCTGCCCATGCCGGCTGGTAAGCCGCCTTCAAGCTGGAGATTTTTCGTATGAAAAAAATAGAAGTTACCGATGTCATTCTGCGCGATGCCCACCAGTCGCTGATCGCTACCCGCATGCGTACCGACGATATGCTGCCGATTTGCGACAAGCTGGATCAGGTCGGTTTCTGGTCGCTGGAGGTCTGGGGCGGCGCAACTTTTGATGCCTGTGTGCGTTATCTCAAAGAAGATCCCTGGGAACGTCTGCGCCAGCTGAAACAGGCTCTGCCCCAAACCCGCCTGCAAATGTTGCTGCGCGGCCAGAACCTGCTGGGCTACCGTCATTATGCAGATGATGTGGTCACCGCTTTTGTGGAACGCGCAGCCGAAAACGGCATTGATGTGTTCCGGATTTTTGATGCTCTCAATGATTTGCGTAACCTCGAAACCGCGATGAAAGCAGTGAAGAACAGCGGTAAACATGCCCAGGGCACCATCGCCTACACCACCAGCCCGGTGCATACACCGGAGCTGTTCGTGAAACAGGCCAGGGATCTGCAGAATATGGGCGCCGACTCGATTGCGATCAAAGACATGGCCGGCCTGCTCGCCCCGTATCCGACTTATGATCTGGTCAAGGCCATCAAGTCCGAAGTCGACCTGCCGCTGGTCATTCACAGCCATGCGACTTCAGGCCTGGCTGCACAATGCCAGCTTAAGGCGATTGAGGCCGGCGCTGATCGCATCGACACCGCGATATCCTCCTTTGCCGGAGGCACCAGTCATCCGGCCACTGAATCACAGGTCGCGGCACTCAAAAACACCGACTATGACACCGGTCTGGATCTGGTGCTTTTGTCTGAAATTGCCGACTATTTCAGCGATGTTCGAAAAAAATACCATCAATTTGAGAGTGAATTCACTCGCGAGGATGTCTCGGTACAAATCAATCAGGTGCCGGGCGGCATGATGTCCAACCTCGCGAATCAGCTCAAGGAACAAAATGCATTGGACCGCATTCGCGATGTGTTTGCCGAGATTCCCCGTGTGCGTGAGGATCTGGGTTATCCACCGCTGGTGACACCGACATCACAAATCGTCGGCACCCAGGCCGTCTATAACGTACTGGCCGGTGAACGTTATAAAACCATCACCAATGAAGTGAAGCGTTATCTGCAGGGCGGTTACGGTCAACCACCCGCTGCCGTCAACAGCGACCTGCAAAAGAAAGCGGTGGGTAATGAGGAAATTATTGAATTCCGCCCTGCCGATACGCTGAAACCAGAACTCAGCAAACTGCGCGCCGATATCGGTGAGCTGGCCCAGAGTGAAGAGGACGTGCTGACCTTTGCGATGTTCCCGGATCTGGGTCGGGAATTCCTGCAGCAGCGCGCTGATGGCACCCTCAAGCCGGAACCTTTAATGCCGGTCACTGAGGCTGGCAGCACCAGTAAGGAACCGATAGCCACTGAATTTAAGGTCGATGTGCATGGCGAGAGTTACGATATTGCCATCACGGGTGTCGGTGATGTCGGTGGAGGCAAACGTAAATTCTACATTTCGATTGACGGCATGCCCGAAGAAGTCACATTCGAGGCGCTCAACGAATATATCAGTGAAGGCGGCGGTGGCCGCAAGAAAGCGGCTAATCCGGGTGATGCCAGTGCACCGTTACCGGGTAACGTCGTCGAGGTTCTGGTCAAGGAAGGTGACAGTGTTGAGGCCGGTCAGGCGCTATTAGTTATGGAAGCCATGAAAATGGAAACCGAGCTGATGGCCAACATCGCGGGTACTGTCAAAGCCGTCCACGTCAAGAAAGGGGACCGCGTGACACCCGGCGAGACCCTGATTGAGATTGCCTGAAACCAGAGCGCATAAGTCGGGTTCAGTCATAACAGCTGGACCCGACAATTAAATCTGTTACCAGTAGTAACCGTGGCGATAGTACCAGTGCGAACGCCAGTGCGGATAGGTAACACCGTAGCCAAAGCTATCATAATAGTATGGATGGTCATACCAGTATGGATCGCGGCGATAGTTCTGCGGCTGCCAGCGGTAAATATCACTGATGTTGATGACCGGTACCGTCATCGATTTCTTATCGATGTTGATGGTTTTTTGTGAATCGATATTTCCAGCGATAGTAATTAAAGTACCGGACTCATAGATATACGGGTCAAGAAACTCCGTGGTTCTGGCTAAAAAACGGCCCTGGCTGCGACTGTCGTCATCAGGCCGTGCATAGCTGTTAAGCGGGAATTGAACCACATGCAGGGTGGAACCCTGATCATCATTTTCCACTTTGACAATCTGACCGCCCCAGCGAACCGGCTCGCCCCGATGGCTGTCAGCCTTGCCACTGATTTGTGCCAGCTGCCAGTCCGGCTGTGGCGCCTCTTTGATGGCGACAGGCACATTACTGCAGCCAGCCAGAATCAGAAAAAATACGGGGATAAGCGCTTTCATTGGGCCTCCGGCTCGGATGCGCAAACAATCAATACTGTCCTGTATTGACTACCCCAGAGGCCGGGGAGTTTCCTAAAACCTGAGGCTAGAACTCACCAAACTGCGCGTGATAGCTGTCCAGCAAATCAGCCATCATTTCATCCAAGTCGATATCACTCATGCTCAGATGCGTCAGCACCGCTTCCGCGCTCATGGGCCATTCACTATCCGTTTTGCCATACTTGTAGCGGGTGGCGGCAGCAGAAGCAATTTTCATCAGCGAATACAGATCCTTCTGTTCTTCTGAAGTCATACTGTCGCTCAGAAAATCGGGATCATGATGGCGCAGAATCAGTTCACACAAGGATTTCGGCAGATGCCAGGAAGAGGCGACAAAATAGCCGACGATGGCATGGTTGGTCTGATAATGACCTTCTTCTACTTCAGTAAAGCAGTGATGCGGCGAGTGATTGGCTTCATACAACACGTTTCGATAATCACTGTATTTCATGGCCATTAAGGGGATCCCGCAATCACGGAACAGGCTCAGCGCGTACAAAGCATCTTCATCAACATCAACCTTGCCATCCAGCTGTTCCAGTACAAAACGCGACATTGTCGCCACTTCCATTGTGTTGTCCCAGAATTTTTCCAATGAAATCGAGGCCTTGCCACTGATCGACTGGCGCAGAGCAAAATAGGTCACTAGATGCGTTAGCCGGTCAGCCCCCAGCATCACGACGGCCTGACGAATATCGGACAACTCGCGTTTGAGACCGAAAATGGGTGAGTTGACTGTTTTCAGCACAATGGCTGACAGCGCCACATCCTGACTGATAAGTTCTGCATAGGCTCGGGGATCCTGGTCTTCTTTCGCCAGCTCCTGCTGCAGAGAGATCAGTAATGCCGGTTTAGGCGGAATACTGAAGCTGTCAATAATGTCTTTGGCTTTGGTGTCGGTCAGTTGCATTTTTCAGTCTATAGCCCTGTCTATTTGCTTATTATTATCCCCATGATGAGGATCGCTCAAAATCTCTTTAACCGGGGATTCGGCCTGCTTAATCAGCGTCTGCATCGACTCAAAACGGCTCACCATCTCATCAACATAGTCGTGCCGCTTATCCGCCTGCCCATTTATGCACAACTCCCGGATTTTTATCGCGACCTGGTGCCAGGCAATGTGAGCCTGTTCCAGTCGCTCCAGCCACAGTGCATCAAACAGTCCCTGAGTTTTAACTCGCTGTATCCAGCTACCACAATGGCATTTTCTCTGATCGATTATCGGCCAGCTTTCATGCTCAGAGTGATTCATCGCTGCCACAAACTGTTGATACCAGCGTTGAGAGGTCAGCTCAAACAGGTACAAAGCCTGTTGCCTCGTGGTGAGTGGTCTTGCAGCACAATCAATCCATTCTGGCTCCACCTGATAATGAGTCAACCAGTCAGGGACTTTATCCGCCGCCATCGGCCTGGCGATACCATAGCCCTGCGCGTGCTCACAGCCAATCATCAACAACATCAGACCATGTTCAACTGTCTCTACCCCTTCAGCAATCACCTGACGGTTAAAGGCTTCCGCCAGACCGCTGACACCATCAACGATGGTGTAATCCTGCGGGTCGTCCAGCATATCGCGGACAAAGCTCTGGTCTATCTTGATGGTACTTGCAGTCAGGTGCCGCAAATGGGTCAAGGAGGAATAACCGGTACCAAAATCATCCAGTGCCACTGAGACACCTAAGACATCACGACACAGCTTGATAACCTTGGAAATGGCAGCAATATCGCCGAGAGCACTGGTTTCAACAACTTCCAGTTGCAGGTAGCGTGAGTCCAGCTCCGGATGCTGGGCCAGCGCAATTTCGACATCATCAATGAAGTGGCTTGACTGCAGATGTGACGTTGCGATGTTAACGCTCACTTCTAATTTATACCCCTGCCTATGCCATGCTTCCAGTTGCGAAAGGGCTTCTTTCAGGACCCACTGGCCCATTTCAATTTCAATTTCTGTATCGGCAACCAGCGGCAGAAAATGATTAGGTGCCAACAGGCCACGTTTCGGATCCTGCCACCGAATCAAAGCCTCCATACCAAAGACTTCACCGCTGCGCATATTCAGTTTGGGCTGATAGAACAAACAGAACTGTTGATCATTTAAAGCCTGACGGATTTGCTGTTGCCACTGTTGTTTTTCCATGGTCTGGCGGTTATGGGCCGGATTGAACAGCTTGTAGGTGTTACGACCCGACATTTTGGCCTGATACATGGTCTGATCAGCGTGGCGTAACAGGGTATCCAGATCCGCATTATCATTAGGATAAAAGGTCACACCACTGGAGGCGCTGATTTCCAGCCTCAGGTCATTGACACTGTAGGACTGGGACAAGGATTCATGGATCCGCTGCAACAGAAATTCACATTCATCCTGAGATTCAATATCGCGGAAAAGAATGGCAAATTCATCGCCGCCGAAGCGGGAAATGGTGTCTTCATCCCTGACGTTGGCCCGCAACCGCATGGCCACCTCAATGAGTAACTGGTCCCCGACTTCATGGCCGTAGGTATCGTTGACCGGTTTGAAATTGTCGAGATCGAGGAAACACACTGCCAGCAGGGTTTCTGTTCGCTTGCTGTGTGCCACGGCCTGGGTGAAACGGTCAGCAAACAGGACGCGGTTGGGCAGTTTGGTCAGCACATCGTAATGAGCCATCAGTTCCAGCGTTTCCTGCTGCTGTTTGGTCTGGGTAATATCTGAAAACAGGCCAACAAAGTGACGGCTCTGGCCATCATCATCGGTCAATGCGGAAATGGTCAGTAATTCCGCATAAAGTTCACCGTTTTTACGACGGTTCCAGACTTCGCCCTGCCAGTAACCATGCTCGGTAATCGCAGCCCACATTCGACTGAAAAAGTCGGGCGAATGTCTGCCCGAGTTCAGTATGTGTGGCCCCTTGCCAATGACCTCCTCACGGCTGTAACCGGTAATTTCACAAAATGCCGGGTTCACATCGGTAATGTTGCCATCGATATCGGTAATGATGATGCCTTCATGGGCCTGATTGAACACCCGCGACGAAAAGCGCAACTGTTCTTCAGCCTCCTTGCGTACCGTGATGTCATAGACCACCAGCAGCATTTCCTGCTCCAGTGTGTCCTGCAACATCGAAATACTGAGCAAAGCGACCTTGCGCTCGCGATTCTTGGTCAACAGCTCCACTTCCAGAGGTTCGGTGGGCTTATCCGCCGCTTTATACTCAGTGCGACGCTTGACCAGATAGCTTTTGAATTCTTGACTGTAATAGCGTGGCTGGGTGGTCATTTGCCACCAGCTGTTCATCGACTGAATTTCCTCCAGATCATAGCCATAGGTATCGGTAAATGCCTGGTTGATAAAGCTGACCTGCTTATTTTCATCCAGCAACATGTAGGGGACCGGTGAACTCTCAATCAAATTGCGGAATTTCAAATTGGCCAGGGAAGCTGCAAAAATAAAGCGAATAAACAGGGCCAGCAGTAGAAACAGCGATGAAGCGATACCGTAAATCAGAATTCTTTGCTGCCAGAAATCGGGCGGTAACTGCGCCCAGCCCCCCCTCGGCTCGGCTGCCAGCAGCCACTCGCCCTCGGGCAGTTTCAGTGTCTGGATCAGGCTATTATCAGAAAACAGGCCCGGCTCACCATAGAACACCTCTCCCTGTCGTCCCAGACTGTCTGCACCACGTATCGCCAGGTTAATCGGCATGTCATCGTCAAGCAGACCACTTTTTTCGAAAAAACGCTGCGTATCGATCACCGCCGAAATCAGTCCCCAGAAATATTCCTCACCGCTATCTTCGCGCTGTAAAAAAACAGGAATGCGGGTAATCAGGCCAACACCACCTTGTTTCAGGTTCACCGGGCCGGCCAATACCAGATTTCCCGTGCGCCGGGCCCGATCCGCCGCCTCGAATTGTTCGGCCACTTCACGATAATCCAGCCCCATTGCCGCTTCATTCCCTTCCACCGGGTACATATAGCGAATCACCATATCTGGAGCCGCAGCAATATTACGGATCTCTGACTCGCTGTTGACCAGGTGCGCGACCGCACGGGCATATTGTGCCTGCGTTAACTCCGGGTTAATGGCAAACAGGCCCGGCAAGCCTCTGACTATCTGAATATGATTCTGGAGGTTGGTAAATAAACGGTTGTGGTAACGGCTGAGGTGGGTGCGGGTCTCGTTGAGCAACTCTGCCCGATATGCCTGAACTAGGCTGTGATTGACATAGGCTGCCGCGATAAAAAGCATGACCGCCAACACTGTCAGGATGCTGTAAAAAGCGAGTTTGGTAGAAATGTTTGCCTGCATCAACTGACTATTGGACGTTTTGCGCTTTGCTGCGTTGGTTTTGCCATGCCGAGCTCCAGCCTGAGCCAGTGTTCATTATATGCATGGCGGCGGCTTTTATGTCGACTCCGTTTTAAGCAACGATGGTTCAGGAGAAGAACTGACCACTACCACCTGGTTTCTACCCTGTTGCTTGGCCTGATACAAAGCTTTATCAGCGTGGGTAACCGGGTCTGTCAGGCTATCGATATTAGTGACATCAATAATCAGTGCACCAATACTGATAGTGCACTGTATCGTGCTCTGTTGATGATGAACCACGGTTTTAGCTGCCACCTGCCGGATTCGTTCGCTGACTTCCAGCAGCTGCTCAAGACTGGTATCAGGCATCACAATCAGAAATTCCTCACCACCATAACGGCCGATGTAGGTGTCTTTCCGTAAAACACTCTCCACCGCGTGAATGACTTTGGTGAGCACTTTATCACCAACCCGGTGCCCGAAGTTGTCGTTGATACGTTTGAAGTGATCCAGATCAATCATCATCACCGCCAGGGGCTGACCAGTCCGTGACACTTTTGCCATCGACTTATCCAACAGGTCAAGGATAACGCGCCGGGTCAGCACACCCGTCAGAGCATCGTATGAAGCCAGCCTCTCCAGGTCCCGCCGCAGGTTATCCTGTGTCATCACAATCAGGCCGAAAGCGATAAACACCGTGGCCAGCAGATTGATGGTCAGGTAATTGGCCTGGGCGCCCTGATAACTCAGAATCGACATCGCCATGGCTGCCTCGCTATCCAAAAGCGCTGTCAGTGCCCGTAGTGTAGCGGCAATCACAGATACCAGTAGCGATACAGAGAAAATCCACTCACCCAGACGCCAGGTTTTCAGGGGCTGACGACTGAGCATGAGTAGCACCCAGCTGAAAATAACCACTGTACAGATGATGGTGACCATCACCCGTGCAGAAAAGCTGGGGTTGAGGAAGGTAAAGTAAATGAAAGCAACCAGGCAGAAGCTGAGATACCAGCGGTAGAAAGCGCGCTGCACCGGTAGATTTTTCAGCCTGCTGATGCCATCCGCGATCATTAACACGGCAAGACACAGCGAGGTGTCAGCCAGTACCACTGTAATAAGCGGATGCACCAATCCCCGCATCAGTAACAGTAAAGCAAACAGCGTGAAAAAGCCGTAGGCCCAGGCGAAGGATAAAACGCCGCTGACTACTGCATAGACTCCTCGGTGGATAGCAAAAAACACCACGGTGATGAGTCCGGTGAACATCCCTGTGAGCACAAAAATGGTTTTCGCATCAAGGAATTCGGTCATGCCCGCCTCCATTCGCCCAGCATAGCATAGCTTATCAACAAGCGTTTGATGCGGGCAGGCGGCATTCTGCTATAAAATGCGGAACTGAAATGATTGTATTTTGACAAAAGCTCAAAACAGGCTAGCCTGATGAAAACTCTCGAAACTTTACTTTATGAGCGTAGCTGAACCGGATCCGAATCGTCCCGGCCCACGTACCGCAGCCAAAGACATTGTCATTCCCCGATACATGGGTACTTTTGCCGATCTGATGACGCTGTTGCTGTGCTTTTTTGTGTTACTGGTGGCGATGGCAGAAATCGATGCGCTCAAATTTAAGATGGTGGTGAAGTCGATGGAGGATGCCTTCGGGGTCGATCGTCCCGAACCGGAAGATATCGTTAAAGCCACCAGTGTCATTCAGCAACGCTTCTCGCCCACACCGGATGAGCCCACGCCACTGGAATCAATTCGTCAGGCCTCGGTCACAGACAGTGAAGTAGTGAAAACTGAAGACGCCGAGGTGTATCGGACCGCAAAAGCCAACACGATTCGCGATACCCTGCAAAGCGCATTGAAAGACGCACTGGATGAAGAACTCATTAGCCTGGAGACCATGCAGGATCGCGTTCTTATCCGGATCAATGAACAGGCCTCTTTCCCTTCTGGCAGTGCCGCGCTGAAACCAGGTTTCACGCCGGTTCTGCGCCAGATCGCTGATGCGCTTGCTGGTATGGACGCTGAATTTGTTGTTGCCGGTCACACTGACAATATACCGCTTCGATCTGGTCTCTACCGCTCCAACTGGGAGCTGTCCGCTGCCAGGGCGACTTCCGTGGTGCATGCGCTGCTCGGTGATCGCCGGCTTGCCGAAGACCGGTTCCGAATTGAAGCCTATGCTGATACCCAAGCCCTGGAGTCCAATGACACCGCCGCAGGGCGGGCAATCAACCGGCGAGTGGAAATCGGCATCATAAACACATAGCCGTCAGTCAAATCATGGCGATATAATCGACTTAACGGCACCGATGAGAACCTTGCAACACAACGATAAGGACACATCATGAAAACATCAGACCTGCTCGTCAAAGCGCTGGAAAACGAAGGGGTCGAGTATATTTTCGGAATACCGGGTGAGGAAAACCTAGACTTTATTGATTCGCTACAACACTCATCGATAGAGCTCATCATCACCCGTCACGAGCAAGGTGCCGGCTTTATGGCCGCCAACTATGGCAGGCTGACCGGCAAACCCGGAGTCTGTTTATCCACACTGGGGCCAGGCGCCACCAACATGGTCACACCCGCCGCATACGCCCAGCTTGGCGGCATGCCGATGCTGATTATTACCGGTCAGAAACCGATTAAAGCCAGTAAACAGGCACTGTTCCAGATTGTGGATGTGGTCAATATGATGCGTCCCATCACCAAGTTCACCAAGCAGGTAGTCCACGGAAACACGGTCGCCGCCGTGGTGCGTGAAGCCTTTCGGGTCGCCGTGGAAGAACGACCGGGCGCAGTGCATATTGAACTGCCGGAAGACATTGCCGCTGAAGAAGCGCATGAACGTATCTATACCGTCGAGACCATTCGCCGGCCTGATGCCGATAACCGTACCATTCAGCATGCGCTGAAAATGATCGAAGAAGCATCAATGCCGCTGCTGCTGATCGGTGCCGGTGCCAACCGCAAACGCGCCAGTGTCGCACTGACCAAGTTTGTTGAGCATACCGGTATTCCGTTCTTTAATACCCAGCTCGGTAAAGGCGTAATAGATGAACGTCATGACAGTTATCTCGGGACCGCAGCCCTGTCGGAATCCGATTTTCTCCACTGTGCTATCGACCGCGCCGATCTGATAATTAATGTCGGCCATGATGAGGTGGAAAAACCGCCGTTTTTTATGAAAGATGGTGGCGCTCAGGTCATCCATATCAATTTCCACGCGGCTGAAATTGATCCGGTGTATTTCCCGCAGCTTGATGTGGTGGGTGATATCGCGACTTCGATCAATCGTCTGCGTGCCGGACTCACCCCGCAACCGCACTGGGATTTCTCTTATTATTACCGGGTCAAGCAGGAAGTCCGCGAACGTCTGTCCAAGTACAGCGATGACGAACGTTTCCCGATTCTGCCTCAGGCGGCGGTACAGATCATCCGTGATTCGATGGGCGAGGAAGATATTCTGGCGCTGGATAATGGTGTCTACAAAATCTGGTTCGCCCGTAACTACCCCAGCTACTACTACAATTCAATTCTGCTCGATAATGCTCTGGCCACCATGGGCGCCGGTCTGCCCACGGCGATGACTGCCAAACTGCTGCACCCGGAACAGAAAGTTATGGCTGTCTGTGGTGACGGTGGCTTTATGATGAACTCACAAGAACTGGAAACTGCAGTACGACTTGGGCTGGATCTGGTGGTGCTGATCTTCAATGATAATTGCTATGGCATGGTGCGCTGGAAGCAGGAAGGCATGGGCTTTAAGAATTATGGCCTCAGCTTTAACAACCCGGATTTCGTCAAATATGCCGAGAGCTATGGTGCGACCGGTCATCGCCCGGCCAGCCATGCTGAATTTGCCAAAGTCCTCGATGCCGCACTCAACTCGAAAGGGGTCCATCTGATTGACCTTGCGGTCGACTACTCGCTGAACTATTCCATCCTCAGCGAGGGATTGAAACAGAAAATCTGCATTTTATAAGGAGAGCCCGAATGAGCAACATACCGCACTTCCCGCTGATGATCGCAGGACTTTCCAAATCTGATGCTGCAAAAGCGGAAGTCTATTCTCCCTACAATGATCAGCTCATCGGCACCGTCGATCAGGCCAATCAGGCTGATATCGATCAGGCGCTGGAGACGGCCTATGGCCTGTACCGTGACCGCAGCAAATGGCTGTCGACCGTTGAACGCATCGACATCCTGGAAAAAGCCATCGCCATGATGAAAGACCAGGCTGATTTATTGGCAGCGGGTGCCGCTGAAGAAGGCGGTAAACCACTCGCCGATTCCAATGTGGAAATGACCCGCTGCATCGACAGTCTGCGTGCCTGCGTCGATGGGCTCAGAAATGAGGCCCCGGCTACAGTGCCGATGGGTATTAACCCGGCATCACAGCATCGCTTGACGATGATGCGCAAGGAGCCTATTGGAGTGGTGGTCGCCATCAGCGCCTTTAACCATCCGCTGAACCTGATTGCTCATCAGGTGGGCCCGGCTATTGCTACCGGTTGTCCGGTCATCGTCAAACCCGCTGAAAAAACGCCCTTGTCCTGTTACCGACTGGTGGAAATCTTCCACAAAGCAGGGCTGCCGCCGGAATGGTGCCAGGCGCTGCTGACCGAAGATCACCATCTGGCGGAATCTCTGGCCACCGATTCACGCGTTGCCTTTCTGAGCTTTATTGGCAGCGCCAGAGTCGGCTGGCATCTGCGCTCTAAGTTGGCTCCGGGCGCCCGTTGTGCGCTTGAGCATGGCGGCGTCGCACCGGTCGTCGTGGCAAAAGATGCCAAGCTGGATGCCGCCGTTCCCGGACTTGCGAAGGGGAGCTTTTATCACGCAGGACAGGTCTGTGTCTCAGTTCAGCGGATTTATGCCGAACGCAGCATCGCCCGCGAGCTGGCCGAAAAACTGGCTGAGGCAGCCAATAAGATGGAAGTAGGTGACCCGCTGTCAGATAAAACCGAAGTGGGGCCGATTATCACCAAAAGCGAACTGAACCGCATTGCATCCTGGGTACAGGAAGCCGTGGACAAGGGCGGTGAACTTCTCTGCGGCGGACAGACACTGCCTTTTAACAGCTATGCCCCCACTGTGCTGTTTGATCCTCCCGCCAACGCCAAAGTCTCCAATGAAGAAGTGTTCGGTCCGGTGGTCTGTGTTTACCCGGTTGATAGTGTTGAAGACGCGGTGAATAAGGCTAACGGCCTGCCATTTGCCTTCCAGGCCTCGGTCTATAGCAGTGATATCGACACGGCCATGCTGGCGGCGGACCAGCTCGATGCCTCTGCTGTCATGATCAACGAGCACACGGCTTTCCGCGTTGACTGGATGCCATTTGCCGGGCTCAAACATTCCGGACTGGGAACCGGCGGTGTGCCTTACACCATGCATGATATGCAGGTGGAGAAGATGATTGTACTGACCTCCAAAGGCATACACTGACAGATTGCTCTCAGGGGCTGGTGAAGTTTCTCGCCAGCCTGTGAGCAGCTAGTGTCGACTGACAAAGTCTTTGATGATCTGCAGCATCTGCCCCTCGCCTCTCAACGGTTTGGCCAGCTTGGCAACCATAGCCACATGACCGTAATCGTCAAAGGCCTCCAACTGCACATTCCCGCCTTTTTCACGAATTTTCGCCGCCAGATTGTAGCTGTTTTTAGGTAAAACTGTTCTATCGTCCTCTCCAACCAACAACAGCATGGGCGGCTTGCCAGCATCAGCATAATGAATTGGCTGGCTGCGCCAACGCTCCGCTTCGGGTCCGAAAATGGTTTTCAGGGTGTCACTTTTCAACGGCAAAAAATCATAAGGGCCGGCCAGACCAATCATTCCCTTGAATACTGATGGCGTCAGACCGGTTTGTTCAAGATAGCTGGCATCCAGTGTGAGCAAAGCCGCGATGTGGGCACCGGCCGAGTGACCGGCCACAAACAGACGTTCATCACTGGCCCCATAATCATCAAGGTGCTGTTTGGCCCAGGCAACCACACTGGCCCCGTCTTCAACAAAGGCCGGGAAAACGACCTGTGGATACACCCGGTAATCGGGAATCACGACATCAAAGCCCTGAGCCGTAAGCGCTTCAGCGACGAATTTATAATCTTTTTTGTTGCCGGACTCCCAACTGCCACCGTAGAAAAAGATAATCGTGCTGGATGGGCTGCTCTGATCTCTTCTGTTAGCCAGATAGATATCTAGCTTCTGCCTATCATGCGAACCATAGGCAAGATCGGCAATACGCTGATAACCATTATCAGGCACCATGGCATTGAGTACGGTGACCGGTGAGCAGGCACTGGTAAACCAGACCAGTGCGGCTGACATTGCCGCCCTGAGCGGCCACTTCGGTTTTGATACGGGCAGTTCCACTGCTGGGAAACCTCTTTGCTGACAAGCTTTTATTGTGCTGATTGGATTAAAACACAGTGTTTTCCGGTTCACGTGAAATTCACGTAAATCCGCACAGACTCGAAATGTCACCTCAGGAGGTTCCTATGTCTTTTCCCCGCCCCGGCTTCACGGCTTTTCTGGCAGGCGTACTGCTGGTCTTATCCCAGCCATCTATGGCTGACCCCGGCGATTTGCTGATTAATTACGAATATGACGCTGCCAACAGATTCAATCAGGGCGTCGCGGCCGTGATCAAGGTCGAAAAGGGCAGGCCGCGGACAGGCCTTATCAATCAGGATGGAGAGATGCTGTTCGGACCTGAGCCCAATACCGAGATTCATGACTTTCATGCGGGCCTGGCACCGATACTGAAGGATATTCGCTGGGGCTTTATCAACATAAAGGGTGAAACCGTCATTGAGCCGAACTTCACCAAGGTCCAGCATTTTCACAATGGCCTCGCTGCTGTGATGAAGGACGATCACTGGGGTTATATCAATCAAGCTGGAGACTGGCAGATACCCGCTCGCTTTTCACAGGCCGGTCCTTTTAATGAGGGGCTCGCCAGCGTCAATCAGGACGGGTTGTGGGGCTTTATTGATAAGCAGGGTGAATGGGTTATCAAAGCCCAGTATCAGGATGCCCGTATGTTCAGTCAGGAGCTGGCCGCGGTCGAAACCGAACAGGGCTGGGGTTACATCAATAAGCAGAATCAGCTTGTTATTGCAGCGCAATATGAGCGGGCACTGGATTTTTCTGACGGTGTTGCCATCGTCAATCAGGGTCAGCACTGGTGGTTTATAAAAACCGATGGCAGTGCACTGAGTGAGAAGCGCTATGACAAAGTATTACCGTTTCAGGAAGAGCTGGCAGTCGTGGTCAAACAGGGTCGTTACGGCTACATTGACCTGACTGGCGAAGAAGTCATCGCACCGTCAATGGACAATGCCTGGTCATTTAATGAGGGCATGGGCCGGATAGAAATGGATGCCCAAGTCGGCTATGTGAACAAAAGCGGCAAAATGGTAATACCGCCTCAGTTCAAGTGGGGCCATTCCTTCTCGCAAGGCCTTGCCGCAGTCACCATCGATTACTGGAAATATGGCTACATCAATAAAGACGGTGTGATGATTATTGAACCGCGATTTGATGATGCTCAGCCCTTTCATGACGGGGTGGCCCAGGTACAGTCTCAAGGCCGCTGGGGCTATGTGTCCCGCGATTGAGTCGAAGCCGTTTCCAGCATTTTGACATCAAAAGGTTTACTGGCTTCACCAAAATAAACCGTGCTGTGTGGAAAGGGAATTTCAATCTCACGCTCATCAAATGCCAGCTTGATGCGACGCAAAAACTCACGTCCAACCGCCCACTGCATAATCGGTTTGGTTTTAATTCGCCCCTTGATAACAACCGCTGAGTCATCCAGTTTGTCGACCCCGAAAATTTCCGGCGTATCAATCATCAGTTTGCCGTATTCCTCATCGGCCATCATCCCGTCAATCACTGACTGAATAACTTCTGTCACCGTATCCGTGTTTTCTTTGTATGCGACACCGATATCAAACACATAGGCCGACCATTCGGTTGTCAAATTGCTGAGTGTCGTGACCGCACCATTAGGAAAGAAATGCACGGTACCGGTTAAATCCCGAAGCACCGTGGTACGGAAATTAATTGCTTCCACCAGTCCGCCGGTGCCATTGATGATGGCGACATCGCCGACCCGGATCTGATTCTCCAGAATCATAAAAAAGCCGGAAATCACATCACGCACCAGGTTTTGGGCACCAAAGCCGATAGCCAGACCGGCAATACCGGCACTGGCCAGCACCGGTCCTATTTCGACACCGACTTCGCGTAATATCACCAGGAAAATGGTAATCCACAAGGCCAACAGACCGGCTTGTTTCAAGAGCCGGATCAGGGTTTCTATGCGCTTTTGTGACTCGGCCGAAGACTCGCCACTAGCGAGACTCCGAGCCACCAGCCTGGCTTCAAAACGCTGCAATCCGGTTTTGAGTAGCTTACTGATAAGCCAGGCGAAGAACAGAATAAAGACGAGCCTGAGGCAGGTGGTGATCACCTCGGTCCAGCTGATCGTCTCAAAAAATTGTCTGAGTACATCCATGATTGATTCCTTAATTTCGAACCGACATCCGCTCAGCAATGCGAGACTGCTGAGACAGTGTTATAAAAATAAAAAATCAGAATCAGCGACAGTGCCGATTAAAAAGAACTGCGGCCTTGCAATTACAGCGACAAAGCAGAGCGAAACGGGTTCCACTAAGTGTTAACTAATGATGAAATGGGCTAATCATTCATCCTGCTGAAGCCATCGATAGAGGGTTCTGCGACCAATACCAAGAATCTCTGAAGCACGTTGTTTGTTACCATTCACTTCGCTTAGAACAAGCTTCATGTAACGGCTCTGTAATTCATGCATGGTTGGCAAACCGGCGCCGTTCAATAAGCCCGAGTCGTCGACTTCGGCACAAGCCGGTACCTGGTCTGGGCGGATAGCTGGCAACAAGTGACCGGCCTCAAGCTGATTGCTTTCGCAAAAGGCGACGGCACGCTCAATCAGGTTCTGCAATTCACGCACGTTACCGGGAAAGTGATAGTCCAGCAGGATCTGCCTAGCTTCCTCGCTGATACCCAGTTCGGGCTTACTTTGCTCTTCACAGAAACCACCGAGAAAATGTCTTGCCAGTAACAGCTTGTCATCATCCCGTTCCCTTAAAGGGGGAATGAGGATCTGGAAGGTATCGAGGCGGTAAAACAGATCCTGGCGAAATTCTCCTCGCTCCACTTTTCTCCTGAGATTGTCGTGCGTGGCAGCGATAATTCTGACGTCAACATGATCTTCTTCATTCCGGCCCACGGGCCTCACCGCCCCGTCCTGCAAAGCCCTTAATAGCTTCGCCTGCAGTGACACTGGCATATCACTGATTTCATCCAGGAACAGACTGCCACCATTAGCCTGCTGTAACATCCCGGGGCGCGCCTCATTGGCACCGGTGAAAGCACCGCGGGTATGGCCAAAGAACTCCGCTTCCAGCAACTCAGCAGGAATCCCCGCGCAGTTGACTACGACAAAAGGGCCGTCGGCACGGTCGCTTTGCTGGTGCAGAGCATGCGCGACCAGTTCTTTACCGGTGCCGCTTTCACCGCTGATCATCACGGGTCCCTGCGCTTTTGCGACAACTTCAATCTGTTCAAACAGCGCCTGCATGGCAGAGCTCTGCCCCACCATGCCAAAGCGACCGGTAAAAGTCTCGGCGATATGGCCTTCGATTTGTCGGGAATGGTTCGGGATGCTGGATGTCATGATGAACCGTCCTTGTGAGTCAAACTGACACAATTATTGACCCGGAATCCTCATTGAGGTTCCACCCGATGCGTGAACTGATTGCTGTCTGCATGAAATTTAACTATCTTAGCTTGATGCTGTAGCGAGGAACTTATGACTTACTGTATTGCTATCTCACTGGATCAGGGTTTAGTACTCACTTCTGACTCCCGAACTAATGCCGGCATCGATCAGGTCAGTACCTACAGCAAGATGTTCCGCTTTGAAACGACCACCGACCGCAGCATGGTCGTCATGAGTGCCGGTAATCTCGCCACGACGCAATGCGTCATTGAGCAGCTTAACCGCGATATTCGTGAAGCCAACCCGTTGAGCCTTAACACCACCAGCTACATGTCAGATACCGCGGACTATGTGGGTGATGTTCTGAGCAACCGTATTCGCCGATACAGTGAAGATGAACAATCCGGTTTCTCTCCGGATGCGACCTTGCTGCTCGCAGGACAAATTCAGGGTCAGCCGCATCAGGCATTTTTGATCTATCCCCAGGGCAATCACATCACCACCTCGACTGAAACACCCTATCTGCAAATCGGCGAAAGCAAGTATGGCAAACCCGTACTGGACCGGTTCCTGACGATGCAGACATCACTGCTCGATGCTGCAACCTGTGCCATGATTTCCATGGACTCGACGATGAAAAGCAATGTCAGTGTCGGCCCTCCCATCGAAGTGCTCATGTATCACAAAGACAGCTTCGAACTCGGCAGACACCACCGTTTTGATACCGAAGATCCTTTTCTGATGGAATTACGGCGCGAATGGGGGAATAAGCTTAATCAGGCATTCAGAGAAATGCCCCGGATACCCGGTTATGACTGATGCTGACTGACAACAGCATGAATAAATTTTAACTTTTTGCGAACGTTTTCCGACACAATGAAGGGATAGGCATCCGGCTGACCGGTGCTGCGGTTCAGTGCATTAATCACTCTGACCAGTTCCAGCCATTCCTCAAACCACTTGTCGAAATCCTGGTCTCCTTCTACCCGATCTATCACACCGTAACTCAGTGCTGTTTCAAGCGTTTCAATCATGAGTAAATAATGAGCCCAGGTCTCAGCCCAATCTTCCAGTGGATGGGCACTGGCATAGGCTGAAATAAACTCCTGCTGCCAATCCGAGCCGGGCCCGTGCGAATAGTAAGCCTCAAGACAGCCGCTGTAATCTGTTGTTTCATTGCCAAAGCATTGCTGAAATGAAGCATAGTGCTGGCTGTCTTTAATCAATATCTCCCAGTAATAATGGCCTATTTCATGGCGGAAATGCCCCAGTAAGGTCCGATACGGTTCATTCATGGCCTCCTTGGCCGCCTCCCGGTAACTGGCATCGGCCTCAGCAGCATTAATCGTAATCACGCCCTGATGATGCCCGCTCAATACATGTTCAAGGCTCACTTTCGGGTTGCTGCGCTGGTCTTCGAGAAAATCAAACCTCAAGACGGGTTGCTGGTTCAGTTCGATGGGCAATTGCTGGACCAGCAGGCCATAAAACAGACGCCTTTTAGCCGCTTCCAGCGTTCGCCACCGCCGCCAGTTATCGGGGTTATCAAGTAGGGGGATTTGTCTGGTCGTGGCACAGGACAAACATTGTTTATCATCACGCTCTAGTGGAATCAGCCAGTTACATTGCACCTCATGATCTCGATGCTCACAGAAGCTGAATTGTTGCGCGGGTTCATGCAAATCCTGCCAGCCAGATGCCTGCTGCGTTAAGGTCCTCAGCGATTGAGTCGCTGGATCAAAGCCGAGCTGACTGCCACAGGCACCGCAATAATGATTATCGAAATAAACTTCCTGCCCGCAGGCACAGCTGAAGCGTTTCATGCTGTTGCATAATCCGGATAGAACCAGTTTTTCGCTATGGCTTGGTTGATAGCAGTAAGACTGACCTGTAATTCATCCATCTGAACATGGGTCATGGCCAGGCTGGCATCCTCTGCTTTATAGTCCTGCAGCTTGTTCAGCACATCTTGTTGCAGACTTAATACTGTCTCGGCCCTGGGAAGGTAATGAAGATAATTCCCCAGCGCCTTGACGGCAAAGCTCAGGGAGCGAGGGAAAGTGGCATCGGTGATCAAAAAAGTAAGCACTTTATCCGCCTTGAGGGTTGAGGCATTGTGTTGAATGTACATTTGCTGTGCACTCAGGGCCCGCAATAGCGTCCCCCACAGAATCCCTTCATACTGTTTACTGATCTCACTATCCTTGTCAGCCACCAGTATTGAGGTCATTTCCAGGATACGGCTGGTCATATCCGCGCGTTCGATATATTTACCTACCAGCAGGAAGTCATAAGCATAATTACGACTCATGTGATTGGCGATAATGCCCCAGATGCCGAGGCAACGCTCGGTGATGGCGAGCAGCAGATTTTGTCTTCGACGACGGTTGCCGATAGAGGACATCTCCCCTTTCACCATCAGGTGTAATTCGTTGACCTGTTCCCACAGCGTTTCCGGGAGAATATCCAGTGACGTTCGGGCGTTCTCTCTCAGCGAAAACAGGGCATTGACCAGAGAGCCCCCATAGCTGGTGTCTGCCAGCAGAAAATGCATGATGTCATATTCATTGACGCGGTCGTAGCGATCGAAATAGTCATTTTTGGCGTCAAAAATCGTGACCAGCGTATACCAGTTAATCTCCCGATGCTGAGGCAGGTCCATCAACAGGGAGGTATGCACATTAATCAGTCTCGACGTATTTTCTACCCGCTCCAGATAGCGGGCTAACCAGAAAATTCTCTCTCCAACACGCGATAGCATTATTGCCCCTCCATGAAAGACCGATCGTCAACAATCCAGGTATCCTTGCTGCCGCCGCCCTGAGAAGAGTTCACAACTAATGAGCCCTCAACGAGGGCCACGCGGGTCAGCCCACCCGGGGTGACATAGCAATCTTCACCCGAGAGAATAAACGGCCTCAGATCAACATGACGTGGCGCAATGCCATCATCACAACAGGTAGGTGACACTGACAGTTTCAGTGTCGGTTGAGCGATGTAGTTATTTGGGTTTTGCTTGAGCAACTGGCGGAACTCAGACACTTTTTCTTCACTGGCATGCGGTCCCACCAGCATGCCATAGCCCCCGGATTCATTAGCCGGCTTGACCACGAGCTCCGGCAAGTGCTCAAGCACATGGGCTAATTGCTCTGGATCCCGGCATAACCAGGTAGGGACGTTGTCCAGGATGGGCTCCTCATTGAGGTAATAGCGAATCATTGCCGGCACATAGGCATAAATCACCTTGTCGTCCGCCACGCCACAACCCGGCGCATTGGCAATCGCCACTTTACCCTGACGCCAGGCACGCATGATTCCGGGCACCCCCAACATAGAGTCCGGGCGAAAGACTTCCGGATCAATAAAGTCATCATCTATCCGGCGATAAATGACATCGACCCGCTCCAGGCCGTGAATCGTTTTCATGTAGACGTAGTCATCTCGGGCCACCAGCAGATCGGCCCCTTCCAGAAGCGTCAGGCCCGCCTGCTGGGCGAGGAATGCATGTTCATAATAGGCAGAGTTGTAAACGCCGGGTGTCAGTAACACCATATTGGGATTGGATACATCAGGACGCAGTGATCGCAGCATTCTGGAGAGTTGCTCCGGATAGGCATCGACCGGACTGATGTCCAGTAAGCGGAATAACTCAGGAAAGACGCGCTTGGTGGTCTTACGGTTTTCAAGCATGTAAGAAACACCGGAAGGCACCCTGAGATTATCTTCCAGAACGTAGAGCTTGCCGGTGTCATCACGAACCAGATCCGAGCCACAGATATTAGCCCAGACACCATGGCTTGGACTCATGCCCTGACAATAGGCACGATAGCCCTTGGAATCGTAAACCACATCCGCAGGCATCAGCCCCTCTTTTACAATGGCCCCTTCATTGTAAATGTCATCAATGAACTGATTTAAAGCACGAATTCGTTGCTGCAGCCCTTTTTCGGTGCGTTGCCATTCAGATTTGGGAATGGCGCGGGGAATAATGTCGAACGGCCAGGCGCGGTCAATATTACCCGCATCGCTGTAGACCGTGAAGGTAATGCCCCGCTCAAGCATTTCCATCTCAGATTCATTGATACGCTGCCTGAACGCCTGCTGATCCATGCTGGTCAGGTAGTCCAGTAAACGATAACTGAAGCCTCGAGGTTGATGCTTCTCATACATCAATTCATCGAAAAAGCCATCAGGGTCGTAGTCCCGCCACATCTCTTTCATGCTTCATCCCCCTGCGCTTACCATCATAAGACACCAATATTCAAGACAGAGCAAGTCTCATGCCCATCAGGGAATGGCCTCCTTGGTAACAGGTCAGATAAAGAGCTATTCAGTGAAACAGCATGGATTTGACCATGCCGTTAATAATCTTGGCAGCATTCTGGTCACGGGTACCTCGAAAGGTTGAAACCAACAGCTTGGCCTCGTTAAATGCGGTATCGATATCCTCCCGGAACAATTGGTTGAAGCGGTTCACGCCCATAATATAGACAGCGCCGGGCGTCGCTGTCTGCTCTATGATTTCGCGCTCGGCTTGACCATGACGACGGGTGATAAAACTCCCCAATAACTGGCTGTAGAGAGGAATCCCCATCATAAAGGTCAGCAGTTTGTTAACTTCACGCGGGTTACGATCCTGCCAGTACTGGGCGTATGCAGAGATACGCCGGAACCGCGGCCAGTCCACCCCTTCAAGCTTCGCCACCGGGCCCGAGGGCTGACTGCCGTGAAAAACCGTTTCGATATCCCGGCAAAAGGCATGAAAATCCGGCAAGGCGGCATCTGTCAGGGTGCTGGTCACCAGCGCAATATCCGCCTCCAGTTCTTCCAGTGCCGGTAAAGGCGCATCATACAGCTCTACTTTGGCGTGCAGTTCCTGTTTCTGTTCATCGCGCCAGAAACGCAGGGCTTTGGCCTGCGGGTGAAACTCGGCAAGCACAGCGACGGAAGAAAACAGGCTGGCATGTTCAGTCATAAGTTCTTTTTATCTTATCTTTGGCCTCTAATTCAATGACAGAAGTTAAGACCGGCTAATTCCTTAACAGTAGAAACCCACCGCCATAAAAAAAGCCCCGACCAGCGGGGCTTCTTTTGTGAGGTTGCTTAAAATGCGCTTAGCTCAGAGCGGCGAGCGCCTTGTCATAGTCAGGTTCATCAGCAATTTCGGCGACCTGTTCGGTGTAGATCACTTTGCCGGATTCATCCAGAATCACGACCGCACGCGAACACAGTTCGGCCAGCGGACCTTCCTGCATTTTCAGACCATAATCATCAGCAAAGCTGGAACGGAAGGCAGAAGCGGCAACGACATTATCGAGACCTTCGGCGCCACAGAAACGGTCCAGCGCAAACGGCAGATCCTTGGAAACACAAACCACAGTCGTATTGTCCAGGGAAGATGCCTTGCTATTGAACTGTCTTACCGAGTTGGCACAGGTTGGGGTATCCACAGAGGGAAATACGTTCAGGACTACCCGTCCGGAGAGATCAGATGAGTTCAGATCTGACAGATCCGTTTTGGTCAGAGTAAATGACGGTGCCTGGCTGCCGACTGCAGGCAGTTCACCGACAGTGTTAAATGGATTGCCTTT
>CAYMEE010000015.1:0-27009 GCA_964389455.1 uncultured Methylophaga sp. | reverse complement strand
TGAGCGCGGAATAGGTATCCTCGTCGCGTTCGATCATGCTTTTCCCTGAGACTTTTCCTGTCCTTACTATGACCGAGAGCCAAGCAAGGTAACAGGGATAAAATTCCTGAACTGTATCCGGTTTGGCTTAGCCGTTTGATAATTGAATATTGGTGACAAAACCTGCCCGCTGCCGTTTTAGTCTTTTAGCAGGTTGATTGCCTTTGAAAAACTACCTGACATCAATCTCAACACGCCGGTTTCTGGGCTCCGGTGTGCTGTCAGGTGTATCGACCAATAATTGATATTCCCCCTGGCCAGTGGTTTCAATGATATTGGCCGGAATACCGAGCTCAATCAGTGCCGAACGCACTTTCATCGCTCGCCGTAATGACAGGGCCTCATTGTAGCTGTATGAGGCAGCCGTATCGGTGTGACCCACAATCGATATTTCTGCAATCTGCCTGCTGATAATTTCATCAAAAATCGCCTGTGCCTTGATCTTTGACTCCGCAGTGAGCTCATCCTTATCCAGCAGAAAATACAGTTTTGCATGGTAGGGGGCTTCGGGCAGTGCCGCTACGGCCTCACCAAAAAGCGCATCTACTTCTTCCTCATCACTGACATATGGGCGTTTCTGATTAGCTGACAGAGACAATGCGCTGTAGTCACCTTCAAGTATCTGCTCAGTGCCATCCAGAAAAGTGACACTGACCACACCGACCCGGCCTTCCTCTGGCATGACAATATATGTCTCAGAGGGGATATGACAAAAAGGAGAAGGCTTACCTGAGAGCTGGTATGGCTTTTCTACGCTCTCTCTGAGATCGGACAAGCGCCTGTCTGGGCCCAGGCTATTGACCAGATTACTGTATGCAGCACAGCCGGGAAGCAATAAGAACAACCCGGACAGCAAGAAAACCCGGTAAGCCGAAGGATTTGATTTCGTCATCATTGCAGTGGATCAACTTTGACAGAAAACTCGGTTCCTCTCACCGCAAGAATCGCTGCAGGGGTTTTGACTTTGAGTGCGCCCGGGTTTCTCTCCGTCATTTTGCCTGCGATAACTGAGAGCGTGCCATGCTTAATTGAAATATCCGCTTCACCCTCATGGCTGTCACTGTCGTAGACGAACTGGTCGAGCTGAATAATCGAATCAGGCCCCATCGATATTCGTGCATCATCATGTAGCAAAATCCCGAGCGTACTGTCAGCACTGGTCTGGATTTCATCATCTGCATAAACAGTTTGTCCCAGTGCCGCTGGCAGTACTTCATCGCTTCGCTGGATGTCAGCCTGACCTTTCAGCGTTTTGACTATGCCAATGCCCTCTGCGAGGGCAGTCGAAGACACCAGCATCAAGCTCACTACTGCGAACAGGCTTTGTTTTATGTTCATGCTTTTTCTCCGTAAGAAATCCTTATAACAAGGCTTTGAGGTAACTCGACCCCTCGTTCATGCAGTCAAAAGCATGCAGGCCGAGCTCACTCGCCAGATCAACGCACACACCAATCCCCCGGCAACTATTTCCTCTGGGATCCAGGCGCGGCGAATAACTCGCAATACTCAATTGTCGATTGACGACAGCAACCACCCCGCCGGCGACACCACTTTTGGCAGGCACGCCAACCTTATAGGCCCACTGGCCGGAGTAGTCGTACATACCACAGGTAAACATTATCGAGAGCATGTCCTTGACCCGATCGATGTCATAGACTTCTTGCCCGGTCACGGGATTATTACCGAGATTGGATAGGGTGGCCCCCATGATGGCGAGATCACGACAATTCACCAGAATCGCGCACTGCTTGAAATAAAGCTCTAGTGCCGCATCAATTTTCTCAGGCACCATGCCAAAATTGAGCAGTAAATGGCCAATGGCACGATTGCGATGACCGGTACGTGACTCAGAGCGATAAACAGATTCATCGTAATCCAGCGTGCGGCCGGCCGCAGCGCTGAATCTGGCCATCAACTGGTCAAAAGCTTCATCACCATAGTAATCGTAGAGCAGCGCCGTTACGGTAATGGCGCCGGCATTGATCATGGGGTTAAACGGTCGGTTGGTACCCGGTTCCAGTTCAATGGAGTTGAAAGCATCACCACTGGGCTCTACCCCGACATGCTTGGCGACTTCGTCTGGTCCATATGCTTCCAGCGCCATGCCATAAGTGAACGGCTTGGAGATAGACTGGATGGTAAAGGTTTTATTTGATTCGCCGGTTTCATGAATCCTGCCGTCGGCGGTCACGACACAAATGCCGAAATCGTCAGGGTCGGCTTTACCAAGTTCGGGGATGTAGGTGGCCACCTCACCCGCGTGATTGGATGCATGTCGGTCATGCATATTTTCCACTAAATCCTGTAGCCAATCACTCCGTGCCTGCGTTGCTTCAGTCATGAATTACTGCTTCCTGCCCGGTTTAACATCATCACCATGTTGCTGATTGGTGGCGGTATTTTTCAGTTTAAAGCAGCAACATTCATGCCTTGCTGACTTTTTTAAAGCCAAACAAATATGTGATGCAGTTCATAATTAATGACAAAGCCACTTTCTGGCCACTCAAGCGCTTCGGGAATGGAAGCAGCGGCTGTAGACGAGCTGGCGGCTTGCCACAATCTGGTGCACAACATAGTGATCAAGCACCAAACCAGTGCTTGAACAAGCTGCATTTTTTCCGATTTTCCTGATACATCTCAACAAGATAGCGCCAGATCGGCGTTCTCCACGTGGAGCGAATATTGCTTACTAAATCAGGAAAACAAATAAGAGGGGTCAGACAGGTTTTGAGCCTGTTGTGCCAAAGTCAGTGGTAGATAAGATACTCTCAACTCAAATTGGCTCCAAACGCTGGGCTGCGCCGCTGGGTTTATTCCTGATTATCGCTTTTTATCTGCTGGAATTAGTGCCCTATCAACAGCTGGTTCGCAACTACAGCTTTGATCTATATCAGAATATGGCCCCTCGTGAGCGAGTCTCCGCCCCTGTCGTCATAGCGGATATCGATGAGGCCAGTCTGGATGCTTTTGGCCAGTGGCCCTGGCCCAGAAGCCTGCTGGCCCGCCTTATTAATGACATCGGCGCGCAGAATCCGGCAGCCATTGCGCTCGATATCATCATGCCTGAAAAGGATCGCTCCTCCCCCTGCGAGCTGACGCGTTTTATTCCTGACATCGATCAACAATTGCAGGAGCGAGTCTGTAATCTTCCCGATAACGATGCATTACTGGCACAGGCACTGGCTCAAAACAGAGCCGTGCTTGGGGTCGCCGGCATCAACAGTGGTGGATCTTCCGGCTTGAAACCTGCCCCTGTAATTATTCAAGGTGCAGAGCCAGGCCCTCACCTGATAAATTTCAATGCTGCGCTCACCAATATTCCTGAGTTGCAACATGCAGCGGCCGGACAGGCCATTCTCAGTACTGAGGTTGAGAGAGGCGTCATTCGTCGTGTGCCTCTGATTGCTGCAGTGAACAATACCGTATTGCCTTCATTGTCGCTGGAGACACTGCGTGTTGCCATTGGCCAGGCTGCTTTCAAAGTAATCACTGACGCACACGGTGTGAATGGCGTCGGTATTGCTGATCTGATTATTCCAACGCAAGCCGATGGCTCCGTGTATGTGAATTACAGCAAACATGAGCCGGCAAGATTCGTATCGGCCAGGGACATTCTTAATGGAAACATCGAAGCCAATCTATTGGAACAGCGACTGGTCCTGATCGGATTCTCCGGACTGGGTTTGGTTGATTTCCCCACTACCGCAATTGGTGAGCGTGTACCCGGCGTCGAAATCCACGCACAATTGCTGGAAACCATCTTCGATGGCACCACCCTGCTCAGACCTGATTGGGCCAAGTGGGCAGAAGCCACCTTAATACTCCTGCTGGGCCTCACTGTTATTCTATTTTTCCCCGGCTTGAGAGCCGCGATACAGGTCAGCCTGACATTGATGGTGGTTACCGCCCTGATCGGAACAGGTTTTATTGCCTACCAGCACTATTTTTTATTGCTGGATGTAGGCTGGCCTTTATTAATTTTCGCCACCCTCTATGTAGCAATGCTTGCTGACATTCTGATTCAGGATGAGTCGCAGATTGAAGTGCTTGAGGTTGATTTGAGGCTGCAACGTGAGGAAGCAGCCAAGGTTCAGGGTGAAATGGAAGCCGCCAAACGTTTCCAGATGGGTATTTTACCCAAGGCCGAATCTGCCTTTGAAGATGAACCCCGCATTGATATCGCCGCGATCATGGAGCCGGCCAAGATGGTAGGCGGAGATCTTTATGATTTTTTTCGTCTGGATGAGAATCATATTTTCTTCTCTCTGGGGGATGTCTGCGGCAAAGGTGTGCCCGCCAGTCTCTTCATGGTAATTAGTAAAACGCTGTGTAAGAGCGTTGCGCTGAGAGAAAATGCCAATTTTATGGAATTGGGTAAGCTGATTACCCAAGCCAACAAAGAAATTTCCCGGGATAACCCCGAAATGCTGTTTGTGACCGCTTTCATGGGAATCATCAACCTTGAGACCGGCAAGCTGATTTTCTGTAATGCCGGGCACGAGAGACCCTTACTGGTCGCGCCTAATTGCCAGCCTCAGGAGTTGACCGAAGCCAGCGGTCCGCCAATCAGCATTATGGATGACACCGAATACGACACCTTCACCTATAGACTCTCAAATGAAGAGTTCATCTGTATTTTCACTGATGGCGTCACTGAAGCCGCTGATTCAGAGCAAGCTTTATTTGGCAAGGAAAGGCTCACGGCTGTTCTCAGTGAAATCTCGACTGAGGACAACGCTGAGTCTGTGCTGAAACGAGCCTGTGAACATGTACATGAGTTCGTTGGTGAAGAAGAACCTTCTGATGATCTGACCATGCTGGTAGTCAGGTGGCAGGGAAACAATCTAACCCCGAGATGAGGAACAACCATGGAAATATATGAAGAGAGCCTGGAAGACGGTATCGTAAAAATCAATTTATCAGGGCGAATGGATCTGGCGGGTGTGAATGCCATAGAAAAAACCTTCACAAGCATGACTCAGGCACCACGCTCGGCAGTGATAGTGGATATGAGCGGTGTCCCTTATATGTCTTCCATCGGGATTCGTTCATTGTTGATTCATGCTAAATCGGTGACTGGACGTGGGGGTAAGTACGTACTGACAGGACTGCAGGCAGATGTCCGTAATGTTCTGGAAGTCTCGGGTATCGATAAGCTGATCAAGATTTGTGATGATCTGGCTATCGCGACAGCAAGTGTCAAATAGAGACGGATTACACTTTTGAATCAAGATAGGGTTCGACCTAACAACTCGTCTCTGATAATCAAAAATCAGACAGCCGAGATCGCACGTATGAGCCTGTGGCTAACTGGCAGTCTGGGCCGCTGTGGCCTGTCTCGTGAAATTCAGTTCAAGTTTGATCTGTGTGCGAATGAAGCGGTCACCAATATCATCTCCTACGGCTTTCCTGCCGGAGGAGAACATGAGATTCATCTGCTGCTGCAGGTCACCCAGGAATATGCTTTGTTGACCATCGAGGATGAGGGTGTGGCTTTCAACCCGGTTAAGAATCCAGCACATATTCAGCCCCAATCACTCAAGGATGCGAAGGTGGGTGGCTTGGGAATTGATTTGATCAGGCATTACATGGACCGGGTTTCTTACAGCAGAAAAGACCCGCTTAACCGGCTTTCAATGCAGTTAAACCTGGTGCACGAATCACGCTGATCCAGATACAAAAAACCCCGCTATCTTTAGATAGCGGGGTTAGTAAAATTAATTAAAGAAGTGTTTATTCCATTGGCTCTGGACTGGCCACAGTGATGGCTTCTTCTGGTGCTTCCAGTTCCAGATGCTCTAATAATTTACCCATGGTCTCGGACAGCCAGTAACAGGCATAGAGATGGTCATAGTAGGCATTGGTGTATTCGGCACTGGCTGTCAGCACCTCGTTTTCGGTGTCAAGCAGATCCAGCAGCGTACGCTGACCAATATTAAATTGTTCCTGATAGGCATCACGGGTTTTTAATGCCGATTCCATGCGCTGTTTCAGGACAGGCAGTTGATGCGACAGGTTATCCAGTGAATTCCAGGACAGACGTACATCGCGTTCGATCTCACGAATCGCAATATTCGCTTCCTCTCGGGCTTGTTGACTCAGGAAGCCTGTTTCTTCCAGCCGGGCTTTGTCTGCACCGCCGTTGAGCAGGTTGTAGCGCAGACGAACCATCGCGAGAATTTCTTTTTCATGGCCTTTCTCGCCGTCCAGATTGTTGTCAGCACGCGTGCTCAGTTCCAAATCTACACGCGGATGAAATGGCGCTTCTGCGCCCTGTTCCTGTGCCAGTGCCGCTTCGTGCTGAGCCATGGCTGAACGCAGGGCCGGGTGCTGGTGATAAGCAATTGCCAGTGCTTCTTCCAGTGTTGCCGGGGCTTTATTACAGCAGTCCAGACCGGGGTCTGCCGGAGACTCTGGCATGTTACCTACCACGCGGTTGTAACTGCTCAGCGCATCATCCAGATTACCCGTGTTGGAGGTCAGGTTAGCCTGGGACAGGGCCAGACGACCTCTGGTCTGTTCCAGATTGGCACTGTTGCCCACACCGCTTTCGAAGCGTTGCTCAATCTGAGAATAAATCCGTTCATGGCTTTCCAGATTGGCTTCTGTCAGTTTCAGTAAATCCTGTCTGCGTAACACATCGAGATAAACCTGGACTGCACGCAATGAGGTCGTTTCCGCAGTATCAAAAACGCTGTAGCCGGCAGACTCCGACTGGGATTGTGTCTGCTCTACCGCACTTTTGGTGGCAAAGCCGTCATACAGCATCTGCGAGGCAGACAATCCTGCTTCGCCCCGTGTCAGAGTACGGTGACCGGGCGCGGTGGAATTGTTTTCTGCCCGCTCCTTACCAATACCCAGGTTTAAATCAACCTGTGGGTAGTAACCGGCCCGCGCCTGATCAATGGTCTTATCGACACTGCGGCGAAAGTTCGCATCAGCCAGCACGTTAGGGTTACTTTTGACTGTTTTATCGACTGCTTCTGTGAGGCTCTGCGCCGTGGCGGACTGAGCCATCACCATGGTCGCGCCCATGAGAGAAGCCGTTAATGTCAGCAGCTTGAATTTATGTACCATTGCTCAACTCCGTCAATCAGCGTGCGTTAATTTCGACGCGACGATTTCTTACTTCAACCGTATCATCAGGGGTGCTCACCAGCAGTCGATATTCACCCTCGGCAGAGATTCGGATGTTCTCAGCAGGAACACCATAGTCAATCAGATCCTGACGCACTTTTTGCGAACGTCGCAGCGACAAGGCTTCGTTATACGCGTTTGATGCAGAAGTATCGGTGTGACCACTAATCACGATTTCACTGAATTCGCGATCCAGAATTTCCTGATAGATTTCTCTGGACTCCACTTTGGACTCTTCAATGAAATCTGTTTTATCCAATAGGAAAAAAAGCTTGGCAGAGAAGGGTTCTGGTGCAGTAACGAGTTTGGGTGTTTCCGGGATCTGCATCGGTGGCACTTCACAAAATGGTGATTCAGCGCCGCTGAGCTGGTAGGGTGCCTCAACCGACTCACGTAAATCTGAACGTTCTTTGTCCGGTCCGACGGTGTTATGGATTGGACTGCACCCGGCTGCCACCAGCGTGGCGAACAGTGGCAGACACAAACGGCATAAATTAATCATCCTGATGCCTCTACGATAAACGGTGTTAGAGATAGCCTGGAGACAAGGCCGGACACAGCATAATAAGGTCGCTCTGACCAGCATATGTCTGTCGGGGGGAAAATCGACCCGAAGGCCATCTGGTGCGTCACTTCCGTCATCATCCATTTCTCCCTGAAATGCCGACTCACTTGCGTGAAATTCTTTTTAATTGAAGTATCGATGGTTATTAAGCGCAAGTCAACTTAATATCGCTTACTTTACAGCTGTTTAGCGCCTTTTCACAAACAGCTTATCAGTTGGCTGCATGATCAGTTTCAATCAATAAAGTCCCAGCAGCTATTAAACACCAACGGGCACAAAATGTGAACAGCATCACATTTTCCGCCCGCTGGTAGAAAGAGACGTTTAAAGCATGTCTTCTATAGCACTGGTCAGGGATTCATCATCCGGCTCTACCCGACTACTGAAATGCTTCACGACTTTGCCTTCAGGACTTATCAGATACTTATTGAAATTCCAGCCGGGGGCTTCACTCTGACGGTTGATTTCGCGAAATATCGGGTTAGCCCGTTGGCCTTTGACATAGCTCGGCGCGATCATGGTGAAGCTGACCCCAAAGTTTTCACGGCACACGCGCGCCGCTTCTTCTTCGGTTTTCGCTTCCTGATTAAAGTCATTGCTGGCAAAGCCCACCACCATCAGGTTTCTGTCCTTGTAGTTCTGATGTAAAGCTTCCAGCCCTTCGAACTGGCGGGTAAAGCCGCAATGGCTGGCGGTGTTAACGATAAGTAATGGCTTGCCGCTGGCGACCTCGCAAAGGTTGACCGTGTCATTGGCATGCAACCTGGGGAGATCATAGTCGAGAAAGTCTGGACAGTCCCCAGCCCAGGCCGGTGAAGATAAAAAAGAAAACATGAGTAAAATTAAGGCACGCATGGTGAGCTCCTGACATGGGATCCTTCATCACATCATAATCGCAGTGCATCAAAAATATGTGATGATGAGCCGGGCATTCAACCCCAGCTGAGCATGGTGGGCATGAACATATTTTGCTAATGTGTGAATTAAGTTAGCCGATAATCAGGTTTTAAAAGCATGAACACATGCTTGCCCATTAACCATCAACGGTGATGTCCTATGAGCCAGCCCATCCACAAAATCATGTACTCCAGCTCTGCTGTCGAGCTATTTTCTGCTGAGGATTTGGACCAGTTGATGTTAAAGGCTCGCCACAAGAACGCCCATTTCGGAGTCACCGGCTGTCTGATATATCACGATGGCAACATCCTGCAATATCTTGAGGGCAGCAAAGCTTCCGTGGATTTCATTTACGGCTCTATCGTTGATGACAACCGCCATCATGACATCCATCTGCTGTGTAATGACCAGGTAGAAAAAAGAGCCTTCCGCGACTGGAGCATGGCTTTACGCTATATCCCTGAGAATCGCCTGCGGGACTACCGCACTGTCTACGACCTTTTCGAAGACATGATGGAAACCGACACCATTGATCAGTTGTGCCGCCAGGCAAGGGTGTTTTTTGAAACCTTTCTCGATGTCAGCCGGCTGCGTGCCGGCAATATGCACCTGAGCTAGTCCAGTCCCATACTGCTGAAATCAACTTCAGGCAAAGCCTCAAAAGCAGGCTTGGCGAATAAATAGCCCTGATACAAAGACACATTCATCTTTTGCAACACCGCCAGCTCTTCAACGGTTTCGACGCCCTCACAGATGATTCTGATACCCACCTTGTGAGCAAAACCAATCACAGAGCTCACCAGGTGCTGCCGGGTTTCATCCTTATCGATATTACGAATCAGGTTCATATCCAGCTTGACGATATTTGGCTGCCAGTCTGAAATCAGATTCAGACCTGAAAAACCGGCACCAAAGTCATCAATCGCCGTAATAAAGCCTTTCTTATTATAGTAGTCAAAGATATTTTTCAGATGCTGACGGTCCTCAATACGCTCTGACTCAGTCACCTCAAACATGATTTTTTCAATTGGGAAACCGAATTCTTCGCAGGCGTTAAGCGTCGTTCTGATACAGGTTTCCGGACGATAAACCGCGTTGGGGAAGAAGTTTATAGACAGCACCGAATCAAGCTCCAGCGCGACCGCAGTCCGGATCGCTTTCACTCTGATTGCCTGATCAAAATAATAACGGTTAGTGTCGTTCAACTTGTCGAGAACAAAGCTGGCCGATTCTTGGTTCGGACCTCTGACTAAGGCTTCGTAGCCGAATATCTTTTTCTCATCTATATCGACAATCGGCTGGAATGCCATCGAGAAATCAATTTCTGCCCCGTTATTATCCAGACACTGACTGCAGCCACTCGGCAATGACGAAAATTCTGACATAGATAAACCTGTTTTCTGAGCTCTAGTGAGTATAACAAGCAAGTCACCGGAAAATTCAATCCTGGAGTGAAGCTTGAGGCCGCAATGACCGTTCCCCAAGACTTAACGCAGAATCATTTTACTTTTATCTCAGCCACTTAGCTTTACTGAATCCCTCACAGTAATTTCACTTACGCACCATTAGAGTGCGCACTACTTTTTTTGACAAATGCGAAAGCCAAAGGTGGATTTCGCCACTCAAGAGGCAAAGAGACCAGTAATGCAGAAAAAAATTCTCAGGCTTTGGCATTTATTATGTTGCTGAAAACATGGAAGCTCTGGGCAGGCGTCTTGCTGTGTATTGTCACCTTGTCTTCGGCGCTCACCTCACTCGCGTGGTCAGACAGACTGAATCATTATTTCACCGGGTTTCATGGCTATTCTCATCAGCTAGACTTGACGCTGCCACCACCGCGGTCAGCCACGGATGATATACAGCTGATTGTGCCGGCTTTTAACACCTGCGCTGACAGCTGTCCGGCAAACCTGATGCTGAGTAAACAGGTGCTTAATGAAAGCTTTGCCGGCGTCGGCCTTGTTCTTTTATCTGTGCAAACTAAGCGGGATGTGTCCGCATTACTGACTCGCTACGAAGCGGTCACCGGTCATCCACCAGTGCTGCTGGATCATCAATTCCCAGCCACTTGGTCATTGCTGGCCCGTTATGAACAGATACGTGACACCCATGGAGTGGCACCGCAGCATGCGGGCCATCTATATGTTTATCACCGCGCCACGCATACCCTTTTGACCTACCCCTCCCCAAATGCTGAAGACATCATCAGCGACATTCACCGGCTCAATGCAGGAGTCTCAAATGGCTAAGCCCTCAACAACTTTTCAAGCTGATATTCAGCACCGGCAACAAGAAGAACTCAAAGGCAGTGACCGTCTGGTTCTATTTATCCTGCTGGCACATTTGCCTTTCATTTACTGGCTGGTTCCTGCCGGATTCGGTACCCATTTCCAGGGGGGCGTACCGGCAACCCTTGCCGTTATCGCAAGTTGGTTTGCTTATCAGACACTGCCAGGGAGTTTGTTGTCACGTTCAGTGATGACGGTCAGCCTGATGTTGATGTCGATGATTCTGATCATGCAGCAATTCGGCCGCCTGGAGATGCATTTTCATATCTTTGTGGCACTGGCCTTTGTGATCATCTGGCGTGATTACCGCATGATTTTGCTGGCTGCCTTATTGATTGCCGTTCATCACGCCGTCGCGGTTCCGGTTCAGACTGCCGGCGCACAATTGGCGGGTATTCCCTTTATGGTCTATGGTCAGACCTGTGACTGGGAAACCTTTCTCATTCATGCCGCCTTTGTCATTTTCGAAGCGGCAGTATTGATGTTTTTCTGTCAGCGCATGTATCGCCAATACATGCTGTCCAATCAAGTCATGGCTGCAATGCAGCATGCCGCGGAGCAACGTGACTTGACCATTGAATTCGCGAAAATGCCTGCTACTTCACTTAATGATCGCGCATTTATCGGCTCTCTGAAGCACTTTTATGACCTTATCAGTGAAACAATCAATCACTTTAAACAGGCCGGAAACAGCCTCGGCAGCTATGCCAGTAAAGGGGTGGAAATTTCCGAGTCGAATTTCGTTGCGCTAACAGAACAAAATCAGCGCATTGAGTCAGTGGCGACCGCTACCGAAGAAATGAATCAAAGCATTGCTGAGGTCGCCAATCACACCAGCAAGGCGTCAACCCTCTCTTCCGACAGCCGTGACATTCTGCAGAAGGCCGGACAGCATGCAGCACATAGTGTCACCGAGGTCAGTGAGCTCATCAACAAGCTGGATAAAGTGGCGTCTACTTTCGATGGACTGAGCCATGATATTGCCTCGATAAATGCAGCTATTGAGCTCATCACCGAGATCTCCAACCAGACCAGCCTGTTGTCACTCAATGCTTCCATTGAAGCTGCCCGAGCGGGTGAGCATGGCCGGGGGTTCTCGGTTGTTGCTGAAGAAGTAAGAAAGTTGGCAGAAAAAAGTAAGCTGGCCACGGAATCCATCATGAATACGGCAGAGCAAATCGATGCCTCTGTAACCTTAGTTATCAGCGAAATTGCTGCTTGCCATGACAGTGGAAAACAGGCCATAAGCAGTGTCAATTTCAGTAGTGAGACGATGCGTGAGTCGGCGGCGCACTCAGAAGCCATCAGCAAACTCAACCGGCAGATTGCCGAGATGATGGAAGAACAAAGTGTGGTATCGGCTCAAATCAGTCAGACGATGCATGAGCTGTTTGATACTAACAGCAGAATGATCGCGACGATTGAAGACTCGGTGAGTCAAAGCCGAGAAACGCAATCGCTGGCAACCGAACTCTTGGGTCGGGCTAATCAGTTCAACACTGTAACCAGCTGAGTCTCGGGCATAAAAAAACCCGGCCTTTTGGCCGGGTTTTTCGTCAAAGCATGCAGTCACTCAGCGTTGACCCTGATGCATGATGACTCAGAGCTGAAATGCCGGACTTTCCCAGTCCACATATCCCTGCTCAAATAAGATTGAGGAAAACTTTAATCTTCGCTGAGAATGACAGGCTAAAGGCTGTGTTTCCTCACTGACACGGTGTCTTTCCCTGTCACGGTCAGGATTATCCTGAATCCATTCAGCAAGTTTAGTTATCGTCAGGCTGACTCTGACTGAAGGACTTCAACAATGCCCGGGCTTCATCACTATAACCCACGACGACGCCTGCAATCAGCGTGGTGGCAAGCGATTTACCGGGATGTTTTTTGATGTATTCAGCCAATGCCGGATTCTGCAGACATTGAGTCAGCGCTTCTACTTCATCAGCAGGCTGCTCGATCGTTTTGCGTGGCACAGGACGGGGCGGTTTATTGATTAAAATCGCCAAACCTGTCACCAGCAAACCCAGAGCAAGATAACTGCCAGCGGTGATCAGTGCTGCCAGAGAACTGGGATAGTGCTCTGCCAGCACCAGAAACACCGCCACGCCAACAAACACCAAGGCCAGAAAGCCAATCATGAGTGTCAGCACGACAGCTATCGTGCTGTATTGAAGTCTTGACCGCCAATTCATGCGGGTATTTGCAGTCATCCTGTCAGATCCTATCTGTCCAGAATTTTGCCGATCAGCATGCCCACGCCGAAGGCGACGGCCAGACTGCTGAAAGGATGATTTTCCACCCCTTCCTGGGCCTGATGCGCCGCGTCCCGTGCGTAGCCTCTGGCCTGATCTGCTGTATCCCGGGCATGCTGCCGGGCCTGTTCAGCTGTCTGGCGAATTCTATTCTGACCTTCCGTGGCATAGTCTTCGGACAGCTTTTTCATTGTTTTAGTCAGCTCACTGAAATCATTACGGAGCGCTTTGATCTGCTCTTGTAGGTCTTGCTCGTTCGATTGAGTCGCCATGAGTTAACCTCCTTGAGAAAAAATTAAAAATTCAAATTCCTGTCGAGTTTGTTATTACATCTCGTCTTCAGCTTCGTCAGCCGCATCTTCAATGGCGTCACCGGTATCTTCCATTGCGTCGCCCATTTCTTCTGCTGCTTCCTCAGCGGGACCCTCATTGTCGCAGGCAGCCAACAGGCCAAAGCCGGATAAGGCAAACATGAGCATTAATATACGGGCCAGCATTGAGTAAGTTTTGGATTCGAACATTGATTGCATTTCACACCTCCATGAGAACAAGTCTTAACGGTGGTTCTGAGGAACCGATTTCCTCTACCTGTCGTGACAAGCCTGTCAGACATTGGTTCAGATAACGATTCCTTAACTGCGTACTGAGTCGCAGTTGGATGAATTGAAACAGCTATTAAAAAGCAACTTTTCAATGATTCATTTCCACCATAACACACTCAATGATCGAATGAATAAAGCGAACAATGGCAGAAAATAATTTCAGTAAAAATGTGAAATCGATAGTGAACTTTTAACTGTTGATGCCATCGTAAGTAATGAAAACCATTAGTTTTGAAAGAATAAATCAAAACTTCGATTGTTTAGTTTCATGGCCCTGAAGGCCCTTATTTTCAAGCCAAAAGGAGATGCATATGAAATTCATGACATCAGCTATTCTGGGACTGACCATTGCGTTTGCAGTCTCAGCCTGTAACACCATTGAAGGTGCGGGTGAAGATGTGGAAGCAGCAGGTAGCGCGATAGATGAAAGCGCAGAAGAAAATACCAACTATTGAGTTGGAAACCTGACAAAAAGCCCATCTCCGGATGGGCTTTTTTTATGGGCAAAAAGAAGCCGGGCAAAAACCCAGCTAAATATAGAAGGTGAATAAGTGAGAAGCTGAAACCACATCACTCACTCAGTATGTCGGTACAGTTTTGAAGCGCTTGAATTTATTTCATCGCCGTCAAGGTGCCAGTCGCTGTTTCAGCCATTTCCCTTCCTCAGTCAAGCTGTAGGCAATGCGATCATGTAACCGCGATGGCCGCCCCTGCCAGAATTCCCAGTAATCGGGGATCAGCCGATACCCACCCCAGTGTGGTGGTCTGGGTGGATGCAGACCATATTCAGCACCATAGCGTGCCGCATTGGCAACGATGGTTTTGCGACCGGCAATAACCTGGCTTTGAGGAGAAGCCCAGGCACCGATACGGTGACTGAGCGGCCGTGAATTAAAATAATCATCCGACAATTCGGCCTCAATCTTTTCGACCCGACCTTCAACGCGGATCACCCGCTCCAGTTCCGCCCAGTAAAACTGCAGAGCGGCAAAGGGATTCTGTTCCAGATGCTGACCTTTACGGCTCTGGTAATTGGAAAACCAGATAATGCCATTGGCATCGTAATCTTTAATCAGCACCGGGCGGCAGGCGGGACGGCCGCGTTCGTCGACCGTTGCCAGGGTCATGGCATTAGGCTCGAAAAACCCGTATTTCAGTGCCTCATCGAACCATTTTCGAAACTGGTCATAAGGCTCGCTGGCGGTTTCCTTCTCATCCAGATGCCCTTTTTCATATGTTTTGCGTAAATCCTGTAAGGATCTGTCCATTGCTATCGCCTGTGCTTATATTGCTGTCATGAGTTGAAGTCAGCCGTACTGGCTGTGACAATTTTCACCTTGTTATCACTGCCTTTGTGAATAATCTGTGATTCATTTTATTTGAATACCCGCTATGAACCCGGTTCATCCCAACAAACTGGCCATGTCGAAATGGACTGCACGAAATCCACTGAACCGTGAAAAGCATTTTATAGTCACAGAAGTCAGCCGTGACGAACAGGGCTTTATCGCCGACTGCCAGTTACAGGCCGTCATCAGCAAAAAAATCTATCACATCGATTGGCGTCAGCTGAAAGACAGCGAAAGCTGGCAACAAGGCTGGCATTAACTCGACATCAAAATACCGCCCCGGCGTGCCGGAGGCGTTTCAATTTTTAATCACATCATGGAGAACCCGCTCAAGAAACAGGAGAACCTATGAGCTTTACCAAGACCTACAGCGCCATTACTTTATCCTCTCTCGCTCTAAGTCTTTTCACTCCACCGCTATCGGCCCAGGAGGCTGAAGCGTCTGATCCTTTCCGCTACGACTTTTATCTGTCCCTGCGCATGCAGGCGGAATCGGTGCATCCCGATAATGAAGCTGCCATGAATGATTACCGTGGACTGCGCGATGCCTTTTCCCGGGTCGGGGTCAACGCGGCCTACCGTTTTTCAGAAGATTATCGCCTGTTCGGTCAGCTGGAAGTGCCGTTTGATACCGCCAACTTCCGCTTCGGCGACCCTTATGATCAGGGCGGTGCCGGCCGTGATGACCGGGAAGACTTACGGGTTGCCCGACTCGGCCTGGAATCGCCCATCGGCACCTGGATTGCCGGTCAGCAGTGGATGCCTTACTACAACACCATCACCTACCCGGTGGACCAGTTCAGCACCTTTTACAGTGGCTTTGCCACCTACACCACGTTTCGCGTTAAGGAAACGCTGAGTTACCTCAGCCCGACCATGAAAGGCTTCAGTTTTGGCGGCGCTTATTCCTCAGCGGCTGGTAATGAACGTTCACCGTCACGGATTGATGATCGCCGGATTCAGGCTTTTGCGCGCTACAGCTATAACGGCACGGTGCTTGCCATAGGCATGGATGACCGCGGCAATGCTGATGGGTTCAAGGATCGGCTTTACGGCTTTTCAGCGGCCAAGCGCTTTGATAACTGGAGCGTGGTGTTCAAATATGAAACCACGGATACCGACAACCCCAACAGTTTCTACGGTGACGGTGCCGAGGCCTTCAACCTCTACACCGAATACCGTCACGACAAGTTTACCTACAAGGCAATGATTGCCGATGTTGAGTCTTATGGGGAGACCGTGCTCCACCTCGGTATCGATCACCAATTCAAGGAAAACCTGATTCTGTTCGCCGAGTATTACCAGGAGCAGGAAACGGCGGCGCTGACCGGCAAACAGGAAGGTCTGGCCGGCTTTAACAGTGGCATCAGCGGCGGCAAAGTCTTCGCCGCCGGCTTCGACTATCACTTTGGTTTCTAGTGTTTCTCGATATCTGAGGCTAAGGACTCACCGTTGAGCATATCGTCATGTTCCTGCATCTTCCACGGCAGAATGCCGGGGGAGATATGCAGGAAGTGCAGATATTTCTCAAACTGGTGCAGGATATCTTCGATGATTTCCTCTTCCTCGTAGCCATAGACGTTGTAATGCTGCCCACCACGGCGCAGGAAGACTTCAGCACGATAATAGCGCTCATCCCCATCCGGGTCTCTGGGGCGCTCTGGGTAGGCAAAGCTGGGCCGTGCATAGGCCCGCATACGGATGTCATAAATAAAGTCGAGCTGATCCTTGAGCACCACTTCAATGTAGGCGCGATGATGTGTTTCATCATGGGCCACCACCACCGGCCAGCCTTTTTCTTTGATGACTTCCTCCACATAATGCATGGCCGGGTGCACGGTCTTGTTAATGAACTCCGCGACTTCATCATAGCCCGGATAATCGATTAAGCCTGACAATCTCTGCCGCCAGCCACGTTTACTGGCAGGTCCCGCCGACTGCATATGGGCCTGCAGGCTCACCTCACGATGGCCTTCTATGATGAGCGCACGCCACATACCCACCGCCGCCAACACCAGAATGATGGCAAACGGCAGCGCACTGGTAATACTCATTGTCTGCAAGGCGCCAAGACCACCGGCAATCAACAATGCTGCAGCCAAAAGCCCTTCCAGCGAGGCCCAGAAAACACGCTGCCAGACCGGTGTCACACTGGCCCCACCGGAAGCCAGCGAGTCAATCACCAGCGAGCCGGAGTCCGATGAAGTCACAAAGAAGGTCATGATCAGAATGACGGTAATAAACGAGACTATCGAAGTCAGCGGCAACTGTTCATAGAGTTTGAACAGCGCAATCGCCGTATCCTGCTGAACTTCAGTGATCAGCGTCTTGTAGCCCTCATTCATAATCATATGCAGGGCGGTATCACCGAAAATTGAGAACCACAGGAAGGTGAAAATCGTCGGCACCAGCAGCACACCAAATACAAACTGACGAATAGTCCGGCCCCGGCTGATTTTGGCAATAAACAGGCCCACAAACGGTGCCCAGGCAATGGTCCAGCCGAAGATAAACAGCGTCCAGTTACCGATCCAGTCACTTCTGGAATAGGCCTGCAGATTGAAGGTGCGCTCCACAATATTATTCAGGTAACTGCCTGTATTCTGTAGGAAGGCTTCCAGAATATTGACGGTGGGGCCCACCATAAACACAAAGCTCATCAAGGCGACTGCCAGCACCATATTCAGTATCGACAGTCTTTTTACCCCTTTATCCATACCGGCGACGACCGAGAAAATCGCCAGACCGGTAATAAAGGCGATGGTGATCACCTGCACTGTGGTGCTGACCGGAATAGATGACCACAGATAATTCATACCCGCGTTAATCTGTGCGACTGACAAACCCAGCGTAGTGGCAATACCAAATAGGGTACCCAGAATCGCCACCACATCGACGGTATGGCCAATAGGGCCATGAATGCGCTCACCGATAATCGGATACAGGGCAGACCGCATCGACAATGGCAGACCATGGCGGAAAGCGAAATAAGCCAGTAACAGGCCGGTCAGGCCGTAGATACCCCAGATATGAAAGCCCCAATGGAAAAAGGCAATCTGCATTGCCTGCTTCGCAGCATCAATGGTTTCGGGGGCACCCTGCGGCGGCGTCGAGTAATGCAAAACCGGTTCGGCCACACCAAAGAACAACAGGGCAATGCCGTAACCGGCCGAGAACAACATGGCAAACCAGGCCGGGAAGCTGTATTGCGGCGCCGCATGATCAGGCCCCAGTTTGATTCGCCCCCAGGGTGATACTGCCAGTGCCACGATAAACACCAGGAAAAACGCCACCGCCAGCATATAGAACCAACCAAAGTTCTGGGTCAGGTAAGCGAGGGTTTGATCAAAGGCCCTGCCAGCGAGCTCGGGGTTACTGATGGTGCCAATCACCAATAGTAAAGTCACAACAACGGCGGGGAGAAATACGGGAATCAGAACAGTCGACTTTGCCGTTTTCGGCGATTCGGCAGTGGCCATAATTCGTTTCCTTCTTATTTGGTTATTTCAGTTGGCACGACTGGCACGGCAGACGCTTAAGCGCTTGGATAAGCCTGATTCATTCTGTTGGACCCGGGCATGGCTGTCAAACCGCTTACAGCGCAATATGGGGTGATGGAATCTGTGTAAAACCAGTCACGGTGCAGCGGCTTCAGACACGGCTGGCCCCCCAGCTCATTATGATGCGCCGCGACACCTCATCCAGTACCTCCGCAGGCACCGAATCCACCATGCCAGGCTCAAGCGGGTCAAAATGAAAGATATAAAGCCGTGAGGCAAACTGCTCGAAAGGCAAGGACGCTTCGCCGGCTCGCTCTGAAAACCCGGCGGTGCTGACCAGAATATCATCGCCCCAATGCTGACCACTGTCATTGTTCGGGTTGTAGAAATAAACCCGCATGACATTTTCCTGATCCAGTGCCACTCGCAATATGGTGATTGCATGCCAGCCTATGAAACGTAATGCACTATCCGTTATCGCAATACCTGCTGGCTGTGGATGAATTAATGGCTGGTTACCGTTATAGAAAGGATGATAGCTGGCGTAGAACTTCCTCAGAAAATCATCCAGCTGATCCAGCTTGCCGGTAGCCACATCGACATTGATGGCAAATCCGCGACCACACCACCAGCCATGAAATTCGGGATTGACCCAGCGATGCGGATCGCCTTGCCGATCAGCGCAGCGCCTGCCCATCTCAGCATAGATTCGGTCAAGGTGTGGCACCAGTATCAGAGATACCGGATCCAGATCCATCGGAAGTTCTTTAGCGATACCGGCCGCTGACTCACGGGAAGAAATCGCCTGCCCTTCAAAATGCATAATGACTTCATTATCTCTGGCCGCACTGACCACCAGTTGTAGTAGATAGTCAGGATCATTGTAAGACCACATTGAAATCGCGCGGGCAGACTGACAGGTCGGATTATTGCCCTGTCCAACGCCCAGCGGCAGGCCTAATATGCACAACACGCCTTCAAGCAATCGTGCTTCCGGACCGGGCTGGTCACCGAACAACAGGGCCAAACGCTGTCTGGCTTCGGCTGATAAATTCAGCGAGAGCTGCCGCCACAGAGAGGGGGCCACCGCTGGCTGATACAAAATACAGCGCTCCAGCATCAGCGACAGGCCATAGATCGCCTGCGCCGACTCAGGATGGACGGCTTTATCGATTAGCGATCTGACAAGATCGATAAAACTCAGCAGACAATCTCGCCCTGTCGACGACAAGCCCAGTGCCTCAGCCAGTAGCTGATCACTGTGAAGAGAAACATAACGCAGTAAGACCGCATGATAAGGCGACACCAGACCGGTATCATGCATCGCCCGCGCAAAACCCGTCGCTTCATTCTGCAGGCTGGGGGCATCCATCGTTTCCAGGCGTGACAGATATATAGCCACGCCCGGATCTTCTCTGGAAGCCTGAGTGGCGCCATAGAGACTGCTGATGAGTCGATCCGCACCATGACCGCTCTGCCCTAAATCGATTTCCGGATTCTGCTGACAAATGGCAATCTGGGTCACCATCTGCTTTATCTGATCAACCTGGATGGGACGTTGTTGCAGAATTCTCCAGATCTCATCAATCAATTGCTCAATGATGTGTTCGTAGCCAATACGTTCAGCCAGATACTGCAGCAGGTTACGACTGATTTGTGCCAGTTTTCCCTGGGTTTCACGCTCGGCTTCAGTGGCTACCGAAAACAACATCTGAAGATTAACCGCCAGAATATGCGTCAGGTGATGATGCGCCTGCTCAGCGGAAATAGCATCATGCCGATAGATGCCATCTGCAACGGCCAGAAGGCGCAGATCACTCAGGGCCTCAATCATCACCGTATCGGCATCCGGACTTTTCAGTGCATGGACGCTGAGAGAAGGCACCAGAATCTGGGGCTGAGCATAGTCTGTATTGTTGAATGTGCCCGCCTGCTCGATGGCTTCGATATAACGCTCGAGCAGAGCACAGCCCCCCTCAGACTGAATGATCCGCCTGGCAATGTCATACAGACGCCTGACTTTAGTGGCTTTGGAAAAGTCGGGCGCCTCATCCAATGCCTGGATTGCCGCTTCCAGCCGTTCCACAAGTTGGGGTTGAGTCATCACTATGTTATTGGCTTGACTGGCTGATTCGACCAAACCGATTCCTTATCGCACCGCTGGTGCTTTAGACATAAAAGTCCAGAGACTCTTGATGTTTCAATAAATCACGCATGGTTTCTGCGTCGTTGCCGAAAAAGTATACCAAACCCCAGTGGGTACCAAAGGCAGTGCGTTTGGTCACCGTTTCTTCCAACGGGGCTGTCAGCTCATGGTAATCAAAGTAAGGGTGTCCTTCTGTCTCATCCGGAATTTCCAGCTTACTGACCACCCGGCGCCGAGGGTAGACACCAAAGCAACCCGCGTGACCTTTGGCATCGACAACCTCTTCTGGGAAGAAATCCGCTATTTCCTCTTCACTGGTTTTCGGGTCAAAGGCCAGGATCATTCCCTGATAGGCATTAAAGCCATAAGCCTGTTCCAACAGCTCAAAGACTTTGAAGCCAGGTGGGCGATAGGCAACCTCGCCGAAGTACATTTCCCCATCACTGGTCACAAAGTACTCCGGATGCACAAAGCCGAAATCGATATCGAAAGTTTTTATCAGCTTTTCAATCTGTGCTTTGATCTGCGGACGATATTTTTCCAGCTCCGGAGAGGCCGGAACAAAAACGGAATAGCCCAGCGTCACATATTCGGATATGTTCAGGAATTGTATTTTTCCGTCATGGATCCACGCCTCAACAGCAAACTCCCAACCATCAAGGTGAGATTCCATCAGTACCGGGAACTCCTCATCCGGGATCATATCCACTTCATCTGGCGTACGGATGACCCGGTGTCCCAGACAACCCGCTTTATCAAAAGCCTTAAGATGGATTGGATCATTGGGATCACCATCAAGCTTGAGTAGCGTCTGATTTACCCTTTTTAGAAATCGAATCACATCCTCTTTATCATGAGCCTCCTCGAAGATCCCAACCCGAATGCCACCCAGCTGTGCCCGTCGCTTCATCAAGGCCTTATCCCTTAACAATAATGACTGACCGAACAACTTAGGATTATCCAGTAGCACCGAATTGATCGCCCCGGCCCACTCAACGGTTTCCTCGAATAAAGGAATAGCGACATCCACGCCCTGCTCCTTCAGTGTCTGAGCAATTTCCATAGAGCGGTCATTCAGTCGTTCGAAATTCCACTTGATGTAAGGAATGTTGTGCGTTTCGCAATACTCCTCCGCCCAGTCAGGAGCGACAACGACGTAACGCCTGTCGAATTTTTCCGCCGCTTCCACGGCATTCAGACTCCAGCCTAAAAAGGCGACATAACCCTTGTCGGGATTTTTTGTTCTGTTTTTGACTTCAGACATAATGCTCCCTCTAATTTTAGAAATGACAGGCAGGCATCAGACATAGCTGAGATGCCATGCAATGCAGAATGATGGGCACTGACTTTTCGGGTCACACAGACCCGGCTCTTTGCGAGCTTGAGTGAGACGTCGCTATTACCGTCTCGTCATTTTGGTAACGCGCAGCAATAAACTGCGTCGTCAGATTGATAAAGCTGGGACAACCCTGCCCGCTTTCACGGGCAGGGGGCCAGACCGGAAAATTACTTCCTCAGTTTTTCCAACATCGCCTCGACTTCGCGACCGGCAATGTCTTTGCTACCCAGGCCAATCGCCAGTGCCGTACCAACGGCTACCGCTCCTAACATGAGACCAAAGGCAATATTGATAATATCCTGAGCCAGGCCCAGTTGACGTAATGCCATGGCAATAGTGAGGAATAAGATCGCTACGCTGGCCAGTGAGGCTGCGGCATTGGGCAAGCCCGCTTCCGTAATAAGCGCTTTAACTTTCCTGGCGACAAAAATACCCACAGCGAGAATCACGGCGGCCAGAATAACTTGTACCGCAAATTCGATCATGGCTGTCACCAACTGACTCAGTGGATCAAAGTTCAGCAACTCTGTCGCCCCCAGGACCGCAAACAGCATCACACCCAGTAAGACCAGATTACCTGCATACTGACTGGGTGTACGCTCTGTTTTCATCTCAAAGCCCAGGTTTGAAATGACTTTATTGAAACCGGATGCAGTCAGCAGATCCGTCACCAGCTGTGCGACCAGCTTACCGATATAGTAAGAGATACCGATAACCAGCGCTGCAGCCAGAATGCCGGGGATGGCAGCAAAGATCATCTGGATCATGTGCTGCGCGGGCATCGACACAGCCGCTATCTTCAGCGCATCCAGTGATTGCACAATAACCAACAGCAGGATAAAGGTGTAAACCACGGTACCTAGTAGTGATGAAAACTTGGTTTCCAGTCCCACGTTGTCACTAAACTTGTCGATACCAGCTGCTGCAGACAGACTGGTTACGACCTGTTTGACCAGCCGGGCAACAAAGTAACCGACCGCAAATATCAGTGCTGCAGAAATGATGTTAGGTAGATAACTGAACAGCTTGGCGAACATGTCCTGTAATGGTGTCACCAGGCTTTCCATCTGCAGTACGCCCAAAACCATTGGTAGGAACAGCAGGAACACCAGCCAGTAACCTGCACGGGAAAACGACTTGCTGACAGAAAGCTGTTCTTCACTGTCCTGCTCCAGGTTATTCAGCCTTTCATCGAGCTTGGCCATTGAGGAGGCTTTCTCAATACCCTTCTCCAATAATGAGGCCAAAATCCAGGCAATAATCAGCAGCCCTGCTGCCGCACCCAGTTTGGGCAGGTAAATAAAGATTTCTGTCAGTAAGGCATTCAGGGGCTGAGTGACAGACTCCAGCTCCAACATATCGAAAAACGTGACCAGACCGAATACCATGATCAGCCAGAACGCCGTGACTGATAGTACTTTCTCTATGGGAAAGTTTTCATTCAACCCCACCGTTTTGGTAAAGCGATTATCCAGCTGAGTCTTGATCAATAAACGGTGCGACACACTCTTAACCAACCTGGCAACGATGTAAAAACCTATCAGGTATAACACCGCGACCAGGAACTGCAGCACTGAACTCTCGTATTGGCTCCAAAAACCCGCTATTTCGTTCATCTAAGCTCTCCTTTTTTGGTTGTGCACTACTCAACACTATAGGCTTAGCAAAAAAATGTCCAAATTTACGGTGAGAAAAATCGGATAATATTCAGACAGTTCGGCTTAAAAAATGCCTGGATTGTCTTAGCCTGATAAACGTATTCCGGTACAAAACGCATAAAAAAAGCCCCGAGACATGATTGAGCTCGGGGCTTCTTTAGGAGGTTGGTGGGCCCACCAGGACTCGAACCTGGGACCAAGGGATTATGAGTTTTATGACCCCAAACTTGAAATTCTTTTAATACCTTTTATTTTCAATATTTTAATTAAGATTTACACTTACCCGAGTTTGACGAAATTAGCTCAAAATAGCTAGAATTTGAGTGCTACTGTCTACATAGTGTCTACATAGGGACCAGTGGGATTTTTGCAGCACCTTTCGTTTCAAACAACTGCAAGCACCTTCCAACCGACAATGTAACACACTGTATATATTTGATAATTTCTCATGTAGACAGCAAGGAGAGCTCATGAGGATCACCAAAGCATTTGTAGACAAGGCACCAATTCCGACGCCAAAACTCGGCCAAGTGTCTACACAGGAGTTTCACCGCGATAACGCCATCCCCGGCTTTGCTCTGCGAGTCACCAGTGGAGGAGCCAAGTCATTCATCGTTGAAAAGCGCGTGAATGGCCGCGTGAAAAGGATCACGCTCGGGCGTTACGGCAACCTGACCGTAGAGCAAGCCCGAACTGAGGCCATGAAAATTCTGGGCAAGGTCGCAACCGGTGGTGATCCGATTGCTGAAAAACGTGAACGCTATGCTCGCTCCATTTCTTTAATAGAAATCTATCGAGACTACCTCGCCACAAGGAAAGATCTCAAAGACTCCACCATCCATGATTACAACCGAATCATGAACACCTCTTTTGAGGACTGGCTGAAAAAGCCAGTTGCTGAAATCACGAAAGACATGGTGGAAAAAAAACACCGTGAGCTCGGCAAATGCAGTGAAGCCAGAGCTAACAACTCCATGCGTGTGCTTAGAGCCCTGATCAATCACGCTATGAGCAAATACGAAGATGCCAAAGGCAATCCGATTATCCTGACAAACCCTGTCGAAAGACTCAGCCAGACAAGAGCCTGGTATAAAGTCGAACGACGCAAAAGTCTGATCAAACCCCACCAACTGAAAGACTGGTATGAGGCTACGCTTCAGCTTAACCAGGAAACCACCAGAGACTATTTACACTTCTTGCTGTTTACAGGCTTAAGAAGAACGGAAGCCGCACAACTCAGATGGGAGTCTGTGAACTTCGAAGATCAGACCTTCACTATTCCCGATACCAAGAATGGTGAACCTCATACACTGCCTTTCTCTGACTTCATTGAATCAATGTTAACCAGGCGTTATGAGTCTCGGCAAGGGCACTTCGTGTTCCCGAGTGACTCCAGAACCGGATATATCCAGGATCCCAGGAAAGCAATCCTGAAAGTCTCTGAGCTATCGGGTGTGGATTTCAGGCTTCACGATTTGAGACGCACCTTCATTACCATCGCTGAAAGTCGAGACATACCTGCCTATGCACTCAAAAGGCTGCTCAATCACAAAGATAAAACCGACGTGACTGCCGGCTATATCATCAGTGATATCACTCGCTTAAAAGAGCCGATGCAAAAAATCAGTAAGTTCATTTTGCATCACTTTGAAGAAGAGTCTTAATTACTCCACCCCAGATAAATCAATGAAGAACATTGTTAAATCAAATACTCAATTATTAATCATAAGCAACGAAAGTTAGCCGTTGTCACATAATCCTCTTTGTCACCTGCGCCAGGTAAAAAAACACCGGCTACCGCAGCAGCTTTTCCAATGGCATCCAAAGTCTCTCGAGTCTGCTCTTCAATCACTCCATGATAAGTAGTTTCCATACTATCTACGGCTGCACGTTTGTAAGATTTTTTACAGTATGTCTCAGCGGTGTGGGTTGCCATTTCAATGGATTCAATCTTTGTGTATCCATTTCCAATTGCCTGATGTGAGGTTTCACCTGGAACTGTTGTTCCGACTTTGCTTGCACAACCACTTAAGAAAATTACGAAAGTTGTGAGGAAAATGTGTTGCTTCACCTTAGTGTCGTCCCTGTGTTTATAGTTATTAAAGGGGCGGCATACTAACACTTTAAAGCCGAAATGTATTGAATCAACGGCAGTCTGACTATGAAATCCCTCTGAATAAGCAGGGGGGATTGCTAATCAATCTCTCTACTTATCAGTCTGGAAATAAACCCTATAAGCCCTTTTTCAAAATACTTTGGCTTTTTCTGGAGAAAGTAATTTCTGATTGAGAAATACAGGGCAATAATCGCCGACGCTACTCCTAACCACTGAAACCAATGAAGGCGTCGCCCTATTAATATCTCTATTCCTGAAAAAAACTGATTTCCAACGTTTGCATCAATTCTGGACTGCAACCATGATGGTATAAAAAAATATAGCAGCACAAAGAAAACGAGCCCCCACACGATCGCAACATACCAAGAGCTATTGGCAAGGATATCTAGGATATCTCTAAGTATTGAGCTTGAGCTGCTCCTTCGGCGGTATCGCCTTCCCATTAATAACCCCTCCCTGGACTTAAAAACGTGGCTTTGCCTTTTCTTCAGGCTCGAAAGTGTGAATTACACAAGACTTAGCCAGAGCATAAGCATTATTAAGATAAGCTCTCCTCTCACTCTCTGATTTACCCGTTTGAGCAATCAGCGTCTCTCGAAGAGGGTGATGACTGGATATAAGATACTCATTCCTTTTGTGAAGACGCGCCAGAAGCTTTAAGGATGGAACTCTCTCGAACTTTCCATCTATGCCTCTATTACAGCTCTGACAGGCAAGGACTAGATTACATATCCCATCTATGTTGATACCAAGCCCAAACCTTTTCAGCATATCTGGAAAGAAATGGTCAACATCTGGCATTAGAGCTTGATCACCTTCAATGCTAATTTCGCTATAACAGTAAAAGCATTGTCCATCCTGATAACCATTTAACGCAGAACGACTACTCGTAACAGACTTTCTTCTGAGCTTATTATCAACGGCAAATAGAGCCTCGCTCTCATAATCATGATCCATTCTTAGCAATGAACGGGACACATTCATTTCCCAAGCTGTTTCAACAAGTCGCCAACGAGACTCAACCTCATGTTCTAAATTGTGAAATTGAAAACCTGAACACAACTCACTGAACTCATCAGTAATTATCAGGGCTTGAGAATGTTTCCTCTCATCAACAAAGA
>CAYMEE010000014.1:0-54070 GCA_964389455.1 uncultured Methylophaga sp. | reverse complement strand
CGCCTTCATCTACATCTTCACCGGTCAGCGTCACTGTGGTGGTATCGATTGTGTCAGCTACGTTTACAGTGGCTGTGTCTGTGGTATCCAGATCTTCGTAGTTACCTCCGGCCGCGTTAGTGATACTGACATCGAAGTTTGATGGATCTACATATGGATCTTCACCATTGTTGATCGCCACTTCTGTGCTACCACTTGTTTCGCCTTCCAGGATTGTGATCGTGTCACCCGTTGACAGGGTCAATACCAGATCACCACCATCCGGTGCGTTATCAACTGTCGCAGTGATGGTCGCTGTGCCAGCGCCTTCATCTACATCTTCACCGGTCAGCGTCACTGTGGTGGTATCGATTGTGTCCAATATTTGAGTCGAAATAACTCCCGAGTCAAAACTCAGAACTTCATTTTCCCCTCCACCAGTCACGCTTGTAATGTTTGCATTTACAACTTCGGCATCGATGTATGGGTCATCGCCCTGAGCTGGAAGCGAGACTGAGCCGCTCAAACTACCTGCGGGGATAAAGATGATTGCACCATTTGACAAAGTAACGGTGATGTCACCAGATGATGCTTGATCCAGAGTTGCGACATAGGTGAGAGATTGATCTTCATAGACTCCTTCAGATTCAGGATCCAACTCTCTGGAGAGTGTGACGTTGATGGGAACGACTGGCTCTTCTTCCTCAAGAATGATGATGTCTTCTTCAGGCAGGTCGTAGGTATTTTCTACACCAACAGTATCAAAACCAGCATCTGGAGTTACTTCTGGGTTCAGGTAATCAACGAATACTGGCTCGTGGCCTTCGTTACCACCTTCAACACCGGCACCGGCGGCAGTAGCTTCACCGACTGTGGTTGGGTCTTCACCTTCTAACAAGGCTTGTTGGATAGCGGCTACATCATCAGGTACTTCGTCTAAAGCCGTTTCTGCAACAGCGGTAGCGCTTGCGTCAAATACGGCACTATCAAGCATCGCTTGAGAGTTTCTGCCGAGGTCCATCACACTGCCGTCAGCAAATTCGATTTCGATTGCTCCACCGGGACCGGTGGATATCAGTTCGTTGGCGAATACTCTGTCGCCAGCTTGCAAGTTTCTGATCGAGCCGTCAGCCGCTGTGGCTGTGACTTCCCCAATGATTGCTTTTACAACTCCGATTTGTGCCGCCATGTTCTCTCTCCCGGTGGGTTAATCCATGATCAAGGGCTGAAACAGTCCTTTCCTTGAGTGTGATAGTGCGCCTTGTGGAGAGCGAGATCTATTGTACGTTGGTACTAATTGGAGACTTTTATGACGATTGGGGAATGCCATCAAAAGCCCTGTAAACTTGGGCTTGAGATATAAATCAGCAAGATTATGCAGAAAAATATTTAATTCTTTCTCACCAATTGAGGTTTGTGTTGATGTGCTATTCCATCACTGGCCAATTTATCCAAAACAGTGGTGACTAGCTTTCTGGACAGCCAGGCTTCACCGTCATGCATCACTCGGACGGCGCGGACAATCGCATGACGCTGCTGATGCAGCATAAAGCCTTTACAACTGAAGCCGGTTGCTTCCAGCCTCGCGTAATCGGCCTCATCTTCGGAAATAATAAGTGTCTTGATATCTGGTGCCCGCAAGTAGGCATGCATACAGAGTTCATCTGCAGGCAGCTTGCAGTTCACATCTGATAACACCAGAATATCGGGCCGAATATCGCATACGACTTTCAACATTGCCTCAGTATCAGCCAAGGCGATCGTGTGCAGCGTGATGCCGGACTGACTCTCCAGCAACGCTTTTTCCTTCGCGATATCCTCGCCTATAAGACAGACTTTAATCATGCGTAGGGGCTGAGCAAGTTAGAAATCAGTCGCCATTGCTGTTCCCAGCCATTCAAAGGGGATTGGCGGTAGCTGCTGCGCACATATTGCTGCATATGACCTTCAATCACCGTCAGCAACAGATTCGCAGTCTCATTCACCGGCCGACCGCCGGCTTCTGTCAGGCTGAGTTCACGCTCACGCAGAATTTGCCGGAACTGGGTCTCCAGCCGATCAAAAAACTGGCTGACGCGCTGACGCAAACGCTCGGTTTCACCGGTCAATGCTGCCCCCACCAGTACGCTGGTAATGCCTGGGTTCTTGGCGCTAAAGCCCAATAGCAGCGTCATGATTTTTTCAATTCGTGACAGTGCGTTCTGATCTTCTTCCATGATCCGTCGAATCAGTCCGAATACGGTGTCTTCAGCAAAGCCAATCAGGCCCTCAAACATGCGTGCTTTGCTGGGAAAGTGACGGTAAAGCGCGGCTTCAGAGACGTTGAGGCTGGCAGCCAGTTTGGCGGTGGTGATACGCTCGCCGGGATGCTGCTCAAGCTGGCTGGCTAAAGCTTCCAGGATCTGTTGGCGGCGGGAGCTTTTTGTTTCTGCCCGGCTTGCTTGTACATTGTCGTTCATCTTGCGCCCCCGCGAATCAGGGTGCCAACCCCTTCATCCGTAAACAGTTCCAGTAATACCGCATGCTGCACCCGGCCATCAATAATATGCGCGGTGGTCACACCGGCCTGTACCGCATCCAGAGCGCAGCCGATTTTCGGCAACATACCGCCGTAAATCACGCCGTCATCAATTAATTCATTGACTTGCCTGGCATTTAAGCCGGTCAATAGCTTGCCGTCAGCATCGAGCAGACCCGCAGTGTTTGTCAACAAGATCAGCTTTTCCGCCTGCAACACTTCGGCGATTTTACCCGCCACCAGATCGGCGTTGATGTTGTATGACTCGCCATCCTTACCGACACCAATAGGCGCGATAACCGGAATAAAATCACTGTGGATCAGCATATCAATGACGCTGGTATCAATGCTGGACACTTTGCCGACATGGCCCAGATCGATCATTTCAGAGGCTTTAACTGCCGGGTCATCACTGCCCTGTGATACATGCAGTTTCTCGGCATAGATCAAGCTGCCGTCCTTGCCGGTCAACCCAACCGCACGGCCGCCGTGACTATTCACAAGATTCACAATACTCTTATTGACCTGACCGCCCAGCACCATTTCAACGATATCCATGGTCTCCCTGTCGGTGACCCGCATACCATTGATGAACTCACTCTGTTTACCCACACGCTGCAACAGATCGCCGATTTGCGGGCCGCCACCATGCACAATCACCGGATTCAGGCCGACGGCTTTCATCAGCACGACATCACGGGCAAAGCTGTTTTTCAGATCCTCATCGACCATGGCATTACCGCCATATTTGATGACAAAGGTTTTACCCGAAAACCGCTGAATATAGGGCAGGGCCTCTGTCAGAACCTGAGCGATATGGGTGGCACGTTGTGTATTCAGACTCATGATATTGTTCTTCTAAAATAGTAATGACAACGTCGGCTTAATCTGCAGCATCTGCTGGATGAAGGCCTGCTTAATGTTTTCCAGCTCTTCTTTACTGGTCGCTTCAAAACGCAAGGTCAGGCCGGGAACTGTATTGGATGCCCGCACTAGTCCCCAGCCCTGCGGATAGTCAACCCGGATCCCGTCCACTGTGGATAGCTTGCCGTCGACGAACTCGACATTGGCCTGCAGTTGCTCAATAAAACGGTGGCTCTCGCCTTCGGCCATTTCGACTATGATTTCCGGCGTGCTGATCCTTGATGGTAAGGCAGCAAACACCTCGGTTGGCGTGCGCTCCAGCGGGTCAGCGGCGAGCAATTCTAGCAAGCGCGCAGCCGAGTATAAAGCATCATCAAAGCCATACCAGCGGTCGCGGAAGAAGAAGTGACCGGTCATTTCGCCCGCCAGCATCGCATTATGTTCTGACATCAGGCTTTTGATAACCGAATGGCCGGAGGGCGTCATAATGGGGTTACCCCCGGCGCGGCTGATCACCTCTTCCAGCATACTGGTCGATTTCACATCAAACAGAATCGTCGCCCCCGGTTGCTCGACGAGCATGTACTGGGCCATTAATAGCAGCAGACGGTCCGGCCAGATAATATTGCCATCACCATCGACCACGCCCAGCCTGTCACCATCGCCGTCATAAGCGAGACCGAGTTCGGCTTCCTGTTCCTTCACGGTTTTAATCAAATCCTGCAGGTTTTCTGGCTGTCCAGGATCGGGGTGATGGTGTGGGAAACGGCCATCAACCTCGCAGAATAACTCGGTGACCTGACAGCCCAGCGCGTCAAACAAGTCAGCCGCGACATTGCCGGCCACGCCATTACCGCAGTCAATGACAATCCGCATTGGTCGGGTCAATTTAATTTCACCGGCAATGCGGTCAATATAAGCCTGCTTGATATCTTCCTGGCTGAGCTGGCCCTGTCCCTGCTTGAGTCGCTTGTCTTTGATGCGCTCATACAGGCGACTGACGCCATCACCCAGCAGGGTTTTACTGGCAATGACGATTTTGAGGCCGTTATAATCGGTAGGATTGTGACTGCCAGTGATCATTGCGCCGGTGTATGTTTCCAGATGCTCACAGGCGAAGTAGACCACCGGTGTTGGCACTTGGCCGACATCAATCAAATCACAGCCGGTGCTGAGTACGCCTTTGATAAAGGCCTCGGCCAGAGTGTCACTGCTGAGACGACCATCACGGCCCAGTACCAGCTGGTGCTGAGACTGATCCAGTGCTTCACTGCCCACCGCCTGGCCCAGTTGTTCCATCACAGCCGGTGTCAACTGCGTATCGACTTTTCCGCGAACATCGTAATGACGAAAAATGGCTTTGTCGGGAAGCGCTTGCACGGTATTGCTCTGCTCCTTGGGTCGAGTATGTGGTGTTTTTGAGGCCTGGCTGAGGGCGTGCTCTACGATGAGCTCCGGATCAGAGGACAGCAGCACTTCTTCCTCAACATTTTCCTGAATTTTTGTAGCGGTTTTGTTCGGTGATGGTGGTGTGCCTTTTCTGGGAATGACCAGGTGGCTGATATCCAGCGACACCGCTTCAAGCGCGCCATGATGAATTTTGTAATCCGGCTTCATATTGCTGTGCTGAAGGTCATCAAGCTGTTGCCGTAGCACATCGCTGTCCTGTTTGAGCAGTCGTTGATGATAAAAGTCTCGCAGCCACCAGAGGATAACCAGAATTAAACCCAGCAGCACCATCAACAGTAAAGAACCCTGCATAACGACTTTTTGTTCAGGCCAGTATTGTAGTGTCCAGTGGGTGTTGGGGACAGCCGCAGAAAATGCGGGCTTATCTGATTTGTACTGCGGATTTCCAAAGCCGGTGAGTTTTGTTGCCGCCTGGTTTCCCTGACTGATTTCCAGATAACCGTCAGAAACCAGGCTGTCACTTATCTGCTGATCCAGCCAGGCCGCTTTCACGGTCATCACTAGTGCCTGAGTTTCGGCGTCAACAGCAGATAAACGTTGTGCCAGTAACAGATGCGCCTGGTCAGAGCCCGGCATTAGCATGGCAATATCTGATTGCGGCTTATCTTGTAACTGCCTGAGGCTATCGAGTGTCAGATAACTGATTTCCAGACAGCCATGGTTACCGGGAGCGTCAGGTAGCGTCTCCAGAACACAAAGTTTTTCCACATCAGGCAGTAATCGTTTGCTGCTGGCTTGCCAGTTTTCAAGCGCCTGCTCATCAGCGCGGCTTAAAATCTGAGCAAGTTCAGGTGAGCCAGCCAAAGCCACCAGCCTCGCCTGCTGACGAGAGACGGCTTGTTCTAATATAGCCTCAATAGCGGCGAAACGTTGCTGATGAAAGGCGGCTGTTTCAGTCTTAATTTGCTTAAGCTGATACTGCTGGAAAAGCTGAAGCCCAAGCAACAAAAGGGCAAGCATCACTGCAAGCAGGATGAAACTCAGTGTTTTGCTGCTAACCAAGCTTGTTCTTCCCTGCTTGCTCACTGCTGCACTCCGTTAGTGTCTGCCGGTATGCCCGAATCCACCACTGCCACGCTCGGAGGTGGTGAATTCTTCGACTTGTTCAAAGCCAACCTGGACCACAGGAATAAACACCATCTGCGCAATGCGCTCACCAATATTGATTTCAAAGGCAGTGTCGCCGCGGTTCCAGCAGGACACGAACACCTGCCCCTGATAATCACTGTCAATCAGACCCACCAGGTTACCCAGTACTATGCCGTGTTTATGGCCCAAACCCGAGCGTGGCAACAGCACGGCTGCGAGACTGGGATCGTCAATGTGAATCGCCAAGCCTGTTGGTATCAGCAGGGTTTCACCCGGATTAAGGGTCACAGGCTCATCCAGACAGGCTCGCAGGTCGAGCCCCGCAGAGCCCGCTGTGGCGTAATTAGGCAGTTCTATCGAGTCGCCCAGACGGGAATCAAGAATTTTGAGTTGAATTTTTTGCATTGAATTGTCTTATGATTAGAGTCATTAAGTCACGTGCCAGTTGGGTTTTGGGTGCCAGTGGCAGCAAGGATTCTCCATCGCGCCACAAAACCTGCAAGGCATTATCATCGACCGCAAAGCCCTGCCCTTCACCGACCTGGTTGGCAGCAATCATGTCCAGATTTTTTCGCATTAGCTTATCACGAGCATAATCTGCCACATGGCGGGTTTCCGCGGCAAAGCCCACAATGAAAGTCTGCTGGTTAAACTCTTTACTCACGGCAGAGACGATATCCGTCGTCGGTTCCAGCTCAAGTAACAGGCGGTCATGCGTGGTTTTTTTGATTTTCTCGCCTTCACGGCGCTGCGGACGGAAATCAGACACCGCGGCGCAGCTGATGAAAATATCACTGCCGGCGACAGCTCGCATGACCGCCTCATGCATCTGCGCTGCGGTTTCCACATCAACCCGACGCACGCCAGTGGGTGTCGGCAGGTGGACCGGGCCCGCCACCAGGGTCACATCCGCTCCGGCTTCTTTCGCAGCCTGAGCAAGGGCGAAGCCCATTTTGCCTGAGCTGCGGTTGCCAATGAAACGCACCGGGTCGATGGGTTCGTATGTGGGCCCAGCCGTGATGAGAACATGGCGACCGACCAGTTCACCGGGCACTGCCAGGCGTTTCATCTCAGCCACAATATCCAGCGGTTCCAGCAAACGACCCTCACCCTGTTCACCACAGGCCTGGTCACCACTGGCCGGTCCGATAACCTGCACGCCACGCTGACGTAAATGCGCAAGATTGTCCTGCGTCTGGCTATGAGCCCACATTTTATTATTCATCGCCGGCGCCACCGCCATCGGCGATTCAGTGGCAAGACAGAGTGCCGTCAGCAGGTCGTCTCCCCGGCCCTGTGCCAATCTGGCAATGGTGTCGGCGCTGGCAGGCGCAATCAATACCCAGTCGGCCCAGCGGGCCAGGGCGATATGCCCCATGGCTGATTCCTGATCGGCATCCAGCAGTTCAATCGCCACCGGATGTCCACTCAGGGTCTGCAGGGTCAATGGTGTAATGAATTCGATCGCCCCCCGGGTCATCACCACGCGGATCTCTGCCCCTTCGTCTCGCAGCCTGCGGATCAGGTCTGCGCTTTTGTAGGCTGCAATACTGCCGCTGACGCCGAGGACGATTTGTTTGCCGGCAAGCGCGCTGTCAGGCATTGTCTTCGTTTCCTAGTGCCAGGTCACGCATGGTCATCTCTCCCATGACATCTGCTTGGGCATCGCTGAGACTTTTCAATAGCTGGTTAACATCTTCATCAGCCAGACTTTTAAGTGAGTAATTCAGGTTCTCTTCCGTAGTTCTCAAGCAATACATGACTGCAGCTACTTTGATGCCGGAAACATCCTGAGCTGGCACATAACGTGTTTCCTCACCGGCTAGCTCGACCAGTAAGCCGCCTTTTTCCAGGCTACTCAGCAAATCCTGGATGGCGTTGTTGGTCAGCCCTGTTTTTTCTTCCAGCTCCGATACCGTCAAAGGCGGCTGGTTTTTGCAAAAGCGTTTGGCAATAACGGTCATCAACCATAAGCCTTCTTTTTCACGTAGTCTGGGGCTCAGTACCAATGGCTTGCCCGCCAGCCGGACCAGCTTGGGATGCTGAAGGTAAAACGCCACCTGAGAGCCTGTCAGTAGAATGAACCACGCCAGGTAGAGCCAGATCATAAAGAAAAACAGGATGGCAAAGCTGGAATAAATCGCGGTGTAATTGGAGGATGAAGCCACAAAAGACGCAAACAGCGTACCGATAGAAATCCACATCACCCCTGCGACTGTGGCACCGACCAAAGCCGGACTGAGTTTGACTTTGGTGTTGGGAATAAACTTGTACAGGAAGGTGAATGCCAGAATGATCATCACGTATGGCAGCAGCCAGCTTCCAATGACAACCAATGTGCCAAACGGCTCGATACTCCTCATTGAGCGTACAAACTCATGATCCAGTAAGGTCGCGGCCAGCCCCAAAGCTGAAAACACCAGTACCGGCCCAATCATAATGACACTCAAGTAATCGGTGAAACGACGTGTAATCGAGCGTGATCGTTTCACCCGCCAGACAAAGTTAAAGGCATTTTCAATTTTTTGCACCAGAGAGATGATGGTGTAAAAAAGCATCGCCAGTCCCACCGAGCCCAGCACACCCACTTTGATGTTTTGTACAAAACCGATGATATTGGAGGTGATTTCGGCGCCACGGTCTCCCAATGGCTCGAGTAAGCCCAAAAGGACCGGTTCCATCTGATTATGTACACCAAACGCTTTCAACACAGAAAAGGCCACCGCAATCAAAGGCACCAGTGATAGCAGGGTCGTAAACACCAGGCTCATCGCCCTTAAATTCAATTCGCCTGCGGCCAACTCACGAATCATGATGTAGCTGACTCGTAAAAAATTCAGCCACAATTTATAGGCGGGGTTGGTCTCGGGCTGAATATCCTGCCACAGGCCCGTTTTGAAAAAATACTTAAGCTGTATTCGGGTCGCTTCCAGTTTTTTCTGATATTTAGTGAGCATCGCGTTCAGACCGGATTATCAATATCGATGAAATGATGACGGATATTGAAGCGCTCCGCCAGATGCTGTCCCAAAGCCTGCACACCGTAACGCTCGGTTGCATGATGGCCAGCCGCAATATAATGAATGCCCAGCTCACGCGCCATGTGGGTCGTCGGCTCGGAAATTTCACCACTTAAAAACGCATCCAGCCCCAATTCTGCCGCCTGCTGCAGAAAACCCTGCGCAGCACCGGTACACCAGCCAATGGTGCTAATCGGTCGTTCATGTCCATCAACAACGAGAGGCTGCCGCCCCAGGATTTGACTCACATGATCAGCAAAGTCTGACAGCGCTTGCGGCGCTTTCAGGGTGCCACACAGACCAATAGCCGGGTCACCTGTACCGGCGATGCGACCATCGATCTCCAGTCCCAGTCTCTTTGCCAATTGCGCGTTATTACCCAGCGTTGAATGCGCATCCAGCGGTAAATGATACGCCAGCAGGTTGATGTCATGATTCAGCAAGCGTTTGAGCCGACGCTGTTTCATGCCGACAATACGGGGGTCTTCACCGCGCCAGAAATAGCCATGATGCACCAGTACCGCATCGGCACCGGCCTCAATCGCTGCGTCGATAAAGGCTTCGCTGGCTGTCACGCCGGAAATCAGCGTCTCGATATGGTCTTTACCCGCGACTTGCAGGCCATTGGGGCAGTAATCCTTGAAACGGCCCGGTTCCAGGGTTTCATCGATGTAGGCGAGAAGCTCTGTTCGGGTTATCATCAAATCAGTTCCTGTCCTGTTAAGAGTCTGGTCATTACTATGAACATGATGACTCCAGCCTGAACGCTTAGCCAGAAGTGGCTGGAGCAGGGTTTATATCTAACCCTTGAATAGCCGCCACTATAGCAAACCGGAGACGAAAGCGATGGAAGCCGTCAATATAATCGCGCTCAGCATGGGTGCAGCCTGGGCCAGTGGCATCAACCTCTATGCCACCATTTTTATGCTCGGCTATATGAGTCTGACTGGCAATATCGTGCTACCTGAAGAGCTGCAGGTACTGAGTGACCCTTTAGTCATGACAGCGGCCGGGTTTATGTACTGCGTTGAGTTCTTTGCCGATAAAATGCCTGGGGTTGATACCGGTTGGGACAGCTTGCATACCTTTATCCGCATTCCTGCCGGCGCCATGCTGGCAGCCAGTGCCGTCGGCGACGTGACTCCTGCGGTGGAGCTCAGTGCAGCACTACTGGGTGGCACGCTGGCCGCTGGCAGTCATGCCACCAAGGCGGGTAGTCGTCTGTTGATCAATACCTCGCCGGAGCCTGTCACTAACTGGGGCGCCTCCATCAGCGAAGATCTACTGGTCATTGCCGGTCTTTGGACAGCCCTGAATCATCCCGTACTGTTTTTAATCGCCTTGGCTGTATTCGTTGTTCTGATGATTTGGCTGTTGCCAAGATTATGGCGCCTGATCAAAGCCCTGTTTCGTCAGATCGGCAGTTGGCTTGGCCTATGTGAGCCACCACCACCGAAACCAACTGCTACAGATAAGGACCCGGCGAAGATTAATAACAGGCCGGATGAGCGTTTATGAAATCAAGTCTTTGCGACGATAAACGGTACTGAACGGGGTACGAACCAGCTCAAAAGCATCGCTGTAGCCACTGATGGTTTCTGACGCGCCGAGAAACAGGTAGCCGCCTTTGTTCAGAGACAATGCCATGCGCTTGAGAATGTCCTGCTTGCGCTCGCCGGAAAAATAAATCAGGACATTGCGGCAGAAAATCACATCGAACTTACCCAATGTACTAAATCCCTGCAGCAGATTCTGCTCGCGGAAACTGACACGGTTGCGCACTTCATCAACGACCCGCCAGCGTTCATCGAGCTTGGTAAAAAACTGCTGTCGCCGTGTATCTGATAGCCCCCGGCCTAACGCCACATTTTCATATTCGGCCTTTTTAGCCTGAACCAGCATCGAAGCGGAAATATCGGTCGCGATGATCTGACTGCCATTGAGACGGGAGCCGGGGTTTTTACGCAGATATTCACTCAGAATGATGCTGATGGTGTAAGGCTCCTGCCCCGAAGAACAGGCCGAAGACCAAACTCTCAAAGCCCCCTGCCCGCGCTGCTCGAGTTCGGGCAGGACCACCTGCCCCAGGGTTTCAAATGGTTGGCCGTCACGAAACCAGGAAGTTTCATTTGTGGTCATGGCATCAATGACGGCATCACGAAGGTGCCGTGGGTGGCCTTTTTCAATCGCCGCCATCAAAGCTGACAGGTTGGCAATATTTTCTTCCCGCATCAGACGGGTCAGACGGCTGACAATCAGGTATTGTTTACCTTCGCCCAGCAAAATACCGCAGGCCTGTTCCAGAAATTGTCGGAAGCGTTGATAATCGAAACTGCTGATTTCTTGGGTTTGCTGCATGTCGGCCTGGTGGAAAAAGTCAGAGAATATATAGCATTTATCGGACAGAATGCTTAAACATTTACCTTAATATTGGTTAGATTGACAAACATATGAACAAACAATCGCATAATTCGAAGGTCAGAAACGTCCTGGTCACCGGTTGCTCCAGTGGCATCGGCTTGCGGGCCACCGATATGCTGCAGGCTCATGGTTTCAATGTCGTTGCCACAGTGCGTAAAGCTGAAGATCAACAGATGCTGGAAAAGCGTAACGTCAAAGTGGTGATGATGGATCTGGCGGATGAAGCCAGTATCAATCAGGGCTTTGAACAAGCACTGAAGTTACTCAACGGTCGACTGGACGGCCTGTTCAACAATGCGGCTTTCGGTCAGCCCGGCGCAGTGGAAGACCTCAGCCGCCAGGCGCTCAGGGAACAGTTTGAAACCAATGTCTTTGGTACCCAGCAACTGACCAACCTCGCGATTGCCCAGATGCGTAAGCAGGGATTTGGGCGAATTGTTTATAACAGCTCCGTGCTGGGGTTTGTGTCGATGGCTTATCGCGGCGCCTACAATGCCAGCAAATACGCAATTGAGGGCCTGGCAGATACCCTGCGGCTGGAACTGGCTGATACCAACATCACTATCAGCCTGATCGAACCTGGACCGATTACCAGCCGCTTCCGTGCCAATGCTTTTGAGCGCTACGAGAAACATATTGATATCAACAGCAGCCCCCATTTTGAAACCTATGAAGCGATGGAAGTCCGCTTGCAGAAAGAAGGCCCGGCGGCCCCTTTCACTCTTCCACCAGATGCCGTCGTGGAAAAATGTCTGCATGCGTTTGAGTCCAAGAAACCAAAAATCCGCTATTACGTGACATTCCCTACTTATTTATTCGCCGTGCTCAAACGAATTCTGCCGCAGTGGGCGCTTGACTGGTTCCTAGGGAAATTGTCTGACAATGAAAAACGAGCCTGAGCGTATAAGATCAGCATCGTCTCAACACATTCGGATTTTGTTTCAACACGTTCTGGTTTCAAACCAGTTGCGTCCTCGATAAACGCATTCTTCAGCCATCAGTTACGAGGGGGGGGCACAGCGGCGCGTCATAATCGTGCACCATGCTCTCCCGGCTCTTCAAATTGGTGCACCAACCTGGCTCACAGAAAACCAACCCACACCTATCCCTTTGTTTTAAAACAATTAAATTATTTGGCATAGTATATGCCCATTATCAACAAGCAGCCTTTACGATTGCGTTTCTTGTTGATGATGGGAGTATCTAATGTCGTATGTAAAACCCAATGAGTTTGTTAAAACCATGGTGGACGCGGGTGAGTCCAAATTATTCATGCACCCCCGCGATGTTTTAATCCGTGCCTTCATGGCTGGTGCCATTCTGGCGATTGCGGTGGCTCTGGCCGTTACCGCCGCGGTTCAGACCGGCTACCCCATAGTCGGGGCCCTCATTTTCCCGGTCGGCTTTTGTATTCTGAACCTGCTCGGCTTTGACCTTTTGACAGGTGTATTTGCCCTGGTGCCACTGGCTTTATTTGATAAACGCCCGGGCGCCACGACGTCGGGTATGTTCAAAAACTGGGGGCTGGTCGCTCTTGGCAACCTGATGGGCGCACTGTTCTCCGCGACCCTAATTGCCATTTCCCTGACCTATGCCTTTACCGCCGAACCGACCGCTGTCGGTAAAGCCTTCGCCGGCGCTGCTGAGGCACGTACCCTTGGCTTTGCCGAATACGGTGCCGCCGGCTGGTTCACCGTCTTTGTCAAAGGCATTCTGTGTAACTGGATGGTGTCCATCGGCGTAGTGGGTGCCATGTACTCGAAAACAGTAGGTGGCAAAGTTATCGCAATGTGGATGCCAATCCTGATCTTCTTCGGTCTGGTATTTGAGCATGCCGTGGTCAATATGTACCTGTTCCCGCTGGGCATGATGATGGGTGCACCTATCACGGTGGGTGATTGGCTGTTCTGGAATGAAATTCCAGTCATTCTGGGTAACCTCGTCGGTGGTCTGCTGCTGACAGGTAGCGTGCTCTACGCGACTCACCTCAAACCAGGTCAGGTTCGTAAACCTGCTGTCAGTGCAGAATCAACTGAAGCGGTTAAAGCCTGATTTATTCACCTTCTTGCCGGCGCTTTTTTAGCGCCGGCTTCTCTCGCAAATTGAGGAGTTAACATGGATAAAGTCGCCATGACCGAAGCCATTATTGTGGCCAAAAAAACCAAGAATCTGAGCTGGGAACAAATCGGTGAAGCTATTGGCATGTCACCGGTGTGGACTACTTCGGCCTGCCTCGGCATGAACAGCATGCCGGAAGATAAAGCCACCTCGCTGTGCCAGTTTATGGAGCTGCCAGCAGAAGTCAGCCAGGCCTTACAGGATTATCCCACCAAGGTCTGGGACCAGGCAGTACCGACCGATCCGCTGATTTATCGCCTGTATGAAATTGTCGGTGTTTATGGCCCGACGCTGAAAGAAGTCATTCAGGAGAAATTCGGTGACGGCATTATGAGCGCGATTGATTTCAATATGTCAGTCGAACGCAAAACCGATCCAAAAGGGGATCGTGTGGTGTTAACGATGGACGGGAAGTTCCTGCCCTACAAGGCCTGGTAAAAAAACAGGGCACTCAGAACTCGGCTGAGCGCCCCGTTAGCAGAACTGCCCCGCGAAAGCGGGGCTTTTTTTAGTGCAGCACCAATTCCTTGAATACCAGTTTGTCACCTTCCACATCGACATTGACGGTATCACCCGCCTTGAACTTGTCTGACAGCAAGTCCTGCGCCAGCGGGTTTTCAATTTCGTGCTGAATCACCCGTTTCAATGGCCGCGCCCCGTAAACCGGGTCAAAGCCTTCGGCGGCAATCAGGTCCAGAGCCGCTTCGCTTAACTGAAGCTTGATATCGCGCTCGCCAAGACGGGCACGCAGATGCGCCAGCTGAATATCGGCAATCGCCCGGATTTGATCCTGCTGCAACGGATGGAATACCACCACATCATCGACCCGGTTGATAAACTCGGGGCGGAAATGCTGACCGACGATCTCCATCACTGCCGATTTCATTTCCTCATAATGTTCTTCACCGGCCATTTCCTGAATCACGCTGGAGCCGAGATTCGAGGTCATGACAATGACGGTATTTCGGAAGTCTACTGTGCGGCCCTGACCATCGGTCAGACGACCGTCATCCAATACCTGTAACAGCACATTGAATACATCTGGATGGGCCTTTTCCACCTCATCCAGCAAAATCACGGAATAAGGCTTACGACGGACCGCTTCGGTGAGGTAACCACCCTCTTCATAACCGACATAACCCGGCGGTGCGCCGACCAGACGTGCGACCGAATGTTTTTCCATAAACTCGGACATATCGATTCGGATCATCGACTCTTCGGTATCAAACAGGAAAGTCGCCAAAGCTTTACACAGCTCGGTTTTACCGACACCGGTTGGACCCAGGAACAGGAACGAGCCATTCGGCCGGTTGGGATCTGACAGGCCAGCGCGGCTGCGACGAATCGCATTGGCAACCGAGCTTACGGCTTCATCCTGACCGATAACCCGCAGATGCAGGGCCTCGTCCATTTTCAGCAGTTTCTCACGCTCGCCTTCCAGCATTTTAGACACCGGAATACCGGTCCATTTGGACACGACCTCGGCAATCTCTTCCTCACCGACTTTGTTACGCAGCAGGGTAAACTCCTGCATTTCGGCCTGGGTCGCGATATCCAGCTGTTTTTCCAGTTCCGGAATACGGCCGTACTGCAGCTTCGCCATCTTTTCGTAGTCGGCATTGCGATTGGCCGACTCGAGTTCCTGGCGGGCTTTTTCCAGCTCTTCCTTCACATGTTGGCTGCCATGCAGCGCGGCTTTCTCCGACTTCCAGACTTCTTCCAGGTCGGTATATTCGCGGGCCAGCTTTTTCATCTCGCTTTCCAGCGTTTCCAGCCGCTTTTTAGACGCGTCATCGCTTTCTTTCTGCAAGGCTACCCGCTCAATCTTGAGTTGGATCAGACGTCTTTCCAGTCGATCCAATGATTCCGGCTTGGAGTCAATTTCCATCCGGATCCGGCTGGCCGCTTCATCAATCAAGTCAATGGCTTTATCTGGCAGTTTGCGATCCGTAATATAGCGATGTGACAAGGTCGCCGCAGCGACAATCGCCGGGTCGGTAATATCCACCCCGTGGTGGAGTTCATAGCGTTCACTCAGACCGCGCAGAATACCGATGGTGGATTCAACACTGGGCTCACCCACCATAACTTTCTGAAAACGCCGCTCCAGCGCCGCATCTTTTTCCACATACTGGCGGTATTCATCCAGCGTGGTGGCACCGATACAGTGCAGTTCGCCCCGGGCCAACGCGGGTTTGAGCATATTGCCGGCATCCATGGCGCCTTCAGCTTTACCGGCACCGACCATGGTGTGAATTTCATCGATAAACAAAATGATCTGACCTTCCTGTTTCGACAGATCGTTGAGCACCGCTTTCAGACGCTCTTCAAACTCACCACGGAACTTAGCCCCGGCAATTAATGAGCCCATATCCAAAACCAGCACCCGCTTATGCTTCATGCCATCGGGCACTTCGCCATTGACGATACGTTGGGCCAGACCTTCCACAATCGCGGTTTTACCAACACCGGGCTCACCAATCAGGACCGGGTTGTTTTTGGTCCGACGCTGCAACACCTGAATGGTACGGCGAATTTCATCATCACGGCCGATGACCGGGTCCAGTTTGCCTTCTTCGGCGCGAGCGGTCAGATCGATAGTAAATTTCTCCAGCGCCTGGCGCTGTTCTTCGGCATTCGGATCAGTCACGCGTTCTCCCCCACGCATTTTATCGATAGCGGCTTCCAGGTTGGCCTTGGTGGCGCCATGTTCACGCAGCAGTTCTCCCGCTTTGTTTTTATCGTCCACCAGCGCCAGCAAAAGCAGCTCACTGGAAATATATTGATCCTGACGTTTCTGTGCCAGTTTGTCAGTTTGATTCAGCAGACGGCTGACATCCTGCGACACATGAATATCACCGCTGGCACCTTCCACGGTTGGCAAGCGGGACAATTGCTGCTCCAGTTCCGCCTGATAAGCAGGCACATTCACCCCGCTTTGCTGCAAAATCGGCTTCACACTGCCGTTTTGTTGCTGCAGCAAGGCCAGCATCAGATGCACCGGTTCAATAAATTGATGATCGCGACCGACGGCCATACTCTGTGCCGCTGCCAGCGCTTCCTGGAATTTGCTGGTTAATTTATCGATCTGCATGAACAATTTCCCTTCAAAGAGTGTGTTATCTGGGAAATGGGGGAGAATATTCCGGATTTCAAGACTGAAATCAGTGAGATAAATCGGCCGGTGTTTCTATCGCTGAGCGAATCTGTTCCAGGCTGAATTTGGAAGCCGTGTCTTTCACCTGTAACGCGGGGTGCAGCGTCAGCGTCACTTTATCGGGCGTGAATGGGGCCAGAAAGACCTGACCCTCAGCGCCAACACCATCTATACGCACCGGATAAACCGGCGCGCCGCTCCAGGCAGCGAGACGCACCACCCCGCCCTTGATGGGTCTGGGAGGATCGCTGTCGAGATGAATCTTGCCGTGTGGAAACAAAGCAATCACTTCACCCTGCTCTAGAGCGCGTCTGGCGGTGCGCAGTGCCTGTTCAGGCCGGCCTTTGCGATCAACTGGAATACACCCCGCCAGTTTAAATATCCAATGTAAAACCGGACGCTGATATTCCTCGGTCGCTATCAGAAAACGTAACGGCCGGCGGCTGGCCGCTATCAACAGTAAAGGGTCCAGACCGGACACATGATTGGCCACCACGATAGCCGGCCCAGTGGCGGGCAGATCGAGTTTTTGTTCGGGTTTAAGGCCGTGCAGATAGCGGCATATCAGCCGGGTCCAGCCATCCAGCCAGTTCACATGGGCACCGCCCCAGTCAGCACGGGCATGAAACAGGCCAATGCCGACCAGCAGACTGAGACTCAGTCCTGCAATCCACCAGCCCATATCAGCCCTGGAACGGGGCAGGGTCTCCCATGCCGACACGAACCACTTCAGGCAGGTCGTCGATGAATTCCACCACCGTGGTCGGTTCGGCGCCACAGGCGCCGCCATCGATGATCAGATCGACCTGTTTACCAATCGCATCTTCGATATCCATTGCCTCGGTCATGGGTAAGTCATCACCGGGCAGGATCAGCGTTGAACTCATCAAGGGCTCATTCAGCTCTTCCAGTAAAGCCAGCGCAATCGGATGAGTCGGGATGCGAAGACCAATCGATTTTTTCTTGGCGTGCTGAAGACGACGCGGAACCTCTTTGGTGGCCGGCAGAATGAAGGTATAAGGGCCGGGGGTATAGGCCTTGAGCAATCGGAACACAGCGTTGTTGAATCTGGCGTAGGTCGACAACTCGGACAGATCGCGGCAAACCAGCGTGAAGTTATGATCGGAATCCAGATCCCGCAAACGGCGGATCCGTTCCATCGCGTTCTTATCCCCGATATAACAGCCCAGTGCATAACCGGAATCGGTGGGATAGACCACCAGGCCACCATCACGAATGATTTTGCAGGCTTGTTTAATCAGGCGAAGTTGCGGGTTTTCAGGGTGAATCTGGAAATACTGACTCATGTCTCTCTCTTTTTCTTGTTGTTATAGCGACAGACTGCCCGCTTATTGCCACCGCGTCCATATCGGTGTGACAAAAGGCGGCATCGTCGTCATCTTGCCCAGCTCAATCCAGTTGTTATCCGGACTGTGAAAATCAGAACCACAGGAAGCCAACAGCTCGAACTCTTCCGCGAGTTTCGCCATGACCCGAACTTCTTCCGGATGCTGGTTACCGGAGGAAACTTCAATCGCCTCACCGCCCAGTGATTTGAATTCAGCGACCAGCCGCCGACGCTTGCTGTTGGTCATTTTATAGCGGGCAGGATGGGCAATGACCGCCTGCCCCCCCGCGTCACGGATCCAACTTACGGCATGTTCCAGTGTGGCCCAGTCACCACTGACATAACCGGGTTTGTTTTTGACCAGAAAGCGATTGAAGACATCTTTCATGTCTCTGGCATGGCCTTTTTCAACCAGAAAGCGTGCAAAGTGTACCCGTCCCAGCATGGTTTCGGAGGCATATTGACCAGCGCCCTCCAATGCGCCGGGAATACCCGCTTTCTCCAACTTGTCAGCAATTTTTCTGGCACGTTCGCGACGATACTCACGCAGTGCTCCCAGGCCTGACTGCAGGGCCTGGTTTTGCTGATCCAGTTGCAGACCGACGATATGTACCGTCGCCCCATGCCAACTGACTGAGACTTCGACACCGGGAATCAGTGTAATGCCATATTGCTCTGCCGCTGCCCTGGCTTCATCCAGTCCTTCCGTGCCGTCATGATCGGTCAGAGCCAGATGCGTCACCCCCTGCTCGCTGGCGCGCGCCACCAGCTGAGTCGGGGATAAGGAACCGTCGGATGCGGTTGAATGTGTATGTAAGTCGTACTGGGTCATAGCGGATATTTTACGATAGAATGTTTCTGTTCTCTAATTAACTGAATTCTCAATGAAACTGTTTTTTGATTTTTTACCCATTGTGCTGTTTTTTGTCGCCTACAAATTCGGCGGCGGCGAATACAATTTCAATGGTGAAGTCATCCAGGTAGATGGCATTTATGCTGCGACTGCAGTGATGATTGTCGCTACGCTGTTCCAGGTCAGTTATACCTGGTTGCGTCATCGAAAAGTAGAGCGTGCCCACCTGATCACGCTGGTACTGGTTGTACTGCTTGGCGGCCTGACTCTGTGGCTGCAAAACCCCGATTTCATCAAATGGAAACCGACTGCGGTGAACTGGTTGTTCGCGCTGGTCTTTATCGGCGCTTACCTGTTTACTGATAAGTCCCTGCTGGAGAGAATGATGGCCCAGCATATCCAGTTACCTAATAAAGTCTGGTCCAGACTCAATATGGCCTGGATTCTTTTTTTTGTGGGTTCCGGCGTAGCCAATCTCTATGTCGCCTTCAACTATGACGAAGCGACCTGGGTGAATTTCAAACTGTTTGGCATGCTGGGAATCACCATTGTATTTATCATTGCACAGTCGATTTATCTCGCACGTCACGCGACTGAAGTACCCAAGTAGGACCCGCTTATGCCCATGCTTTATGCGATCATCAGTGAAGACAAACCAGACAGCCTGCCCCGTCGTCTGGAAGCAAGACCGGCTCACCTGGAAAGATTAAAAGCGCTGCAGGATGAAGGCCGTTTAATTCTGGCCGGCCCACACCCCGCTGTAGACAGTGAAGACCCGGGGCAGGATGGTTTTAGTGGCAGTCTGGTGGTGGCCGAATTTGCAGATCTCTCTGCCGCCGAAGCCTGGGCCAAGGCAGATCCTTACATGGATGCGGATGTCTACGCCAAAGTCACCGTCAAACCATTCAAGAAAGTTTTACCATGAGTACCGTCGATGCCATAGAGAAGGCGCTGCAGACGCTTGCGCCGGAACTGATTGAAATTGAAGATGACAGCGCCAGCCATGCCGGCCATGCCGGTAACACCGGTGGCGGTCATTACAATCTGCTGATCGTCAGCGAGGCCTTTGAGGGGTTATCGCTGATTCAGCGGCATAAACTGGTTTATACGGAAGTCGGCGATTTAATGCAGAGCAAGATTCATGCACTCAGCATCCGCGCTAAAACACCGAATGAGTTTCATCGCTCCTAAACTCACCTATGGCCGAGCTCCCCGACCGTAAGCAGCAAAATCAGGCATTTCTGCAGGAGTTGGAAAGGCAGCGGCTCAATAAAGACTGCCTCCGGACCATCGATCTCCGCGGTAAAGTCGCCGGAGAATGCCAGGCCTATCAATTCGGCGGCCGCGTTCATTATTTGGATGACCGCGCTTATCTCTTGGTCAAGCAATTGATGAGCCGCTTCGACGGCCGCTACACGGTGGGCGTATTTGAGGCGCTGTTTAAAGCTTTGAAACAACTGACACCCAATCAGCAGTCCACTAACGGACCTGAACAGGGGCCTCAGTTGCTGTCTCTGGATAAAGCCATTGAGCGAAGTGAAGCCCGAATTGTCTACACTACACCGGTGCAGCTTCGGCTTGATGATGTGCTTTACCACGGCCACACCATTGATATCGCACTCAATGCAATTCGCATCTCACTGCGACGCAGTTACTCCCTTCAGCTGCAGGACGAATTATCGGTCAGCTTTGTCGATTTTCAGCAGCAAAGCGGCCAACTACCCGCCTCTCTCCACTATCGGGTCGTTAAACTGGACCATGGCAGTCATCACACGACCGCGGTATTAAGTCGTGTCAGTGACGGTCAGGATGAATTTGCAAACTGGTTGCAGCAATGGCTGGAATCGCAGGCTGGCCAGCGTCAACAGAATGTCGACAATGAGATCATCAACCTGCAGGGTCGAATGTATCAGCGCCTGTGGATGACACAGCTGAGCGCCCCCATCCTGTGGATGGGTGAGGCCGATAGTCCGGAACCACTGCTCGCTTTTCATTTGATGCCACCGGCAAGAGAAACACTGGCAAGCTGGCAGGACTTACAAATCGACTGGCTGCAAAAATTGCCATTAATGTCTATGGCAAAAGGCGCCGCTGCGGTCATCACCGCTTTTGATGAAAAACAGAGTTTCAGTGCGCCTTTGGCTCATACCGATGCGGTCAGCAAGATCATCAATTGGCACCTGGCACAGCCAGCTAGCCGCCTGCTGTTACTCAAAGCCTGCGCAGTCAGCATCGACAAATCGACAGCCCATTCTGCGGCGGCAGATATTGCCGAAGTGGATCAGGAACAAAGCCGGCAGTGCCTGTTCCGTGCCGGCCGTATTCAACGCCGGGTGACAGTGACCGATCTGGGACCAGCCATGCAGCACATCATGTCGGGCAACAAGGTCAGCGCCACACAACTTGAGGATCTGCAAACGCGCAGACTTTCAATCGATAATGCCAGCCTCACACCGGAAACACTGGACGCCTTCATACAGCGCAATAAAGCCCGTTACTACATCCGCACACCGGTGACTGTCAGGGCCGGTGAACAGCAATGGTCACTCAATACCCTGGATGTCTCCGCCGATGGACTGGCAATCAGTTTGCCGGCGGATAGCGGCATCAAGATGAACCAACGCCTGTTGATAGATTTTGAGCGCTGGCAAACTCTGACCGATAAAGTCAAACTTAGCGCCATTCCCTATGAGGTCAGGAATACACTTTACTGGCAGGATACGCTGCGACTGGGCCTGCAAAGAATAAAGAACAATTGCCCCGAAAGCCTCAATCAGTTTTTTGACTGGGCCATAAAAAAGAACCGGGAAAAACTCAATGCGAATGAAGATGACAAGATAAAAACTGCGCTCAGCCGTCTTTATAGTTCGGCGCTGATGCCGACTTTACAGAGCATTCCTTTATTCCTGGGTTTTGACAGTGAAGGTCAACGCCAAATCCAGTTGGTCGGGGAAACTCAGACTAACCATGCCGCCAGAGAACATGACTTATGGCAGGCTTTGAATACAGAGCAGTTACGGCTTGCCGATCAATTGAAACAGATCAATAACAGTCAGTCAGGCGTCATCAGCACCACTTTGTATGCGTATAAAGCTCAGACTGAACAATGGATACTGGCATTTGAAGAAGACTTTTTGACTGCGCGAGACAAAGCCCTGTTTATCCAGCGCGGACTGGCAGCAAGCAATTTCAAGGTCTTTGCCGGGCAGTTGACAGCCATTAAGAGTCAGGACGTCGAACAGCAAGCCGATTTGATGACAGAGTTACTGCAATGGCGGCCACAGCGGGCACACAAGGTGGCAGCCATTCGCCAGCAACTCAGTCATTTACTGGGGCTGCTGGAACTGACCGATATCACTTCGGTGATAACGGCTTTTTACCAGCGTTCTTGAGCCTCAGGCCGCAGCAATCATCATCTTATCCAGCAGTACCGAACCACATCGGGTATTGCCTCTGATATCGACGTCACTGCCTATCGCCTGCAGGCCCATAAACATGTCCTGCAAATTACTGGCGATGGTGAACTCATCGACCGGGTACTGAATCTCTCCGTTATCGACCCAGAAACCAGCCGCGCCTTGTGAATAATCACCATTAACGATATTCACGCCCATGCCCATAGTCTCGGTGACGATAATGCCTTTGTGCATGCGTTTAAGCAGTTCGTTAAAATCTGCATCACAGGTGCTGTCGATAGTGAGATTATGCACACCACCAGCGTTTGCCGTGGTTGTCAGTCCCAGTCTGCGCGCAGCATAACTGTCCAGCACATAATCCTGCAGTACGCCCTGGCTGACAATATCACGGTTTTGGGTGGCGACCCCCTCAGCATCAAACGACGCGCTACCGAGCGCTTTTGCCAGATGAGGCTGCTCATGAATATGAATGTAGTCGGGGAAAATCTGCTCGCCTTTTTTATCCAGCAAAAAAGAGGCATTGCGATACAGCGCCCCGCCGCGGATAGCAGCGATCAACTGGCCAAACAGGGAAGGGGCGACTTCCGCTGCAAAAATCACCGGGTAACTACCGGTTTTGACTTCACCGGCGCCCAGTCTTGCCAGCGTGCGTTGTGCTGTTCTCAGACCGACATGCGCCACACTGTCCAGATCGGCCACATCACGCGCCATGTCATACCAGAAATCCCGCTGCATGCCACGGTCGTCTGTGGCGATCAGACTGGCCGAAACGCTGTGACGGGTGCTGTCGGTGACACCGAGGAAACCATGGCTATTGGCGTAGATCCGCTTACCACTGTGACTACTGACCGTGGCGCCTTCTGAGTTGCTGATTCTGTCATCAGCATCCAGTCCGGCGGCTTCACACTCGGTGGCCAGTTCGATGGCTTTTTCTACACTCAAATCCCAGGGGTGATACAGCGACAAGTCAGGAAACTTGGAGGCCATCAGGTCGGCATCGGCAAGACCGGCAGCTTCATCTGCCTGAGTATGCCGGGCGATATTGCAGGCGGCCTCCACCGCTTCGCGAATCGCCGGCAAACTCAAATCGGAGGTGCTGGACGAGGCTTTGCTTTGACCGAAAAACACCGTGATTCCCAGACCGGTATCATTGTTGTGTTCCAGCGTCTCGACTTCACGCTGACGAACGGTCACAGAGAGTCCTTTACTCTGGCTCAGGCCCACTTCAGCGGCGGTGGCGCCCCGTTTTTTTGCCTCTTCCAGCGCAATCTGTGCAGATTGCTCCAGGTCCGGTTTTGTCAGTTCTCGACTCATAAAATCAGTTCAACTTCCTCGGTTTGCCCGTCTTTCAGATAAAAACCGCGCATTTCCAGAACGCCCTTAGTGTTGAGGGAGATTATCAGATACAACGCATCGCTGTAGTTGGTATCCTCGATATCAATCTGCGAAGGCACCGGTGGGCTGCTTGGATGAGAATGGTAAATGGCAAATAACTGCTGCCCTTTTTCTTTCATACTTTTGAACGCAGCCAGTTGCTCACTGGCGTTGAGTGCAAACAGTACACTCGCATCCGTCGCGACATTTTCAATCGGGTAGCACTCGCACTGTTCATCGCGCTGCCCCACCAGGCCGCATACCTCTTGAGACGGCGACAGTTGCGCCTGATGCAGAAGCTGATTCGCCAGCGTTCTGGGAATTTGTACTGTTGTTTTTGTCATTGTTTACTCTGCTTTTTGACATACAGGACATGTCGGATCCTGCTTCATTTTGATTTCGCGCCAGCTCATGCTGAGCGCATCCAGAATCAGTAAGCGTCCGGCCAGACTCTCACCCACCCCCATCAGAAGCTTGACAGTTTCTACGGCCTGTACGCCACCGATAACCGACAGGATCGGCGCCAGAATGCCGCTCTCAGAACAGGTTTCTTCCAGTTCACCTTTGTCTTCATAGAGACAGCGATAGCATGGCATGCCGGGCTGGCGTGGGTCGTAGACAGTGACCTGACCTTCAAAACGGATAGCAGCGCCAGAGACCAGTGGCAGACGCTGCTGTTTGCTGACTTCGTTAAGCAAAAAGCGGGTGGCAAAATTGTCACTGCAATCCACCAGCACATCGATACCTTGAGTGGCATCAAGCAATCCTGCCTTGTCCATCCGTCGGTCTATCAGATTTAACTCAACATCGGAGTTTATGGCTTTCAGCCGCTGTGCAGCAGAGCTGACTTTGCTATTTCCAATCTGCGCTTCACTGTGCACAATTTGCCGCTGCAGGTTGGATAATTCGACTTTGTCATCATCAACCAGGGTCAAGCGACCGACCCCGGCGGCAGCAAGATAGGTCGCCACCGGCGAGCCCAGACCACCCAGCCCCACAATCATGACATGCGCATCCAGTAGTTTCTGCTGACCTTTGATATCGACCTGCGGCAGAAGAATGTGGCGGCTGTAGCGTAGCAGTTGATCGTCGTTCATCGGCAATATCGTTAATTCAAACCGTTATTATAACGCTGGCAAGGTGGGTAAGGCATATCAGATGGCTTCCGGCCGATGTCCCATCACCGCCCTGTCCTGACCGCCAAAATCCTGATGCGCGCTGATCTGTTCAAAGCCCGCCAGTCTCAGACAGTCCTGTACCTGCTGCGACTGATCATAGCCATGCTCGACCAGCAGCCAGCCTCCGGGCTTCAGACAATCCAGCGCCTGCTCCGTAATTCTTCGAATATCATTCAGACCATCATCGCCGGAAACCAGCGCACTGCGTGGCTCAAAACGCACATCGCCCTGCAACAGATGCGGATCATCAGCACGGATATAGGGCGGGTTGGATACAATCAAATCAAAACTGCCGGGCTGAAAACCTCTAAGCCAGGACATCTGCAAAAAGCTGACATTGCTCAGATCGTGTTTAAAGGCATTTTTCTTTGCCAGTCTGACCGCGGCCAACTGCATGTCAGTCGCGACAAACCGTACATCCGGTTTTTCTATGGCAAGCGACAGGGCAATGGCGCCGGAACCGGTTCCCAGGTCCGCCGCAGTCATACCAGTCTGTAATTTGGGCAGACACAACGAGACCAGCAACTCGGTATCGGGCCTAGGGATCAGTGTGGAATTATCCACCTCCAGTTCCAGACTCCAGAAACCACGGTTCCCGGTCAGGTGGGCGACGGGTTCGCCCTGCTTTCGCCTTGCTATCAGCGCCGCAAACTGCTGCCACTGAGCCTCGTTGAGTTCCGCTTCCGGTGAGGTCATCAAGCGGGTTGGGTGGCAGGCCAACACATGACAGAGCAGATACTGGACATCGACATCCGGGCTGAGAGAGCCGTTCAATTCTGCAAGGCCAAACGCGCGGGCTTCCTGAATAGTCGGCAACATTCCGATAATTAAATTAATGCCAGGATAATCGCCACAACGGCCAGCAGCCCTGCGCCAATGGCGATATTACGCTGCATCACGAGCTGTGATTTTAATGCTTCGTCATTCTGTTCCGGCTGCTGTTGCGGTTGGCTGGCTTGCAACGTTTGCCAGTGCTGTTCAACGAGTTCCTGCACCCGCTGATTGAGCTGCTCATTCAAATAACTGTCGATATCGGCGTGAAGTGTTTGTTTCAGTTCCTGAGTCAGTTGATCACGAATGTCAGCCTGCTGTTGCGACAGCCAGCCTGAAGCCTCTTCACGTACCACCTGATTCAGTTTGTCAGCCAGGCCAAAGTTAGTGACAGCGGAATCAATCGCGGACTGCGCCAACTCTGTCAGGCGCTGCTCGGTAGAGGCTGAGAACCGCTGGCTCAGTTCACCGAACTGTTGCTGAACAGACTCACTCATCTGCTGACTCAGCTCTGCCAGTTTATCTAGCCCGCTCTGCGGCTCAGCCTCTTGTTGCTGTTGACGGGCCAGTTGCTGCTGTATATCGGATAAGGAAGCGTTCAGTTTTTGTTCCAGCTCAGGCAACAGTTGCGCGCGCAGGTCCGCGACCAGCGTCTCGGTTGGAACAGTGGCTGGCGCTTCGGGGGACTGTTGAGGAGCGTCTGCTTTGGGGGACGACTCAACATCAGCCAGTAGTTTCTCAACTGCTTCAGCGGCGGGAGGCTTAGCCAGCACCGCGGTGGCACCACTGGCCAGCGCTTGTTTCAAATCATCTTCTGTCTCTTTACCGGTGCAGATAATCACCGGCACGGCAGTCAAGTCATGATTTTCCTTGATTTTCCGGGTAGCCGTGAGTCCATCCATGCCGCCCATCATGACATCCATGAAAATCATATCCGGCTTTGACGCTGTTGCCTGCAACCATTTCAGTGCCTCTTCTGCGCTGCCTTTTTCGGTAATCTCAAACCCGTGGGAGCGTAACAGCTTACCCAGAGTCAACCTGGCGACTTTGGAGTCATCAACAACCAATGCGGATTTTGTCTGCATGATAGTCCTCTGTGGTGAGATCAACTGACCCGATAGGGATCGAGGCTGATCGATTCAACTTTTTTACCCAGCATGACGATTTGTCCACGATAGCGCTGTTGCATATCGCTGGCAAACTCGAAAAAGTATGTGCGCTGCAGGCTCATTCGACCTGCTCGATTGCGCTTGAAACGGATTTTCTGCCAGGCCACGGTATCATTAAGAAAGCTGACCCCGGCATTGCCGCAATAAGCCCGGGCGGCAACAGTCGCTCGCTCAGCGACGCCACGACTGTCCCACCAGAGCCAGGCAATGATGGCCAGAATCAAGAACAGAAAAGTACTCTCATTCACGCCAGATCACCCCACAGCGTCTGCACTACGGCCAAAGCCGCCGTGGCTGCGGTTTCGGTCCGCAAAATCCGCGGCCCGAACTGAACAGCGGTAAAACTGTGAGCTTGCGCCTGCTGGATTTCCGCATCAGATAAACCGCCTTCCGGGCCAATCAACAGGGTCAGTGCTGCGGGCTTACTTAAATCATGAAAACCGATAGCGGCTTCGGGATCCAGCACCAGCCTGAGATCATCTGTGACTTCTCCCAGCGCCTGTTCCAGGGATGTGACGTCGGCAAGTTCTGGCAGGTAACTGCGTCCGCTCTGCTCACAGGCACTGACAAGCACGCCCTGCCAGTGAGCGATTCTTTTCTGAGCGCGTTCATGACTCAGCTGTACATTACAGCGCTCAGTGACCACTGGCACGATGGTTCTGACGCCCAGCTCCACCGCTTTCTGAATCGCAAAGTCCATCCGCTCGCCGCGGGAAATGCCTTGAAGCAAGGTGATCTGCAGTGGCGACTCACTGATTTGACTGAGCTCTTCACCCAGACGCGCCTGCGACCGCCTTTTCTCCACTTCTGTCAGGCTGGCTTCGAATTCCCTGCCCTTGCCATCAAACAGACGAATCTGCGCCCCCGGTTTAAGACGTAATACCTGAACAGCATGGCGGTGCACCGCATCAGGCAAATCAAACAAGGCTAATTCAGAATCTAGTTGGGGACAGTAAAATCGTGGGACTCGCATGCAAATCGCAATCAAAAATCGTTTCAACAGTCCCGCAGTTTACCCTGTGGGCGGATCAGATTGAATTAAATTCTAATGTCACTGTTATACTCGCGCTATGGATATTGACCGGCAGCAACTGCAGAGCATCGTCAGAGAAGTGGCGCAAAACACGCTGTTGCCGCTCTATAACAATGTCCAACGAGAATACAAAAAAGACGGCAGCATTATTACCCGCGCTGACAAGGCGGTACAGCTGGCGCTGGCCGAGCGTCTCGCCGGCATTTGCCCGGAGGTACTGCTTCTGGGGGAAGAAATGCCAGCTGAGCAGCAACAGAGTTTACTCGACTCAGGCAAACCGCTGTGGTGTCTGGATCCTGTCGATGGCACCAGTAATTTTGCCACCGGGCTGCCCTTTTTCTCGATCTCTCTGGCATTAATAGAATCCGGCGAAGTCCAAGCCGGCATCGTACTGGACCCGGTGCGCGACGAGCTTTTTGCTGCCAAACGTGGAGAAGGCGCCTGGCTGAATGATGCGCCGCTACAGACAGAAGAGACCGGCTTGTCTCTCAAACGCAGCATTGCTTTTATCGACTTCAAACGCCTGCCTAAGGCATTCTCCAGCCGCTTGGTCAGTGATAAGCCTTATGGTTCTCAGCGTAACCTTGGCTCTATCGCGCTGGAACTTTGCTGGCTGGCAGCAGGACGAGGCCATATTTACCTCCATGGCAGCCAGCATATCTGGGACTATGCCGCTGCCGATCTGATCCTGGCGGAAGCCGGCGGTTATGCCGCTACCTTGCAGGGCGATCTGCCATTTAGTCATTCTCTGCAGCCACGCTCAACCTATGCCGCCATCGACCAACAACTGTTCGAACAGTGGCGGCAGTATCTGGCTGAGGCTATTGAGTGACCGCGCCATTATGCTTTATGGAACCTGACTGGCCGGCACCGGCACAGATCAAAGCGTTGTCCACCACCCGGCTTGGTGGAATCAGTCATCCCCCATACGACAGTCTTAATCTGGGACTGCATGTCAATGATGATCAAAACGCCGTGCTTGCCAATAGAGACCGCTTAGCGCAGGCAGCCAAACTACCGACAACACCATTGTGGCTGCAACAGGTTCATGGCACGAGGGTGATTGATGCCAATGACTGGCATGCCGGTATCGAGGCAGATGCCAGTTACAGCAAACAGCCTGAGCAAGTCTGCACCATCCTGACAGCGGATTGTCTGCCGGTCCTGTTGACTGATGCTGAGGGTCTTGAGGTTGCCGCGGCCCATGCCGGTTGGCGCGGCCTACTCAATGGCGTGCTGGAAAATACGGTTTCGCAGTTTTCCGCTAGAGCAGACCAGTTGCTGGCCTGGCTGGGACCCGCCATCGGCCCGGAACAGTTTGAAGTCGGTGCCGAGGTGTTTGACGCTTTCACATCCCATACAGCAGAAGCCGAAAAAGCATTTCGACCACATGGTAACGACCATTACCTCGCTGATATCTATCTGCTCGCCCGACAACGCTTGAGTCGACTCGGTATTGAATCCGTTTTCGGTGGCCAGCATTGCACTGTCAGTGAGGAAGAGCAGTTTTTCTCCTACCGCCGTGACGGAAACACCGGCAGAATGGCGTCGCTTATCTGGATTGAGCATAAATAAGGTATCATTAGCGGCTTAATTTTTTTGTAGGTAGCCTATGGATTTACTTATTTGGATTATCGGCTTCAGTTTGCTGGGCGGCCTGCTGAGTGTGACCATCGCATCCTCATTTCTGATGCTGTCAGAAAATCATCGCAGTATTGCTGTCCCCCATCTTGTCAGCTTTGCTATCGGTGCTTTGCTGGGTGCGTCTTTTCTGGGCTTGCTGCCGCACGCAATTGAACATACCTATGCTATGGATGCACATGAGATCGGCCTGACTCTGCTACTGGGCCTGATGCTGTTTTTTGTGCTCGAGAAAATGGTGCTTTGGCGGCACTGTCATAGTCACCATGGCGACGAACATATTCCTGAACTGGATCGGCCTGACCATCATGGCGGCCATCATCATGAAGCTGCGGGCCCACTGATCCTCATCGGCGATACGATCCATAACTTCCTTGACGGCATCCTGATCGCTGCCGCCTTTATGACCGATGTTCATCTGGGTATTGTGACCGCACTCGCTATCGCTGCACACGAGATTCCTCAAGAACTAGGTGACTTTGTGATTCTGCTACACAGTGGTTTCTCACGTCGCAAGGCTCTATATTTCAATATTTTGTCGAGTCTGGGCACTGTAGTTGGCGCGTTGCTGGGCTACTTCACGCTGGCAGATATGCAGCATCTACTGCCTTATATTCTGGTCATTGCTGCTTCCAGCTTTATCTATGTTGCTGTTGCCGATTTAATTCCGGGTTTACATACCCGCATCAAACCCCGAGAAACCCTGCAGCAGATCGTGCTGATTGCGCTGGGGGTGGTTTTCATTTTCATCACCCACAGCACGCTGCATTAATTCATGTCTGAAAAGCAAATCAATAAGATCCTGATCATCGGCCCGTCCTGGGTCGGTGATATGGTGATGGCGCAATCGCTTTTTAAAGCATTGAAAGCAGACAACCCGCAGGTACAGATTGATGTGCTGGCGATGGATTGGACGCGGCCATTGTTACAGCGCATGCCGGAGGTCAGTAAAGCGATCTCAATGCCGGTCAGCCATGGCGTTTTTGGCTGGTCAATGCGCAGACAGCTGGGCAAAGTGCTGGCAAAAAACAACTACGACCAGGCCATCGTGCTGCCAAACTCCTGGAAGTCGGCGTTGATCCCCTGGTTTGCCGGCATCCCGGTCCGTACCGGTTGGCGCGGTGAGATGCGCTACGGTCTGTTAAACGATATCCGGAAACTGAATAAACAGGCCTTACCGATGATGGTGCAACGCTTTGTGTCGCTGGCTTATCCGGCTGCTCAGTCTCACATCGCACCCAGCTACCAACCACCATTGATGGAACCTTTCCCGGTCAGTGAAGAGATTAACCCTGCACTCAAACCCGATCAGAAACGCCTTATTCTCTGTCCCGGCGCTGAGTTCGGCCCGGCCAAACAATGGCCACCGGAATATTACGCCGAAGTCGCCAATGCTTTGCTGCAACGAGGCTGGCAGGTTCTTGTATTGGGCTCCCAAGCCGATCAGAAGACTGCTGCAGAGATCGAAAACGCGATTGGACCTGCTCATAAGTCCCAATTTTTCAACCTCAGCGGCCAGACCAAACTTGAACAAGCAATTGATTTACTGGGTACCGCAGACTGGGTGATATCCAACGACTCCGGACTGATGCACATCGCAGCCGCCCTACAAAGGCCGCTGGTCGCGATCTATGGCCCGACCTCAACGGCCTTCACGCCGCCGCTTGCAAGCAATGCCCATATTGCACAGATTGATATTGAGTGCAGTCCTTGTTTTGAACGGGAGTGTCCACTCGGACATCACCGCTGCATGCGGGACCTTGATAAGAATGTAGTACTAGAGATAATGACATCTGAAGACTGATGTCTTAGTGAATGGAAAGAGCATGAGCGAAAAACAAGTAACAATTCTTGTTCCTAATTACAAAACGCCTGAAATCACGACAATCTGTCTTAGGCTGTTGAGGAAATATACACGACCAGAACTGGCAGAAGTTATCGTGATTGATAACAACTCTCAGGATGCTTCATTGAAATACCTGCGGGGGCTGCAATGGATCAGTTTGATAGAACGTGACTGCATTCAAAACGAATCAGGCGTCCAGGCTCACTCAAGAGCGCTTGACCTGGCTCTTGAAGAGGTCAAAACGCCTTATGTTCTATCGATACACACCGACACCTTTGTGAAAAGTCATGACTGGCTGGATAAGTTACTTGCAGAATTTGATGAATCCGACATTGCCGGTGTGGGCTCATGGAAGCTTGAATCAAAAAATGCCATTCGTCGGGCTGGTATAAAATTTGAACAATTCTGGAAGCGCCAGCTTCATCGTTTTTTTGGCTATCAGCGATACAACCCACATCGCCTGGATTCCAAGTCACAGTATCTGAGAAGTCACTGCGCCATGTATCGTACGGATGTGATCAAAGCAGTCAAAACCAGTTTTGCCGATGGTGATGACACAGCGGGTAAAGTGATGCACCAGAAAATGCAGCAGGCAGGTTACAAAATGAAGTTTCTGCCTTCAGAGTTCCTCGGTCAATATGTGGATCATCTTAATCATGCCACATCAATTTTTAATCCCGAGTTAAGAAGGTCCAGCAAGAAATCCGCAAAAGACCAGAAGAAAATTCAGAAAAGACTCAGGGGCATCAATGCGATGGCAATCCTGAATGATCACAGCCTGGATCAATAGTCGCTACCAAACACTTAAATTACTGAAATCAGCCAAAGCATATCGGATCACTAGACCGTGAAGACTGTACTGCAAATTTGTCAGAATTATCATCAGCCTTTTCTTGACTGCACACGCCAATATGCTGCTCTGTTCAAGAATACCCCCTATCGTGTCATCACGGTTTTTTTGTGTGGTCCTTCAGATCCAGCAGTTCGCCAAGAAGCTGATGCTGATGAAGTTATTTTTCTTGAACATCATCGCGATGAACTCGATGGATTAAAAACACAAATCATTCGCGAGTTAAGAGAGCTAACGCAGCAATATGAGTTTGATGTCTGCATTGCTCACAGGAATAAACCCACTTACCTGGCACTTATCGCAACCCAGTTACCGGTGTTGAGTGTTCATCATGCTTTTGGAGATTTTGACCGCTGGGGAAGAAGGCTGCTTGCCTGGTTTTACAATAAACGACTGACGATTCTGGCGGTATCGAACGCTGTCAGGAATGAAATCCGGGATCGACTTCCTTTTTTATCCCAAGAAAAAGTATTCACACTGTATAACCGAATCGATGCGGACTTGCTTCGCTCCCAGCTCCTCTCAAGAAAAGAAGCACGTGAAAAACTCAATCTTCCTCAAGATGCCTTTGTTGTTGCTAACGTTGGCCGGCTGCATCCAGATAAAGATCAGGCTACTCTGATTAGGGGATACGCGCTGGCGTTGAATGAGCTGCCTGAAAATAGCCGCCTTGTTATTATCGGTAAGGGAAAGTCAGAAGCCAAACTGCAAGCCCTGATCGATGAGCTCGGACTAAACGAGCGAGTGTTCCTAACGGGGCATGTAAAAGAGGCAAGGAAGCTATTCAAAGCTTTCGATATTTTTGTTTTAAGTTCTGACCATGAGCCTTTTGGTATGGTTTTACTTGAGGCCATGGCCGCTGAGCTTCCACTTATTTCTTCAGACTGTGGCGGCGCACCTGAGGTAGTTGAAGGAATAGGCCGTCTCTTTAAGTTGGGTAATGAAGAGGATTTAAAAAAAGCACTGATTGAGACGACACAAGCAATTTCAGACCCGAATCTGTCAGAGCAGAATAGGCAACAACTTGAGAACTTTTCTGACGAGTCCGCTAAAACTGTTTTCTGGTCTCACCCGAGCATTCAGCAATTACTGGCTGACTCTCATGTACTGCCTGATGATAGGCAATGACGAGAACAGGCAGCCAGAACAATAACCACTGTACATTCATCCTTGATATAAAGCCCTCTCCAAAGGTCAAACTGATAAGAAGGCAATAGAGAAATACCCCGGCGCTGATTTGAACAGCCAATATTTTTCGCAAGCGCCAGGCTGTGACAAAAGTAAACACTATTAACAGCATAGCAAGTGAAAACCCGAACCATCCCAAGTCTACCAACGTAGCTATATAACTACTGTGGTAGTGATGCCAGCCATCAACCTTCTTCACTGCTGTATCAATCTGGATATCTGACCCAGCACCATAGCCTATAAAAGGTTTCTCGCTTGAGAGTGAAAGAGCTCCTTCCCAGATATTCAATCTGTGACTTTGTCCGCGTTCAACCATCTTGTCAAAAACATTGGATGACACAAAAACTGTTAACACAAGCATCGCTATGATGCTGAACGCACTGAACAGCCTGAATTTTGGAGAAGCATTGCCGCTTACAACGACAATAAAACTTACCAAGATTGTTGCGGCAATCGCCATTCTTGATTGTGTAGCTAACACAGCAATAAAAAAAACAGCTGTCATCAATATCAGCCAAATCTTCTGAGCACTGGTGAACTGGTGAAACCTGTGAGTCAATAAGCTCGTCAGGACTAATGTTAAAGCACCATAGACGGCAGCCAACCATAGAGGGCTCCACAATCTTCCGAAACCATGGAATCGCGCTGTTAAAGAGTTACCATCCACCATATAAAACAGGATGATGTTGAATACGAGACTGAAGCCTGCCACAACTATAACCAGCTTAATCAGGGTACTCAGAAAGTCCGGATAGCGATCAAGACAATAGAAAATAATTGTCGAAAATATCAACAGGTACAAGACGGTCTTAACTTCGCCAAAACGCTCAGAAAGACTCGCATCAACCGACCAGAAAATACTGAGTAAATAAAATATCAGGTAAAGCCCACCCACTTGCAGTAGTCTCGCCCTCAATAACCACGCCAAGTTTTGCTTGCCTTGCATCAACAACCAAATAATTCCACTGAGGAATACTAGGAGAAAAAACTGGTAGTGCGATTTATTCGAAGGAAAGAAAAAATAGCCCGCAATCCACATCACCACCATTGCAGGAAGCAAACCGACTCTACTCAAAAACGAGAGACCATCCTTATCTTTTAGTGGAAATATTTTCATAAACCGAATTAAACCTAGTATTAGAAGCTTCCATGCTATGTTCCGTCAGAGTTGGGTTGGCTCTTTGGTCATATTAATTACTGCGACTTGCTCTTATCCAATCTTGTTACCGATCGTCGTAGAGGCAGAAATTTCAGAACCTCTTAACCTGGCTGATTATTATATGGTCGCATAAAGGCGTTGAATGATAATTTATTGTATAGCTTGTGTCATTGATGCATGCAGATTATCGCATCACTGAATACACTCTGGCGCTTTTACATCAATATAAATTAGGTAAAATGCACTACCTGAGTTAGAGCAGGAGCGTCTTAGTCAAATGCCGAAGTACAGTCTGGTTAAAATCATTCCCTGGTTTGGTCAATGGCCAGAATGGTTTGAATTCTTTCTGGAAAGTTGTCGCCACAACCCTGATGTTGACTGGTTATTCTATACAGATGCTGTTCCTCCCCCAAATGCTCCTCAGAATGTAGGGTTCAAGGTCCTATCTTTCAGTGATTACAAAGCGCTGGTCAGCACCAGGCTGAATATCAATTTCAACCCGACTGCAGCCTATAAGCTCTGTGATATCAAACCGGCGCTTGGCTATATTCACTATAAAGATATCCAGGATTATGACTTTTATGCCTTCGGTGATATCGATGTCATTTACGGGCAAATACGGCAATTTGTCAGTGATGATGTACTAAGCCGTTATAACGTTATCAGCACACATGAGAATCGTATTTCCGGGCACTTTTGTATTTTCAGGAACATTCCGGAAGTTAGAAGCAGTTTCATGCAGGTCAAAGACTGGAAACAGCAGCTTGAAAATCCAGAGCACCTCAGCTTCGACGAATCACGCTTTACCAAGGTTTTTATTCCTCACCGGAAACATCCGAAATGGCTACGAAAGTTATGGTCTGTTAGCTCAAAACACCAGAGAAATATTCTATTCAAAGAACAATTCAGCACTATTTTGTCTCCGATAAAGTGGAAAGATGGAAGCGATAGCCACCCCCAGACTTGGTTATGGCAGCAGGGAAAGCTGACCAATGACCGTGACAATTGCGAATACATGTATTTGCATTTCATGAATTTCAAATCACGTACCTGGCTACCCAAACAAAACAGACATTTACCTGCGGCGTGGGAAAAGCTGGATAAGCTGACTTCCATGTCCGTGGAAAATATTCATAAACGGGGTTTTGCCATCAGCCCTCAGGGGTTTTGCAGTCCTGATGATTTGATCAAAGCATGACTCACCGCTTATAAGATTTTGGTGGTTTTTCTTCCGGTGAACTGCCTAAAATGCTGCATACCAACGTATTCCCCATAACAGGACTGACACATCCAACACTGCGCATATCACAAGACTGCTAGTCCATGACTTCCAGCACTTGCTATAATCCCGTTGTTTAAATTCAAGACACAAATATCATTATGATCGTACTAGGCCTGTCCGGTGCCGTTAATCACGACGCCTCCGCTGCTTTATATATCGATGGCAAACTGGTTGCTGCTGCCGAGGAAGAACGATTCCTGCGCGACAAGCACGCCAAAGGCAAAATGCCTTATGAAGCCACCAAGTTTTGCCTGGAATATGCAGGCATCAAACCGGAACAGGTCGATATTGTGGCTTTCCCCTATGCGGAAATCGGCCTCAAGTCGACCGCCCGCTGGCACTACGCCAAGCGACACTGGTATGCACCTGACCGTGCACTGACCGCCCTCTTCAGCGGTAACCGCCGATACTGGCGTAACCATCGAAATGTGATGAAACTGTTAGATGATCTCGGTATTGGTGCTAACCGGGTCAAATTTATGCCGGTCGAGCATCACCTCGCCCATGCCAGCAGTGCCTATCACCTGAGTGGCTTTAAGGAAAAAACCGCCATCATTGGCATTGATGGTAAAGGCGAATATGCCACTACCTTCTTCGGCTATGGTGAAAACGGCAAGATTCACAAAATCAAAGAATTTTACGACCCTGACTCTTTGGGTGGGATGTATGGTGCCCTGACTGAGTACCTCGGATTTGAAATGCTCGACGGCGAATTCAAGGTCATGGGCATGGCACCCTACGGCGACCCGAAACGCTTTGACTTTTCCCGTCTTATTGAGAGCAAAGATGGCGAGTTCCGAGTTAACAATAAACTCGTTAACACCGTCGGTTGGCGACGTTACAAGAAGAATGGCAAAGGCTATTTCTTCAGCCCCAAACTTATCGACTGGTTAGGACCGATGCGTGAAGGTGATGAGAAAGATGAACCTTACATCGACTATGCCGCCAGTATTCAAGATCTGCTTGAAAAAACTGCTTTGCAGCTTATCGATTATTACCTGGGTGATATCATCCGTGAAACCGGCAAAGTGGCCTATGCTGGCGGTGTCGCGCTCAACGTTAAACTGAATCAGCGTATTATCGCCATGCCGGGCGTCAAGGAACTGTTTGTTCAGCCTGCTGCCAGTGATGCCGGCACTGCCATTGGTGCGGCCAGTTATGCCTCTCAGGTTGCTGGCGTGCCGGTCGAGAAAATGGAACATGTCTACCTCGGCCCTCAATACACGACTGAACAGTGTATGGATGCCTGCGATAACTACAGCCAGCCGGTGAAATGGCAGCGAATGAGTGATGTGCCTGCGGAAACCGCCAAAATCCTTGCCGATGGTAACCCGGTTTCCTGGTTTCAGGGCCGAATGGAATTCGGGCCTCGCGCTTTGGGTAACCGCAGTATCCTGGGTAGCCCCAGCCATAGCGGTGTGGCTGATCGTATCAATGCACAGATTAAATACCGCGAGCGGTGGCGCCCTTTCTGCCCGAGCATGCTCGATACCGTCGCACCGGAAATTCTGCAGACTAATCACCCCAGTCCCTATATGACCTTTACCTTTGATGTCGCGGAAAGCTGGAGGGACCGTATACCCGAGGTAGTTCACGAAGACGGCACTGCGCGTGCGCAGATTGTCACCGAGAAAACCAATCCTCGTTATTACGCCTTGCTTCAGGAAATGGAAAAACTGACCGGTAACGGCGTGGTATTGAATACCTCACTCAACCGTCGTGGTGAACCCATGGTCTGCAGCCCGACAGATGCGCTGAACATGTTCTTTGGCTCGGATCTGCAATACCTGGTGATGGAAGATATTCTGATTACCAAGTCCTGAAGAGGGACTTTTAGCTGACTCACTTAAGGCATGGATACCTTTACAGCAGATTGTGACAGCCAGTTCTTGCATTGTGAACTGGCGCTGTTACTGACTGCAGTGGGTCCTGCTCTTGCAGTTAGCTATTGGTAGCCCTCTGGGTTCATTTGCTGCCAGCGCCAGGCATCAGTAACCATGTCATCAAGGTCTTTCTCAGCTTGCCAGTCCAGCAGCCTCTCCGCCAAAACCACATCGGCATAACTGACTGCTACATCACCCGCCCTTCTATCGACGATATCATAAGGGACTTCTCTTCCAGAGGCTTTCTCAAAAGCACTCACCACTTCAAGTACGCTGTAGCCGACCCCCGTGCCCAGGTTGATTGCCTGACAGCAGGGCAGCTCAAGCTCGCTATCCAGCCATCTCAGCGCCTCAAGATGACCACGAGCTAAATCAGAGACATGGATATAATCACGAACACCAGTGCCATCGTTAGTAGGATAATCGCCACCAAACACTGAAAGACGATTTCTTTTGCCAATAGCAACCTGACTGACATAAGGCATCAAATTATTTGGTATCGAGCGAGGGTCCTCACCAATAAGTCCGCTTTCATCTGCCCCAGCAGGATTAAAATACCTCAGCAAAGCCACTTTAAAACGCTCTGGGCTGGCCTTTGAGATATCCCTGAGGATTTCTTCAATCATCAGTTTGGTGCGTCCGTATGGGTTGGTGACTGATGTTCTTGCCTGTTCATTGACAGGCATCGTCTCTGTATCCCCATAAACTGTCGCCGATGAACTAAACACCAGCTTATCAACGGCAAATTCCTGCATAACCTCCAATAGAACCAGTGTAGCTTCGAGATTATTGCGATAGTACAACAGAGGTTGATCACAGGATTCACCCACCGCTTTGTACCCTGCAAGGTGTATAACAGCATCTGGGTGATGCGAATTAAAAATAGCCTGCATGGCTTTTTTGTCACGACAATCTGATTTATAGAAACAGGTTTTTTTATTGGTGATGCGGGTAATGCGCTCAATCACCAACTCAGAGCTGTTACTCAGATTATCGACAATCACTACATCCAATCCTGCTTTGAGCAGTTCGACGGCAATGTGCGAACCAATGTAACCAGCACCACCTGTCAACAATACTGTATTAATCACTTCTCGTTCCTGTTAGTGCCCACAGCCATATGCCGGATAATGTGGGCTGCTTTATCGGGCATGCTGTATAAGTCTTCTGTTTGTGCATACTGAAGTGCCTGTTGCGACCAGTGTTTCAACGCCTGAGGCTCAAGCATTTTGGCTAACTGCATTGCAGTCAATGAGGCATCATCCGGCTGTTTGAGTACTTCTCCAGCCTGCGCCTTGATAACGTGCTTGGTATAACCGCAAACATCCGAGACCAGCACTGGTAGGCCCGCGACCAGGGCTTCCAGAATCACGGTTCCTGTATTTTCTTTGCGTGCTGGGTGGAGTAGTAAGTCTGCAGCTAATAAGAAATCAGGTACATCCGAGCGGCCCCCCAAGAACAACACCTGGTCAGCGACACCCAATTTTTCTGCCTGTTTATCTAACGTTTGATGTTCGCCGTCACCAATGATCACGAGTTTGACTCTGTTGCGAAGAGTATCCGGTAGAGCAGCAAGTGTGGCAATACTTCGATCCACGCCTTTGGTCTTAAAACCTGTGCCTACCATTAACAACATCCATTCGTGTTCAGTAATGCCGAACTCCTGACGTTTCTGCAAGCGAATTTCAGCAGCGTTGCCTGGCCGTTTACGATTAGGATCAATGCCTGGTGGCAATGATATTAATCGTTCATCCGGGGTGTTGTAGCACTGTTTAAACAGTGCTCGCTGCACATCAGAAATCATCAATGACACGGTTTTACTCTCTTCACCGAATACAGACTGTTCACAGTTACTGTAAAAAGCGACTCTGCCGGTGAATTTAAGAATACTGTACAGAGGATGGGATCGGACTCGAGCAAGATAACACGGGTCTGCAGCATAATAGAGATCAAGTCCAGGCATCTTATTAAAGCCCAACACCAAGTCATAACTGCCGCGCTCCAACTCAGGGCTGACTTTACCGATGAAACTCTTCAGCCGAGCGTGATTGCTGACACCGTTCACAGGAATAATATGTACCCGCATATTTGCGGGATGGGCCCCTTGCCACTCCATCACAAAAACATCAACATGATCCTCCGCCTTCAGGCACTGCTGCATGATGCGCATGAAATCCCGCGCCAACCCACCAAAAGGAAAGTACTTATAAAGACAAACCGCTAATTTCATTTTTGTCTCAGATTTTCAATCATTGAGTTGAAGCGCATTCGCAAGACTCTGCCATGCCAATTACGCAGAAAACGCTTCATATCTTTGTTAAATGCTCGTCTGAAGACCCAGCCATAATGATGCTCACGCATCGCATCCAGATCGATGAGCTCAATGTCACCTGTCTCAGACAATAATAAATTACTGGCTTTCAAGTCCCCGTGGCTGAGATGATATTCGTACATCAGGCTGAAGATGTGTTGTATCTGCCTAAATTCGACTGTTGTTGGTGAGCGATCTTTATATACTTCAGAGACTTCTCGTGCTCCATCTACATATTCCGTAACCAGATAGGCTTCTTTTCTCAGAGGTCCCAGCCGACGCTCCACAAAACCCAGCGCTCCCGGTGTAACAATACCCATCAAATGCAACAAATTACCCTGTCGCCAGGCATTCGCAGCACGACTGGGTCGCCAGCAGCGTTTAAGAAAGTGCCAGTAGGATTTGATGTTGTAACGTTTGACTACCACCCTGCGACCGCCCATTTCCGTCATCACTACGGTGGCGCTATTACCATCTTTCAGCTTTTTCCCCTGCTCGACTAGCGCATCAATATCCCGGATAGCCTCATCGCCAATTCGTTTGAAAAATGAGCGCTTGAAAGCATATTCCAGCCGGTTATCTTTAAAGTAGGCTGTCATCGTGCAGGCACGAAAACACTTGTTCAGGTAGGTTTCTTTGCGTTTCTGCCAGGCTTTGTTGAGCAGGGTTTTAAAATTTTCCCGTTCAGCCTGCCCATACGTCCACCCTCTAGCCTGATAATACAGATTAAGCTTTTTCAGGATCAGTTGCTGCTGATCCGGTACAAACTGGGCCACTAATCTGGCGAGGTTGCTGAGGCTTTTCCTCGTATTCAGAGACTGACCGGCAAGGCCTCTGACAGAAGCAAGATCAATGAGTAACAGTCCATGCGGGGTCATCAAGATATTATCGGTGTGGATATCATGCTGATAGATACCTGCCTGATGACAGCGGACCATGAGTTGCAACAAAGCCGGGACCATCTGCGCCTGGTTGTAACTCGCCAGCATGAAAGGACAGGCATCTGCGATAAATTCATATGCCACGGCCAGGCAGCCGGCAAAATCATCACTGATCAGCTTTTCTGCCGGTACGGCGACACCGGCAGCTTTGCAAGCTTTATAGCCATGCTGCTCCCGTGACAGTTCGCGCCAGCCTTTTTTATTGGGCACAAACAGTTTCAGTAATAGAGGTTCCCCATCATGGAGTGCTTTGATCACCAGTCTTCTGCCTGGTAACCAGCGTAGAATTTGCTCACAGTTATATCGCTCGCCATCTACCTCCAGGACAAATTCTTCAGGGACCGTTTTACCGGCCAGAAACTGCTCTATAGCCTCATTCATGATGGGTTGTGTCTGTGCCATTTTTCCAGCAACCCTTGCGCGCGTTCTTCCACTTTCTGCCAGAAAGCACCTTGTTGACTCAGTGCCTGCCTCAAATCGAGCCCGGAATAATATTGAATAAAACGAAACTTATCGCGCTGACTGAGTTTGACTTCATGCGCGGAAAAATACAAAGAGCCCAAATCTTTCACCAGCCAGCGCTCAGGAACCCGACGACGAATCTGAGTACGGTGCAAATCAATCAGAAACAGTTCAGTATCTTCGCTGATTTGATTATGCTCAGCGAAATGTTCTGTCAGAAGCACATGACATAGATAATAGTCGCGGTGGTTGATTCCCGCCAGATGCATTGTCCGGCTCATTTCTGCCAGTTTGCGAATCAGGGTCTGTTTGCTGTTGAAGCTGGGCTTACGCTGTCGCCACTGTTGCCCAACAAACTCAAGACTCATGGTATGGATGAGTTCATCCGTAATAACAAAGGATTCGCGACGGGCCGGGTTCAGCCCGCGTTCTCCGTACCCTGCCAATGTCATCGTGCCAATACCAAGCTGATGTAATCGCTGTATCGCCCGCCATTCGTTGCGGGCACTGATAATCGGCATTCTGAACTGGAGCAGGTTCTTGATAATCTCCCCCCAGCCAACCCCGGCGTGATATTTGAGAAAATAACTTCGTCCCTGCAGCTCAAAACGAAGCGTACGTCGCCCCTCTTTATCACGAAACACCTCACCTGGCAGCGTCTTCAGTAAATTGAACACGTCTTTATCCTGCCAGACCTTTGCTAGTTCTTTGCGGAGATAAAAATGGCTTTTCATCACTGGCACCAGGCTTCAATTTTGTAAGCACAAAAAGCCGCCCGTGAAGCAGATGAAACCAGAGGATTGGGCTCCGTTCTGGGTATGGCTTCCGGCTGTTTGCTGAGGGTATTCAGCGTCTCAACCAAGCCCTTAATGCAGTTTTTTTCAGCGATTATCTGCGATAAAGGCGACTGCTCAGCCAATGGCGCATAACCACAGATATCACTAATCAGCATCGGTAATCTGGCAGCAGCAGCCTCCGCCAGCACCATCCCGGCCGCTTCTTTTCGTGCCGGATGCACCAGTAAGTCCGCGGCAAAATAAAATGGGGCCAGTTCGCTCTGTCCGCCCCAGAAGCGATAATTAAGCCCGGTCAGTTGCTGTAAACGGCGTTCGTAGTTGGCTTGTTTCCCATTGCCGACAATCCATAATTCGAACTGGCTGCGTGCAACGAAGCTCAACGCTGCTAAGGTCTCGATAACGCGATCCAGCCCCTTGGTGTTGAAGTCTGCCGCGACAAACAGCAATAAAATCCGGCTCTCAGCCTGTTGTGTTTGGCGCCGCCAGGCACGGCCGGATTCCAATCGTGCCTGAGTGAAGTGAAACTTTTCTTCCACACTGACCGGTAGCAAAGCCTGATTGTCCTGCTTGAGCTCAAAATTCTGCAGGTATTGGTGTCGCTGATGCTCTGTCAGAAAAAAAACCTTAAGCGCCGGATTGCTGAATAAGTCTTTCTCAATCCGGGCATAAGTCCGATAACGCGGTAATAGCTTGTTCAGACCTTTAAAACGATTGGCTGTAAAGCAGGGATCAGCCGCGAAATAGACATCCAGTCCGGCCAGTTTGGTAAAGCCGATAATCGCGTCAAACAAACCCTGCTTTTTCAAAGAGACAACATAGTCGGACAAGGCCTTGATGCGACCATGATTAGTCGACTGGCTCTTACCCCGCTCATATAGCGTCCAGTCTTTATTAATCTCGCCATGCTTTTTCAGCGTGATCACCGATATCTGATGCCCTCTCTTGGCCATCTCAGTCACTACAGCAAAAAAATCACGCTGCGCGCCACCGTAGGGAAAGAACTCCGTGATGGCAAAGGCTAACTGCATGGTGATGATGATCTCCGGTTGAAAAAAGCAGAGCAGACACTAACAACTTGAACCGCATTACTCTAAAATGAGTCTGTCTCATAACAAGCCAAATTGCGGTCCACAGACAGACGCAATAGTACCACCTGACAGATACAGAGGTAAGCCGTGTCATTCAAAGCCACCATTCAACGTCATCAGGATATGATCGATGGTCTGTTCGGCCTGGAGCCTCAGGTCAATGACCTGATGTTGCGGGTTAAAGACTGTTTGCTGGCCGGCAACAAAGTGCTGTTTTTTGGTAATGGTGGTAGCGCCTCCGATGCCCAGCACTTGGCCGCGGAATTTATTGTTCGCTATCAGCGTGATCGTAAAGCTTACGGCGCTATCGCCCTGACCACGGATACATCAATCCTCACGGCGCACAGCAATGACTATAGTTTTGAAACTGTTTTCGACCGGCAAATCGAGGGTCTGGGCAAGCCAGGTGATATCGCGATTGGCCTGTCAACTTCCGGCAATAGCGCTAACGTGATCAACGGCATCAAAACCGCTCAGCAGAACGATATCTGGACCTGCGCCTTCACCGGCGATGAGGGTGGCAAACTCAAAAACATTGCCGATGACTGTATCTGCGTACCCAGCAAGGAAACAGCCCGTGTTCAGGAAGGCCACATCCTGATTGGTCACTGGTTATGCGAAGCGCTGGATGAGGCCCTCGCTGATTCATGAGTCGACAGCAGCTCACCACCGACGTCGTGATTATCGGGGCCGGCATTGCCGGTCTTTGGTTGCATCGAAGACTGAATGATCTCGGCTTTCATGCCCTGCTACTGGAAAACGGTGAAATAGGACGCGGCCAGACCCTGAGTTCACAAGGCATCATTCACGGCGGCAGTAAGTACGCACTCAATGGCATTCTGTCGAAGGCTGCGCAGGTGATCAGCAGTATGCCGGCGCGCTGGAAAGCCTGTCTGGAAGGACAGGGTGAAATCGACTTATCCGGTGTCAGAAAACTGACCGAACACCAACTACTCTGGTCCAAAGACCGCCTGTCCTCAAAGATGGTGTCCTTTTTTGCCAGCAAAGCGCTGCGAAGCCGCATGCAGCCGGTAAAAAAAGAAAACCGCCCCGCCATCTTCACTGACAAAGCTTTTAAAGGCGTGCTGTATCAGCTGGATGAACCCGTGTTGGACGTCGTCAGCCTGATCGATGAACTGGTCAAGCCCTGGCAGCATCGTATGTTGGCCGTGCCCCAGAATGCAGATTATCAATGGCAGCCAGCTTCAGGTGCTGTTTCAAGCTTAAGCATCGGCGATCAGTATGAAATCCGGGCGCAGCAATTTGTACTGACTGCCGGCGAGGGCAACGAAAAACTGTTGCAGGGCATGTCACAGGCCCAGCCGGCAATGCAACGCCGTCCGCTACAGATGGTTCTTTGCAAAAGTAAAGACCCACAACAACCCTTACCAGTCATATACGCGCATAGCCTGGGTAGTGGCTCAAAGCCCATCGCAACAATATCCAGTCATAAAGACCAACATGGCAATGTGGTCTGGTACATCGGCGGCAATATTGCCGAGGAAGGCGTCAATAAAAGCCACCTGCAGTTGGTGACTGAAGCCAGAGCGTTACTGGCGGATATTCTGCCCTGGGTCAGCCTGCCGCAACTGGAATGGGCGACGCATCCGGTCAATCGCGCCGAGCCCAAACAATCCAGCCTGACCCGTCCAGACACGGCCTTCATCAGCAGTCGCGATAACCTGCATGTCTGCTGGCCAACCAAACTAGCGCTGGCGCCGGATCTGGCCGATCAAATGCTGGCAGCATTGGAATCGGCCAATCTGAAAGCTGGCGCGCATGATAATCCGGACTTCCCACACCCTGGCATTGCAGCACCGCTCTGGGATAGGGCATTTGCATGAAAACAATGATTGAGCGCAGAGAAATTGCTGCTACCGGTGTGGTCGTCTCTCCACTGGGCCTTGGCACCGTGAAGCTGGGACGGGATAAGGCAGTTAAATATCCGACCGGTTTTAAAATCCCCGATGATAAAGAGACTCTCAATCTGCTGGCCATGGCCTGGGATATGGGCATCAACCTGATTGATACCGCACCGGCCTACGGTAACAGCGAAACTCGACTGGGACAGCTTCTGCCACAACTCCCGCACGAGTGGGTCATCGCCACCAAGGCAGGCGAGTATTTCGACCCGGAGACAGGTGAGTCAGGCTATGACTTCAGCCCCGACTCCATCACCCGCAGCGTCGAAAACAGCCTCCGGCAACTCGGCCGTGACGTGCTGGATATCGTTCTGATTCACTCTGACGGCAATGATAGAGAGGTCATTGAACAGCAGGGTGCGCTGGATACCCTCAACACCTTAAAACAACGCGGCCTGATTCGCGCCAGTGGCATGTCCACCAAGACTGTCGAAGGCGGCCTGCTGGCACTGGAACAGTCGGATCTGGCTATGGTGATGCATAACCTGGAATATCAGGAAGAACAGGCGGTACTGGATGAAGCAGCCCGCAGCCACAAAGGCATTTTTATCAAAAAAGCGCTGGGCAGCGGCCATCTGGCGCATGGCGCGGACAACACCGATATTGTGCAGGCAAACTTCGATTTTATCTTTCGTGAGCCCGCCGTCAGCAGCGTGATCATTGGCACTATTAACCCGGCGCACCTTAAAGATAATGTGGCTAAAGCCGTGGCAGCACTCAATAAAAGCTAATCACACAATCCCAGAGAGGAAACACCCTCTGGCTGGCTTATTTCTGATTGATTTTATTCACAATCGCAGTGGTCGAGCAGTTTTCTACCAGCCCCATCACTTTCACTTCACCGCCGTAGCCTTCGACGATTTCCCAGCCGACCACGCCTTTTTTATCGTAGTCACCGCCCTTGACCAGCACATCGGGCTGAATCAGACGTAACAATTCTTCCGGAGTATCGCCCGGGAAGCAGGTCACCCAGTCCACATCGGCCAGACCTGCCAGCACAGTCAAACGACGCTCTGCTGTATTAATCGGCCGGCCTTCCCCTTTCAGCTTGGTCACTGATTCATCGGTGTTGATGGCCACAACCAGCCGGTCACCCAGCTTTCTGGCCTGCTGCAGATAGGTCACATGACCGGCATGCAGAATATCGAAACAGCCATTAGTGAAAACGATCTTTTCACCGCGCTGCTTGGCCTGGTCGACGGCGATTTTAAGCTGTTCCACGGTGACGGCACCGGCAAAGCTATGATCAGTGGCGTTAGCACCCTGATGGCGTTCATATTCGGCTTTAAGCTCAGGGCCGCTCACAGTTGAGGTACCCAGTTTACTGACGACAATACTGGCAGCCACATTGGCCAGGGTAACTGCATATTCCAGATCCGCACCCGCCGCCAGTGCTGAAGCCAAGGTTGATATCACGGTATCACCGGCACCAGTAACATCAGCGACTTCCTTGGCAATGGCCGGCAGATGAAACTCAGGCTGATCGGCGCGGATCAAGGTCATACCCTGTTCACTTCGGGTGATCAGAATCGCTTTAATATCGAGCTGTTTAATCAGGGTTTGCGCTTTAATGATGAGATCCTGTTCAGAAGTGACCGGCCCCACCACCGCTTCAAATTCGCTCATATTGGGCGTCATCAGATCGGCGCCGCGATATTTGTTGAAATCACTGCCTTTGGGGTCCACCAGCACAGGGAGACTTTTCTGCCGGGCCTGATTAATCCAGAACTGTGGATCGGACAAAGTGCCCTTGTTGTAATCCGACAGTACCAGCACCTGGGCCTGATCAGTGATCTGATTCACCAATGCTTGCAGTTGCTCGGTCAAAGCCGCTTCAAACCGTTTTTCGAAATCCAGCCGGATAAGCTGCTGGTGACTACTAATCACCCGGGATTTGATAATGGTGCCGGCTTGATGCGTCTGGTGAAACAGACAGTTCACGCCAACCGCATTGAGGCGCTGTTTCAGGACTGAGGCGGCCTCATCTTCACCAGCAAGACCACTGATATTACAGTTCGCCCCCAGCGAGGCAATATTCATCGCCACATTGCCGGCACCGCCCGGCAGATCTTCAAGCCGATCCACGTTAACTACAGGCACCGGGGCTTCCGGTGAGATCCGGCTGGCTTTACCGAAATAAAAACGGTCCAGCATCAGGTCGCCAATCACCGCGACGCGGGCAAGATGAAATTCAGGAAAGGGATGTTTCATATCAGATATAGTCGGGCCGGCTGCCAGTCAATAATGGCGTTATTGTGCTTGTAAAAGGCTCTCGAGTCTATGCCAGACCTGGTCGACCTCCATACCTGCCATGCAGATGGGCTCGCCATTTTGTGACTCCGGCAGCGGGCATCGGCGCTTGTAACAGGGTGAACAGGTCATGCCGGTAATCAGGTGATGCTGCGCCTGACCATAGGTACCGATGAGATGGGTATCGGTCGAGCCATACAGGGTAATCGCCGGTTTCCCCAGCACCGCGGCCATATGCGCCAAGCCGGTATCGCTGGCCAGCACCGCTTCAGAACCCTGCATCAGGGCCGCCACATCATCCAGCGGCAACCGTGGCAGTGCATAGGCCTCTTCACTGACCGACGCGATCTGGCGGGCTCGCTGATATTCTTCGTTGTTGCCGCAGGGCAGCAGACATTGATAGCCGGCTTCGGCGGCTTTTAAAACCAGTGCCTGCCAGTGCTTGACCGGCCATAATTTAGTCAGCCAGCTGGCGTTGTGCACCAGCATCAGATACGGCCTGGAAAGCTTAAAGTCGAGCTTTGGTGATTGGCAGTGCGCGAGGTCAACACCATAATCCGCCGCTGTGTCCGGCACGCTGTAACCCAGCGCTGCCGCCAGGATCTGGCGCATACGCTCTACCGCGTGCTGATTGGGATTCACATTGATTGGATGGCGATAAGCCAGATGAGCCGGTTTTTCCCTGCAACTGTACTTATCAAGGCCATACACCGGTCCTTTTCTGAGCAGACTGACCAGCGCACTTTTCAGGTTATTCTGCATATCGACGACCACATCATAGTCATCCGCATTGAGCGCTTTATAAAAACCGGTCAGCTCGCCTTGTTTCAGACTGCCTATCCAACTCTTGCGCCAGCTGCGGTGAGATGTGGTAATGACTTTTCTGACCCGTGGATGCCATTTAGGCACAGCCGCAAAGGCTTTATCGACGACCCAGTCAAATTCAATGTCAGGATAGGCCTGTGCCGCATCAGTGAGCGCCGGCAACGCATGCATCAGGTCGCCCATCGATGTCAGTTTGATAATTAAAACGCGCATGGGCTTTCAGTCAAAATCGAGACTGAGTGGATGATCACGGTGATGCATCAGGATATTGAAAAAAGCATCCGGGTTTTTAATCTGGGTCAGCTCACCTTCCCTCGGGAATAACTGGTCCTGCAGACGTGACAGCCAGAAACGCAAGGCCGCCGCTCGCAGCACCAGGTTCCAGTTAGCCAGCTCCGATTCGGTAAGTTCGCGCTTGACCTGATAATGCTGCATCAGCGCCTGATAACGGCTTTGTTCAGGCAGGCCCGATTCATCGACACACCAGTCATTGACCGCGACGGCCAAGTCATACAGCAGATATTCGTCGCTGGCATAATAGAAATCGATAATGCCTTTGAGATCATCGCCATCAAACAACGCATTATCGCGGAATAAATCGGAATGGGTCACGCCCCAGGGCAAATCCAGTTCTTCATAACCGGCCTGAAATGCCAGTTCATTTTTGAGAATGCTTGCCTGCGCGTCATTTAACTTCGGCAATAAAGTCATGGCAGTCTGCCGACGCCATTCGTGGCCGCGTTCGCTGGCACGACGGGACTTGAAATCCAGACCGGCAAGATGCATTTCCGCCAGAATGTCACCAATCGCCGCGCATTGTTCAGGTGTTGCCAGCGATTCCACACCACGGCCATCCAGACGCAACACCAGCGCTGCCGGTTTGCCGCAGAGTTTCTTCAGGTAATGACCTTCGCGATCCGCTGCAGGGTGCGCTGAGGGAATGCCATGCTGATAATAGAATGTCATCACATCAAGGAAATAGGCGAGTTCGCCGAAATCGTGCTGCTCAAACAGCGTCAGCACAAATTCACCTTCAGTGGTGGTGACAAAGTAGTTGGTATTTTCGATGCCGGCACTGATGCCCTGGTAAGACACCAGATCACCGACCGCATACTCTCCCAGAAACGCGATCAGGTCGTCGCGTCCGACTTCAGTATAAACTGACATGAAAACTGCTCAGATTAGTGTGGTGCTTACCACTCCAACAGGATCCAGTTGGGGACCAACAGACCGGAATCCAGTTCGAATTGTCTTGATTCTAATGACCCGTCACCATCGGTATCTGTCAGGTAATAAGGTTTACCCACAGAAGGAATGACTTTAATCATATAAAGCTTGCCGTTGAGACGGTATTCCTCAATGAGACGGTCGTCTTTTTGGATAATATTGACTTCGGGCTCAATGCTGTCACCGCTTTGCATTGGCTCGGGAAGCACCGGCGGCTTCTCCATCACCGACTCAGTGTCCTCTGCCCGGACAGTCACTGTCATTAACAGGGCAAGTGCGCATACAATAGCGATTTTGTTAAACATGAGAATGCTCCGTGTCATTTCGGGGTTAAGATAGCATTTCCGCTGTCCGGAGAAAAGCAGTCAGTTCTCAGAAAAACGGTGCCACAACGCTTATGACTCAATCTGTTCCACTCGTCCTCGTTGACGGTTCGTCCTACCTGTATCGAGCCTACCATGCCATGTACAAGGCAGACCTCAGGAATTCGGCAGGCGAACCGACCGGTGCGATTCGTGGCGTCACCGCGATGCTGCGTCGTTTGCTGGCTGATTATCCCGACAGCCATATCGCTGTGGTCTTCGATGCCAAGGGCAAAACCTTCCGCGATGACATCTACGAACAGTACAAAGCCAACCGGCCACCAATGCCGGATGACCTGAGACCACAGGTGGAACCCATTTACGACATCATCAAGGCCATGGGCCTGCCGTTACTCTGCGTCGACGGGGTTGAAGCGGATGATGTGATCGGCACTCTGGCAAAACAGGCAACCGAAAAAGGCATGGATGTCGTGGTCAGCACCGGCGACAAGGATATGGCGCAGCTGGTCAACCAGCATGTGACCCTGGTCAACACCATGACCGAAACCAAAATGGATATCGAGGGCGTTAAGGACAAGTTTGGCCTGCCGCCGGAACATATCATCGACTTCCTGGCGCTGATGGGTGACAAGGTCGACAACATCCCGGGCGTCCCCGGTGTCGGTGAGAAAACCGCCCTGTCTCTGCTGCAGAACCTGGGCAGTCTCAGGGATATCTATGCCAATCTGGAAGCCGTCAGGGAGCTGGATTTTCGCGGTGCCAAGAAGATGCCGGAAAAACTGGCAGAAAATAAGGACATGGCTGAGCTCAGCTATGAGCTGGCGACCATCAAATGTGATGTCGAGCTGGATATCGAAGTGGAACAGCTCAAACATCAGCCTCAGGACCGTGAGGCCCTGCTGACCCTGTTTAAACAGTTTGAATTCCGCAGCTGGATAGCCGAGCTGGAATCCGGCAGTGCCGATCAAACTGTCACCGCAGGCTCGGCGGTGATCAAAAATGACACCACGGCCAAGCAGGATTATCAGTGCATTCTGAATAAAAAAGATTGGCAAAGCTGGCTGAAGAAACTCAAAGACGCCGACCTGTTCGCTTTCGATACCGAGACCACCAGCCTGGTCTATCTTGATGCCCGCATTGTCGGCGTTTCTTTTGCCGTCAAAGCGGGTGAAGCCGCTTACCTGCCGCTCAAGCACGACTATGCCGGCGCGCCTGAACAGCTCGATTATGATGAGGTGATGCAGGATCTCAAACCCTTGCTGGAAGATCCCACCAAACTCAAAGTCGGTCAGAACCTCAAATATGATCGCCACGTGCTGCTCAATCATGGCATTGATCTCAAAGGCATTGCCCATGACACCATGTTGGAATCCTATGTGCTCGACAGCACCGCCACCCGTCATGATATGGATTCGCTGGCGAAAAAATATCTCGACCGCGACACCATTCATTTCGAAGATATCGCCGGAAAAGGCAAAAACCAGCTGACCTTCAATCAAATCGGTATTGAAGAAGCCGCCACTTATGCGGCTGAGGATGCGGACATCACCCTGCAACTGCATCATGTGCTGTGGCCGCAAATGCAGCAGATTCCCTCGTTAGTGAAGGTTTACTCCGAACTGGAAATGCCGCTATTGCCGGTACTCAACACACTGGAGCGCAACGGCGTCAATATCGATATCTGGATGCTGCAGCAACAGAGCGATGATATGGCGCACCAGATTGCAGAACTGGAAAAACAGGCCCATGAAGCGGCAGGCCAGACCTTCAATCTCGGTTCCACCAAACAATTGCAGGAAATTCTTTACGACAAGCAGAATCTGCCGGTTAAAAAGAAAACCCCGAAAGGCGCCCCTTCTACCGCCGAAGAAGTGCTGCAGGAACTTGCCGATGAAGGCTATGAACTGCCGCAAATCATTATGCAGTACCGGGGCCTGAGCAAGCTCAAATCGACCTACACCGACAAACTGCCCTTGATGGTCAATAAAGCAACAGGGCGAGTACACACTTCCTATCATCAGGCAGTGACAGCAACAGGCCGGCTGTCTTCCTCTGACCCCAACCTGCAGAATATTCCTATCCGCAGCGAAAACGGTCGCCGCATCCGTGAAGCCTTTGTCGCCAGCGACGGTTATGTACTGCTGGCCGCCGACTACTCTCAAATCGAGCTACGAATCATGGCCCACCTGTCCGGTGATGAAAGCCTGTTACAGGCCTTCGCCAAAGGCGAGGATATTCACCGACACACCGCATCTGAAATCTTCGGTCTCAGCCTGGAAGAAGTCAGTAGTGACCAGCGCCGCAGTGCCAAAGCGATTAACTTTGGCCTGATTTATGGCATGTCCGCCCATGGCCTCTCCAAACAACTGGGTATTGAGCGTCATCAGGCAGCGGACTATATGAATGTCTATTTCGAACGTTATCCCGGTGTTCGCCAGTACATGGATAACACCCGCGAACAGGCCAAGGAACAGGGCTATGTCGAGACCATTTTCGGCCGTCGCCTGTACTTACCGGAAATCAACTCCAGCAACGGCATGCGGCGCCAGTATGCCGAGCGAACCGCGATCAATGCGCCGATGCAGGGCAGCGCCGCCGACATCATCAAGCGCGCCATGATTGATATTCATAGCTGGCTTTGCGAAGCAGATACCGGCATACGCATGATCATGCAGGTGCATGACGAACTGGTGTTTGAAGTGCCCAAGGACCAGTTGGATATGGCGAAGACCACCATCGAGCAGTTTATGATGAATGCGGCGGATTTGAAGGTGCCGTTAGAGGTTGGGCTTGGGACTGGGGATAATTGGGAGCAGGCGCACTAATTATTCAGTGCTGGGACGGCAGGGAAGCCACCCTCAGCGTCTTCCCTGAACAATCCGCTCAAGCGTTCCATTTCTGAAAATCAGATACGTATCCAATTTACCGTAGTCACTGTATTTATGACGCTCCAGCTCATCCGAACGAGCTTGATAATCTCCGCCCTGAGCAGAATAACTGCCAGATGCCCTAGCTTCAGTCCAGCGATATACTCCATCACTCTGTCCGCAAATGTCCTGAACCTCAAAAATATTATCACCCAATGTGATCAAATCATTTCCACAGCGGTAACTATTCGATTCAGAATCGGCCAAAACAGAATTACTTGCTAGACAAAGCACGATTAACATTCCCTTATTCATTAGCCTGGTACCTCCTTGATTACAGCAAACTATCTTCCCAACTAACTGCAATCTAGCCAAAAGGAATAAAGTCTGCAAATAGTGTCGATGACTATATTCTTAGATATATAAGTTGATTTGAAAGTTTAGAAACTTGTCTCTTCCCAGCTCATTAAACTCATCTTTCGCCTTAATGGCGAGTCAGGGATTTGCGCGGCCAAATCCCTAACAACCCTAGGCCGCCCCCTTGTGCTGGCCTGCGGCTCCACTGCGTTGCTCGCTTAATCTGGGAATTGGCTAAAACTCGCTACGCTCAAACACTAGCCAATTCTTATCCAGATTAACCTGCGCTACTCGTCAGCACAAAAGGGGAATGAAAAGCGGGCTCTGGAAACAACGTTATGGATGAGCTGCACCCTCTCTCTTGACGGGAGAGGGCTGGGGTGAGGGTGTCCCGCGCTTTTGCGAAGCCGAGCATCGCAAAGCAGTTTGGATGAAACACGACGAGTGTCCGAGCGTAGCGAGTTTTCGTCGTGTTCCAAACTGATTGAGAAGCGCAGGGAACCCGCAGGGCGAGCATCGGGCTGCCCTTTTGTTTGATTCGTTTATTTTGGGCAAGCAAAATAAATGAACTCGCCCTTAGGCGAAATTAAGCGTGAAAATCAACGCGGTTTACGTTTAAATTGAGTCTTACTGGGATGCAAAAGCCGAGCTACGGTGCATTTGGAAAGGAAGCCATATGAAATACGATGAAACCCTCCTCAAAAGGGATTTGAGGTTAACCCGATTATTTTTCTTCATACTGTCATCCGGCCTAATTTGGATAGCGACAGATCATTACCAAACACAAACATGTGTTCTCAGAGAGGGGGTTCACGGCAGAGTATTCGGACAACTCTGTTCGATAGTAGGGCCTAGCTGGGCCGCAGTCTTTTTTGTGATATTTGCTGCTTTTATTGCTTATTTAGGGTTCTCTGCGCGCACAAAGCAAAGAGTAGCCAAGGTCCGATTTAAACGACATACAGAAAAATAACTCAGCAGTTGTTAAGAAGTAATTCACTAATCTGAGCGCTTCTTAGCACGCGGATGCGCCGAATCATAAACCTTCGCTAAATGCTGAAAATCCACATGGGTAT
>CAYMEE010000013.1:0-54472 GCA_964389455.1 uncultured Methylophaga sp. | reverse complement strand
GTCATACGGATATTGATCAACTGATCCGGCAGACCGGCATCAACCACAATCTTTTCCAGCTTTTCAATGAATTCCGGCAGGTAACGTTCGGCTTCGGCCATCGCCAGGCCACAGGTCGGTAAAGCAACGCAGGCCATCGCATTCAATCTCAAGGGTGACCCCTGACTGCCATCGTCGAGCCGATACTTTGTGACGAGTGCTTGAATCTTATCGCGTTGCTCCGGACTGATATTGGCAATCATCAGGTTCTGATTACAGGTGACACGAAACTCACCCTGAAGCATTTTGGCAATCTCCCTCAGGCCTGTTCGCGTTGACTGTTGATCAGTATCGGCAACACGACCGCCGGGGATAAATAGAGTCAGATGAGACTGCCCGTTTTCACCTTCAGTCCAGCCGAATTTATCGCCATTTTCTTTCAGTTCGAATTCTCTGGCCGCTTGCAGTGCCTGACCGTGATACTCGGCGAATTTGTCTTTAAACCAGTCCAGTCCGTTATCATCAATCGTATATTTGAAGCGGGCATGAGCACGATTGCTGCGGTCACCGAAATCACGCTGAATGGCGGCGATGGCTTCACAGGCTGTCACGGCCTGTTCCGTAGGTACAAAGCCGACTACCGAAGCCAGCCGAGGATAGGTCGTTGGTTCGCCATAGGACATACCGAAACCACCACCGACAGCAATGTTAAAGCCCTGCAGCTGGCCGTTATCAACAATGGCAATCAGACCGATGTCGTTGGCGAGCACATCACAATCATTTCGGGGCGGGACCGCAATCGCAATTTTAAATTTACGCGGCAGATAGACATCACCATAGAACGGTTCTTCCGGTTCACCGCTCTGAAAAACTTTGTCCTCACCCAGCCAGATTTCGCCATAGGCACCTGACTGCCAGCAGAGGTGTTCGCTGATATCCTGTGCAATCTGATACACCTCTGCATGAACCGATGACTGCTGCGGGTTGATACTGGTGACAACATTACGGTTCACATCACCACAGGCACCTTTACTGTCGAGCAGCAACTGATTGATCTGCTGCATGAAGGATTTCAGATCTTTTTTCAGGATTTCGTGAAATTGGAATGTCTGGCGCGTGGTTAGACGCAAAGTACCATTGGAGCAGTCATCAGCGATTGCATCCAGGCCCAGCCATTGCTGCGGACTTAATACCCCGCCCGGCAGACGCAGACGCACCATAAAGGAATAAAGCGGCTCCAGTTTCTGATGCCGGCGTTCATCACGCATATCCCGGTGATCCTGCATGTAACTGCCGTGGAATTTAAGCAGTTTATTGTCATCATCGGAGATGGCCCCTGTTGCCATATCAGCAAGGCCTTCTTCAATATGACCACGCAAAAATTGACTGTTGAGTTTAAGCAGTTCTGCTTCGGGTAACTTATCGTTCATAAACACCTAATAGGATTTTGAATTCTGCGAATCGCCTTAATAGACATCGCGTTGATAACGCTTATCTCTAGTAAGCTGGCGCAGATAGTCATTGGCTTCATCACGGTTTTTTCCGCCCTGCTGGCTGATGATGTCCAGCAATGCCTCATTGACGTCTGGTGCCATATTATCGGCATCACCGCAGACATAAATATGTGCCCCTTCCTGCAGCCAGTTCCAGATATCAATCGCATTCTGTCTGAGACGGTGCTGCACATAAATTTTTTCAGCCTGATCTCGCGAAAAAGCCACATCTAGACGGGTCAGCAACCCGGATTTACGCCAGGCCAGCCATTCGACCTGATATAGAAAGTCACTTAAAAAGTGCTGGTCACCAAAAAACAGCCAGTTACGCCCTTTTGCCTCACGCTCTTCACGCTCCTGAATAAAGCTGCGAAACGGCGCAACACCGGTGCCGGGACCAATCATGATAACCGGTAGATTGTCATCATCCGGCAGTTTGAAGTTTTTATTGCAATCGATATAGACCGGGACTTTACTGTCCTCAGTCAGTCTGTCAGCCAGCCAGGTTGAGGCCACACCGCTTCGCTCACGTTCATGTGCCGAATAGCGCACCGCAGCCACAGTGATATGAACTTCATCTTCGACCGCGGCCTGGCTGGAAGCAATCGAGTACATTCTGGGCGGCAGCTTACGGAGCAGCTTCACAAACGTGGTCGCATCCAGATCCTTGATGGGATACGACTGCACCAGGTCGAGCACATCCCTGCCCGGTAGCCATTCATTTAATGCCACTTTATCGGCAACCAGAATATTGAGCTCTTCGGAGCCAGCCAATTCGGCCCACTGCTCCAGCATCGGCCGGGTCAGCACGGTAATCTCGCGTTGATACAGCAACACATCGCTCAGTTTTCGTTGTGCTTCATCACTCTCAATCAAGCTCTCAGGATCAGAGCCAAGCGCCTCAATCAGGCCCGCCACAAGATCAGGGTCATTCTGTGCATAGACTCCCAGTGCATCACCGGGCTGATATTGCAGACCCGAACCATCCAGCGACAACTCCAAGTGCCAGACTTCTTTATTGGAGCCGCGTCCACTCAGAACCTGCTTTTCCAGTACTTCGGCTGGAAACGGATGTTTACGGTCATAGGCAGCTTTTGCTGTTGTTTGAGCAGATAAATTAGAAGTCGGTGTGGTGCTGATAGCTGCCGTGGCTGATAAGGCCTCAATCAGCGCCTTAATCCAGGCGTCAGCAGCATCATCATAATCCACATCGCAATCAACCCTCGGCACCATTGCCGTCGCGCCTAAAGCAGACAATCTCTCATCAAAATCTTTGCCGGTCTGACAGAAATATTCATAGCTGGAGTCTCCCAGCGAAAGGACACTGTATTGCAATTGCTTCAGCTCCGGGGCCTTGCGACTGTGTAAGAACTCATACAGGTCCAGTGCATTATCCGGCGGATCCCCTTCCCCATGCGTGGAGGAAAGAACGGCCAGATACGATTCATTTTTCAGCTGTTTTGGTTTGTATTCGGCCATATCCACCACTTTGGCTTCAATACCGTTTTGTTGTGCCTTGTCAGCAAGCAGGTTGGCTACATCTTCAGTGTTACCTGTCTGTGAGCCATATAAAACGGTCAGCGACACCGAACTGGGCTGCTGAGCATCAGGCACAGAAACAGCTTGCCCCTGCATTGCTTCTTGGGCAGCACGAAAGCCCGACAGATAACCTGATAACCATTCAACCTGCCAGCTTTCGAGGCCCTGCAGTAGATTATTGAGTTGTGCGAGTTGCTCATCAGTGAGCGGCGCATTATCCAACCTGATATTCATTCCTGATTCGTCTCAACCTTTTTCGTCGATATTTAGAAAATAACAAATATGCATATAAATATAAAATATATATTTACTTTTTGTATATTTGTAATTCAAATATAGAAAATAATTGCGTCTTTTGTTGCGGTCCAGTCGTTTGATAGTTCACTACAGATGACAATAAAGCCGTTGTGAATGCTTCATGATGAACATGCCGTCGCAGAAAATAGAATTAAATCAATAAATAACAGTTTGTTTTTTAAAGTTTTAGGCGTAATATCAAATTTGCGTGTGTCAGGACGGCGCCAGTGATGGTTCGCCAGCAAGCATGGTCAGTAACAGGGAGCGAGTTAGACGATGCACACCGTAGATCTTTTCCAGTGGTTTAACCGCCACAAACAAGTCATTAATTATTCCACAGCGCCTTTACTGCTACTGATGGTGATTGCTGTCAGCCTGATTGTCTACAGCACGGGCGGCATAAAGTATGTGTACTCCCACTCCATGTATGTCCCCATTGTGCTGTCCGGTATGATTTACGGCGTTGCCGGTGGTGCTGTCGTGGCGGTGCTGGGAGGACTGGCACTCGGCCCCTATATGCCGATCGACGTAGTCAGTGGTGAAATGCAAGTCACCCTCAACTGGCTGTACCGCGCCGGTTTCTTCGTTCTTATCGGCACGCTGAGCGGTATTGCCAGTGATACTGTGAGAGCCTATATCCGCCACCTTTACTGGGTTTCCCGCCATGATGTTGCGACGAAACTACCTAATCGACTGGCACTGATGGACGATCTCAACGGTATCCAGAAACATTCCCCGCCCTGGCTCCAACCCAAAGTCCTGCTGGTCTTATCGGTGAACAGCACACTGGAGCTTAAGGCCGCTTTCGGCCACGATGTCATCGAGAACATCATTCAGCAAACTGCAAAACGTTTCAGTGAGGTATTGACTCACCGGGGACAGGTCTATCGGGCTGATACCGAAGAAGTCAGTGCCCTGATCGAACAGGTTGATACGCTGAAAATTAACGAGCTGTTATTAGACCTGAACCGCTCGGCAAGACTGCCCTATCAGTTTCAGGGTATTCCGGTGCATGTTGATTCACGCATGGGTTATGTCGCCATCAACGAAATACAGGCAGAGCCGGCAATCTATCTCCAGCAAGCAGAATCGGCCCTGAACGCAGCTAATGATTCATTGCTGGAGTTTGTCGAATATCAACCTTCTATCAAACTGGCAACCAGAGAAAACGTCTCTTTACTGGGCGAGTTGATGAAAGCCATCGATTTGAATCAACTCAAGCTACACTACCAACCCAAAGTGAATATTCATTCGGGCAAACTATGTGGCGTAGAAGCACTGATGCGCTGGGAACATCCAACTCGAGGGAATATCCCTCCCGGGACTTTTATTCCTTCCGCAGAGAGAAGTACCCTCATACATCTGTTGACTCAGTTTGTACTGACTGAAGCCATGAAAACCGCGCTGTATTTTCAGCAGCAATCGGTTTCAGTGCCGATTGCAGTCAACATTTCTGCTTATAACCTGTGTCAGCCTGATTTTGCCCAAAATATCTTCAGGCTGCTGGATGAATATGGTCTCAGTGGGGAGCTTCTCGAACTGGAAGTCACCGAGAGTGCCTTGATAAAGGATATGAACCACACCATTACCGAATTAAGCAAACTGGCTGATGCCGGCGTCCAGATTGCTGTCGACGATTTTGGTACCGGTTATTCCTCACTGCAATATCTGCATCAGCTGCCCATCACCCACCTAAAAATTGATCAGTCCTTTGTTCGCCGACTACCTCATGCAAACGATGCCATACATATCATCGAAGCGGCTGTCAGTCTTGCTCATAAGATAGATCTGACAACGATTGCTGAAGGCGTCGAAAACGTCTCTGTCATGCAGTTTCTCAGCGAGATCGGTTGTGATATGGCGCAGGGCTTTTATATTTCAAAACCAGTGCCGGACAGTGAATTTATCGCGTGGCATCAACAGCATCAAGGCTGTTTTAACTGGCAACAGTGAAGCGAAATTTATTTTTACGGCCTGCGAATTTTTTCTGATTAGTTTGGTCTCTAGTTATGTGCTGCTTGCCATAGCAGCACCTTTATCCTTGCTATATCTTGGTTGACTTTGGATGGCACCTCCGTGCCATCCATTTTTTTAAACCCGACTATGAAAGCATCTCAGAAAGCTCGCCTCAAACTACGCTGTCCTATTTCTCTGGGAAGAGAACATCAAATTACCGTCCCTGATGGCTGGTTTAACCTGGTTTACCAGATGTGTGCAGAGATTGAAGATATTGCTCAGCAAATCAATCTGAAACGCAGGCAACGGCTATTCCTTCCCCGCATCATATTTATAGAGGAACACATGGGGAAGCTGACCTGCGAAGTGATCAACCGCAACAAGGATATCAGTGACGTCATCAAAAGAGCCCAGATGCGCTCCGTTCAGCTTTGTATGTACTGTGGTGATGAAGCGCATCAGTTCCGGCGTGGCGGTAGCCTGGTGACTTGTTGTGATCGCCACCGCTCACAGTTTTCACTGTAAATCAGGGGTGATTGCGAATACAGCTGTCATAGACCTGGGTTTCAACCTGGTCTTCATTCATAGAATCATCAAAGGTGAAAGCGAGGTTAATCGCTAAGTCGACGGTCCGGAAAAATTCACTATTGATGAATTCCGGCGGCGTTTCCTGCTGCATCTCACCTTTGGTTTTCCCTTCCAGCCGTTGGACATAATAATCACCGGTCAACGAGGCAATCATGCCGCATTGTTTGTGCTGATCCTGCGCCATCACCGGTGAGCTTATAACGCTTGCTGTCAGCAAAGCTGCTGAGAAGAATTTGATTCGCATGACTTTACCCCGTTGTTTTTCACGCTTTGTTCGCAACTAGACTGCGATAATGTTGGTTTATATCCTTAATCACACACAGATCAAAAAAGGAAATCTATGAAAGCCTTACTTATTGTGGCTCACGGTAGTCGAAGAGCGGCCTCTAATCAGGAAGTCGTCGCCCTTGCTGAGTCGCTCCATCGACATTCACACAATGATTATGATCTGGTCGAGGCTGCTTTCCTGGAATTAGCAGAGCCAAGCATTCCGGATGGCATTCGCCATTGCGTCAAACAAGGCGCAACCGATGTGATTGTATTTCCTTATTTTTTAAACTCAGGCAGGCACGTTACCGAAGATATACCCGCCGAAGTTAGCGTAGGTCAGTCTGAGCACCCCACTGTGAAAATCACGTTGAGTCAGCATCTCGGTGCAGCTGAAGTCATGCCCGAGCTGGTTTTAAATATCGCAGGAAAACAAAACTGAGTATTCATTTTTTCCCGAAAGCGCCGTTAACTTAGGCGGTGAGTAAGGAAAAAATAATAATGAAACTGATCCTGCCAATTCTGGCGACTGTCTTGTTGAGTTCGGCCAGTGAAGCGGCTCCGCCAGCATGGCGCTCGAGTAATCTACAAGTTCTATTCGGCAATCAGTATGAAATAGGCCCCACGACTCGGGAATCCATCACCATCGAACATGCCAGTTCGTGGCGGTGGGGAGAAAGTTATTTCTTTAGCAATGTTTTTAATCGGCGTGATGTCGGTACAGAGCTCTATGCTGAGTTCTATCCCCGGCTTTCCTGGCAGGCTGTCACAGGTTCTCGCCCCACGCTGCCATTGTTGAGTGATTTATCACTGGTCGCGGGTATTAATGCAGGAAATCTGCCGCGACATGATCCCTTCATAGCCTATCTTGCGGGTATTGGATTCAAATTTGATGCCCCAAAGATGGACTATCTGAAATTGGATTTGATGGCATTCAAATCAGACAACATCAGCACCACAGGCATTCAGGTTTCCCCCATCTGGGGCATGCAATTCGAGCTTGGGCGAAGTCGCTTTCTTTTCAAAGGCTTTCTGGATTGGCAAACTGCGCGAGCCACAGGCGGGGAAGCATCAATCCTGAGCCAACCCCAACTGTTGCTGGATATCGGCCATTTTTACGGTCATACCAACCAGTTTTATGCTGGCATCGAATACTCATACTGGTACAACAAATTTGGGATAGATGGTGTTATCGAACAGGTGCCACAGGCTATGATACTGGTTCCGTTCTAGTAGGAATGCGTAGTGAGTGATATCAGCAATTGGCTCATCAGATACCGAACGCCAATTTTCATCATTTTGCTTGGCTTTATGCTGACAGTGACTCTGTCTGCGCTTGAACTCAAGGAAGTAAAGCAACAAAGGGAACAGGTAGCGGCAAATATTGCGCAAAAGTACGCCTCCAGTTTGCAAAGTTCACTGGATGAGCGTCTGTTCACCCTGGATGCGCTCAATGCTTTTGTTCACAGTTATGCCTCACTGAATCTGGATGTGCCGGCAGAAGAGAAGCAGTTCTCTGATCATTTCGCCAGGTTTGCTGATGAATTACATCTGTCCGTTGACGGGATATTAAGCCTGCAACTGGCCCCTCAGGGCGTGATCAGTTATGTCACGGGATCGAAAAACAACCAAAAAGCCCGGGGCTATGACCTGTTTGAAGATGATGCACGACGAGAACAAATCGTTCGTGCCATCTATGAGTATCGACAGGTCATCACTGGCCCCATCAGCCTGATTCAGGGAGGCGAAGCCATCATAGCCAGAAAAGCTATCTTCGCCGCTCGCTCACCCAATGCGTCGGCTGACAGACTCAAAGAAAAACTCATTATTAACGACAAAGGACAAGTCCCTACCGATTTCTGGGGGCTTGCTTCAGTTCTGTTCACACCTGATGTACTGCTCAAGAAAGCGGGGCTTGATGATATCGCTCAGGATGGATTCGAATTTGCTATCAGGGGCCGCCATGGTCTCGGTGCCTGGGGAGAAGTATTCTGGGGCAATGAGTCGGTATTTGATCGCCCATCAGCATTGGAAACAATCGAGTTTAAAGCTGGCAGCTGGGTACTGGGTGTCAAACACCTCACTCCTTTCCCCTACTTCCAGGCGATTGTTTTTGCGCTGCTGGGAACCTTTCTGACGGCCTTCGCTGTCAGCGGCGAGATATTACTGTCACGCAACCGTGCCGCCCGTGAGAGTGATTCGGCTAAAGACGCTTTTCTGGCCAGCATGAGCCATGAAATCCGTTCTCCGCTCAACGGCGTGGTGGGACTGACCAGTCTGCTAAGAAAGACATCGCTTGAGCCAGAGCAAGTCAAGCTGGTTGACGGCATTGAAAGTAGCGCAGATCAGTTATCTGCAGTCATTGGCGATATTCTCGATTTTTCCAAAATCGCAGCAGGAAAAGTGGAGATAGAAACACAGCCTGTTGATCTGCAAAAAGCCGTTTCTGAATGTATCGATATCGTGCGCCCTAACGCGATGATGAAATCTCAGAATCTCTCGGTATCCATCTCACATCAACTCGAGCAGCGGCTGATTGAGACTGATAAAACCCGCTTAAAGCAAATTCTGCTCAATCTGCTCTCAAATGCAGTTAAGTTCACTGACAATGAAGGCCAGATTGATATTGCAATTGAGAGAGTCAGAGAGACAGAGGGCGACTATCTCAACATCAAAGTTGCTGACACTGGTATCGGCCTGACAGAAACTGAGATAAACCGTTTGTTTAAACGCTTTTCGCAAGGCGACATGAGCACAACCAGAAAGTATGGGGGCACCGGTCTCGGACTCGCTATCTCGCGTAATCTTGCACGTCTGATGGGCGGCGATCTGATTGTGGAGAGTGAGAAAAATCATGGCAGCAAATTTACCCTCAGCCTGCCATTGAGACTAACAGACGCGCCACCGGAACATCATGATATCCCCGAGCAAAATAACGCAGATAGAAACTTAAAAATCCTGGTGGTTGATGATCTGCCCATGAACCAGAATATGCTGGTAATGATGTTGAATAAAATTGGCTATGCTGCTGAGGTTGCTGAGAATGGCCTGGAGGCTGTCAACAAGTTCAAACTCAGCCACTATGACCTGATCTTCATGGATTGGGAAATGCCGGTGATGGATGGCATTGAGGCGACCAAATTGATTCGGGCCCATCAGCAGGATGAAAACGGCCCCTGGATAGTCGCCTTAACGGCTAACGCCAGCACCAGCCACAAAACAGCCTGCAAAGAAGCCGGTATGGATGATTATGTCGCTAAGCCAGTAGGCATTGATGATATTAGTCGTAAAATCAGTCAGATGCGATTTAGTCGCGCATAAAAGCGCCGGAGTAAGCAGGCCCGGGGCGGCGTTGTCTAAGTTTCATGATTAGCTGCTCTATCGCGGCGTCATCTCCCGAAAATAGATAGGGAGCAAGTTCGGGCAAACGCGCCTGAATATAGGGTGACACACTGGGATCATTCTCATACAAGCGACTGCGGATTGAGCAGACTTTTTTTATACCGGCTGAAAACCTGGGTACTTGATGTGCTGGTGTCTGGTCCTCTCCAATGACCCAGGCACGTGACTTCCACTCATTGTAGCAGTCCTGCTCCAGGTTCATTTCCCCGTCAAATGAAAAAGCCGGGGATGAAAAAAAATAGGTCAAAATTAAACCTAACAACGATAAGTTTGTCACAAAATAGTCACCTCTATGAAAGAGTGTATTAATGACCTGTTGCTGTAAGTGAAGTTCCTAATCTTGCGCCCCTTTACTTGCATTAATAGCCTGTTGAGCGTAAACATAGCTTGGAGACAGTGCGGTTGAACAAGGAAAAAGATTAGCCATGTTTACGATGGATTGTGAACTTCAGGTTCAATCTAACAAAATTTTGCTGGTGGATGACGACCCGTCGTCCTTGCTTGAGCTCAGTCAGGTACTTGAGCCACTTGGCGAGGTTCATACCGTCAATACCGGTCAGGATGCGCTTGAACTCACCCACGAATTGCTACCGGACGTCATCATCCTGGATATAGAGATGCCAGGCATTAATGGCTTTGAGGTCTGCAGTCAGCTCAGACAGAATCCTGTCACACGGGATATTGGCATTATCTTCGTAACAGCGCACACAGAGCTGAATAACGAGGTCACCTCTTTGAACCTCGGTGCCATTGATTTCATTCACAAACCCATTCAACACAAAGTGTGTTACCTGCGCGTTCGAAACCTTTTATTGATTCGGCAGCAAGCCAAGAAGTTGGCGCAAGCCAAATATGAGGTGTTACAGCTGGTCAGCCAGGTACCAGAATTAATCTCATACTGGACCGATGACTGGCATAACTTATTTTCCAACGATAATGCAGGCCGCTGGTTTGGGGTCACCGCCCCCAAACTTCTTCATCAACCCCTCTCTATGATACTGCCCGCAGAGGTTATAGAGAGCATGCTTCAATGTGGTCCGGATGCCACCGGGTCTTATCATCTGACGACAGCGATAGCGCTGTTTGACGGGGCTGTGAGACATTACGTTTTACGATGGTCTCAGACAAATTACAATGATTACCGCGGTGGCTATTTGCTCACCATCAGTGATATCACATTGCAAAAAGAGGTTGAGCGCTCGCTCCATCAACAACGCGAGCATCTCAACGTCATTTTAAGATCGGTCTCTGAAGGGGTGATTGCGACAGATCAACAGGGGCTGGTCACATTTATCAATCCGAAAGCGGAGTTGATGACGGGCTGGCGAGAAGCAGACGCGATGGGTCAAGCGATTGAAGTCATCATGCAGCTACGTGACCCTGACAGCAAAACCAACTCAGAAAACCCCATAAGAATTACGCTCCGTCAACAGCGTGCGACATCGATGCCGCTGAACACTCAACTTGTGGCCAGAGATGGGCGTCTCTCATTAATTGAGCAGTCATCATCGCCATTACGCGACCCTAAAGGCTATATCGTGGGTGCAGTTGCTGTAATGCATGATGTGAGTGAGTCTATAAATCTCAGCCTGTTACGAAATCAGGCAGCCAGTTACGACCCCTTGACGGACATTCCAAACAGACTGTTTATTCGCGAGAAGTTACAACTCGCTGCAGAAGCCGTTCGCGTGTCCAACATCACAATGGCATTGGCCGTTCTTGATGTGGATCACTTCAAATCTTTCAACGATGCGCATGGCAACAAAACCGGTGATGCGGTACTCCGGTCACTGGCCCGACGTTTGTTTGAGCATTATGAGCCAATACACAGTGTTGGCAGGCTGGGCGCTGATGAGTTTATGCTGATCCTGAGAGGCGATATCAATGAGTCCAATCTGGAACAGCAACTTGAAGAGTTTATGAAATTATTACATCAACCTTTGTATGTGCCCGGTGATGATCAATTTTCACTCTCTGTGAGTGTCGGCGTCAGTGTGATTCACAAAAATCGTTCTTACGACCCCGACACCATCATGCAACAGGCAGACGCAGCGCTGTACCGTGCCAAATTCGAAGGGGGTGATCGTTATAAAATATTTACTCAAGAGCTTGAAAGAAGCCTGCTGCAGCGGCGCTCCACGGAAGAATTGTTGCGTCAGAGCCTGGTAGAGACTGATCGGGTCGAGGTGCATTACCAACCAAAAATCCATTTTGAGTCAGGTCATGTTGTCGGATGTGAAGCATTAGTGCGCCTGCGGGATTCCTTAGACAGAATCATTAGTCCCAGTGAGTTCATTCCCATTGCCGAAGAAACCGGCCTGATCATTCAATTGGGTAAAATCGTCATGGAAAAGGCCTGCCGTGCTTGTAATAGCTGGCTTAAACAAGGTATCAACGTCCCCGTATCAGTCAATATCTCTGCAGTTCAATGTCTCAGTGATGACATTGTGGATCTGATCGAAAACGTGCTCTACGGCTCGGGTCTTCCGGCTGAGCAGCTGGAACTTGAAGTCACTGAAACCTCATTCATCCGCGATTTTGACAAAACGCAAGCAAAGTTTAAGCAACTGCGTGCCCTGGGAGTCAAATTGTCGATTGATGATTTTGGCAAAGGCTATTCTAATTTGACTTATCTTCGCAGCATGGATGTAGACAAGCTTAAAATCGATATGTCTTATGTAAGAGGTATGTTGAGTAATCAGCATGATTATGAGATTGTGAAAACGATTATTAACCTGGGTCACTCGATGTCCCTTGAGCTCGTTGCCGAGGGCGTGGAATCAACTAATCATGAAGAAGCCTTGCGCAAACTGGGCTGTATGCAAGGCCAGGGCTTCCTCTACTCGCGCCCTCTTGCCTTAGAACATTTCAACCAGTATCTCAGAGAAAAGTCGCCACTTCATGTCAGCTAATCGTCTCTTCACAATCGACAGCCGTCCCGGTCGTTTTCTGGCATTAAGTCTGGCCCTGCTGCTGGTGCTGCTGATTGGCCTGTTTGTCTATTTCGAGTTTGAAAACCGTAGCAATGTGTTAGACGAAATCAGCTCAAGCCTGAATCAAAAGCTGCATACCAAGCATAGTATTATCACGGAGACTTTCAGGGGTAATGCTGAAGCCGTCCGCTTTCTTGCTGGCACCCCGCCCATTCAGGGCATAGTCAGGGCATCTCAGAATAACGGGCTGGACCTTCAGGAAAATTCGACCCTGACAACGTGGAAAGACAGGTTATCCCAGATTTTTTATGCCTACATGAGCAGCAAACCCCACATTGCTCAGATTCGCTATATCGGCAAACAAAACGATGGCAGAGAAATCGTCAGGGTCGAGAGAAAGCATGGCATCGGGTCTATTCAAAAAGTACCGGAAAACAGGCTGCAGTCAAAATCTGAGCGTTCATATTACCGACACAGTGCCAAACTGAGCCGCGATGGTGTCTATATTTCTGACATCAACCTGAATCGTGAATATGGCCGTCTGGACTACCCCTTTTGGCCGACATATCGCGTTGCAACGCCCGTTTATGATCAGAATGAGGTTTTTTTCGGCATCATCATCATTAACTACAATGCCAGTTTATTACTCAGTGAACTCAGCGCTGATACCCAAACCGATCTGCGCTTTTATTTACTTAACTCAAACGCTGATTATCTGGCCCATCCTGATGCCGATAAAACATTCAAATTCGAGACTAGCGATAAGGCTTCTGGCTGGCAGGATGAATATCAGTTATCGCATAAATACAACAACATCTCTGTTTATCAGCCACTGCAACAGGGCGCGCCCAAATTAATTACCGCCGATACGACTGTGCCGTTGACCGGCAACAACGATGATCTGAACCGCCAGCTTCAATTGATTACCGCAGCACCGGAATCTCTCATGACCAGTATGGTCAATGATCGGCGCAAAGCCAGCAGCAGCATTCTACTGGCGCTGCTGTTGGTGGGCGGTGTCATTATTCTGATATACAGACGTATGATGCTGAGCCGCGTCAACTTAAGCGCCGCTGAATCTGAATACGAGACACTGATAACGGGAACCAAAGATGCCATCGTTAGCCTCGATAAACAGGGCTTGGTAAAGAAATGGAATCCGGCCACCATCGACATCCTCAGGCTTCGTGATCATGACCTTTCAGGTGAAACACTGGATGAGCTAATCAAGTCTGATCAAGAAACTAGCGTCATCACAAAAGCCGTTGATGACTGCCTGGCTCAGAATAAATTTGTGGCTTTTGATATCAAAACAAGCAAGCCCGATGGGTCAAAACTCGCTTTATCTATTTCAGTCTCCCCTATCCATAACGGCAGCGAGATGCTCGGCGCCTCAGTGATTATCAGAGATGTCACTCAGCAGCTTCGTGACAAAGAACAACTGGAGTTGCTTAACACCTCATTGGAAGAAAAAGTGCTGCAACGCACACGTGAGCTTAGGCAGGCTAAAGATGCGGCTGAGAGCGCCAGCCTGGTCAAGTCAAGTTTTGTTGCCAATGTCAGTCACGAAATCAGAACACCGCTGAATGGTATCATCGGCATGCACAACCTGCTTCGCCGTGAGCCACTGTCAACAAAACAGAAAAATTATTTGGATATGGCGACTCAGAGTGCCAAATCACTCTCAATGCTGATTAACGATCTTCTGGATTTATCCAAGATCGAAGCAGGCAAGCTTGAGTTTGATAACCGTTCAATGAATCTGATTGATAATTTCAGCCAGGCTGCCAATTCTATGGCTGTTCGTGCCATGGACAAGAATGTGGAAGTGGTGCTGGATGTGGCAGAAATCAATCATCCCATGGTTATCGGGGACAGCCTCAGACTCAGGCAAATTCTGAACAACCTGATTTCCAATGCCATAAAATTCACCGACCATGGTCATATTCTCATTAAAGCCAGCACAGGCTTATCTGACGATCAGCAGCAGGTCATACTCAGCACTGAAATCACCGATACCGGGATCGGCATAGATAAAGATAAACTTCAAAACTTGTTCAAAGCGTTTTCACAGGAAGATGTCTCCACTACCCGTCGTTATGGGGGGACTGGTTTAGGGCTATCCATCGTTTCAAACCTCTGTCTGCTAATGGATGGCGCTTGCCACGTAGAGAGTGAAAAAAATAAGGGCAGCACGTTCCATTTTTCGCTCAAGTTACAACGAGACCAGGAACATGAGCTCCGCCTGTCACAGATGATCGACCTGAGTGGACTCAGCGTTCTGGTATCTCAGCAATCCGATGAAGTAAAAAAGGCACTGTGCAAACTGTTAAAGCAGTGGCAGGCCAATGTGATTCTGGATGTGGATGCTGATGATGAAGCCGATATTGTTATTAGTGACTCAAATGCGGCCATCGCGCTGTCAGACACAGAGAATGCGACTATAAACGCTCATGAAGGCTTCATCCTGACCCTGAGCCTTAAGCAACGTCAGCAACAGGATATGGTGCTGGCTCAAAAACAGCTCGAAGTCATCTATCGTCCGATACAACCCGCACAACTTGCTGCGGCGCTGGCATCACTCTCTGGCCGGGCTTTGAGCTTGCCGGATAAACAGGCTGATGCAGACTCAAGCGGACAGGCACAGGCGCAATTACTCCGCTCGCTCAACCATCATCCACTGCTGATAGTGGACGATAATGAAATCAATCAGAAAGTCGCCGCTGGCATTCTTGAACACTATGGCTTTGCTATCAAAACAGCCAGCGATGGTCAGGAGGCCCTGCGCATTCTCTCTGAGAATCATGATATTAGTCTGGTGCTGATGGATTGCCAGATGCCGGTCATGGATGGTTTTACCGCAACAGCGAGAGTACGCCAGGGAGAAGCGGGTCAAGACAAATCAAAAATCCCGGTAATCGCCATGACTGCAAGTGCCATGACCGGTGACAGAGAAGACTGTCTTAATGCGGGAATGAATGATTACCTGACTAAGCCTATTTCACCCCAGGATCTCGAGGATAAAGTGAGCTTTTGGTTGATGGCCCGGGACAGCGGTCTGGAGTCGAACCTTTCACCTCCCCCCAGTCATACATCACACCCCAAACTGTCTTCGGAAAGACAAGTATTTGACAGTGAAGCAACATTGAAACGCTTACTCAATGATGAGGTATTGTTCAACAATATGCTGGATATGTTCGTCGAGAGTGCGCCATCACAGATTGAGGAAATCAGAACTGCGATACTCACTGAGCAAATGGAAACCGTCAGGCAACAGGCACACAAAATGCGTGGCGGTGCCGCCGCTATCGGCGCAGAACTGATGGCTGAGGTTGCGTGTGAACTGGAAAAGGCTGCGCAGAATGCTGATCACGAATCACTGCATCAACTCGGCGATGAAATCAACAAAGCCTGGGCTGATCTTTCTGTCGAGATTTCAGAATTCAAAGCGTTGAAAATGACAAATGAAAATTAGTGTATGCAAGAGATATCGAGTGAGCTCTGATGAAAGTATTAATTGCTGATGATGACCCGAGTAGCAGACTACTTCTGGCTGGCCTGCTCAAAAACAAAGACTGCGAAATTCTGCTTGCTGACAATGGCACGACAGCAATGGAAATTCTGCAGGGCAACGCCCTACCCAATCTCATTTTCATGGACTGGAATATGCCGGGCATGACAGGGGTAGAAATTATTAGCCTGTTACGTACAACCCAGCAGGAATATCAGCCCTATATCATTATGATCTCGGCCAATGATGGACAGGAACAGATAATCGAAGCCCTGGATTACGGTGCAGACGACTACATCACCAAGCCTATGGACGGGCATCTGGTCAATGCCAAATATTCTGTTGCCAAACGAATCATTGATATTCAGGAAAAACTCAAGCAGTCCAACGAAATGCTGGAAAAGCTTGCCTATTATGATGAATTAACCGGGGTGTTGAACCGTCGTGCTGGTAACGCGAGTTTCGAGGTGGAACTAGAGCGCTGTATTCGCAAAGACCAGAATATTTGCATCGCCATGGTCGATATTGACCATTTCAAATCAATTAATGACAACTTCGGCCATCAGGTCGGGGATAAAGTACTCAGAGAAGCCGCAGGCATCCTGAAAAAGACGCTCAGACCCTATGACGTGGTCTGTCGTTATGGTGGTGAGGAATTTATGTTGATCGCCGAAATCAGCATCGCTGCTGAGGCGGAGCAATTACTCGAGCGCGTCAGAAAAAAAATAGCTGACAGCCCAATTCAGGTTGATAATGAACAAATCCATATTACGGCCAGCTTCGGCGCTTTGGTGAGAACACCCAAGTCGCACCTGCAGATGTCAGATCTGGTTAAACAAGCTGACACTGCGCTCTATGAGGCTAAAGGAGCAGGTCGCAATCAGGTCATCATTATTGATGAGTTATCCAGCGCAGGTCTTTCTGAGCGAAGCCTCTAGAATGCTCCCTGCTTACTGAGAAACTCATACACCGCTTCCCCCAGCTCGAAGTAACCCGCCTTATTGGGATGAATCGGGTCTGATTTGAGCGAAGAGTCGGACTCAATATCCGGAATAATGTTGTTCTCCAGTGGCACCTGCAATGACTCAGCCACTTGCTGATAAACGGGCGCAGCTTTCAGAAACAGTCCCGGTTTGGGAACGGACAACATCACCACCTCCGCGCCCTGCGCCCGGATAACTTGAATCATCTGGGTCAGGTTCTGCTTCAGCTCTGCTTCACTTAGCTTGCGGATTAAGTCGTTGCCGCCGTGGCAGAGTAAAACCAGTTGGGGTTGATGCTGTTCCAGCAGCGCTTCAATTCTGGCCAGACCTTCACGGCTGATCTCACCGGGAACACCGGCATTGATCACAGTACGGCCACTCAATGCTGAGAGTACTGCTGGATAACTTTCTGTCTGGTGATCAGCGCCGGTGCCATATGTCAGGCTGTCACCGAAAGCCAGAATGACTGCATCCTCAGCAAGACCTCGAAGCGATGACTGTCCACTGTCGCCGCAGGCAGGCAGAAAAAACAAGCTGAGTGTCAGCAGCCATAGTCCCAGCAGGCGTTTTAGCGGCATGATTACTGAACCGTAGAAGGAAACAATCGCTGGAAATTGGCCGTCGTGGTTGCGGCAATATTTTCAACTGTGTCGCCACGCAGCTCAGCCAGAAACTCAGCCACATGTTTGACGAAAACCGGTTTATTGGTTTTGCCACGATGAGGCACTGGGGCAAGATAGGGCGAATCGGTTTCAATCAGAATCCGGTCCAACGGCAGCTTCTTAGCCACGTCCTGCAGTTCTCTCGCACTTTTGAAAGTCACGATACCTGACAGGGAAATATAGAAGCCGATGTCGAGAGCGCGTTTAGCGGTTTCCCAGTTCTCGGTGAAACAATGAATGATGCCGCCGGCTTTTTCAGCGTCCTCTTTCTCGAGAATGTGCATCGTATCTTCGCGCGCTTCACGGGTGTGAATAATCAGGGGTTTCTGGGTTTGCCTTGCGGCTTCAATATGGACCCGGAAACGATCTCGCTGCCATTCCAGATCGCCTTCACTACGGAAATAATCGAGGCCGGTCTCGCCGATGGCAATCACCTTGGGATGGGCCGCCTGTGCGACCAGTTCCTCAACAGTGAATTGCTCCTGCTCATCGACATTAGGATGAATGCCGACACTGGCAGTGACTTGCGGGAAGCTGTCTGCAATTGATTTCACTTCTGCGCAGCTGGCTTTATCAATCGCAATGCAGAGAATGTGTTCAATACCGTTATCGCTGGCTTCGCTGACCATGGCGTCAATACCGCCCGGCTCATCAGCCAGCATATTGAGGTGACAATGAGAGTCAATATACATAAGAATTTTTTAAATTTTGCTGAATAACGTCAAGCGTTACATGGTGTAGGTGGCTTTGTCTGACTTCAGTTTGTCCACCAGATAGTTTTCAATTTTACCTCGAACCAGAGAGGCACCACCGTCGATATCACTGAAATGGACACCGATACCGGCCGCCTGGTTACCCTGAGCACCGCGGGGCGTGATCCAGACAATATTGCCGGCCACAGGCAGCTTTTCGGCCTCATCCATCAGGGTTAAAAGGATAAATACTTCCTCACCGATCTGATAACTCTTGTTAGTTGGAATAAACAGGCCGCCATTTTTCAGAAACGGCATGTATGAATGATAGAGCATATTCTGATCAGTGATTTTCAGTGACAGAATGCCCTTGCGTGGATTCATTGCCATAGCTGTTACCTGTGGGTTTCCTTGAGCTGATGGATCTGGTTAGCGTGCTGCATAACCGTGACCATAAATTCCTCTATTAACAATATCTTGTTCAGATTATTTTGAGACGATATTAACTTTATTGTGTCACTGATGCAATCCATGATAGCCCAGTACTGGCGTAGGATCACCTCAGGTACTGTGGCCTCTTCCAGCAGCAGGCTGCTGATTTTAATCTGCATCATATTTTGAATCTGATACAGCACGGATTTCAAATTAAATTGCTGCCAGTCTGCTGCCATTTGTACCGGGTTGGCTTTGGCCTGCATTAACAGGGCAATATCCTGGGTGACCTGCCGGCTTTGCTGTAACCCGGTTTCTCCCAGTGCCATTGCAGCCAGCGGCGCGCCCTGAGTGAGTTTTAACAGGGAGAGCCACTCCTCCGGTGTAAACTGCATATCGGTGTGCTGCAGCCAGGCCAGGGACTGCTCAGTATCCGGTGTTGGGATCACTAGCGTCTGGCAGCGACTCTTAATGGTTATCGGGAGTTGCTGACTGTTTTCTGATAGCAGAATCAACACGGATTCTGGCTGAGGTTCTTCCAGTAATTTCAGCAAACTATTGAAAGCAGAGATATTCATCTGATCCGCCGCCGTAATCAAGACCGTCTTGCCTTTAGACACCTTTGGCATCAGAGTCTGGCTCTGCTTCAAGTCACGGATTTGATCGACCTTGATTTGTTTGCCGGCTTCTTCGGGGCTGACTTCCTTATGGTCTGGATGCGAGCCTGCAGCAAGTAACTGACAGCTGTGGCAGTTGCCACAGGCATGAAAGTCGCTATGAGGCTGTTTACAGAGCAGACTGGCTACCAGTTTGTCGGCAAAAGCCCGTTTGCCGACACCCGCAATGCCTGAAAGCAACAGCGCATGGGGCACTCTGCCCTGCTGCTGCATGGTCTGTATCTGTTGCCAGGGTTGCTGATGCCAGCTGTAATCAACCGGGTCGGTCATGCTGACAGCAACTCCGTCAGAATCCGGGCGAGCTGGGACTGAATGGATTCAATATCCCGGCTGGCATCAATGCATTTGATACGCTGTGGTTCCGCTTTGGCGCGCTGAAGGTAACAGTCACGGATTTTTTCAAAGAAAGCTGTCTTTTCCTGCTCAAAACGATCTTTCTCCTGCTGTCTTTTAATGACTCGAGATTGACCTACAGCAACAGGTAAATCGAATAACAGCGTCAGATCAGTCTCTATGCCTTTGAGCGTCCAGTCAGAGATAGTTTCTATCCGATTACGGTCGATACCGCGGCCACCGCCCTGATAGGCGAAGGTGGCATCGACAAAACGGTCACACAAGACCCAGTCGCCTCTTTCCAGGGCAGGTTTGATCACCTGATGAATATGTTCTGCCCTGGCGGCAAACATGAGAAGTAATTCGGCATCCTCACTCATACCGGCTTGACGCGGAGCCAGTAGTAGCGCTCGGATCTGCTCTCCCAGTTCTGTACCGCCGGGTTCACGGCTGACAACAACGCGCTTACCGTGCGCTTCCAAGAAGTCGCGGATAAAGCTGATCTGGGTCGACTTGCCTGCGCCCTCAATACCTTCAATACTGATGAATTTGCCGTTCATATTTATTTGAGTTGGTAACGTCTGACTGCCCGGTTATGTTCTTTTAAAGTCGCAGAGAATTTATGCCGCCCCTCTTCCCCCGTAGCGACAAAATACAGACTATCACCATCCGCGGGATTTAACGCCGCCTGGATGGATTCGACGCTGGGCAGACAAATGGGTGACGGTGGCAGTCCACCGCGCGTGTATGTGTTATACGGGGTATCACTGCGTAAATCTTTTCTTCGCAGATTACCATCAAACTTTTCCCCCAGACCATAAATCACCGTCGGGTCGGTTTGCAGCCGCATGCCTTTCTGTAATCGGCGCACAAACACACCGGCAATTTGTGGCCTTTCCTCAGCAATACCTGTTTCTTTTTCAATGATAGAGGCCATTATCAGGGCTTCATAGGGCGTCTCATAAGGCAGATTTTCAGCACGCGCCTGCCACGCCTGTTCCAGGCTGTCCTGCATTTGCTGATAGGCACGACGAAGAAAGGCGATATCAGTGGTACCTGAGGGAAAGTGATAGGTTTCCGGCAGGAACCAGCCTTCACCATTCTTATCCGGCGCGCCCAGTTCTGCCATGACCTTATCCAGGCTATCGGTATCCAGCGTTTTCACAATCTTGGGATGTGCATGCAGCGTCGTGATCATCTCCCGGGCTGTCATGCCTTCTATGATGGTGAAGGCATTCATCACAACTTTACCTGACACCAGCTTATCCAGAAACGCAGGTAGCGTGGTTTCTGCTTCAATTTTGTACTCACCGGCTTTAATTTTATGTGCCTGATTGGTGAGACGACCGTAAATCTGCAAATACACAGGTGGTAAATCAGTCAGCCCCAATTGCTTCAGGTCCTCACTGATACTTCTCAGGTTAGTGCCGGGTTCAACGGTATAACTCATATCATTATCGAGCGCCAATGGTTCAGTGAGAAAACGCTGATACTGGAGTGCAAAAAAGGTGCAGGTTGCTGCGACAATGGCCGCGGGCAACAACACTTTTAATAACAGAGTCTTTTTCATATTAACGTTGGGCTTGTTTCAGCTCGGATTGAAGACGATGAGTCAGCATACCGTGAGACCATTGCTGTTCCGGGTTTAGAAGACGTGTCACCGGCCAGATTTCAATAATGCTATTGGTCAGAAAGACTTCATCCGCCTGTTGTAGATCAGTGAGGGTCAGGGCTTTTTCAGTCACCGGAATATCAAGGCTGCGAGCCAGCTTAATGACTTCAGCGCGCATAATACCGACAATGCCATTTTCATCGATAGCAGGCGTTATTAACCGCCCGTTTTGAATCAGAAACAGGTTACTCATCGTGCCTTCAACCAGCTTGTCGTTGATATCCAGCATCAGGCCTTCACGGATATTGTCATCATCCCACTCGCTGCGGGCCAGTACCTGCTCAAGACGGTTAAGATGTTTGATCCCGGCAAGCGCGGGATTGATTCCCAGACGATGCTCGCACAGGCGGACAGTGATGCCCTGCTCACAGCTTTCGGGATAATTCGGCATGGGATGAGAAGAAATGATACGAAGCGGTTCCGCTTCAACCGGGGCTTTGTAGCCCCGACCACCGCTGCCGCGGGTGATCATGATTTTAATCACGCTATCTTCGGCAGTCTGGGCACAGAGTGTGGCCAGTTCGACCTCGAGCTTGTCTCTGTCGCTAAAAGCAATACTTAAGCGTTCACAGCCTCGCATCAGGCGCTGCAGATGGGCGTTGAGGAACTCAAGCTTGCCCTGACGAAAAGCCAGCGTCTCAAACAGACCGTCGCCATATTGCAGGCCACGGTCTGTCACTGGGATTCTGTTATCGGGTTGGCCGTTTATCAGAATCACTGAACGCTACTCAGGAGCTCAGTTCATTTTCTTGAAGATAACGGTACCGTTGGTGCCACCGAAACCAAATGAGTTCGACATGGCGACATTAATCGGCATTTGTCTCGCTGTATGCGGGACATAATCGAGATCGCATGCTTCGTCAGGGGTATCCAGATTGATGGTGGGCGGTGCGACTTGATCGCGAATTGAAAGCACACTAAAAACAGCCTCGACACCGCCTGCTGCACCTAACAAATGCCCAATCATGGATTTAGTCGAGCTGACAGCAGTTTTGGCCGCAGCATCACCAAGCGCCTGCTTGATAGCCATGGTTTCAGCGACGTCACCCGCCGGCGTCGAAGTACCATGCGCATTGATGTAATCAATTTCGTCTGGATTCAGGCCGGCATCTTTCATCGCATTTTTCATGCAACGGGCTGCACCTTCACCACCTTGCGACGGCATAGTCATATGGTAGGCATCACTGCTCATACCTGAACCGATGAGTTCAGCATAGATAGTCGCACCGCGTTGGACTGCATGCTCGTACTCTTCCAGTACCAATACACCGGCTCCATCACCCAGTACAAAACCATCACGGTCTTTGTCCCATGGGCGGCTGGCTGCTTCTGGATCATCGTTACGGGTAGACAAAGCGCGGGCAGCAGCAAAACCACCCAGACCCGTTTTGGAAGTCGCCATTTCGGCGCCACCGGCGATCATGACATCGGCTTCACCATACTGAATCATGCGTCCAGCAGCAGAAATACAGTGAGTCCCGGTAGAACAGGCCGTGACAATCGCCGTATTAGGGCCTTTCATGCCGTACATGATCGACAGGTTACCGGAGATCATGTTGATGATGTTACTGGGCACAAAGAACGGGGAAATCTTGCGTGGGCCTCCGCTCAGATAGTTGTCATAACCCGCTTCAATACCGGGCAAACCACCGATACCTGAACCGATAACCACACCAATACGTTCCGCATTGTCTTCTGTGACTTCCAGGCCGGAATCTTCAATGGCTTCTTTGGCAGCGGCGATACCATAATGAATAAATGTATCCATTTTCTTGGCATCTTTCTTGGGAATGACCGTGGTGACATCAAAGTTTTTGACGTTGGCACCGAAACGGACGCTGAAATCCGACACATCAAACAAAGTCAGTGGTGCGACACCGCTTTTACCGGCAACGATATTTTCCCAGCTTTCTTTGACTGTCAGGCCAACAGGAGTGACGGCACCCAGACCAGTCACCACAACACGTCTTTTAGACATCAGGATTACCCCTTAAAACCCATACTCACTCAAGATAAGATTGTCGGCTCAAGTGACTGATACTGCTAACAAACTGGATTAGCACAGAACCTGTAATAAGATACGCAACAACATTATCTTGATAGAGCACTGCTATACACAACATAGCCGCCTAGCGTGCGAACACACTAGACGGCTATCTTCAAGCGGTCAGCTATATTAAGACTGGTGAGCGTTAATATATGCAACAGCTTCTTTAACTGTGGTGATTTTCTCAGCTTCTTCGTCTGGGATTTCACATTCGAATGCTTCTTCCAGAGCCATAACCAGTTCTACTGTGTCCAGAGAGTCAGCGCCCAGGTCGTCGATAAATGAAGCGTCAGCAGTGACTTCATCTGCGTTCACGCCCAGCTGCTCAACAACGATTTCTCTTACGCGAGCTTCGATATCACTCATAACTAATGTTTCCTTTGGTGGTTAATACATCAAACAATGTGCAGGCATTTTATAGTGCCAGCACCATGGAGACAAGCTAAACGCCGGCAGACGCGTTTGCCTCGTTAACAAAAATCAGTGCTGTCAATCGCTTAGCGCTGATTAACTCATATACATACCGCCGTTTACATGCAGGGTTTCACCTGTAATGTAAGCGGCGCTGGGACTGGCAAGGAACGTCACCGCCGCGGCAATTTCTTCCGGTTCACCCAGACGTTTAACCGGCACCTGTTCCAGCAGTGCGGTTTTGTGTGCTTCGGCCAGACCACTGGTCATATCGGTGTCAATGAAACCGGGCGCAACGGAATTCACAGTAATGCCGCGGGCACCGACTTCACGAGCCAGCGATTTACTGAAACCGATAACACCGGCTTTAGCAGCAGCATAATTAGCTTGCCCGGCATTACCCATCGCCCCAACGACTGAAGTGATGGTGATGATTCTGCCCCAACGGGCTTTGGTCATCGCGCGCAGGCAGCGCTTGCTGAGTTTGAAGATCGGAGTCAGGTTGGTGTTGATGATGTCATCCCACTCGTCATCCTTCATCCGCATCAGCAGGTTATCGCGGGTAATACCGGCGTTATTGACCAGGATATCAGGCGCGCCAAACTCTGTTTCAATCGCAGAGACCACTGATTCAATCGCATCAGCATCGGTGACGTTAAGTACAACGCCTTTACCATTAATGCCAGCTTCCTTGAGAAAGCTGCTGATAGTTTCGGCACCGTTATTGGATGTTGCCGTGCCTATTACTGTGGCCCCCTGCTCACCCAGACTCAGTGCAATTGCACGACCGATACCACGGGTAGCGCCGGTAACCAGCGCGACTTTACCTTCCAGGCTCATCATCCTTCTCCCAAAGCTTGTTGTAATTTTTCCAGTGTGGCTGGATCAAACACCGACAGCGCATTCAGGCTCTTATCAATACGTTTGTTAAGGCCAGCGAGTACTTTGCCCGGACCGCTTTCAACCACGGTGTCGACACCCTGCCCTGCAAACAATTGAATCGTCTCAACCCAGCGTACCGGGCTGTGAAGCTGCTGAGCCAACAACTGCTTGAGCTCTGATATGTCCTTTGCTGCAGTAACGCTGGCATTATGAATAACAGGGGTTGTCGGCATGCGCAGGTCAATATTGTCCAGCTCAGCTGCCAGTTGCTCTGCAGCCGGTTTCATCAGTTCACAATGCGATGGTACGCTGACAGGCAATTGCAGCGCTCGCTTGGCCCCTTTTTCAGTGGCTAACGCTATGGCCGCTTTAACTGCTGGTGTGCTGCCGGCGATGACGACCTGACCCGGTGAGTTGAAATTGACTGCTTCAACCACGCCCTGCGCTGCAGCTTCGACACACAACGCACGAACAACATCATCTTCCAGACCCAGAATGGCAGCCATCGCACCTTCACCAACCGGCACCGCCTGTTGCATGAACTGACCGCGTTTTTCGACAAGTTTGACAGCATCCGCAAAATCAATAGCATCCGAGGCAACCAGCGCAGTGTATTCACCCAGGCTGTGACCGGCAAAATAGGCAGGTTTAATGTCAGACAATGATTGCCAGACACGCCACACCGCCACACCAGCGGTTAACATCGCTGGCTGGGTACGATCGGTCTGGTTTAATTGTTCTTCCGGCCCGTCCTGAATCAGTTGCCAAAGATCATAGCCCAGTGCATCTGAAGCTTGCTTGAAAGTCTCGCCAACCAGGTTATATTCAGCGGCAAGCTCGGACAGCATGCCGACTGATTGTGAGCCCTGACCGGGAAAAACGAATGCTGATTTCATCAAAAACCCTCTGAATGATCAGTATTGAATGAGTGCTGAGCCCCAGGTGAATCCGCCACCAAAAGCTTCGAATAATAAAGTCTCGCCACGCTTGATTCGGCCATCACGCACTGCCACATCAAGCGCCAGCGGGATTGAGGCTGCCGAGGTGTTGCCATGTTCATCCACCGTGACTACAACATTGTCCATCGACATATTCAGCTTGCGTGCAGTCGCAGCAATAATACGGATATTGGCTTGATGGGGAATCAACCAATCCACATCTTTTTTATCCATGCTATTGGCTTCCAGCGTCTCATCAACAATGCTGCTGAGCGTCTTAACTGCGACTTTGAAGACTTCATTGCCCTGCATGTCGACGTAGGCAGTGTCGTCCTTGAAGTCATGGGACCCCGGACCTGTAGGCACATGCAAGAGCTGATTGAAGTTACCATCAGAATGGATATGCGTGGAAAGAATGCCCGGCTGCTCTGAGGCCTGTAATACGACAGCACCGGCACCATCACCGAACAGTACGCAAGTGTTGCGGTCGGTCCAGTCAACGATACGGGAAAAGGATTCAGCGCCGATAACCAGGACGTTTTTCACGCCGCCGGCTTTGATGAACTTATCTGCGACAGTCAGTGCATAAACAAAACCGGTACAGACAGCCTGGATATCAAAAGCAGGACAGCCACCGATACCCAGTTTTTCCTGCAGCAGGGAAGCCGTGCTCGGAAAGATCCGTGTGGGTGTGGTGGTCGCAACGATAATCAGATCGATATCGTTTTTAGTAATGCCAGCTGCATCCATCGCTTTGAGCGCAGCCTGATAAGCCAGATCAGTCGTCGTCTCATCATCTGCCACGATGTGGCGTTTTTTGATACCAGTACGCTCTGTGATCCATTGATCACTGGTATCAACCATCTTTTCCAAATCGTGATTGGTCAGCACCTTTTCAGGCAGATAACTGCCGGTGCCGGCGATACGAGAGTAAATCACAGAACCTGCCCCTCCAGCAGCACATCAAGATGCTTGCTGATATTTTTAGGCACATCTTTTTTGGCTTCAATGATCGCAATATCAATCGCGTTAGAAAAGGCAAAAGCATCTGCGCCACCATGACTTTTAATCACAATGCCTTGCAAACCGATCAGGTTGGCACCATTAAAAGCCCGTGGGTCCAGATCACGGCGGAACTGTTTCAGTACTGGCGAAGCAATAATCGCCGCCAGTTTGGTAAGCCAGTTACGGGTGAAGGCTTCACGCAGGTAATGACGAATCATATGCGCCACGCCCTCACTCGCTTTCAGCGCGACGTTACCGACAAAACCATCACAGACCAGGACATCGACCTCACCGTGATAGAGGCCATCACCTTCAATATAGCCCTGGTAGTTGAGATCAGTCTGTTCCAGCAGACGAGACGCTTCTTTAACCCGTTCGTTGCCCTTGATCTCTTCTGAGCCAATGTTGAGCAGCCCCACCGTCGGATTGGGTTTGCCATCAACCAGTTCGGCCAGAACCGAGCCCATCACGGCAAACTGCACCAGATGCGCTGCACTGGAGTCAACATTGGCGCCCAAATCCAGAACATAGGTATGGCCAGTCATTGTCGGCAAGGCCGAAACAATGGCTGGACGCTCAATACCAGGCAGGGTTTTTAGCACAAACCGTGCTGTTGCCATCAATGCCCCGGTGTTACCGGCACTGACACAGGCCGTAGCCTTACCCTCTTTGACCAGGTTAATTGCCACCCGCATCGAAGAGTCTTTTTTACCACGGAGCGCCTGCGAGGGCAGGTCATCCATTTCGACCTTCTGCGAGGCATGAAGCACCTGCATGCGAGGATCGTCCTGCACATTATGTTGCAGCAGATGGTAAGTGAGGGTGTCTTTGTCACCGACGAGGATGAAATTCACCTCGGGATGTTTTTTCAGTGCTGATAACGCAGCGGGGATCACAACCTCAGGTCCGTGATCCCCGCCCATCGCATCAATAGATATCGTCAGGCTCAATGTCTATCCAGGCCTTATTCGCTCTTATCTGCAACAACTTTGCGGCCGCGGTAGTAACCGTCAGCAGAAACGTGGTGACGGCGGTGCAGTTCACCAGTGGTTGCGTCGACAGACAGCGTTGAACCTTTCAGCGAATCGTGTGAGCGGCGCATGCCACGACGTGAAGCACTCTTTTTGTTTTGTTGAACAGCCATTAGTAAAACTCCTAACCCTAAATTAAATTCAAATCACTTTTTTGTTTTCAGCGATGACAACACTGAAAACGGAGAATTCGGTTTCACCTCTTCCTCCTCGCTATCTTCATCCCCTGAAAACAGTGCCTCTTGCGGCAAACAGTTTTCCTCATGCTTTGGCACCAGGGGCAGTGCCAGAATCAATTCGTCTTCAACCACTGATACCGGATCAGTCAGTTCTGAGTCTTCAACCACCCAGGGTTCGTATTGATCAGACAGTTTCTCAGCCAGCTTCTCGTGACGAACCAGACCTAACAGGCTGTCAATATCCATTGGCAAAGTCATTTCCTGCAAACAACGCTCACAAGTCAATGACAGAGTCGTTTCAAAACGGCCTTCCATAAAAGGTGTGCCGGTATCATCGATATCAAACCGCATCCAGACTTTAACCACACCATCGGTATGACGTAATGACTCTGCCAGACGCGTTAGATCGGCCAGATCTACTTCGCCATTCAGTTCCCGCCCGGTGTTGGCAAAACGAAACGGATCAATTTCTTTAGGTAAATACTGGCGCATAATCGACGGGATTATATAAGAATTGTGACTAAACAGCAAAACGCATCAAAGCAAGCTACATGCCGCATTAAGCGTTGTTATGCAATTCAATGACTGCGTTACCCTTTTCTTTCGATTGCTTATTGGCATCATTGCGCAGCGCGTCGATGTAATACAGATAGTTTTCATCGATGTCGCCGGTAATGTAATTACCGTCAAAGCAAGACGTATCAAAGCGTTCCACGTCGCTTTTCTTGTTGATAGCCGCGACCAGGTCCGGCAGGTCCTGATAAATCAGCCAGTCAACGCCAAGCTCTTTGGCAATCTCTTCGACATTACGGTCGTGTGCAACAAACTCATTGCAGGAAGGCATATCGATACCGTAAACGTTCGGGAAACGCACCGGCGGCGCGGCAGAAGCCAGGTAGACTTTTTTAGCACCGGCATCACGTGCCATCTGCACGATCTGCTGTGAAGTGGTGCCACGTACGATGGAGTCGTCAACCAGCAGCACGTTTTTGCCACGGAATTCGAGGTCGATCGCATTCAGCTTCTGGCGCACAGATTTCTTACGCATGGTCTGGCCGGGCATGATGAAGGTACGGCCGATATAACGGTTCTTGATAAAGCCTTCGCGGTAGACCACACCCAGATCATAGGACAACTGCAAGGCGGCGCTGCGGCTCGTGTCCGGAATTGGGATGACCACATCAATGTCATGCTCAGGATAATCGCGTTTGATTTTCTCAGCGAGCTTGGTGCCCATACGCATGCGGCTCTTGTGAACCGAAATACCGTCCATCATCGAATCCGGACGGGCGAAGTAAACGTATTCAAAGATACAAGGTGATTTAACCGGATTCTGCGCACATTGCTGTGAATGGAAGTTACCTTCAGTATCGATAAAGACACATTCACCGGGTTCTACGTCACGCACCAATTCAAAATCAAGAATATCGACGGCGACACTCTCTGAAGCCACCATATATTCGGTGCCCTTCTCCGTTTGACGTTTGCCGATAACAACCGGACGAATACCATAAGGATCGCGAAATGCCAGTACACCGACACCGGAAATCATGGCCACGGCAGCATAAGCGCCACGGCAGCGACGATGTACTTCTTTCACCGCGTTAAACACATCATCAGGCTGGGGTTTGAGTTTGCTGCTGTTTTGCAGTTCATGTGCCAACACATTAAGCAGTACTTCCGAGTCTGAGTCCGTGTTCAGATGACGACGATCGGTCCGGAACAGCTCTTCTTTCAGAATTTTAGTGTTGGTCAGATTACCGTTGTGGGCCAATGCAATACCGAATGGTGAGTTCACATAGAACGGCTGAGACTCGGCTGAGCTGGAACACCCCGCAGTGGGATAACGAATATGGCCAATCCCCATTCTGCCTTTGAGTCGGATCATATGACGGGTGTGAAACACGTCTTTGACTAGACCATTATCCTTACGCAGAAAAAACTTACCTTCCTGGTCACAGGTCATGATGCCGGCGGCATCCTGACCCCGGTGCTGCAACACGGTCAATCCATCATATAAGGCCTGGTTAACCTCAGAATGACCAACAATACCAATAATTCCGCACATAAATTGCCCTGTCAGGAGTTAGTTGTAGTTGATGTGTTGTGCAATCTCTGCCGGTAAAAACTCCCGGACCCAGAGTGCCAGTTTCACAAAGTGATCGATAAGCAGTGAGTTCTGCCACCAAGTATCTGCAGGCATCGGTGTCGCACCGGCGCCCAAAACTAAAATTGTCACAATGGCAAGGCCACGAAGTAAACCGAAGACCACGCCCAACGAGCGATCCGTGCCGGTCAGGCCGGTTTTTTCAACGACCTGACAAATAAGATGATTAACCAATGCGCCGAGAATCAGTGTCACCGCAAACAAAACAAAGAAAGCGAGGAATAGTCTGATGGAGGGCGTGGAAATGTAATCAGCCAACAGGGTTGAAAGATGGGAGTGAAACATCAGGGCGACCCAGAATGCCAGGATCCAGCTGATTAACGAGAGCACCTCTTTCATAAACCCCCGGACGATACTGATACCGGCCGAGATGGCGATGATCCCGATAATCAGGTAATCAACCCAAACCATATAAACTCCGCAATAGCCTGCGTTTTAAAGTGCGAATTCTAACAGATTGACCGGCAACAACCCAGCCATTTTTACAGTTATATTGCAGAGATAGTTGAGACCACAAATCAGGGATTATGTTGCAGGATTTGGGCGTTTAATTTGAGTTTATCACTCAGCGTCTGAGCAGTCTGCTGCAGCTTGATTCGATCAGTCACAGGCTGCAGTCTGACCCGGTAGATCAGCGTGCCGGCACTGGATATCGTCTCAATCATCGGGTCATACCCCATTTGCTTGAGTTGATCAGACAAAGCATCGGCATTTTTACGCACAGAGAAACTGGCGAGTTGCAGTACCCATTGAGGCTCCGCTGTTGATGGTGCAACGGGTTTCTCCTCGGCTGTTTGCGGCGCTGACACCGGTTCGGTTTGCTTGTCAGGCTCTGGTTTAGATTCAGTCGCCGCCGTGTCTGGGCCTGTTGTTGGCGCAGGTTCGGATTTGCTCAGCGTTTCAGGCGCTGTTGACATGCTATTGGCAGGTTCAGAGGTATCAGTCTGCTGTGGTTTGGTGTCGGCTTCAGCTTGAGTCAGCGATTCAGGATCGACCAGCGTTTCTTCAACTGGCTCAAATACCTCCACATCTTCCGGAATCGGTTCTATCACCGAGTCAAACGCGATCGGTTCTTCCTGCGGCTGTTCCGGCTGATTCTGTTCCACAGTGTCCAGTAAAAACCAGGCAATGACACCAATCAGGCAAACCAGTAATACCGCGCCTAACAAGCGTTGTTGCTGAATCAGTGTCATTACCTGCTCCCGGAGTTATCAGTGGCGTTTCTGAGGAGAGTTTACCTCATGATAACTGGATTTTTCACTGGGAATAACGCCTTCGGCCTCACCAATACTCTCGGTACCGTGAGGCATATGCTGCAGAGCCACTTCCAGTACCTCGTTAATCCAGCGAACTGGCAGGATTTTGAGACCCTGCTTGACGTTATCCGGGATTTCCTTGAGATCCTTAACATTGTCCTGCGGAATCAGTACTGTATTGATACCACCGCGGTGCGCTGCCAGCAGCTTTTCCTTGAGACCACCAATCGCCAGCACTTCTCCACGTAAAGTAATCTCACCGGTCATCGCCACATTGGACTTAACCGGAATACCGGTAATTGCTGAAACCAGTGCGGTGCACATACCGATACCGGCGCTCGGACCATCTTTTGGTGTCGCGCCTTCCGGAACGTGAATGTGCAGATCATGGGTTTGCAGGAAGTCTTCACTGATGCCCCACTCGGTTGAGCGTGAGCGCACAACCGTAGTCGCTGCCTGAATCGACTCCTGCATCACATCACCCAGTTTACCGGTATAGGCAGATTTGCCTTTACCCGGCATCACTGCGGACTCAATAGTCAGCAGCTCACCGCCGACTTCAGTCCAGGCCAGACCGGTGACCTGACCAATGCGGTCGCTTTCTTCTGCAACGCCGTACTGGTAATGATAAACACCAAGATAATCTTCAATATTCTTGGCAGTGACCACCAGTTTCTGTTTGCTTTTCTCCTGCAGGATCTGCTTGACGAGCTTGCGGCAAATCTTGGAGATTTCACGTTCCAGGCTACGGACACCGGCTTCGCGGGTGTAACGGCGAATGATTTCCAGAATCGCCTCTTCGGTGATTTCCACCTCGTCCTGTTTCAGGCCATTTTGCTTAATCGCCTTAGGCAACAGGTACTTAACTGCAATATTCAACTTCTCATCTTCGGTGTAACCGGCAAGACGGATGATTTCCATTCTATCCCGCAGGGCATCCGGGATGTTCAAGGTGTTCGCAGTGCAGACAAACATCACATCGGATAAGTCATATTCAACTTCCAGATAGTGATCCGCAAAGGTCGAGTTCTGTTCCGGATCCAGCACTTCCAGCAAGGCTGAGGCTGGATCACCACGGAAATCCTGCGCCATTTTGTCTATTTCATCGAGCAGGAACAGTGGGTTTTTCACTTCCGTTTTGCAGATATTCTGGATGACTTTACCGGGCATGGAACCGATATAGGTACGACGGTGACCACGAATTTCGGCTTCGTCACGGACACCACCCAGCGCCATACGCGTATATTTACGGTTGGTAGCGCGGGCAATCGACTGCGCAATCGAGGTTTTACCTACACCCGGGGGGCCAACCAGGCAAAGAATCGGGCCTTTGAGTTTCTTGACGCGCTTTTGCACAGCGAGGTACTCAAGAATGCGCTCTTTGACTTTCTCGAGACCGTAGTGGTCTTCTTCCAGCACTTTTTCAGCGCGGTCCAGATCCAGCGTCACCCGTGACCGTTTTTTCCACGGCACTTCCAGCAAAGACTCGATGTAGTTACGGACCACGGTCGCTTCTGCAGACATCGGTGACATCATGCGCAGCTTTTTCAGTTCGGAGTCAGCCTTTTCGCGTGCTTCAGCAGGCATGCCAGCTTTATTGATTCGCGCTTCCAGCTCATCAGCTTCATTCGCGGTTTCATCAATTTCACCAAGCTCTTTCTGAACCGCTTTCAGTTGTTCGTTCAGATAATATTCGCGCTGGCTTTTTTCCATTTGCTTTTTGACGCGATTACGAATGCGCTTTTCAATCTGCTGAATATCAATTTCCCCCTCGAGGAATGCCATCAGCCTCTCAACACGCGCTTTGACGTCGCTCATCTCCAGCAGGTTCTGCTTGTCTTCGAGCTTAAGGCTCATATGTGCAGCGACGGTATCAGCCATGCGTGAGATTTCATCGATACTCGACAATGAGGCAATGACTTCAGGTGGGATCTTCTTATTCAGTTTGACGTATTGTTCGAACTGCGCCATCAGCGTGCGCATCAATACATCGGACTCACGATCATCGGTGGTGTCATCCGGGAAGGCAGCCACTTCGGCTTCCATGTATTCCGTGTTTTTGTTGAAGTAAGCCACTTTGGCACGTTGTGTTCCTTCAACCAACACCTTAACAGTGCCATCGGGTAGTTTCAGTAGCTGAAGAATATTGGCGAGCGTTCCCGTTTCATAGAGACCGTCTGACTCCGGTGCATCTTCAGAAGAGTCTTTCTGAGCGAGCAACAAGACCTGCTTGTTTTCGTCGGTAGCTACTTCCAGCGCTTTGATGGATTTATCGCGGCCGACAAATAACGGAATCACCATATAAGGATAGACGACAACGTCCCGCAGCGGCAGAACAGGTACAACCTTCATACCGTTGTCGTTAGTGGTGGTTTTTACTTCATTTTCCATTAGGGAACCTCTTACGAGCGCATGCGGCACTCAAATCAAACATGGTTTCAATATGGGGACAGTCATCAGGATATCAAGCATTGAGTTGTTTTAAACACTCAAAAAATCTCAGCCTTTGTCTGGGTTGCAATAAACAGCTGTGGATGACCTGATTCCACACTGATGTAACCGGTACAAGCGATTGTTATGGCTTAACTAAGATTTTGGGCAATTGATAGCGGATGATATGACTTAGACAGGTTCAACCTTCCCGACGGACACAATAGGGACCGTCAGGAAGGATGAATAAGCAACAGATCTGGTGTGATGTTGTTGCTGCAGATTGTTAAAGTGGCTTATTTATCGCCGGATGCCATATCCGCACTCTGATCTTCGTACATCAGAATTGGCGAATTCTCACCGGCAATCACGCTTTCATCAATAACGACTTTCGAGACGTTATCGAGTGAAGGCAGCTCAAACATGGTGTCCAGCAAAACGTTCTCAATGATGGAACGCAAACCACGGGCACCGGTCTTACGCTCCATTGCCTTGCGGGCAATGGCTCTCAGGGCATCATCGCGGAACTCAAGCTCAGCACCTTCCATCTCAAACAGCCTGCTGTATTGTTTGGTCAGTGCATTCTTCGGCTCAGTGAGGATCTGAATCAAAGCATCTTCATCCAGTTCGTCCAGAGTCGCCACGACAGGCAGACGGCCAACAAACTCAGGGATAAGACCGTACTGAATCAGGTCTTCAGGCTCTACCGAGCGCAGTGCTTCACTCAGAGGACGCTGATCATCCAGGCTTTTGACCTCAGCTGAGAAGCCGATACCGCCTTTGTGAGTCCGGTTACGAATCACTTTATCCAGACCGGCAAAAGCACCACCGCAAATAAACAGAATCTTGCTGGTATCGACCTGAAGAAACTCCTGCTGCGGGTGTTTACGTCCACCCTGCGGCGGCACGGAAGCAATGGTACCTTCAATCAATTTCAGCAGTGCCTGCTGCACACCCTCACCGCTGACATCGCGGGTGATGGACGGGTTGTCGGATTTACGGGAAATCTTATCGATTTCATCAATGTAAACAATGCCGGTTTCCGCTTTATCAACATCGTAGTCGCATTTCTGCAAAAGCTTCTGAATGATGTTTTCAACATCTTCGCCCACATAACCGGCTTCGGTCAGCGTGGTTGCATCAGCCATGGTGAACGGGACATTCAACTGGCGAGCCAGTGTTTCTGCCAGCAGCGTTTTACCGCTACCAGTCGGACCGATCAGCAGAATGTTACTTTTCGACAACTCGACGTCATCATCTTTATGCCCACTACGGAGACGTTTGTAGTGGTTGTAAACAGCCACGGACAGATAGCGCTTGGCTTTTTCCTGGCCTATGACGTAGTTGTCGAGTGCTGTGTTGATCTCGCGTGGCGTCGGCAGTTTGGTTTCTGCTTCGTCAGCAGACATTTCCTGCATTTCTTCGCGAATAATGTCGTTGCAGAGATCGACGCACTCATCACAAACAAACACTGATGGACCAGCAATCAGTTTTTTAACTTCGTGCTGACTTTTACCGCAAAAAGAGCAGTAGAGTAATTTGTCGTCGTTGTTCTTGTCGTCGCTCATAGCCTCACTACCTTACTCATCAGTTCTATAATCATTATCGACTGTTTAAGCCGTTTCTGCAGGACGATTAGTCAGTACAGAATCAATTAAACCATATTCAACGGCTCTATCGCCATTCATGAAGTTGTCACGATCTGTATCACGACGGATAGTCTCAATATCTTGACCAGTGTGGTGAGCCAAAATTCCATTCAAACGCTCACGGATACTGAGGATTTCCTTGGCATGAATGTCGATATCAGATGCCTGTCCCTGGAAACCGCCCAATGGCTGGTGCACCATAATCCGGGAGTTTGGCAGGCAATAACGCTTACCCTGTGCACCACCGGCCAACAGCACTGCACCCATGCTGGCAGCCTGACCAATACACAGTGTGCTCACATTCGGCTTGATGAACTGCATGGTGTCATAGATGGCCATACCGGCAGTGACCGCACCGCCCGGTGAGTTGATGTACAGATGAATATCTTTATCCGGATTTTCAGATTCCAGGAAAAGTAACTGGGCAACGACCAGATTCGCCATCTGATCTTCGACCGGTCCTACCAGGAAAATCACGCGTTCTTTCAGCAGGCGTGAATAAATATCATAAGAACGTTCACCCCGTGATGTCTGTTCGACAACGATGGGAACCAGTGCGTTTTGAATACCTGGGAATTCTTCGTTAGAGAATTTGTTTGTCATAACCGTCCTATTTTCCGGATCCTAATAAAAAATCAGCCCGTGCCCATTTTAAGATGAGCACGGGCTGCATTCCTGAACAGCGTCGTCAATTAATTGGATACAGCGTTAACGACGTCTGAGAATGTTGATGTACTCTCTTCTACTTTAACATGGTCGAAAATCCATTCAACAACCATGTCTTCCACCACCGTCATCTGGATTTCAGACAGTCTTTCCTGGTTGTTCATGTAGTAGTTGACGACCTCTTCCGGATCTTCGTAGCTGGCAGCAATATTATCAATTGACTGCTTGACGCGATCTTCGTCAGGCTTGATTTCATTGTCAGAAATAATCTTGCCAATCAACAGGCTGAGCTTAACGCGGTTTTCAGCATTGGGCTTGAAGTTTTCCAGATCAAATGGAATGCCTTCAACATTGACGCCCTGATTGCGGAGATTGTTTTTAGCCTGTTCGGCCAGATACTGCGCTTCACGTTCAACCGGCGCTTCCGGCAAAGCCAGTTCGTTTTTCTCGGCCAGCATGTCCATAGCGCGACGCTTGTTCAGCGTTTTCAGTGCTGAAGTCAGTTCACGTTCCATGTTGGCGCGAACTTCTTTCTTCAGTGCAGCAATGCCTTCTTCCACACCACACATGGCAGCAAATTCTTTATCCAGCTTAGGCAGTTTTTTCTTGGCAACTTGTTTGACGGTGACATCAAACTTAGCTGTCTTGCCCTGCAGCTGCTCTGCACGGTAATCATCAGGGAATGTCAGGGTGACTTCAACTTCCTGATCGGCTTTTTTACCAATCAGCTGTTCTTCGAATTCCGGCAACATTCTGCCTTCACCCAATTCAATAAGAACGTCTTTGCCTTTACCACCCTGGAATTCTTCACCGTCGATGGTGCCGACAAAGTCGATAGTCACGCCGTCACCTTCTTTGGCACCGCGCTTCAGCGGGTCCCAGCTCATGCGCTGTTCACGCAGCGTTTCGATCATTTTATCGACGTCTTCATCGGTGACTTCTGCCACTGTTTTTTCCAGTGTGATGTCGTCGAGTTTGATTTCAGCGACTTCCGGGAAGACTTCATAGTTAAGGGTGTAGATGAATTTCTCGCCTTCTTCATCCATGCTGTCGATGTGAGGCGGGCCAGCCGGGTTGATGCCTTCCTGGGTGAAAGCTTCACGCATGCTTTCCTGTACCAGTGAGTCGATGACATCGCGTCTGGCAGCAGGGCCATGTGAACGTGCCACCATATTCATGGGCACTTTACCAGGGCGGAAACCAGCCATTTTGACATTAGGTCGGATTGACTTGAGACGCTCCTGTACTGCTTTTTCGATATTGGCATCTTCGACCGTCACCGTCATTCGGCGACCGAGTTCGCTCACATTTTCTACAGTAACTTGCATTATCTACCTCAAACATGGGGTGAAGGCATGAATGGAAAGACACCATCTGCCTCATTGTTATTTGGTACGAGAGGAGAGACTCGAACTCTCACAGGTTACCCTACTGGAACCTAAATCCAGCGCGTCTACCAATTCCGCCACTCTCGCAAAATCTGGTTATCAGTCGGTGTAGTCCGTCTGAAGAAGTCCGACATTATAGCCAGTCGGCTGGGAGAAAACTACCCTTGCATGGCCAAAATAGTTAAGCCCATATTTGCCTGCTGACAGAACTGCTGAAATGCCAGAAAGTCAGTTTCACTCAGAACACGACCGCTGGCGTTTCTGTCAGCCATAAAAACACCAATCACTTTATTCTTCACAATGGCCGGCATCACCATATAAGGTGGCTTGCCCAGCAGACTTAGTGTTTCTCTGGAAAGGGTCCCACCCAGCTCCTTCGGATCCCCCGGAAGCAAGCGCGGTTTCTGTGCTTTGATGATTTGATGAAACACGTTTTCTGCCCGCCTGACATCAATATGCAGCTGACGGCGTAGTTGTTCCGCATCTGCACCCAGCAGATATTTGCAATTCAGATGCGTACGCTCCGGATTAAGCATCGCAAACATTGCCCTGTCAGTTCCTACGCCGCGGTATATGCCTTCCAGCACCATTTCGAGAATGATACCGATACTGGGACGTTCCTGAACTGTGGCAGAAATTTCCTGCATCACTGTCATCTGATAAGGGATGTCTGGCTGGGGATAGCTTATTTCCGGCTCTTCGACCTGGAGCAATTCTTCTGTCACCGTTTCTGATTCTTCAGTCGAATCATAGGCTACTGTTTCAGGAACCGGAATAAACTCACTGGCAGCCTTACTGCCATAAAGCGCTGTGACTTCGCGCGCTTTAATCGCGTTTTTGAGAACGGAATCAGTCAGCGCATCCTGTTTTAAATTAAATTGTTTTGCGAGATCGGCAATTACCGTGTCAGCATCTTCGCTGTCCCAGCCATTCTTCGCAGCATCTGCCAGTGCCAACCCGGCATTGATACAGGCGCCTTTATTTTTATCAATTCGGCCATGCAGGTAATCATTGACGACTTCACCCAAGTGCCATTCCTGACTCAAGGCTTTGGTTAACTCACTAAGCTCGAAGCCAAGTACATCTCGCTCTGCTTCCAGCTCAGGCACACCCTCCTCGATTTTTTCCAGTAAGCGTTCTGCCTGATCATCGGCAAATGCCCAGAAAGCCATCTTGCCTAATCGGGACAACAAGGTCGCGACAAACAGATCTTCCGGGTCACCAGCCTTATTGATGCGCGCAAATTCCTGCGCCTGTGTAGCGGCATGAAAGGCGTTGGCCATTTCATCAATGAGTTTCTGACGTTGCTTGCCACGACTGAGGTTATCAACCAGCACCATAGACAAGGTAAGCACTCTGACCTGGTCAAAGCCCATTACCATCACCGCACGGGAAACAGTATTAATTGGCTGACTGGTGGGGTTGAAGTGGAAGCTGTTTACCGCTTTGAGCAGCCGACCGGTGAGCGAGGCATCTCGTAATACGACATGTGCCACATCGGATGCCGAAGTGTCGTCGCTGTTCACCACGGCACTGACTTCTGCGACTGTGCCGGAGAACACCGGCATATCTTTTTCACTGAGCTGTTTGATCCAGTTGTGGACAGCTCGACTTTTTTGAACGGCCAATCCTAGTCCTGCTTCGTTATCATTTTTTTATTTGCAACACCATGCGGTACGTGACCGGTGGCGACATGCTCCTTGGCTGAGTGGCAATGCTGTTCCTGATCATCAAAGAAAATATCTGCACCAAAGGCCTTAAGAAATGGTCCCTTGGATTTGCCTCCCAGAAAAATCGCTTCATCAATCCGAATATCCCAGGCTCGCAGCGTTCTAATCACCCGTTCGTGAGCTGGCGCAGAGCGCGCTGTCACCAGGGCTGTGCGAATGGGTGCCGCATTTTCCGGATATTCAGTCTGAATCCGGTTCAGGGCCATCAAAAAGTCTTTGAATGGTCCTCCGGGCAGTGGCTCTCTGGCTGTTTGTGTCTCATTCTGGGTGAATGCTTCCAAGCCTTTTTCTTTGTAGATCTTTTCAGAATCATCAGAAAACACGACTGCATCACCGTCAAAAGCAATTCGAAGTTCAGCTGATTCCGGATTGTTTCCTACATTGGAAGGCAGAATGGTGGCCGCCGCAATGCCAGCGTCCAGCGCCATGCCCACATCTTCCGGACTGGTCGACAAAAACAGATTGGCACCAAATGGCGCCACATAGCGATATGGGCTACTGCCCGAGGTAAATACCGCACGGATAATCGAGAGATTGTGATGCTGGATGGAATTAAACACACGCAGGCCGGTATCCGCGCTGTTGCGCGACAGCAGAATGATTTCTACCTTGGGGGTTTTGGGGTTGTTGTCATTCAATGCCAGCAGTTTACGGGCAAGGTTAAAAGCGCCACCCGGCGCCAGTGGAACATCTTCATTTTCTATCTGATGCCGGCAATAGGCTTCAGTGCCCTGCTCTTCGAAGATCCGGTGACTCTCATCCAGATCAAACAAGGCACGGGATGAAATGGCCACAACTAGCGGTTTGGTTTCCATCAGGGTGTCGCTTCTCTCAAAACTGCCTGACCGTTTTTTCGGCCGATGCGTAAAATTCGTTCCCAGGCTTTCAGGCTGCTATCCGACATCTTCGGCGCTTCCAGAATCACTTGCAAGTCCTGCTCTAGGCTTTGCAATGTTGAAACATAGTCCGGTTTGCCTTTGGGGAAGTCACTGTTACCGGTAAAAACTACACGATAAAAAATCGGTACTTTCGGTGCCAGCGGCTGTAACGCATATTTCGCATTCTGAATATGATGCAGTGGATTAGCGAACTTGAAGCTGCGACCGTCGATGATTTGCGTCCATTGATCGATTTGCTCGGCACCAAACAGATGCCCCGTCATGGGATAGGTCTCGATCAGCAGCAGGCCACGATCGGTGAGGATAAGCCTGTCGAGTTCCAGCATACCGCCGATGCCATCGGGGATGACAATTGAAAGCACTTCATCCTTTTTGTAATGGCGCAGAATTTTATCAAGTTGGCGTTCTTTGCGGGTTTTACCAAGGCGTCGGCGCAACAGGATGACAATTAAGGTGAATACCACAAACACTGCGACCAATAGCAGTGCCATTGTTGAGTCTGGCTTAAAAATAACTGTGTCCTCTTCCATTTTTGAAGCCGAATTATACGAGATCGCTGTTATTTTGTACGCTATTTCCTGCTCGTAATACCGGGTGGCATGTGTGTCACCGGATCTTCATGAATAATGACTTCTGCTTCCTCAAACAACGCGGCTACCTTGTTCTCCAGATCATCAGCAATGGCGTGAGCCTGTCTCAGAGATAAATTTTCATTGAGTTCCAGGTGCAGTTGTACAAAAACGGTATTACCGGATTGTCTGGTTCGCAGATCATGAAAGCCAATCGCATCTGGATGATTCGTGATTAGAGCACGAATTTTCTGTCTGTCTTCATCCGGTAACTCGTGATCCATCAGCAGATTAACGGCTTCACGCACAATCTGCCAGGCACTGTGAAGAATAAATAAAGCAATGGCAATGGCGAACAACGGGTCAACAATATCCCAACCATAGAAGCTCAAAAGCAGTGCGACAATGACACTGCCATTGACAAGCAAATCCGTTTTGTAATGCAGAGCATCAGCTTTTATCGCCGTCGAGTCCGTGCGTCTAATCACATAACGCTGAAAACTCAGCAGCGCCAGGGTTGCAACAATAGACAGCAGCATGACGCCAATCCCCAACTCCAGCCCTTTTTCCAGGTGTTGGGGGTTTATCAGACGACTGACGGCCTGAAGTAACAGAATACCGGCTGAACCCGCAATAAACATGGACTGTCCCAGCCCCGCCAGTGCCTCCGCCTTACCATGGCCAAAGCGATGCTCACGGTCTGCCGGTTGCAGGGCATGATGAACGGCAACCATGTTAAGCACGGATGCCAATACATCCAGGCTGGAATCAACCAGTGTGGCGAGAATACTGACCGAGTCGCTGATAAACCAGGCCACCAGTTTTGCCAGTATCAGCGTCACCGCAGTTGCTACAGAGGCATAGGTTGCCAGTCGCAACAAGCGCGGCCTATCAATCTGTTGAGGCTTGTTCATGGAGTCAGTATAGTTAATCGGAAAGTTAGGCTGAGTCTAACAACAAACCCACTTTTGTGCTCGCTTTCAACCAGGAATCATTTATGGCATTTATGACGGTGCAAACCGCCCCTTTTGATGACCAGAAACCCGGTACATCCGGCTTACGCAAAAAAGTCAAAACCTTCCAGCAGGCCCATTATCTGGAGAATTTTGTTCAGTCCACCTTTACTGCGCTGGGCGACTGCCATGGCCAGACGCTAGTTGTTGGTGGTGATGGTCGCTTTTATAACCAGACTGCAATTCAAATTATTCTGAAGATGGCTGCTGCCAATGGCTTCAGCCACGTCTGGGTAGGCCAGAATGGGATTCTTTCGACCCCGGCAGCTTCCTGTGTTATTCGTCGCTATCAAGCTTTTGGCGGCATTATTCTGTCTGCCAGTCACAACCCCGCTGGTGAGCATGGCGACTTCGGAATCAAATTTAATATGGCCAATGGGGGCCCTGCGCCAGAATCGATTACAGGCGCGATTTTCAATAACAGCCTCAGCATCAGCGAATATCTAATTAGTGACAGCGACGATATCAACCTGGCTGAAACCGGTGTACAAAAACTGGATGGCATGACAGTAGAAGTTATCGATGCTGTTGCCGACTATGCCGACCTCATGGGAGCGCTGTTTGATTTTGATGCCATACATAAGCTGCTGACACGCGGTGATTTTCGTATGCGTTTTGATGCCATGCATGCCGTCACCGGACCCTACGCTACCGAAATTCTGGAAAAGCGTCTGGGCGCCCCCGAGGGCACCGTAATCAATGGTATCCCACTGCCAGATTTTGGCGAAGGTCACCCGGATCCGAACCTGACCTATGCTGAAGAGCTCGTTGAAGAAATGTTTTCAGCCGATGCCCCTGATTTCGGCGCTGCCTCGGATGGTGATGGCGACAGGAATATGATCCTCGGCGACAATGTATTTGTCACGCCATCCGATAGCCTTGCCATTCTCGCCGCCAATGCTGATTTGGTACCGGCTTATCGCAGTGGATTAAAAGGTGTAGCGCGCTCAATGCCCACAAGTCAGGCTGTAGACAGAGTGGCTGCCAAGCTTAATATAGAAGCCCATGAAACCCCTACCGGCTGGAAATTTTTCGGCAACCTGCTTGATGCTGACCGCGCTACATTATGCGGAGAAGAGAGTTTCGGTACCGGTTCGAACCACATTCGTGAAAAGGACGGCCTGTGGGCTGTATTGTTCTGGCTCAATATTCTGGCAGTCAGAGATTTGCCTGTCGTAGACATTGTTGAGCGCCACTGGCAGGAGTATGGGCGTAACTATTACACCCGCCATGATTATGAGGCCGTTCCTAGTGAACAGGCTCAGACATTGATGCAACATCTTGAACAGCAACTGGCAGACTTACCCGGCAGACAGTTTGATGGTCGCACAGTCGATTACGCCGATAACTTCAGCTATCGAGATCCGGTTGATAACAGTGTTGCTGAAAAGCAAGGCATCAGAATCGGCTTTGAAGGCGGCGATCGCATTATTTACCGCTTATCCGGCACCGGAACTGAAGGTGCGACATTACGCGTCTATATTGAGTCTTATCAGGCCGATCAGAATAAACAACAGCTGGACACTCAGCAGGCACTGGCCGATTTGATTGAGCTCGCGGAATCATTGGCAATGATTCGTGACCTGACCGGACGCAACGCACCTACCGTCATTACCTGAAGGCTTATACAGAATGCAACAACTTATCCTGGGCTCAAGCTCGCCTTTTCGAGCTGAGCTTCTGAGTAAACTTGGTCTGACTTTTATTCAGGTTTCACCTGATATTGATGAAACGCCTCACTCGGGTGAGCCGCCGGCGGCACTGGTAAAAAGACTGGCTGAAAGTAAAGCCCGTGAGATTGCTCGCACGCATCCGGAAGCGCTGATTATCGGCTCTGATCAGGTTGCGGTGATTGATGATGTCATTCTGGGTAAACCCGGCAACCATCAGAATGCGATGACACAACTAAAAAGCGCCTCCGGGCGAGAGGTGACATTCCTGACTGGTCTGGCATTACTGAACGCGAAAAATGGCCATATTCAATCCTCGGTTGAACCCTTCAGCGTTCACTTCAGATCCCTGACAGATAATCAGATCGACTTTTATCTGAAAAAAGAACAACCCTATCAATGTGCCGGCAGTTTCAAATCCGAAGGCTTTGGAATCAGCCTGTTTTCAAAACTGGATGGGAATGACCCCAACACATTAATAGGGTTGCCATTGATACGTCTGATTGAGATGCTCCAGCACGAGGATATCGACGTACTGCAGCTGCATGATTAAACCTTACTCAGCGGTTTCAGCTTCCTGCTTCATTTTTTCGGCATTACCGGCAGCTTGGGCCTGAGCGGCGAGATTGTTCATGGTTTTCGTCATTAATTGACGCGCTGCACGAGAACGCATTTTTTTGGACATCCCTTCTACCAGGGTGGGTTCAACATTATTCTCAGTCAGGTGAAGCTTGAGCGCATCGAGGTGCGTTTCGCAGTTTTGCATCACCTGTGTTGCGGCATCCTGACCACTTTCGATTTCCGGATAAGCTTCAAGACGACCTTGCATCATGCAGCTGTTGTACTCTGTCAGGATGCTGTACATTTCGTCAGAAGCCTGTTCAGACAGGTCAGCCGGGGTCACATAGTCCTGAGCCAGCGCTACGCTGGAGGCTGTGAGCAAGGCGGCAGAAAATAAGAATTTGTTCATTGCTACTCCGATATTACTTATGGTTTAGTACGCTATGGTCCAGCATCATGGACAGGCAAAGCGGGAAATAATTCCCTGATGATACATGAACAGCCTGGATTCAGCAGCAGGCGTATAGCAGCAACTCTAAGACTGGAAGAAAAAACGATGAATAACCACTATTATTCATTATGTTATGAGGCATTTCTAATAAACATATGAAGATAGATTTCGATACCGACCCACGACTTTGGCAAGTGAATGAATGGCTGACCGCTGTACTCCCCTACAGCGAATTCGATCTGGAAGTGGCTTCCAGTGATGCCAGCTTCCGGCGCTATTTCCGAGTCCATCAGCACGACCACAGCCGGATTGTGATGGATGCACCACCTGAGCACGAGGATATCGATTCATTCGTCAGGATTGCGGAATTTCTGTCCAATACGGGCACACACGTGCCAAGGATCTTTGCCAAGAACATGGAACAGGGTTTCCTGTTGCTCACAGATTTGGGTAATACCTCTTATTTGTCAGCCCTCAGTGAGCAATCGGCAGACAAGCTATACCGTGCCGCCATTGATGAAATTATCAAAATGCAGCTCGCACCGACCGCGGAGATTGAGCTTGCCCATTATGATGATGAAAAATTGCTCACAGAAATGCGTCTGTTCCCGGACTGGTTCCTTCAAAAACACTTATCCCTGACACCTCCACCTGATCTGGATGCTGTATTTGAGCTGCTGATTGCCAATGCCCGGGAGCAGCCTCAGTATTTCGTGCATCGCGACTACCACAGCCGCAATTTAATGCTTGGCGCTAACAATGAAGTGGGTGTTATCGACTTCCAGGATGCCGTTATCGGACCTGCAACTTACGACCTGGTATCACTGCTGCGGGATTGCTATATCGAATGGCCTCAGTCCAGACTTGATGACTGGTTGGATTATTATTTTGAACAGGCAGTCGCAAATCAATTAATGACTGACGATGACAGATCTGAGTTTATCCGCTGGTTTGATTTGATGGGCTTGCAACGCCACCTGAAAGTCCTGGGCATTTTCTGCCGTCTCAATTACCGTGATGGCAAAGCTGGTTATATGAATGATCTGCCACTGACACTCAAGTATGTTTTGCAGGTAACAGCGCGCTACCCGGAGCTGAATTCCTTGCATCAATATTTAACGCAATCACCTGAAATCACGGCCATCCAATGAAAGCAATGATTCTCGCTGCGGGTCGTGGCGAACGCCTGCGACCACTCACAGATAAGACACCCAAGCCTTTGATTAAGGCCGGGCCTAAACGGCTGATTGAGTACCTGATTGAGGGGCTGGTCACTGCCGGTTTTGATAATCTGGTGATTAATTATGCCCACCTTGGCGAACAATTCCCGGAAACACTAGGTGATGGCAGTCGTTACGGCGCCCGCATCCAATACTCACCGGAGCTGGATGGCGGTCTGGAAACAGCCGGCGGTATTATCAACGCCCTGCCCCTGTTGGGCGAGGAATCTTTTCTGGTGGTCAACGGCGATATCTGGACCGACTTTGATTTCAGGCAACTTGCAGGCTTTCAGCTGGACGCAGATAAGCTCTGTCATCTGGTGCTGGTTGATAATCCGCCGCATAACCCGGATGGTGATTTTGCCCTGGATAAAGCAGGTAATGTACAGGTCAACAATGCTAATAAAGCCACTTTCAGCGGCATAGGTATTTATCGGCCTGAGATGTTTGCGGGGCTGAACAATGAAAAGCGCCCACTCAGACCATTATTTGACCAGGCCATTGCCCGAGAGCAAGTTACAGGTCAGCATTATCATGGCCAGTGGTCAGATATCGGGACGGTTGAGCGCCTGCAACAATTAGAGGCAGAGTTACTCGCCGATTAGGAATTCCAGTAAGGCTTTCTGGGCATGTAGCCGGTTCTCGGCTTCATCCCATACCACGCTTTGCGGCCCATCAATCACTGCGGCGCTGACCTCTTCACCTCGGTGTGCCGGCAGGCAGTGCATAAACACGGCGTCTTTATTCGCCAGCGCCATGATTTTCTCGTCGACCTGGAAGCCGGCAAAAGCCTGTTCGCGTTTACGCTGTTCTTCTTCCTGCCCCATACTGGCCCAGACGTCGGTGACGACCAGATCAACACCTTCTGCTGCCGCTTTGGGATCGTTGAACAAATGCAGATCCGCCTTGCTGACTTCAACAATAGCAGAATCCGGCTCATAACCTTCTGGTGTGGCAATATTCAGCGTAAAGCCGAACTGTTCAGCCGCATTGATATAGGAATGACACATATTATTGCCATCACCGATCCACACGACTTTCTTACCTTTGATATCACCACGGTGCTCTTGGTAAGTCTGCATATCTGCCAGCAACTGACAGGGATGATATTCATCAGTCAGCGCGTTAATCACGGGTACAGATGAATACTTGGCAAACGTTTCAATTTTGCTGTGGGCAAAGGTGCGAATCATCACCGCATCCACCATGCTGGAAATCACTTTTGCAGAGTCTTCCAGCGGTTCTCCGCGACCTAGTTGCGTGTCATCGGGTGACAGGAAAATCGAGCCACCACCGAACTGAATCATCGCCGACTCAAAAGAAACACGGGTGCGGGTTGAAGATTTCTCGAAAATCATCGCCAGCACTTTACCCGTGAGTGGCTGGTAGATTTCACCGTGCTGTTGCAGTTTCTTCAGTTCAGCGGCGCGTTGAATTAACAGCTTCAGTTCCGCCGGTGTCAGATCTTTCAGAGTCAGGAAATGTTTCATTTTTCAGGCAACGCTCTCAACAGCGTGGGATGACAAAAAGTCGAGGACCAGTTTGCATACTTTGTCCACGATAAGTTCGGCTTCTTCGGCATTGATGATCATCGGTGGCAGTAAACGGATGACAGACTCGGCTGTCACGTTGATCAGCAGGCCTTCAGCCAGCGCCTGTTTAACCAGCGGTGCACAGGGCATATTCAGCTCAATACCAAACATAAAGCCCAAACCACGCACATCCTTTACACCGTCCTGACCAGCCAGTTTGTCTTTGAAAGACTGCAGCATTTGCTGGCTGAGGCCCTGAACATGATTGAGAAGCTCGTCTTTTTCGATAGTTTCCAGCACAGCCAGGGCGGCGCTGCAGGCAAGCGGATTACCACCGAATGTGGAACCATGATTACCCGCTTGCAGAACCCCCACGGCATGGCCAGCAACGAGGCAGGCGCCTACCGGCACGCCATTACCCAGGCCTTTAGCCAGCGTCATGACATCGGGAAGCAAATCTTCATTGTGCTGAAAAGCAAACCATTGGCCGGTACGACCGACACCGGTCTGTACTTCGTCCAGCATCATCAGCAGTTTACGCTGGGTGCAGATAGCTCTGACGCCGGCCAGGAAATCAGGATCGGGTACTTTAACACCCCCCTCACCCTGTACCGGTTCAATCATGACAGCAACGGCTTCCGGCCAGTGGCCGATCGCCATACGCAACGCATCCAGATCGTTATAGGGAACGCGGACAAAACCCGGCAATAAAGGATCAAAACCAACCTGCACCTTAGCATTGCCAGTGGCTGTCAGGGTGGCCATGGTACGACCATGAAAACTACCGTCCATAACGATGATGACGGGTTTTTCAATCCCTTTGCTGTGACCGTACTTGCGGGCAATTTTAATCGCGGCTTCGTTGGCTTCGGCACCGGAGTTACAGAAAAAGGCCTGTTCCATGCCGGACAGCTGTGTCAGCTTATCTGCCAATTGGTTCTGCAAGGGAATGTGGTACATATTGGAGGTATGCACCAGTGTCTGGGCTTGATGTTGAATGGCTCGGGTCACGGCAGGGTGGCAATGGCCAAGATTGCAGACAGCAATGCCACTCAGCGCATCGAGATACTGCTTATCATTTATATCTGTTAACCAGGCGCCTTTTCCACTGGCGAAAGCCACATCGAGTCGCCCATAAGTCGGCATAACCGAATCTGTCATGGCTAAAAACTCCTTGCCGTGACGGCATGAAAACCGGGTCTTTTTCAGACCTTTGAACGAAAAATGGCAGTTTCTGACGAAACTGCCATCAATCAAAAAAGCGGTATTTTATAAGTTAACGGGAGAGAAGTAAACTGACGCCCCTCCCGCTGTAATTAGGCCGCGTAGTTGGCTTCAACGAAGTCCCAGTTAACCAGGCCCCAGAAGGCTTCCAGGTACTTAGGACGCGCGTTGCGATAGTCGATGTAATAAGCGTGTTCCCAGACGTCAACAGTCAGCAGTGGTGTCTGACCTTCAGTCAGTGGGCAACCAGCATTGCTGGTGTTGACAATGGCAATGCTGCCATCTTTGTTTTTAACCAGCCAGGTCCAGCCTGAGCCGAAGTTGGTGGCTGCAGACTTGCTGAAGTCTTCCTTGAACTGATCGAAAGAACCGAAGGTTTTATCGATGTCAGAAGCCAGATCACCTGATGGTGCGCCTTTTGCGTCAGGTGTCATGCAGTTCCAGTAGAAAGTGTGGTTCCAGACCTGAGCTGCGTTGTTGAAAATGCCGCCGCTGGCTGAAGTAATGATGTCTTCCAGAGACTTGCCTTCAAATTCAGTACCAGGTACCAGGTTGTTCAGGTTATTCACATAGGTTTGGTGATGCTTACCATAGTGATATTCGAGCGTTTCAGCTGAAATCGTTGGTTCCAGTGCGTTTTGAGCATAAGGAAGTGGTGGCAATTCAAAAGCCATATTGTTTCTCCTAAATGTGAAAAAATAACCGAGTAATTAAGTCAATTAGTCTAAAAGAGCGCCCGCCCTATAGCAAGTGCTCATAAGTAGTAGTGACAAGCGTTGGACTCACTATTGCTGTGGTCTCGTGCCTAACAGTGACAGTCAGGCTAACACTAAATTCCATGGAAAATCGACATCGTGGACAAATCCAGCCCCATCAGAATGGCATCTTCCCTGCCCTGCTCAGCCGGATAATACCCCCGCCGTATCGACATTTCATTAAAGCCCAGCTGATGATAAAGCTGTTGGGCGCGGAAGTTGGACTGTCTGACTTCCAAAACGACGAGATTGGCTGACCTTGTCTGCGCGTGATCAATGACGTGTTCAAGTATCCGCCTGCCATAGCCCTGCCGTTGCATCTCGGGCCGTACACAAATATTGAGCAGGTGCGCTTCGTCAATGACCAGTTGCACAATGGCATAGCCAATAATGTCATCAAACGCGTCACAGTAAACCCAGGCAAAATGGCCGGCGTCGAGACTGTCGGCGAAGTTCTTTCTGCTCCAGGGAAAGCGGTTGGCCGCTTTCTCAATAGCATGCACCTCAAACAGATCGTCTTCAAGCATGACACGCGGAAGCATCATCTTATTGACCTTTTCAGAACACAGGGCTCAGATTTTTCAGTGCACGCCAGGCAGCCGCTTTACGGGATGGCTGCTGCAGCATGTCTTCCAAGCTGAAACAGGCAAAAAACTGCGCCTGATAGTTAGTAACAGATGCTGGCTTGTCAGGAGACAAATCCGGCATCAGTTCAGCAGCCACCTCCGTGCCCAGCATCAAGACCGACTTGTTAGCCAGCGTGGCTGTATTTATCTTTCCAAACTCATTGGGTGCTATGGTCAGCACCTCATCGGAATTGAGGCTTGCAGCCTTGAGCATGGCATTAAACAAACGCTGGGCGGGTGCTGACATAGGCGCCGCCGCCATGACCACGATCAGCTTAACTGGCACAGCAACATTGATAGCGGCCTGCTTAGTGTCGATATTCGTTTCTGGCAGTGGCTGCTGCTCTGAGCGCCGCAGAGCCCAGAGCTGAATGCCCATATCAGCCAGAATGCGTTGTTGTGAGTTCGAGAGCTGCATCAGACCTGGGGATGGGCTCTTTCTACATGCGCCAGGATTTTGTTCAAGGCGTTAAGATAGGCCTTGGCTGAGGCAATCACGATATCGGTATCAGCCCCCTGACCACTGACAATGCGACCGCCCTTTTCCAGACGCACATTGACTTCACCCTGGGCATCGGTGCCGGTCGTGATATTGCTGACTGAGTACAACTGCAGTTCGGTGTGGCTCTGCACAATCGACTCTATGGCTTTGTAGGCCGCATCTACTGGGCCACTGCCACTCATCTGGGTATGCACTTCATCACCATCAACCGACAAGGTGACAGTCGCCACCGGCGTCTCGCCGGTTTCACTGCAGACTTTCATAGACACCAGCGTAATGCGTTCATCAGTGGCCGCCACCACATCGCTGACCAGCGCCTGAAGGTCTTCATCAAAGATCTCGTGCTTTTTATCAGCGAGTTCCTTGAAACGGGTAAAGGCCGCGTTGAGTTCGACTTCCGACTCCAGCTCAATGCCCAGTTCCTGCAGACGGCTTCGGAAAGCATTCCGGCCAGAGTGCTTACCCAAAACCATGCGGTTGGTATTCCAGCCAACATCTTCAGCGCGCATGATTTCGTAGGTTTCACGATTTTTGAGCACACCATCCTGATGAATGCCCGATTCGTGAGCGAAAGCATTGGCACCGACAATGGCTTTGTTAGGTTGCACCACAAAACCCGTCACGCCAGACACCAGGCGAGAAGCAGGCAGAATGTGCTGGGTGTCGATATTGGTATCGCAGGGGAACATATCCTGACGGGTACGTACCGCCATCACCACCTCTTCCAGTGCGGCATTACCGGCACGTTCACCCAGACCGTTGATAGTGCATTCAACCTGACGGGCACCGTTCATTACCGCTGACAGCGAATTAGCGACTGCCAGGCCCAAGTCGTTGTGACAATGCACCGAGAACACGGCTTTGTCAGCATTGGGAATACGTTCACGTAAGGTACCGATCAAAGAACCAAACTGATGTGGCAGGTTGTAACCAACAGTATCCGGAATATTCAGTGTCGTGGCGCCGGCGTCAATCACGGCTTCCAAGATCCGGCACAGAAAATCGATATCACTGCGGCCAGCGTCTTCCGGTGAGAATTCAACATCATCAGTGTATTGGCGGGCATGCTTAACCGCTTTCACCGCATTCTCGACCACCTGGTCCGGCTCCATACGCAGTTTCATTTTCATATGAATCGGTGAAGTGGCGATAAAGGTGTGAATACGGGAAGCGTTAGCTGGCTTCAGTGCTTCACCAGCGCGGTCGATATCTGCTTCCAGCGCACGTGACAAGCTACAGATACGGCTGTCTTTAACAGCCTTTGCCACCGCCTGTACCGCTTCAAAATCACCTTTACTGGCAATCGCAAAACCGGCTTCAATCACGTCCACCCGCATGCGTTCCAGTGCTTTGGCGATTCGGACTTTTTCATCCTTGGTCATGGACGCGCCGGGACTCTGCTCGCCGTCACGCAGGGTGGTATCAAAAATAATTAACTGGTCTTTCATTTTCCTGCTCCGTATGCAGACTTGTCCTTCATTACTCTGGTCCGGTTAACCGGACATTCAGGTCTGTCTTTGCCTTATGGGCAGTCTCAGCAGGACTGAAATACGGTTTGTGGGCCATCGTCGGCATAAATTTAAATTTCGTGCACATCAAAGTGCTTGGGTATGGGTCATATTAGGGCGAAACCGCCGTGCTGCCAAGCTATTTGCCGGTAGTTCGCTCACTACGATGCTGACGCAGTTTCACCAGGGTAAATACCGGCCCTGATATGGCGTAAATCAGGAAGGCGGCAAACAACACCAGTGGTGGGTCATTGGCAATCAGCGCAAAAATCAGCACCAGAGCCAGCATCTTGATAAACGGCACCCGGTTTTTCAGGTCCAGTTCCTTGAAGCTGTAATAGCGCATGGAGCTCACCATCAAAATAGCGGCAAAGAAAGTAATCGGGACCGCAACATTGCTGATAACAGCAGGATCAAAACCACGGTCACTTCCCAGCCAGACCCAGCCGGCTACACAAGCAGCGGCAGCGGGACTGGGCAGCCCCTGAAAATAGCGTTTATCCGCAGTACCTATCTGGGTATTGAAACGAGCCAGACGCAAGGCGCCACAGGCTGCATAAATAAAGGCGATCATCCAACCGAACTTGCCCATATCAAGCAAAGCCCAGAGGAACACAACCAGGGCCGGCGCCAGGCCGAATGCCACCATGTCTGACAGACTGTCATATTCTGCCCCGAAGGCACTCTGGGTGTTGGTCATTCTGGCGATACGGCCATCCAGACCATCCATAATCATGGCAACAAAAATGGCAACTGCGGCAGCATCAAAATCCTGCCTGATGGCAGCGATAATGGCATAGAAGCCGGCAAACAAGCCTGCGGTGGTGAACAAATTCGGCAACAGGTAAATACCTCGTCGTTGCTGTTTGTCACTACTGACCATGAATACACTCCCTGAAATTGAATAATGGCATTATGACATTTGCGCTATACAAACAAAACGGGGACGGCTGTTTGCACAACCGTCCCCGCTTCTGACTCGTTGTAAAGTCTATTAGTTTTTAGACTTATCAACGATTTTTTGGATCCACGGCATCATTGCACGCAGTTTTTCACCGGTTTGTTCAATTGGATGTTCTGCATTGATGCGACGCATTGCGGTCATTTCAGGGTAGCCAGACTGACCTTCCTGAATGAATTGTTTTGCGTATTTACCTTCCTGGATATTCTTCAGTGCTTCACGCATAGCCCAGCGGCTTTCTTCGTTGATAACGCGTGGGCCGGTAACGTACTCGCCATACTCGGCATTGTTGGAGATCGAGTAGTTCATGTTGGCGATACCGCCTTCGTACATCAGATCCACGATCAGTTTCAGTTCGTGCAGACATTCGAAGTAAGCCATTTCCGGCGCGTAACCGGCTTCGGTCAGGGTTTCAAAACCGGCTTTAACCAGTTCAACGGCACCACCGCACAGCACAGCTTGTTCACCGAACAGGTCGGTTTCAGTTTCGTCACGGAAAGTGGTTTCGATGATACCGGTACGACCGCCGCCCACACCTGAGGCATAAGACAGGGCGATGTCTTTCGCTTTACCGGAAGCATCCTGTTCGATAGCAATCAGGTCAGGAATACCGCCGCCTTTGACGAATTCACTGCGTACAGTGTGACCAGGTGCTTTGGGTGCAATCATGATGACGTCCAGATCGCTACGCGGTGCGATTTGGTTGTAGACGATGGCAAAACCGTGAGCAAAGGCCAGAACCGCACCCTGTTTCAGGTTAGGTTCGATTTCCTGTTTGTACAGTTGAGACTGGAATTCATCCGGTGTCAGCACCATAACCAGATCAGCGCCTTTAACCGCTTCAGCCACGTTGTCAGAGACTTTCAGGCCAGCACCTTCCGCTTTGGCGATAGAAGATGAACCAGGACGCAGCGCGACAGTCACATCAACGCCAGAGTCTTTCAGGTTGCAAGCGTGGGCATGGCCCTGGGAACCGTAGCCGATAATGGTGACTTTCATGCCCTGGATAATGGACAGGTCACAATCTTTATCGTAATAGATGTTCAAACTCATGATTGAATTCCTTAGATTTTTTTCTTAAAGCGAAAGGGTGTTAATTACAGGTGCAGACTTTTCTCACCACGGGCAATACCAGTGACGCCGCTACGCACGGTTTCAATGATTTTGTGCTCAGCCAGGGCATCAATAAATGAGTCCAGCTTGGCACAGGCACCGGTCAGCTCGATAGTGTAAGTCGAGGTGGTTACGTCAATGATGTGGCCACGGAAAATATCCGCCAGGCGTTTCACATCTTCACGCTGAGCCATGGAGGATGCCTTAACTTTAATCAGCATCATTTCACGCTCAATGTGTGGTCCTTCAGTCAGGTCCAGCAGCTTCACGACATCGACCAGCTTATTCAGCTGCTTGGTGATTTGCTCGATAATACGTTCAGTACCCGATGTCACAATGGTCATACGCGACAAAGTCGGGTCTTCGGTGGGCGCAACAGTCAACGATTCGATGTTGTAACCCCGTGCAGAGAACAAACCGGCCACACGCGACAATGCCCCTGCTTCGTTTTCGATCAGGATGGAAATGATGTGACGCATGTTAAGACAGCTCCCTCTCTGGGTCTTGTGGTGGTTCACAGTAAGGTGACATGTGCATGTCGTTATGTGCCTTACCCTGTGCAATCATCGGATACACGTTTTCGGTCTGGTCAGTCACGATATCAAAGAACACCAGACGATCTTTCATAGCAAAACCGCGTTCCAGTTCTTTACGCAGATCTTCCGGCTTCTCG
>CAYMEE010000012.1:24071-54626 GCA_964389455.1 uncultured Methylophaga sp. | reverse complement strand
CGGTCACCCACGGTAACCTGTCGGTCACGATTTCCGCTAATCCCGAGGTCAGCCAACCGAATCCGCTGTCACAGGGCCAGACGGTGGTCACACCCAATTACGATATCGAAATCAGCGAAGAAGACAGCCGGATGTTCGTGTTTGATCCCGGTGTCTCACTGGATGAGATTGTCCGCGCTGTGAATCAGGTCGGTGCTGCACCGGGCGATCTGGTCGCGATTCTGGAAGCACTGAAACAAGCCGGTGCCTTAAGAGCTGAGCTGGTAGTGATTTAATCATGGCGCTGGAATCCAAAATCGCCCAGTCTGCGATCGACTTTCATGGCCTGAACCAGCTGCGTCAGCAGGCGGGGCAGAGTCAGAATGAAGAGCAGACCCTGCGTCAGGTGGCCGGTCAGTTCGAGTCTTTGTTCGTCAACATGATGCTCAAGTCCATGCGTCAGGCGAGCCTGGCGGAAGGGCTGTTTGATTCCGATCAAAGCAAAATGTATCAGGATATGGCCGATCAGCAATTGGCTTCCGACTTATCGATGCGCGGTGGTCTTGGGCTGCAGGATGTCATTATGCGTCAGCTTGGTGGGGCGCGTTATGCCAACAGCGCTGAAGCCATTCCGGGTCAGACTTTCAGTATTGATACCGTGACCGTGCGGCCATCTTTAGGCATCAAGGTTAACGAAAAGATTATTGAACAGATCCGCGAAGCCAAACCAGCACCGCTGGCAGAAGACACTGAGGTCGTGGAAATTGATATGGCGAGCATGCCGAAACGTTTCAACTCGCCAGAGGAGTTTGTAGAAAAACTCTGGCCTTATGCTGAGCGTGCTGCTGAAAAACTGGGTGTTGCACCCGAAGTCATTCTGTCACAGGCCGCGCTGGAAACCGGCTGGGGTAAACACATTCTGGCTGATCAAAAGGGCAGCAGCTTTAACCTGTTCAACATCAAGGCGCATCGCTGGGATGGAGATACCGTCGCGAAAAATGCCCTTGAGTACCGTGACGGCAAAGCGCTGCATGAGCAATCACAGTTCCGTGCTTACGATTCCTATCAACACAGCTTTGATGATTATGTGCGTTTCCTGCAAACCCAGCCGCGTTACAGCGAAGCGCTGCAGCATGTCGACGACCCTAATGCATTTATTGAACAGTTACATGAGGCTGGCTACGCCACTGACCCGCAGTACTCAGACAAAATTAAACGCATCATGAACAGCGATACGCTGGCACAGATTTCGCTTGGTTATTGAGCATGAGTCAAATTAAGCGCTTTAGGGACTGAACGAGATGGCAAGCACTTTAAGTATAGGTACTTCTGGCCTGCTGGCTGCACAAGGTGGGCTGTCCACAACCAGTCACAACATCAGTAATGTTAATACTGATGGCTACTCGCGTCAGCGCATCGAGCAGGGTACACGTATCCCCGAATACAATGGCGGTTTCTATCTGGGTACTGGTACCGAGATTACTGCTGTTGAGCGTATGTACGACTCCTTTCTGGCAGATCAGGTCAGGCTGTTTACCTCTCAGGAACAGCAGTTCAGTACTTTCACCACCTTTTCCAAACAAGTGGATGATTTGCTGGGCTCACAGGAATTATCTCTGAGTTCTGGCCTGGATAGCTTTTTCGACTCTGTGCAGGCAGTAGCCGATGATCCCACTTCCATTCCTGCCAGACAGGTCATGCTCAGTGAAGCCGGTACATTAACAGAACGATTCAATACTATTGATACTCAACTGCGATCATTTAATGACCAGGTCAATACGAACCTGAATGCCACAGTCAAAGACATCAACTCTTTGACGGCAGGTATAGCTCAACTGAACCAGGCTATTGTCGAGGCTGATGGTGCTCCCGGCGTGCCGCCCAATGATCTGCTGGACAAACGGGATCAGCTGATCAACCAGTTGTCCAAGTTAGTGACTGTCTCAACAGTCGAACAGAGTAATGGCTCTGTGAACGTATTTATCGGTACGGGGCAGCCGATTGTGGTTGGCAATACCTCGACACAGTTATCGACTTTTGCTGATCCAACGGATACAACCCGTTTACTGGTCGGGCTGGGGCCAAACCAGGTTAATGTCACGCAACAGTTAAGTGGCGGCCAGATTGGCGGCCTGCTCACAGCGAGAAGAGATATCATCGACCCGGTTCGTAAAGAAATAGACGCACTGGCTGCCGGTCTGATTAATGTATTCAATGAGCAACATCAAATTGGTATCACATTAGACGGCAATGCGGGCGGCAATTTTTTCCAACCCATTGATCCGACATCACAAAGTGCCGGCAGTATTCGTCTGGGCGTGAGTGACCCCAGAGATATTGCCATCGCTTTTCCGGTCTCTGTATCAACTTCACCAATTAATGCCGGTTCAGGCTCTATGACTGTAGAGTCAATCGATGGCAGTGGTGCAGGGTTTGATGCCACAAACACTTTGTTAGCTGGGCAAAACCTGAGCTTAACTTATGTTGCACCTAATCAATATGAAGTTTCCTATGCGGGCTCAACGGCAACAATCAATTACAACCCGGCTTCTGATAGTGGTAAAAGCTTTGATCTGTCAGCACTGACATTCACACCCGCACTGGCTGGACCACCAGTGAGCATAAAATTGTCAGGCACACCAGCCGTTGGAGACAGCTTCTCACTGGCAAACAGTGTTAATGGGGGGAGTTTCAACGCGGTGGGTGATAACAGAAATGCATTGGCACTGGCTGATCTACAAATTTCAAAAACATTAAACGCCCTTGATGCCAATGGTAATCCAGTCGCCGGGGCGCCAACGCGTTCCTTTGGTGATGCCTATGGCAGTCTGGTAGCCAATGTCGCCACTAAAACCAAACAGGCTGAAGCCAGTCAGGAAACCCAAAAAAGCCTGCTGGACCAGACCAGTAAACGCTTTGATCAAGTTTCCGGTGTCAATCTGGATGAAGAAGCCGCAAACCTGATCAAGTACCAGCAGTCCTATCAGGCTGCGGCACAGATCATTACCGTATCGAATACCATTTTCGATACTTTATTGAGCTCTTTCTAAGGGGCTGATGATGCGTATATCAACAAGTCAGATATTTGACCAGAACCTGATTGCGATGCAGGAGCAGCAAGCTAAGCTCACTGAGACGCAATTACAAATTTCCACCGGCAAAAAGATCCTCAATCCCTCAGACGATCCTGCCGGTTCAGTTCAATTATTAAACCTGCAGCGTGAGGCCAGTCTGTCAACGCAGTATCTGGAAAACGCAGACAAGGCGACCAATAAGCTGGAAAATGAAGAGGCGGCTTTGGCCAGCGCCGGTGATATTTTGCAGCGCATACGTGAATTGGCGGTTCAGGGGCTGAATGACACCAACACGCAAAGTGACCGGCAAGCCATTGCCGCCGAGATTACACAGCTTAATGAACAACTGTTTGCACTGGCCAATACACGGGATAGCAATGGCGATTATCTCTTTTCAGGCTATGCCAGTAATACCCAACCCTATGGCACATTGCTGGGTGATTACCAGGGCGATGAAGGGCAGCGCAATCTGAAAGTGGGCCCCGGTGTCCTGGTTCCCACCAACGACACCGGCCCGGCAGTATTTGAAGCTGCATTTATCAGCACCAACATCAGCTCTGATCTGGGCGCAGCCTCGACAGCAGAGTTAAGCGTAACTAACACGACAAATTCAGGTGAGACATTCCCGGCGCTGAATTTTGTTTATGATGATCTGAGCGGCGAATTTACAGTGACAGACGACAACGGGAATACTGCCACGTTTGATTATGAGGACGGTGAAGAAATAGATTTATCTTCACTTAATCCAGCATTCCCCTCATTGAAAGTGGAAATTTCAGGCATACCCACTGATGCAGAAACACTCACTCTCACCAAGCAAGCGGCGCCTGAGCCCCAGACCCTGTTTAAAACGGTTCAGAACTTTGCCGATGCATTGGCTTCGGATTCTGTCGGGCCTAATGACTCACCCAATAATGGCGACTTTTTGACTAACATCTCATCCGCACTGACTAACATCATTGATAAACGTGCGGAGGTGGGTGGGCGCCTGAATGCCATTGACCAACAAAAAGAGATTAACGACACCGTTAACTTCAATCTTCAGAAAAGTATTTCGGAAATCAAAGATCTGGATTATGCCGAAGCCATCTCTAGGTTATCCCAACAATCTCTTAGTCTGCAGGCGGCGCAACAATCGTTTGTCAAAGTTCAGAACCTCAGCCTGTTCAATTTTATCTAGTCGTTATTTAATTCCTCGTCGACTTAATTATTAGCTAGCCCATTGGGTTGGCTATTTTTTTGTTCAATATCCTGAGGCGGCAAAAGAAACTGGCCTGTAACTTGCTAATCATTAATCACTTCCTGAATTTGCAGGGGAAAGCAGCAGAGCCATTCTGCTTAATAATTTTCAAGACTCTGTCAGGCAGGTGTTGATTTGAGAGTCTTAAATTGAATGATGAGTAAGGAGTAATAACCGTGCCTCAAATTATCAATACTAATATTGCATCACTGAATGCTCAGAGAAACCTGAATACCTCGCAAGCTGACTTGGCGACCTCATTACAAAGGCTTTCTTCTGGTCTGAGAATTAACAGCGCCAAGGATGATGCCGCCGGTCTGGCCATTTCCGAGCGTTTCACCACGCAAATTCGTGGCCTGAATCAAGCGATCCGTAACGCTAATGATGGTATTTCTCTGTCGCAAACAGCAGAGGGTGCGCTGGGCGAACTGACAAATAACCTTCAACGTATTCGTGAACTGGCTATTCAGTCTGCCAACGCGACTAACTCTGACTCCGACCGTGCGGCCCTGGATCAGGAAGTACAGCAACGTCTGGCAGAAATTGACCGTATTGCTTCTCAAACCTCATTCAATGGTCGGAAATTACTGGATGGTACTTTTGGTAATGCCGCTTTCCAGGTTGGCGCGAATGTCGGTGAAACTATTGATTTGGATCTGAGTGACAGCGTCAGACGTGACTCACTCGGGGAAGTGGCCACTGCCACTTCTGTCGACTTGAGCGGTGTCATTGTCGAGGATGCCGATGCAGTGCCAGCAACCACAGGGGCACTGGGTGTTTTCGCTCCGGGCGGCACAGAAACGGGTGGTTCTGCATCATACACTTACACGTTGTCGCTTGATGATGGAACCAACTCAGTTGATATTGTGGATACGGTCGCAGCAAGTGGAACAGGCACCGCAGCCACTTTCGCTTCAGCATTGAACACTGCGGGTTTCACCGCTGACGGTATCACTGTAGATGGGTTTACCATTAGCTATGGCGGTGAAACAACTGCCGAAGACGCGCTTACCAATGGCACATTAAGCTTTACGCGGGCTGACGGTGCTAATTTTGATGTCACAGAAGCTTTTGGTGGAACGGGTACACCAACTACTACAACTGGATTCGCGGGCGTTGATGACTCAACAGGCTTGACCACCACAGATGGTTCAGTGGCTACCACAGCAACTCCCTATACCCTGGCAGCGGATGCGCTGACCGTTCAGGTAGGCGACGCCGATCCGATATCAATCGCAGCGGGTGACTACGCCAGTCAGCAGGAGTTGGTTGATGCTATCAATATCGCACTGGGTGGGAATGCTAACGCTTCGCTCAATGACGACAACACGTTAACCATTATCAGTTCCAGCGATATTGTTATTGGGGGCGCAAGCGCCGGCGACTTTTTTGCAGCAACTGACTACCCAGCAGAGGGTGATCTGACGGCAGTCAATATTCTAACCGTTGATGCATCAAATGATGTTATCCAACGCGTTGACTCAGCTTTAACTGAAGTCAGTGACTTGCGCAGTACTTTTGGTGCCATTCAAAATCGTTTTGAATCCACCATCGCAAATCTTTCAACCACTTCAGAGAGTCTGACAGCCTCAAGAAGTCGTATTCAGGATGCGGACTTCGCGGCTGAAACGGCCGCATTGACCCGTGCTCAGATTTTGCAACAGGCAGGTACCTCAATTCTGGCGCAGGCGAATGCCTTGCCTCAGAATGTATTGTCACTGCTTCAGGGTTAATCAACTCTTTAATTGGTCTGGCAAAACTTTGCCGCCCCGATCATTTCGGGCGGCAAAGTTTTCTTTTTTTTAGCGCTAAATTAAACCTTGTTCTCACGCAAATAAAATTTGTAAAAAAGCTTAAAGTTTCTTCAAGCAGGGTCGTTAACGTTCTCGGGAGCGGTAAAGATGTCAGGAATATCTATCCGCTGAAGACGAAGATAGGGCAGAGAGCCCTTGAAAGTTGGAGAAGCTAAAATGGCTCAAATTATCAACACCAATATTGCATCACTGAATGCACAACGTAACTTAAACACTTCACAAGCCTCACTGGCGACTTCGCTGGAGCGTCTGTCATCTGGTCTGCGTATTAACAGCGCCAAAGATGACGCAGCGGGCCTGGCGATTTCTGAACGTTTCACCACTCAAATCCGTGGTCTTAACCAAGCCGTTCGTAACGCGAATGACGGTATCTCTCTGGCACAAACTGCTGAAGGTGCACTGGGTGAGCTGACCAACAACTTGCAGCGTATCCGTGAGCTGGCTGTGCAATCTGCTAACGCCACCAACTCTGATTCTGACCGTGCGGCACTGAACCAAGAGGTTTCTCAGCGTTTGGCGGAGATTGATCGTATCGCTTCACAGACCTCATTTAACGGTCGTAAAGTACTGGACGGTACTTTTGGTAATGCTGCTTTCCAAGTGGGTGCCAACGTAGGTGAAACTATCGACTTAAACCTGGCCACTAGCGTCAGACAGGATTCTATTGGCTCTATTGCCACAACTGCAAGTACTGGCCTTGATGCTATCTTTAGTGCTACAGCCGCTGCCGCAATTCCTACCGATACTGTTTCTTCAGGAACATACACTCAAGCAGCATCAGACAATGCTGCTGATGCTTTCCAATTAACTATCGACGGTACAGTTGTATCAGATCGCTTAGTTGGTGATGCATCTGCTGCTAACTTGGACACTGATATCGCTGCTTTTGTAGCTGGTGATTCTAATTACAGCATCGTCAGTGGTTCGGTAGCCACTGGTGATTTGGTTCTGAGAAAAGAAGATGGTACTGATTTGACCATTGCAACATCTTTCTCTGATGGCGTGGGTTCAACTGATGCAGCTGCCGGTTCAACTTCAGGTGGTACATTCGCAGGTGCCGGTTTTGTTGGAACATCAACCGGTGGTACACCTGCTGTCGTGAACACAGTAACCTTGGCAAGTGGTGACTTTACTATCCAAAATGGCACTGATACTGGTGTAGAAATCACTGGTACATTCACTACCGCGGATGAACTCGCTGATGCAATCAACGACAACGTATCTGGTGTGTACGCAGAAGTTTCAGATGCTGGTGAAATCACCCTTAGCTCCACCGAGGCTCTGACCATCACTGGTAACAACATTCCCGCTGGTTTTGCTACCGCTGCTGTAGACGGTTCATTGTCAACAGCGAGCGTGAGCACAGTATCTAGCGCAAATGAAACTATCCAGCGCATCGATGCTGCACTGACTTCAGTGAGTGACCTGCGTAGTACCTTCGGTGCGATTCAAAACCGTTTTGAATCTACCATTGCTAACCTGAGCACCACTGTTGAGAGTCTGAGTGCATCCCGTAGCCGTATTCAGGATGCAGACTTTGCCGCAGAAACAGCGAACCTGACACGGGCGCAGATTCTGCAACAGGCTGGTACTTCAATCCTGGCGCAGGCTAATGCTCTGCCTCAGAACGTACTGGGTCTCTTGGGATAATCCCTGGACGGGGCACCCACCACAAGTGGGTGTCCCCCTTTTATTAAGTTAGAAGGAAAATATTATGGATATCTCGAGTAAAACGATTGCAGTCCAAGCTCAGGCAAACCTTCCGAAGTCAGACCAACAGGTCAACAAGGGAGCTTTGCCTGAGCTTGTTTCTGGAACAAATATTGCTGAGACTAATTCAGGTCGACCACCTGCCGCCGGAAATGCAGAAGAACGTTTTGGCCAGGAGCTTCAGGGCGCTGTCTCCAGGCTGAATGAATATGTACAGAACATTCAGCGTAAATTGGAGTTTTCTGTTGATGAAGAAAGCGGCAAAGATGTGGTCAGAGTGTTAGATAAGCAGACTGATGAAGTGATTCGCCAGATTCCCTCGGAAGAGGTGCTGGCCATTGCCAGAAATATTGCCGAATATACGGAACAAAGTATTTCGATTTTCACTTCTCAGGCTTAGTTTGAATCTTTGAGGTTCGATAATGGCGATTACATCAGCAGGTATTGGTTCGGGCTTGAACATTGAGAGTTTGGTCTCTCAGCTGGTTGCAGCTGAGGGACAAGCTCCGCTTAAGCGGCTAAACAGTAAAGAGGCTTCTCTTCAAGCCAACCTGTCTGCTTTTGGTTCGTTGAAATCTGCCCTCTCTAACTTTCAAAGCACGGTCAGAGGCCTGACAACGGAAACCAGCTTTCTGGGCAGAAAAGCGACATCCAGTAATACGGATTTATTCAGCGTCTCTGCAACCAGTTCGGCGATTCAAGGTCGCTATGATATTGAGATTGAGCAACTGGCGCAGGCGGCAAAACTGTCTACTGCTGATGGTGCTTTTACTGAGTCTTCCGATGTGGTCGGAACCGGGTCTCTGACAATTAATTTCGGTTCAGAGAGTTTCTCGCTGACCATCAATGAAGATAACAATACGCTGACCGGTATTCGTGACGCCATCAATAACGCCGAAGATAACCCGGGTGTGACGGCGACCATTATTGCTTCTGATACTGGTCCCAGACTGGTTATCAGCTCAGATGATTTGGGTTCAGGTAACACCATTACCACCACCGCGACGGATGACAATGCCGGCGATGGCAATGATTTAACCCGATTAAACTCGCTGGAAACCAACCCGAATTCTCAGCTTGCCAAAGATGCCATCATTTATGTGGATGGCCAGAAGGTGACACGCAACAGTAACAGCTTCACTGACGTGATTGATGGCGTGACATTCAACCTGGCAAAGGCTGAGCCGGGTACTGTTGAGTCTCTGACAATCAGTAGAGATGAGTCCTCGACAAAATCCAAAATCAATGCCTTTATTAAGGCGTATAACACGCTCGCGACCACCACAGGTCAGCTTTCTTCCTATAACCCTGATACCGGTGCTGCTGGTCAGCTTCTGGGGGATTCAACGCTGAGAAGTGTGCAAACACAAATCAGACAAGCCATTTCCGGCTCGGTACCTGGTCTGGATTTTGGCACATTGGCAGAGATTGGTATCACCACGGATGAAAACAACAAGCTGGTGCTGGATGAGTCCAAGCTGAATGAAGTCATGGAGAGTGAACCGACGTCCGTCGCTCAGTTATTCAGTGCAGAAAATGGTGTGGCTAATAAACTGGCTACTGTGCTTGATGGTTTTGTTGGCACGGGAGGTTTATTGGATTCACGCACCGAGGGCCTTCAATCAGGTATTGACCGAATTGAAGATCAACGAGAACAGCTGGCTGTGAGACTTGAGTCAGTTGAAGCCAGGTATCGTTCTCAGTTCGCCGCGATGGATATTCTGGTCGGTCAGTTGCAAGGGATTGGTAACTTCCTCACCCAGCAATTGGCTAACTTACCCAAGCCTAATTCAATCAATAATAATTAAGTCTTTTTTCAAAGAAATAACCTAAAGGTTGCGTTGCCATGGTCGATAAGTTTAGCAAGGGCAAGAGTCTTCCAAGGAGTCAAACAATGAACAATGCTGCTGCCGTTAGTGCTTATCGTTCCAACCATGTACATGGGACTGTAAACACAGCCACCCCACACCGTCTGGTTCAAATGTTAATGGACGGGGTGCAGCAGAAACTCATTGCTGCAAAAGGTTTTATGGCTAATGGTCAGGTCGCTCAGAAAGGTGAGCACATCAGCTGGGCCATCTCGATAATCGATAATCTCAGAGCCTGTCTCAATCATGAAGCCGGGGGTGAAGTGGCTTCAAATTTGAACCGACTCTATGACTACATGGAAGTGAGATTACTCGAGGCCAACATCAAAAACGACACAGCCATTATTGATGAAGTCGGTCAACTGATGGCTGAAGTCAAAGCTGGCTGGGATGCGATTCCAGCGGAGTACCACGGCTAAACAGACAGGACATCGTCAAGTGCCTCTTAATGAAGTTCTTCACCAAGTCATCGCTCTCACAGAAAAGTCGATTGAGCTAGCCCAGGCAGAGTTATGGGATCAGCTTGTCGATAATGAGGCGAGCCGACAAGCCACTGTGGCTGATTTGCAGCCGATATTGGATGAATTAGAGTCTCTACCAGACGACTCACGTGAAAAGCTTGAGCAATTGATTGGCTTAAACGACACGCTGGCCAACCTCTGTTCATCACGTCGTGAAGAACTGGCTTCAAGTATTAAACAAATGTCGACGGGTCGACACGCAAATAAGGCATACACGGACTAGTTTATGGCCCTGGTAATCAACACCAATATTTCATCCCTCAACGTTCAGAGTAATTTCGACAAGACAGCCTCGACATTGAGCCAGTCATTGCAGCGTCTGTCTTCTGGTCTGAGGATTAACTCGGCGAAAGACGATGCCGCAGGCTTGGCCATCAGTGAGCGTTTTACCACGCAAATACGCGGGTTGAATCAGGCTAGTCGTAACATGAACGATGCCATCTCTTTGTCGCAAACCGCTGAAGGTGCCCTTGGTACCATGACTTCACTCATGCAACGTGGGCGTGAGCTGGCGGTTCAGGCTGCGAATGCGACCAACTCAGACTCAGATAAAGCGGCGCTTCAGCTTGAAATTGAGCAAATAAAAGAAGAAATTACCCGTATTACGTCGGAAACGGCTTTCAATGGGATTAAGGTTTTTCAACCTCCAAGCCCCAAAGGAGGCTCGGAGTCCTTAACGGACATCGAAAAAAGAATTATCACTGACCTGAAAACCTCATGGTTAGAGCAGTCGGAAGCGATGATCGATGAGTATTATGGTTTATCTGCTAACGGGCAAGTGACACTTGATATCAGGCTTGATGATTCTATAGATGGGGCCTCAGCATTTGTCAGCTTTTATGATGCGCCAGCAAATACCATGGAGTTGCATATTGATGTAGCCGAATTTGAGGCGCTCTATGATGCTGATGCCCCGAATTACGTCTTTGATCAACTCATCGCTCATGAAATGACACATGCCGTCATGGCAGCAACGACTAATCTGGATGCCATGCCCAAATGGTTCGCAGAGGGTGCTGCAGAGTTTCTGCCTGGTGGTGATGGTAACTTGAAAAATGTTCTGGATGGCCCGGCAACGGAAATAGATGTTGTTAAGAACATCGATAACCTTGGCGACACGTTTAGTGGCAAAGCACTGGACTACGCCACATCCTATGTTGCTACACGGTATCTGGATTCCATTGCTACGGGTGGTCTTAAAGAGGTGATGAGTTATCTGAGTGAAGATTCATCACGGACACTGGATGACTATTTCGCGAATGCAGGCTTAACGGGCATAAGCACTACGGCAGAGTTTGTTTCAGACTTCAAGACTAATGGGGAGGACTTTGTTAAAGCTTTTGACCTCACTAACAATGATACCGGTGCAATTGGCGGCGCTGATGCCAATGGTGGCACTCGTGACACAAGCTTTGAGGGCACCATTCCAGATACCCAAAACCTGACGGACAACCCGCTGTTTGGTTTCAAAGAAATTTACCCTGAGAATGAAATCGTACTGGGTAGTTCATCGATGACTTTCCAGGTTGGGGGTAACGTAGGGGAGACAATTGACGTCGATCTCTACAGTCTCAGCCTAAAGGATTTAGGATTGGATGACGTTAATATTGCCACGCTGTCTAATGACGCTATAAACGCCTTTGATGGGGCGCTTGAACAGGTAAACTCACTCAGGTCCAACTGGGGTGCCGTGCAAAACCGCATTGAGTCAGCTTTGAATGTGACTTCAACAACCAGTGAAAACCTCTCAGCGAGTCGCTCTCGAATTCAGGATGCAGACTTTGCCAGTGAGACTGCAAAGCTAACCCGTAGCCAGATACTTCAACAGGCCGCAACCAGTATTCTCGCGCAGTCTAATGCGTTGCCTCAAAACATATTGGGCCTGCTCGCATAACATTGATCACAGTCAAATTTGCGTGCCAAATTTTTGACAATCAAGTCACAAAAATGCTTAACTCCATGCTGAAAATAAGCGATTCAAAATCGTCAATCACAAAGCAAGGTTGGAGTTAATATGAGTGGAAATCATGTGCTGTTAGTGGAGGGAGACACTGATCGGCGCGAGATGCTATCAACCTTAATTGAATTCGTGAACTGTCAGCCGGTGATTGTCGAAGAGCCGGAAGTCTGGTTCGACCAAATCGATAATCTCAGTGATATCGTGATGGCGATTATCGGTGATTGCGGTAGCCGCCACACCACCAAACAACTCCTGCGGGAACTGGTTAATCATGAAGCCCGTGTCCCGGTTTTCACCCTCGATTTACCCGATGCTGAAACTGTCGAATTTCCCGGCACTATCGGGTCACTTCGTTTCCCCATTAAATACCCGCAACTGAGTAACGCCCTGCAGCAGGCCACTATTTATCGTGGTGAGCCACAAAGACAGGAAACCGGCAACGGCAGTCTGTTTCGATCTCTGGTCGGCAACAGCCGGGCGGTGAAGCAGGTTCAGCGTATGGTCGATCAGGTGGCTGATTCAGAGGCCAACGTTCTGATCCTCGGTGAGTCAGGCACCGGTAAAGAAGTGGTTGCCCGCAATCTGCATCATTTCTCTAGCCGCCGAGATAAACCTTTTGTGCCGGTGAACTGTGGTGCCATCCCCGGCGAACTGCTGGAAAGCGAATTATTCGGTCATGAAAAAGGCGCTTTTACCGGTGCCATCACGGCGCGTAAAGGTCGCTTTGAGCTGGCTGAGGGGGGCACATTATTTCTAGATGAAATCGGTGATATGCCTTTACCCATGCAGGTCAAATTGCTGCGCGTTTTGCAGGAACGCACATTTGAACGCGTGGGCAGTAATAAAACCCAGACGGCCAATGTCCGTGTGATTGCCGCCACCCACCGTAACCTTGAAGAGCATATCAGTGATGGTCGCTTCCGCGAGGATCTGTTTTATCGCTTGAATGTATTTCCGATCGAAATGCCAGCGCTGCGTGAACGGCCTGAAGATATCCCATTACTGGTCAATGAGCTCATCAAACGGATCGAGCATGAAAACCGCGGTACGGTGAAACTGACGCAGTCGGCGATGACTTCATTATGTCGTTACGCGTGGCCCGGTAATGTGCGGGAACTGGCTAATGTGGTCGAGAGGCTGGTGATTCTCTATCCCTACGCGACAGTTGACTATGATGATTTACCGGTCAAGTACCAGTTAGATGGCGAGGACCTGCCCGAGCAGATTACTGCCATCATCAATGCGGTACCTCAGGCCGAGAGTGCTCGTAACTTACCGGATGCTGTTGCCAAGCCGGCTGAGCATACATCCGAAGCCAACCTGGCTGAATCCCTGGAGAGTCTGCCGGAAGACGGGTTGGATCTGAAAGAGCATCTCGCCAATCTCGAATACATGCTGATTAAGCAGGCTTTGGACGAGGCGGGCGGCATCGTTGCCCATGCCGCGCAAAAACTCAAAATGCGGCGGACTACGCTGGTAGAGAAGATGCGTAAATACGGCATTCAGCGCGAGGGTGAGTAAGCCTCTCTTTCCAGTGACGGGCTTTTGACTGCAGTATTTTTTATTTCTATTAAGTTATTGTAAATAAAGGAAAAAGTTTCAGGCATAGTAATTGCTATTTCCCTGTCGAACGGCATCAAGCCATTGGGAGCAGTAAATATGAACCTGAAACTATCGACCTCAAACACCGAGACCGCTCGCCCGCCAGTTGGCCGGGCCTCAGCCCTCAAGCAGGCGGAACAATTCTGGCAGCCTGCCAGCCAGAGCTGGTTGCGTGAACCCAGTGCAGAGAAGCAGCAGGCGGATCGACTGGCAAACCGTCACAGCCGCTTACTGGAAGTATTACCGGCTGGTGTTGTTGTCATCGATGGTGAAGGCATCGTGCAGGAAGCCAACGCCGCTGCGATTGGTTTATTGGGTGAGCCACTCTCAGGCGAGCGCTGGATTCATATTATCGATCGTGCTTTCAGCCCTCAGCCCGGCGATGGTCATGACGTGTCTTTACGTGACGGCCGCCTGGTGCATATTTCCACCAGTCCGATGGGCAATGAGCCGGGCCAGATCATCCTGTTACAGGATGTGACTGAGACCCGCGCATTGCAGAACAAAGTCTCGCATCTGCAGCGCTTGTCGACCATGGGCGAAGTTGCGGCCCGCCTGGCACATCAGATCAGAACCCCGTTATCTTCGGCATTGCTCTATCTGGCCCCGCTGTTGAAAGAAGACAGCGATCCTGCCATCAGACAACGCTTTGCCGGCCGTCTCAAGCACAGCCTGACTCATATGGAACAGCTGGTGCGAGACATGCTGGCCTTCTCCCGTGGCAGCATGGCCTCGACGTCACCGGTGGCGATTACCGGCCTGCTGGATGAGGTATTGCAACAGTTTCAGTCACAGCCCCACTCTGACCAGTTTCAGATCAGCATTCACAACAACGTCAATGATGGCCATGTCTATGGCAGTCAGGCGGCACTGGCCAGTGCCATTAATAATCTGCTGAATAATGCCCGTCAGGCCTGCGGGGATGAGGGCGTCATCCGGATATTTGCCGAATTTGTGGAAGACAATAACCAGGCTTGGATAGATGTCAGCGTCGAGGACAATGGTCCCGGTATCAGCGAGGCTGACCGTGACAAAATCCTGACCCCGTTCTATACCACGCGTTCCAATGGCACCGGCCTCGGTCTTGCTGTAGTTCAGTCAATTGCCAAGGCACACAAAGGTGAGCTCTGGATTGAGAGTGACGAAGGCGAAGGCAGCACTTTCGGTCTGCGTTTGCCTATTTACCAGTCAAATGTTCAAGCCGATGCTTCAGCGGCAGTTCAACAGGAGTGTGTTTCATGAATCAATCAACCATTCTGGTCGTCGAAGACGATGCCAACCTGCGCGGCGCGCTGTGTGACACCCTGGAACTCGCTGGCTATCAGGTTACCGGTATGGAACATGGCCAGTCGGCACTGGATACCATTGCCAGTCAACCGGTCAGCTTGCTATTGAGCGATTTACAGATGCAGCCGATGGATGGTCACACGCTGCTGAAAAAAGCCAAAGCGATGATGCCGGATCTGCCGGTGGTGATGATGACCGCCTACGGTACGGTGCAAAGTGCGGTAGAAGCCATGCATCAGGGCGCATCAGACTACCTGCTGAAACCATTTGAAGCCGATGAGCTGCTGGCACGCGTTCAGCGCTATGTCAGCCAACTGGGACAGGATGAGAGCGATATGGTCGCCGAGTCCCGTGTGTCCAGAGAATTACAGGCTCTGGCCAAACGCGTTGCCGACAGTGACGCCACAGTATTGATTAATGGCGAGAGCGGCACCGGTAAAGAGGTGCTGGCGCGCTATCTGCACAGTCATTCACCGCGGGCTGATAAACCTTTTGTCGCAATTAACTGCGCGGCCATTCCGGAAAATATGCTGGAAGCCACACTGTTCGGTTATGAAAAAGGTGCCTTTACCGGTGCCAGTCAGGCCTATGCCGGTAAATTCGAACAGGCTAATCAGGGTACTATCCTGCTTGATGAAATCTCGGAAATGGATCTGGCCCTGCAAGCCAAGCTGCTACGCGTTCTGCAGGAAAAAGAAGTAGAACGTATCGGTGGCCGCAAAGTATTGTCTCTGGATGTACGGGTATTGGCAACGACCAACCGCACGCTGCGTGATGAGGTCAAGGCCGGTCGTTTCCGTGAAGATTTATTTTATCGCCTCAATGTCTTTCCGCTGCAGATTTCACCGCTGCGTGAGCGGCGTGACGATATCCTGGCTCTGTCGCAGCGACTGCTGGGCAAACATGCGAGCCAGAATGGTCGGGTTGCACCGGTACTGGATCAGTCCGCCCGCGACAAACTGCTGTCACACAGCTGGCCTGGAAATGTTCGTGAGCTCGACAATGTGCTGCAGCGCGCGCTGATTCTGCAAAGCGGTGAAACCCTGAGCGCCGATGATGTGATTTTCGAAGCGCTTTCTGGTGCTGAGCACAGCCCGGTTTATGTCGAGGCCCCGGTCAGCGTCACTGAACATATCGATTCACAGGATCTGCGTAGTCAGGAGCAGCGTCATATTCTCGACGTGCTGGAGAAAAATCAGGGCAGTCGTCGCCTGACCGCCAGAGAACTGGGAATCAGCGAGCGCACCCTCCGCTACAAGATAGCGCGCTTTCGCGATCAGGGCGTGGATGTTCCCGATAAAACTGGCAAGAAGTCTGCATAGGCTTTGTGAACTGTCAGCCAGTATTTTTTATCCCCAAGGGAGAGACTCATGATTAACGCGATTGACCCGAACCAGCTGTTGACCCAGATGCGTGCCATGCAAGCGCAGGCGAATGACAACGTCAAACCAATGCCGGCGCAGGACTCTCAGAACAGTGATCGTGTGGATTTTTCCAAGGCCATGCAGAATGCGGTAGGGCAGGTGAACGAATTGCAGCAAAGCTCCGGGGATCTGAAAACCGCCTTTGAAATGGGCGACCCGAGCGTCAACCTGGCCGATGTGATGATTGCATCGCAAAAAGCCAGTGTCGCTTTTGAGGCTACCCTTCAGGTACGTAACAAAATGGTAGAGGCGTATCAGGAAGTGATGCGCATGTCGATTTAAGCCATTTAGACTAATTTAGAGAAAGCCATGGAAAACGCACCTGCTACCACTGCCAATCAAGCCAACATGAATGCGCCTCGGCCGACAACGCCGCTGGCTGCGATGCAGAATAACGTCACCCGTCAGCCAGTGGTTAAGCAGATGCTGTTTCTGCTGGCCATTGCAGCCAGTATCGCCGTTGGCGGCTGGGTCCTGATGTGGTCACAAACGCCTTCCTACCAGGTGTTGTTCTCCAACATGGCACCCCAGGAGTCAACTGAAGTCGTCGAAGTGCTGCAGCAGATGGCTGTGGATTACAAACTGGATCCGGCCACCGGTGCCCTCATGGTACCGGCTGGTGAGGTGCAGAATCTGCGTATGCGTTTGGCTGCAGAAGGTCTGCCGCGCAGTAGTTCTCAGGGTATGGAAATGCTGAATCAGGATCAGGGCTTCGGCACCAGTCAGTTTATTGAGCGTGCCCGCTATCAGCGTGCGCTGGAAGAAGAACTGTCGCGTTCCATTTCTGAACTGAATAACGTTAAAGGCGCCCGGGTACACCTGGCTATTCCCAAGCAATCGGTGTTTGTTCGTGATCGTAAAGATCCGACCGCTTCTGTCGTGGTAAACCTCTACGCTGGCCGGAGTCTGGAAAAAGGTCACGTCAATGCGATCACGCATATGGTGGCCTCCAGTGTGCCTAATATGACCAATGCTCATGTCACCGTTGTCGATCAGCGCGGTAATCTGCTGACTCAGCCGGAGCGTGATACCGGTATTGCAATGAGCGATAGTCAACTGGAATACACCCAGAAAGTAGAGCAGCTCTATATCAGCCGTATTGAAGACATTCTGACACCGATAGTGGGTATGAATGGGGTTCGCGCTCAGGTGGTGGCCGATATTGACTTCACCATGACTGAACAGACCCAGGAAAGTTATAACCCGGATATGGCGGCGCTGCGCAGTGAGCAGATCCGTGAAGAAGCGCGTGTCGGTTCAAATGGTACATTTGGTGTGCCGGGCGCTCTGAGCAACCAGCCACCGGGTGGCGGTGTGGCACCTGAAGAAACAGCGAATGTCGATGAAGACGGTAACCCCATTCCATCGTCGCGACCCGAATCTTCAACCAAGAGTGCGACCCGTAATTTTGAACTGGACCGCACCATCAGTCATACCCGTGCTGCACCTGGCGAAGTCAGAAAACTGAGTGTGGCCGTGCTGGTCGATGAGCGCCGTAGTGTCGATGCAGAGGGTAATGTGGTTTCTACACCGCTTACGGAAGCGGAGATGACCCGGATCAATGCTCTGGTAACCGATGCCATCGGTTTCAATCAGGCCCGGGGTGACAGTCTCAATGTTGTTAACGCCGCGTTTGCTGCACCGGAAAATATGGAACCGCTGCCAGAAAAACCGATCTGGGAACAAGCCTGGGTCTGGACTGTGGCAAAACAGGTAGCGGGTGCGCTGGTGGTGCTGTTCCTAATCTTTGGTGTCATTCGCCCGGCATTCCGCGATATGGCTAGAGTGCCAGCACAGGCGAATAACAATAATCAGGATGGAATGACTGCGGAACAAGCCTTGTCTAACAGTGGTGGCGTCAGCAGTGAAGAGATTGCTAAACTGGCGAAAGGCTCGGACCAGATGGAAGAGCAATTGAGTAATGTTCGTAGCCTGGTGCAGCAAGATCCCGCGCTGGTGGCACAAGTGGTCAAGAACTGGACAGCGAGTGATGCCTGATGGCTGAAGAAGTCAGAAAACTGAGTGGTACTGAAAGAGCAGCTGTTTTTCTGCGCTCAATCGGTGAAGCCGATGCGGCGGAAGTGCTTAAGCACATGAGCCCGAAAGAAGTGCAGAGAGTCGGCCAGGCTATGGCTACGCTGCAGAATGTGACCCGTGAAGAAGTCCAGAATGTGCTCGGCAATTTCGTGACGACGGTAGAACAGGAAACCGGTCTGGGTATCGGTTCCCATGACTATGTTCGCAAAATGCTGGTTGGCGCTCTGGGTGAAGATCGTGCCGGCAGCCTGCTGGACCGTATTCTTTCCGGCAGTAACACCAACGGGCTGGAACAGCTCAAATGGATGGATGCCCGAGGTATCTACGAAGTTATTCGTCTGGAGCATCCCCAAATCATTGCCATTGTCTGCTCATTTCTTGATGCCGACCAGGCGGCCGAGGTGTTGTCTTTGTTTCCGGAACGGGATCAATCCACGATTCTGCTGCGCATCGCGACGCTGGATGGGGTACAGCCCGCTGCCCTGACTGAGCTCAATGAAATTCTGGAAAAACAATTCAGCGGTAACGCCGGTGCCCAGACAACCACGGTTGGCGGCCTGAAAACTGCGGCGGATATTCTCAACTTCTTTGACAGCACCAGTGAAGCGGCGATCATGGACAAGATTAAAGAATCCGAGCCGGATCTCGGACAAAACATCGAAGATCTGATGTTCGTGTTCGACAATCTGAATGAAGTTGATGATCGCAGCATTCAAACCCTGATGCGTGAAATTCAGACCGATCAGCTACAGATGGCGCTGAAAGGTGCCGATGAAACGCTGAAAGAAAAATTCCTCAGAAATATGTCACAACGTGCCGCCGAAATGATGCGTGATGATCTTGAAGCGATGGGCCCGGTCAGACTCAGTGATGTAGAGGGGGCGCAGAAAGCCATCCTGGCAATTGCGCGCAACCTGGCCGAGAAAGGGGAAATCATGCTGGGCGGTGGAGCCGGCGATGACTACATCTGACGATACCCTGGTCACCAGGCACACCAACATACTCTCAGCGGAAGAACTGGCCGATGCTTTCGAGCGCTGGGAAGCACCGCGTATGGTGTCAGTCAGCGATGTCGAAGGCGACAGCGGAATGCTCGACGTTAAAGCGATTGAAGCTTTGCAGCAACAGGCGCAGGAAGAAGGTTATAAAGCCGGTTTTGAAAAGGGACACAAGGCGGGTTTTGAGGCCGGACAGCAAGCCGGTCAGAAAGATATTCAGCAGCAAGTGGCTTATCTGCAGCAACTGCTCACAAGCCTGGAACAGCCACTTGCCGATCTCGATCAGCAGATTGAGCAGGATCTGGTCAATTTGGCTATCACCATGACCCGTCAGCTCTTGCGGCGGGAACTCAAGCAAGAGCCTGAGCATGTGATTGGCGCAATGCGCGCTGCCTTGCAGGCTTTACCGGTCAGTGATCGCAAACTCAAAATTCATGTTCATCCTGATGATTTGTCGATTATCCGTAAAGGCCTCTCGATGGAAGGCGATGACAGTTCTCGTCAGTGGATTGAAGATCCGCTGATAACCCGTGGCGGTGTCAGGCTGGAGACAGCGGATACCAGCGTGGACGCTACAGTCGAAGCCAGACTTAACAGCGTGATCAGCAAACTGCTCGGCGAAGAACGGGGAGAGTCGGATGGCGGACATTAAGCGCCAACCGCTTTGGCAACAGAAACTGCAGGAGTATCAGCAGCGCCTGGACGACGATCATAGCAGTGATGTGCTGGTGGAGGGCCGCTTGACCCGCATGGTCGGTCTGACACTGGAGGCCGTTGGCTTTCAGGCACCGGTAGGCAGTCGCTGCGAGGTGCTGGGCAGTGGCCAGAGACCCATTGAAGCGGAAGTCGTCGGCTTTGCCGGTGAAACCCTCTATTTGATGCCAACCGGCGACATGCGTGGCTTGGTACCGAATGCCAAAGTCCGTCCTATTCGCAGCGATTCTCAGGTGCCGGTCGGTGAAGGCATGCTTGGTCGTGTTGTTGATGGTGCCGGTAAGCCACTGGATGGCAAAGGTCCACTCAAAGTCAGAGATAAAGTGCCTTTACATGGTGAGCCGGTCAACCCATTGGCACGCTCGCCAGTTCGTCAGCATCTCGATGTGGGTGTGCAGAGTATCAATGCGCTGCTCAGTGTTGGGCGTGGTCAGCGCATGGGCTTATTTGCCGGCAGTGGTGTCGGTAAAAGTGTGCTGCTGGGGATGATGACCCGTTTTACCGAGGCCGATGTGATTGTGGTTGGGCTTATCGGTGAGCGTGGTCGTGAGGTCAAGGAGTTCATCGAGGATATTCTCGGAGAGGAAGGACTGTCTCGCTCAGTGGTTGTCGCGTCACCGGCTGACCATTCCCCCCTGATGCGTATGCACGGGGCCATGCTGGCCACCTCGATTGCCGAATATTTCCGTGACCAGGGCAAACAGGTTTTGCTGCTGATGGATTCATTGACCCGGTTTGCCCAGGCGCAGCGTGAAATCGCGCTGGCTATCGGTGAGCCGCCCGCTACCAAGGGGTATCCTCCTTCTGTGTTCTCCCTTTTGCCACAACTGGTGGAGCGTGCCGGTAACGGTCCAGCCGGTGGGGGTGCCATCACGGCAATTTATACCGTGCTGACGGAAGGCGATGATCAGCAGGACCCGGTGGCCGACGCCGCCCGGGCGATTCTGGATGGGCACATTGTACTATCGCGTCAGTTGGCAGAGGCCGGTCAGTATCCGGCCGTGGATGTCGAGGCCTCCATCAGTCGCGTGATGCCGCAGATTGTCGATGCCGAACATTTGCAGCGGGCACAGCAATTCAAACAGATATATTCGACTTATCGTCAGAACCAGGATCTGATCAGCGTCGGTGCTTATGCCCGTGGCAGCGACCCGCTCATTGATGAAGCGATTGCGATGTATCCGGCATTAGTGCAGTTATTGCGACAAGGTATCGATCAGGCGGTAAACTGGCAGCAGAGTGTTCAGCGCCTTCAGCAGCTGACTGAGATGCGCAAACAAATGCAGAATCAAACTCGCCAGGGACAAAACCAAGCGCCGGCGGTGATAGAGGGTAACCGGGGTTTCTAATAGACTGGCAATAAGGCAAATGGTGAATTGAGCGGATTATGAGTCGAACTCGGAAACTGGATCCTGTGATTGATATGGCGCGTAAAGCCACCGAATCAGAACTGATCAAGCTGGGTGAACATAATGCTCTATTGCAACGCGAGCAGAATCAGCTGGATGATCTGATCCAATATCGCGATGAATATCTCGCCCGGTTCCGGCAGGGCGACCCGATGCAGATGTCGGCCAAAAAAGCGCTGGATCTGCGAGGTTTTCTGGCCCAGCTGGATCAAGCCATTCAGGCCCAGCAACTTCATGTCAACCACAGCCAGCAGGTGGTAGACCGTCAGCAGCAAAACTGGCTGCAGGCTCGAAATAAAGAACAGGCGCTGGATTCTCTGATGGCCCGGTATCATGCTGATGAAGAGAAGAAGCAACTACGCCGGGAGCAGCGCGAGAATGATGAACACACCAATGCGATGTGGCTCCGATCTCGCCGCGACTGAGCACCTTAAGCCACAAACTGTCACTTAAATCGTCATAAAAAAGAGTCATCTTTTTCTGCAGGCTGCCGATAAAAGGATAAACGAGCCAAGTCCTGAAGCCGGGATATGGCTGTGCCTGGCAAAGGAGCATTAAGATGACTGATACTCACCCTGAAGATATGCCTGAGGCTGAATCCAAACCCGTTTCGCAGCAGCCAGTGTTTTCAACCGGACAAAGTCCTTTTTACCTGAAGGCGAAATTGAGCTGGCACCAGCGCTGGCAGTCGGTCATTGAACAATGCAGTGATTGTTTTATCCGTTTTTAAGGAGCAAGGCTTGAACAGCATCAATGAGATTCAATGTGGCGAACAACTGACCATAGCTCACTGCGCTGATATTTATGCGCAGCTCCTTGCTGCGATGGCTGAAGGTCAGGCAGTGAATATCGATGTCAGTCAGTTGCAACGTATTGATACGGCGGCATTACAGCTTTTCTACAGCTTCCAGCGCGATGCCCGGGCTCAGGGATTAGTTACGATCTGGTCAGAACCCAGTAAGGTTTTTTGTGATGCGGTCGATATATTGGGCATGGACGCATTTTATCGGCAGAATAGTTAGCGTCGGCCTGAGTCAAAATAAGGAGTGACAGTGTTATGGCAAACATTTTGGCAGTAGATGACTCTGCTTCGATGCGACAAATGGTCGCATTCACCCTGAAAGGTGCCGGTCATACGGTGACCGATGCGCAAGATGGGAAACATGCTCTTGAGATTGCCCGTCAGAAAAAATTCGATCTGGTGCTGACAGACGTCAACATGCCGGTGATGGATGGTCTGAGTCTCACCCGTGAACTGCGACAATTACCCAATTATCGTTTCACCCCGATTTTGGTATTAACCACTGAGGCCGGGCCGGATAAAAAACAGGAAGGCCGCGCCGCCGGTGCCACCGGTTGGCTGGTCAAACCATTTAACCCTGATCAACTGCTTGCCACAGTCAAAAAAGTGCTGGGCTGAGTTTTAGGATAGCGAGTCGGAGTCGGCCATGAGCATTGATGTCTCTCAGTTTCATCAGGTCTTTTTCGAAGAAAGTTTCGAAGGCCTCGATGCGATGGAAATGGGGCTTTTGGGCATGCAGGAAGGCTCACCCGATGCCGAAATCATTAATACGATTTTCCGGGCTGCACATTCGATTAAAGGCGGTGCTGGCACTTTCGGTTTCAGCCGGGTCTCCGAGTTTACCCATGGCCTGGAAACCTTGCTGGATCAGATGCGAAACGGCGAGCGTGATGTCAGTCAGCAGGCCGTCAATACGCTGCTTCAGGCAGTGGATGTTCTCAGGGATATGCTGACTGCAGTGCAGCAGGGTTCTGAGATTGACGAGACCTCAGCAGCCAGCGTTGGGCTTGAAATCCAGGCTTTACTGCAAACTGACACCAACCTAACCATCCCGTTCGAAGAGACAGAGGCCGTAGCGACCGAGTCTGCTGGCTGGCATATCTTTTTCAAACCACATGCCCATCTGCTTCAAACCGGCAATGATCCCGTGCGTATGCTGCAGGAGCTGGCTGAACTGGGCGATCTCACGGTTGAAATGGATGCATCGGCCTTACCGGCATTCAGCGATTTGGAGTCGGAAGATTGTTACCTGGCGTGGACGATGGAACTGCGCGGTGATGTCACCCAGGACCAGATCAATGAAATTTTTGAATGGGTCGAAGGTGATTGTGATCTGAGCATTACACCCTTATCGGAACAAACAGCCGTTGAATCAGTGCAGAATGATTCCACACCGGTTGTTGAAGAACCTGCTACGTCTGCAACGACGGTGGAAGCATCTGTCATCGAAACTAAAAAAGCTGCTACTGAAACTGTAGCATCCTCTATCCGGGTCGGCACCGATAAGGTGGACTCTTTGATCAATCTGGTTGGCGAACTGGTGATCACGCAGTCGATGCTGAGCCAGTTAGGTGAGAATTTTGATCTCAGTCGTGCTCAGCAGCTGATTGATGGCCTGGAACAACTGGAACGTAATACCCGCGAGCTGCAGGAAGGCATTATGCGGATCCGCATGTTGCCTATCAGTTTTGCCTTTAACCGCTTCCCTCGGCTGGTGCATGACCTTAGCGCCAAGATGGGTAAACAGGTCGAACTGAAACTGAGCGGCGAACAGACCGAACTCGATAAAACCGTGATGGAGAAAATCGGCGATCCACTGGTACACCTGGTGCGTAATTCATTGGACCATGGCCTGGAAACGCCGGAAAAACGCCTTGCTGCCGGCAAACCGGAAACGGGTCTGCTGCACCTCAATGCCTATCACCAGGGCGGCACCATCGTCATCGAGATCAGTGATGACGGTGCCGGTCTCAATGAAGAAAAAATTCTCGGTAAAGCCATCGAGCGCGGTTTGGTTGCCAGCGATGAGCACCTGAGTCCGGAAAAAATCCATGAACTCATTTTTATGCCCGGTTTTTCCACCGCCGATGAGGTCAGCGATGTCTCCGGCCGTGGTGTGGGCATGGATGTGGTGCGTAAAAACATCCATAGTCTCGGCGGCAGTGTGGATGTGAGCTCTACGTCAGGTGTTGGTTCCACCTTCACCATTCGACTGCCGCTGACACTGGCGATTATGGATGGTCAGACCATTCAGGTCGGTGACCAGCGCTACATCATCCCCCTGATTTCGATTATTGAGTCCGTTGAGATCAAACCGGGGACGGTCAAACAAGTGACCGGCAAGGGTGAGGTTTATAGTCTTCGAGACGAATATGTGCCGATAATCCGGCTTTATGAGCTGTTTAATCTGACACCACGCAGCGACAAGCTGGAAGATGGGCTGCTGGTTGTGGTCGAGTTTGAAGATCGTAAAGTCGGTCTACTGGTGGATGAGCTACTGGCCCAGCAGCAGGTCGTCATCAAGAGTCTGGAGAGCAACTATCGCAAAGTCACTGGCATGGCCGGTGCAACCATATTGGGTGATGGCACGGTAGCGCTGATCCTGGATATTTCCGGCCTGCTGGCTTTGTATCGCCAGCCGTCTCAGCAACCTGTTAACAAAGCCATCCGGGCGGCCTAGGACCAGTCATGATTGAACTCAGTCAAAGTAACGAAATTCTGGATATGTTCGATGTGATGGGCAGCGTCGAGGCCGGAATGCAGCAGTACCTGACTTTCGAACTGAATCAGGAACATTACGGTGTTGAGATTCTCAGAGTGCAGGAAATCAAGGGTTGGGACCATGTCACGCCAATTCCTAACACGCCGGCACATGTCTGTGGTGTGCTGAATCTTCGTGGCGCCATTGTGCCGATTGTGGATCTCAGACTGTTTTTCGAGATGCCTTTTGAGCCCTATACCAAGACCACGGTGGTGGTCGTCCTCAGAGTGCAGGATGTAACCCAGCGGACTGTAGGCATTGTGGTTGATTCTGTCTCAGATGCACACAATGTGCACCCGGAGGAGATACAACCGGCGCCGGATTTTGGCGAGCAGGTGAGTACCGAGTTTATCTCGGGCATTACCCGGATGGACGACAACATGGTCATGCTGCTCGATATCGATAAATTACTCAGCCGTGAGCAGATTGGCTAACGATGGCACAAGCTGCAGCACGCATTATTGCCATCATGAATCAGAAAGGCGGGGTAGGTAAGACCACAACCACGGTGAATCTGGGACATGCCCTGGCGCAGGCGGGAAAGAGAGTGGCATTAATGGATCTGGACCCACAGGGGCAGGTCGCCACCAGTCTGGGTTTTGATAATAATCAGCCCGGTCTCGACAGTGTGTTGCTGGATGGTGCTGCCATCGATGAGATTAAGATTCCGGCTCGCGACAAGCTGGATCTCATTGTCGCAGGTACCCGTTTGAATGAGTTTGAGCACACCAGTCAGGGTGGGGTTCAGCGTGGCCATCGCCTGCGGGAAGCGCTGCAGCAATCGTCGCTTAATCAATATGATTATGTGCTGATTGATTGTCCGCCTTCTTCCGGTCTGCTTGGGGTCAATGCCATGTTTGCCGCCAGTGAATTACTGATACCCGTTTCCGGTGATTACCTGTCGCTGCAGGGATTGTCACGCATGATTCAAATTCTGAAACGGGCAGAAGAGCTGGCCGGTCATAAAATCAAACTCTGGTTGGTCTCAACCCGAATGCAGATGCGGCGCAAGCTGACCGAAGAGGTCCGTAACCGCATATTGAAATATTTCCCGGGCAGAGTGTTTTTTACCCCGGTCAGGGAAAATGTCGCACTGGCCGAATGCCCCAGTTTTGGCAAAACCATTTTTGATTATCGAAAAAACAGTCCGGGTGCCGAGGATTATCTGTCACTGGCGCAGGATTTGATGAGCGGGAGAACAGCCGATGGCTGAGAACAAACAAGCGATGGGCAATGACCCTCTGGCCTGGTTAGCGCAGGAAGGTGAAACAGCAACAGCACAGAGTGAGAATAAGAGCACGGCAAAAGCCTCAAAACAAGCGACGAAAGCGGCTCAAGAAACACCGCCAAAAACCGATACAGAAATTGTAGAGCAAAGCTTTGCGCAACTGGCTGAGCAGGGTGAGCAGATCGTTGAGGCGTTTTATCAACATCTTTTTTCTCACTACCCGGAACTCAAGCCACTGTTTGATGGGGTATCGAGTGCCGGGCAACAGAAAAAGTTACTCGCAGCGCTGATCCTGCTGGTAAACAACCTGCGTAAACCGGAGATTCTGCAGGATTATTTAAAAGGCCTTGGGCTTCGTCATCAGAGTTATGGCGTCACAACCGAGGATTATCAAAAAGTTAAAACCAGTCTGCTAACAGTCATGAGCAGGTTGGCAGGAAAAAACTGGACGGATTCAGTTGAAGCCGCCTGGGATAACACTCTGAATGCAGTCGCTCAGCAGATGCTGAGTGCTTATGATTCTCTGGAGGAATCTGATATGGCAGTCACTTCACTCAAACAAGAAGATGATTTCATCAATGTCATGGCGAAAGCACTGGATGGTGCAGTGACCGCCGTGATGATGGTGGACAGGGATTTCAATATTACCTATGCCAACCAGTCAACGCTGGATATGTTGGCCGAGCATGAGGGAACATTGCGAAATGCCTTCCCGGGCTTTAGTGTCAAAAACCTGGTCGGCTCCAATATCGATGACTTCCACAAAAATCCCAGACACCAGCGTCAGCTTTTGAGTGACCCTAATAATCTGCCTTATACCGCAGATATCAAAGTCGGACCGCTGGCCTTCAGGCTTAATGTGACTGCCATGAAAGATGATGCCGGCAGTTATGTCGGAAATATGCTGGAATGGCATAACGTCACCGAAGAAAAACTGAGAAACGCCGATATTCATGGCCAGTTTGATGCCATTAATAAAGCCATGGGCGTCATCAGCTTCAATATGGATGGCACCATCATAGATATCAACGATAACTTCCTCGCGGTGGTTGGTTATAGCCGTGAAGAAGTGGTGGGCAAACATCACCGTATGTTCGCCGAGCCTGAGCTTGCAAACAGTGCGGCTTACGCCGAATTCTGGGCCAAGTTGAACCGCGGTGAGTTTGATAGCGGTGAATACAAGCGGGTTGGCAATGGTGGTCGTGAAATCTGGCTGCAAGCCAGTTATAACCCGATATTTGATATCAATGGCAAGCCCTACAAAGTGGTGAAGTTTGCTGCTGATATCACCGAGCAGAAACAATTGCAGATGACAGTGCAGTCAGTACTGGAGTCGACCGCCGTGGTCATGAATGCGATGGCCGAAGGTGACCTGACCAAGTTGATGGAAGGCGAATATGACGGTGAGTTTGCGCTGCTGCAACAGGCCATCAATGGCACTGTCAACAAGATGTCGTCGGTAGTGCAGGATATTACTGAAGCAGCCGTCAATATTTCCGCCGCGGCCAGTGAAATTTCCCAGGGGAATGTCGATCTGAGCCAACGCACCGAAGAGCAGGCCTCATCGCTGGAAGAGACCGCTTCGAGTATGGAAGAACTGACCAGTACCGTCAGACAGAACTCCGATAATGCCCGTCAGGCCAACCAGCTTGCAGTCGATGCCCGTGAAAAGGCTGAAAAAGGCGGCGCGGTCATTCAGAACGCGATTCAGGCGATGTCTGCCATCAGTGCTTCCAGCAAGAAAGTTGCCGATATTATTGGTGTCATTGACGAAATTGCTTTCCAAACTAATTTATTGGCATTGAATGCAGCGGTGGAAGCGGCGCGTGCTGGTGAGCAGGGGCGCGGCTTTGCCGTGGTGGCTTCAGAAGTGCGTAATCTGGCTCAGCGCTCTGCGGCCGCAGCCAAAGAGATCAAAGAGCTTATCAATGATAGCGGCGAGAAAGTCAGAGAAGGTTCGGCGTTGGTGGATGAATCAGGCAGAACCCTGGAAGAAATCGTTGAAGGCGCTAAAAAAGTGGGCGATATTATTTCTGAAATCGCCGCAGCGGGTCTGGAGCAGACGTCCGGTATTGAACAGGTGAACAAAGCTGTCACCCAGATGGATGAAATGACCCAGCAGAATGCCGCGCTGGTGGAAGAAGCCGCTGCGGCCAGTGAGTCACTGGATGAACAGGGCCAGAGCCTGCAGCAGATGATGGCTTTCTTTCATACCGGTGGCGAAATAGCACGACCACCGCAACAACAGCAAGCTGTCACCAGTCGTCCCCAAGCCAGACAACGTCCGGCAGCGCCAAAACCGAAACGACCTGCTTTCGGCCGTCCGGCACCCGCGCAGCAGGATGATGACGAATGGGATGAGTTTTAGTTGAGTCAACGGGCGGCAGATGCCGCCCGCCTTCAACGTGAGGGATCGACAATGACCGGTGCGCTCGGGCGTGAATTTATGTTTTCTGACAGGCAGTTCAAGCGGCTACGTGCTTTTGTTGCCGAGCAGACCGGTATTGCCTTGTCCGAGGCCAAAAAAGATATGGTCTACGGCCGATTGTCTAAACGTATTCGTTCCCATTTCAGCGGTGACTTTCAGGCTTTCTGTGATGCGATCGAGAATGGGGATGCACAGGAACAGGATTATCTCATCAACGCTATCACCACTAACCTGACTGCGTTTTTCCGTGAATCCCACCATTTTGATTATCTGCGTCAGCGCCTGCTCCCGGAGCTGATTCGCCGCAATGCCGCCAGCCGTAAAATCCGGATCTGGTCAGCAGGCTGCTCTACTGGCGAAGAACCCTACAGCATTGCCATGTGCCTGGCAGCAGAAAAGCAACTCGCCGACTGGGATATTAAAATTCTGGCCACAGACCTTGACGCCAATGTCATTGGACATGCCCAAGCCGGCATTTACAGTGAAGAGCGGCTCAGCAAAATGCCGGAAAAAGAAAGGCAGTGGTTTCAGCGAGGCCGGGGCGCAAATAACGGGCTGGTTCGGCTTAAACCTGAGCTCAGAGAGCGCGTCAGTTTCAAGCGACTGAATTTGCTGCATGATTGGCCGATGCGCGGGCCGTTTGACCTGATTTTCTGCCGTAATGTCGTGATCTATTTTGACAAGCAAACACAAACACAACTGTTCGAGCGTTTTGCCGATTTACTCACTGATGACGGACACTTGTTTATTGGTCACTCCGAGAATCTGTACAAGGTGACTGACCGCTTTACTTCATTGGGTAACACCATTTACCGGCGGCTGAACTAATGCTGGCAAGAACTTTACAGCCATTGCCACTGAAAGGCTTCGAACATATCAATCGTTACTGGGACCGTCATCATGGCTGCTGGGCGGCCAAATTATTACCGGGCGAATTTTATGTCACCACCGAGCCCGATGAACTCATCTGCACCACACTGGGATCCTGTGTTTCAGCCTGTATCCGTGATCCAGAAGCGGGTGTAGCCGGTATGAATCACTTCATGTTGCCGGTGTCTTCGGAGGATAATCCCAGCTGGATCAATATGGCGACCCGCTTTGGCAGTGCGGCGATGGAATACCTGATCAACGAGATGCTCAAGCAGGGTGCCAGCAGGGACAACCTGGAAGTCAAACTGGTCGGTGGCGGCCGCATTATCAGCAGTATGTATGACATCGGCGGACGCAATATTGATTTTGTACTGGAATATGCGCGGCTGGAAAAACTTCGTGTGCTGGCGAGCGACCTGGGTGATATTTATCCGCGCAAGGTGGTGTTCCATCCTGATAGCGGGGCAATGCGGGTCAAACGTTTACGTTCACTGCATAACAACACGGTGATTCAACGAGAACAGCATTACGTCGCCGAACTTGAGACGCAACCGGTGGCCGGCGATGTTGAACTTTTCTAGACCGGAGCCGCTATGAGTCCACTGAAAGTCATCGTGATTGATGATTCTGCGCTGGTCCGGCAGTTGTTGAGTGAGATCCTCAACAGCGATCCGGCGATTGACGTTGTTGCTACAGCATCTGATCCCTATCAGGCTCGTGAAAAAATTAAACAGTTTAATCCGGATGTGTTGACGCTGGATGTGGAAATGCCGCGTATGGATGGCGTGACTTTTCTGCGTAACCTGATGCGTCTGCGACCGATGCCGGT
>CAYMEE010000012.1:19843-23971 GCA_964389455.1 uncultured Methylophaga sp. | reverse complement strand
CACAAACCCTCGGTTGATGTCCTGTTCCGTTCTGTCGCCCAGCATGTCGGGCCCAACGCCATTGGCATTATGCTTACCGGTATGGGGGATGATGGTGCTCAGGGCATGCTGGAGATGAAACAGGCCGGCGCGCAGAACTTGCTGCAGGATGAGAAGAGCAGCATTGTCTGGGGCATGCCCGGGGCGGCTTTCAAGCTGGGCGCCGCAGAAAAAACGCTGCCTTTGCAAAAAATAGCTGCAGAAATACTCAAACTGAGTCGATAAAGAAAAGGGAATCAGGGGTAAAAGACATGGACACAAGGCTTTTAAAACAGGCTATACCGGCAGGCGTGGTTGCATTGCTGCTTGCCGCGATGGCCTATTGGCTGGCGGATTGGCGGATTGCAGCACTCATGTTGTTTTCCAGCCTGGCCGTTTATCTACTGAAGCGGCCAGTAGCTGAGCAAACAATAGAGCAAGAAGACAGCAGCATTCAGCAGCAAGATCTGGTGGCGGTGGAGCAGCTCAATCGGGAAACGCTCAACTCGCTGCAGCAACAAATTAGCCAGATTGCGGAGGAAAACCGTCAGATTGCCGGGCTGATCAGTAATGCCATCAGTAAACTGACTGACAGCTTTCAGGGCATGAATGAGCAGACCGAGTATGAAGATCGGATGCTGCATAGTTTGATCGATGAAGATGAGCAGGGACAGAATTTCGGTGAGTTTATTCGTGAAACCGAGTCTGTGCTTGTTTATCTGGCTGACACGGTACTCAAAACCAGTCAGGAAAGTCAGCTGGTGATGAGCAAGCTGGAAGCCATGAACGGTAATGTCGATGGGGTCATTTCTCTGCTTGATGACGTTAAAGATATTGCCTCTCAGACCAATTTACTGGCATTGAATGCAGCCATCGAAGCTGCCCGGGCTGGTGAAGCGGGGCGCGGCTTTGCCGTGGTAGCCGATGAGGTCAGAAAGTTGTCACAAAAATCTGATGCCTTCAGCGATGAAATCAGTGATATCACCATGAGTGTTAAAACCACGCTGCAGGATGCGCTGAAAAAAGTCTCTGATGTGGTTACTGCCGATACCGATATGGCGAGGGATTGCAAAACCAAAGTGGGTGATATATCAGCACGAATGTTGCAGTTGAATGATAAAACCCGACAGGTCATTAGCGGCACCGGCGAGGTCAGTCAGTCGATTGCCGGTCTGGTCAATCAGGCAGTGACTTCGCTGCAGTTTGAAGACATGTGCACCCAGCTTAGCCAACACATTAATAAACGACTGGATACGGTGAGCGAGCTGGCCGGCATTATTGAAGCCCTGCAGCAGGCGCAAACCCGGCCCGACAATCTTGAGCAGTGCCGACAAATGCTGGCCGATGTAAAACAGCGAGCTGACGGTCTACAGCCGAAAATTGCCGCCACCGAACATAAGTCGGTCACGCAACAAAGCCTCGATAGTGGAGATATAGAGTTATTCTGATCGGCGACCTTAGCGCTGGCATAGCGATTGCAAAAGCTTCTGTGTCATTAACAGATCAGCTTGATCTCAGCAGGAGTTTGTATGCCACAACCCGTCATGATCCAGACCGAGCCAATGGCGGCGGTCAGTGCCAGAAAGAGCGCCGGAGCCGGCGATAGCGCTGATAAATCCGCATTTTCTTCTGAGCTCAATCAGCAGATTGAGCAAGGGCAGGCTGCATCCAGCCGTGCCCGTTCCGATAAAAACCAGGCGGCAAAGCCGGCCGAGACCGAGCAGAATGTTGCCGCTGACGGCAATAAATTGCCGGCCGAGGAAGACAGCAAGGCCGCCTCCGCATCAGAGACTGAGTCTCAGACCGACTCACAGGCTGAACAGCAAAACAGTAACGAGGACGGCAACGCCGATCAGCAAGCCAGTGATGAAGACGCTAACGCCGAACTGCAGGAAGCTGAAGAAACGACTTCAGAGACTGGGGAGCAGCAGGGAAGCGTCGTGGTGGCTGCAGGCCAAACCGATGAAACGGCAAAAAATGTGGATGTTTCCAACAAAGACAAAGACGCTGATAAACCGGTTCGTGCTCAAGTTACAGTCAGCCAGCAGGCGGTTGATAATGCCAAAACCAGCTCTGTGGAGATGACAGCCAAAACCCACCCCAAACAGAGTGAAGCGGTGACAACGGATGCCGCCAGCACGACAAAAAATAGTCAGCAGACAGCAGCCAAAACCATCAGCGAAACCATAGACAAGCTGACAACTGAAGACAAGCAGCTACAGAAAGCGACGCCTAATCTGGCTGCGGCACTGAAGCAACTGTCTGAGGATAATGCCGAGCCACCTAAAATCCGTGCCGATATTATGGATGCACTGCAGCGTCAGCAGAACAAGCCGGAAGTCACTACCAACCTGCGCAATCTGATGGCGGCACAGACACAACAGGCGGAAAATAAACCGGCTGTCACCCTGCCACCCGTGTTGACTGACAAAGCCCTGCCGGATTCAGCGGGTAGTCCTCTGGCACCGACCACCCTGAGCAGTCTGATGTCATCTCCGGGCGGGACCGGTGCAAACCCTGTCAGCCAAGCGGCGCTGAGTTTACCGGTGCAGCCCAATGTGCAGAATCCGGCCTGGTCGCAGGTGATGAGCAGTCGTGTCGTCTACATGGCGAAAGAGGGTATACAGCAAGCCGAATTAAGAATGAACCCGGCCAATCTGGGACCGGTTGATGTCAGGCTGCATATACAAAACGATCAAGCCAGTGTAACTTTTCTTGCCCAGCAGGGAGCAACACGCGAAGCGCTTGAGCAGGCCTTGCCCAGATTGCGGGAAAGTTTTGCTGAAAGTGGTCTGCAACTGGCTAATGCTGAAGTCGGTGAACACCAGCAACAGCAACAGGAGCAATCTGAACAGGCAAATGATTCTCATATTTTTGCTCAAGCCAGCGGTCAGGATGACGATATAGATAATGAGACCGTTGAAACGGTCAGCTCAGAAGAAGAGGCAGCGGTGGGCCTCAGTTTATATGCCTGAGCAATCACAGAGACAAGAGTTATCCGGGAGAGACGGACGTGTTTAAATTAGAAAACTTTTCACTAAGAAAAAGAATGTATATCGTGGCAGGCTTTGGCATTATCGGCCTGCTGGGCCTGGCTGTGCTGGAGTGGTATATGCTGACTTCGGGCGTTAGCGCGACCAATCAGCTTTATGCTGTTTTGACCTATGTGCTCGCTGGTAGCGTTGGCATCATGTATATGGCCCACGTCATCGGTCGCTTTGGCGATAAACGTGCCAATACGCTGGTCGAAGCGATACAGAACATCAAAAAAGGCGACCTGACCCAGAAGGTCGTGATTCCCGGTAAAAGTGATTTCAGCTGGATGGCCTTCGAGCTCGACAGTGCCCGTAAAAATGTCGCCAACCTGGTTCATACACTGGTCGGTGGTGTTTCACAGCTGAACACGGCGTCTCAGAATATGGAAGCCATCAGTAAAGAAACCGTTGATGGTGTTTTGAAACAACAGGCAGAAACCACCCAGGTGGCCACTGCCATGAACGAAATGACTGCGTCCGTTCAGGAAGTCGCCCGCACCGCATCCAGTGCGGCAGATGCTGCACGTAACGCGGATAACGAAGCCAAGTCCGGCAAGCAGGTGGTGATGGAAACCATGGAAGCGATTGATTCGCTGGCCAATGAAGTGGAAAAAGCCGCCCAGCAATTGAGCAGCTTGGAAGCCGATATTGGTAATATCGGCGCTATCGTTGATGTGATTCGTGGCATCACCGAACAAACCAACCTGCTGGCGCTGAACGCCGCGATTGAAGCAGCCCGCGCCGGTGAGCATGGTCGTGGTTTTGCTGTGGTTGCCGATGAGGTGCGTACTCTGGCTGCCAGAACTCAGTCCTCCACCCATGAAATCGAAGAAATGGTGGAGCGTCTGCAGCAAGGGGCTCAAGTTGCGGTCAAGGTTATGAATGAAAGCCGTGAACGTGCCCGGGATAGCGTTGAGAAAGCCTCCAGCGCCGGGGCCGCACTCGATACCATCACTGCCATGATTTCCACCATGGATGAAATGAGTGCCCAAATCTCCAGTGCTGCTAATGAACAGTCTGCAGTGGCAGAGGATATCAACCGCGGTATCGTTAATATCAGCCAGGTGGCAGAACA
>CAYMEE010000012.1:0-19743 GCA_964389455.1 uncultured Methylophaga sp. | reverse complement strand
CAGTGGCAGAGGATATCAACCGCGGTATCGTTAATATCAGCCAGGTGGCAGAACATACAGCCGAAGGTGCCCGTGAGTCTTCTGTGGCGGTAGAAACCCTCAGCAGCCTGTCTTCACAACTGCAGGAAGCCTCGGCCAAATTCAAAGTCTAGACTTGGTCCATGCCGATAAAAGCCCGCTTCGGCGGGCTTTTTTGTATCTGTTTAACGGAAAGTGTGAGTCAGGTCTCAGCCCTCGGGGAACCCTCAGGCAGAGATGCCAACTAAAGTCCTGTTTATGGCAACAGGAGAAAATTCCAAATGCAGAACAGCTTATTGCGATCGATGACTTGGGTAAGTTTGTTGATGACGCTCTTTATTTCATCAGCACAGGCAGAAGAAGCACTGGGCTGGATCGAGAAAATTAAAATACAGCCATGGGGTGTTGAAACCAAGGCCAAACTCGATACCGGTGCACTGACATCTTCTATGCATGCTGAGGACATTGAGCGGTTTGAAAAAGACGATGAAGAGTGGGTCAGATTCACTATTGATTTTGAAGACAGCGACACGGGCGAACAGATTACCGAGCAGGTTGAAACACCATTGCTACGCGAATTTACCGCGGTGGGCGCTGGTGGTCGTGATAAGCGCTCGGTGGTCGTGATGACCATCTGTGTTGGTGATAAGTTGTATGAAGAACAATTCAGTCTGCGTGACCGGGACAATATGATCTATCCGATTTTATTGGGCCGGAGAACCATACAGCACCTGGGACCGGTGGATGTCACCAATACCTTCCTCACCGAAGCGCAGTGTGATGAGGAATCAGAGTTACTGAGCTTTAATGCCGGAGAGGATGACCCGGATATCGGTGCAGATTAATTTCTGGAATACCAGCCACTAAAGAAAAAGGCCATCATCATGATGGCCTTTTTTATGATGATTGATTATCAGCTGAGACTCTGTTCAATCTCGCGCAGCGCCTGCATCGGGTCTTTTGCTGCGGTGACCGGTCTGCCGATAACCAGATAGTGACTGCCGGCAGCGATGGCTTCGGCTGGCGTCATGGTTCGGTGCTGATCGCCGCGGTCACTGCCTGCGGGACGAATGCCCGGTGTGATCAATTGAAAAGCATCGCCCAACTCTTCCCGCAGGGCGGGTGCTTCCTGCGCCGAGCAGACCACACCATCGAGTCCGCTGTCTTTCGCCAGGCAGGCCAGCTTGACCACGTTTTCGGCCAGGGTGCCTGACAGGCCGATTAGATCAAAGGTCTGCTGATCCATGCTGGTTAACAGCGTCACGGCAATCAGCCGGGGTGCATCATCACTGTCACCCACAGCTTCACGGGCAGCCTGCATCATCGCCATTCCCCCCAAAGCGTGCACATTCATCATCCATACGCCCAGATCTGCTGCGGCGGCGCAGGCGCGGCCGACGGTATGCGGAATATCGTGGTATTTCAAATCCAGGAATACATCAAAACCGCGGTTGACCAGGGAGCGGACCACGTCCGGACCGGCGCGGGTAAAGAGCTCTTTGCCGACTTTAACCCGGGCTGAAGCCGGATCAATTTGATCAGCCAAAGTCAGGGCTGATTCTTTGTCAGGATAGTCGAGGGCAACGATGATTTTCGGATCAGACATTCAAAGCTCCAGATTAAATACATCAATGATCTTAGCCTAACAGGCCCGCTTTTGTGACCTTTTCGATGCCGACTCGCAGAAAATGGTATCCTGTGCGGCGTTTTTTGCGGAATTTTATCCATGAAGTTCGATCTATTTGCGCAGGACGGTTTTGCCCGTCGCGGCCAGCTGACATTTGAACGTGGCACGGTTCAGACACCGGCGTTCATGCCGGTCGGCACCTATGGTTCGGTGAAGTCAATGACACCGGAAGAGGTGAACGACACCGGGGCCGAGATCATTCTGGGCAATACCTTTCATCTGATGCTGCGCCCGGGCACTGACATTATCAGTCAGCATGGTGATTTGCATGACTTTATGCGCTGGCAGGGACCTATCCTGACCGACTCCGGTGGCTTCCAGGTATTCAGCCTGGGAGAACTGCGCAAGATCACTGAAGAAGGCGTGCATTTCCGCTCGCCTGTCAACGGCGACAAAGTGTTTATGGGACCGGAAGAATCAATGGCGGTGCAGCGCGCGCTGGGCAGCGATATCGTCATGATTTTTGATGAATGCACACCGTATCCTGCCGATGAGAAAACTGCCGCCAAGTCGATGCAGTTGTCATTGCGCTGGGCCGAACGCAGCAAACAGGCGCATGGTGATAATCCTTCAGCCCTGTTCGGCATTGTGCAGGGCGGTATGCACGAAAGCCTCCGGGATGAATCACTAGCCGGACTGACGGATATCGGCTTTGATGGCTATGCTATCGGCGGTCTTTCAGTTGGCGAGCCCAAGGAAGACATGATTCGCATTCTGACGCATCTTGCCGACAAAATGCCTGTAGATAAGCCGCACTATCTGATGGGTGTCGGGCGACCGGAAGACCTGGTCGAAGCCGTCATGCTGGGCGTGGACATGTTTGACTGCGTGATGCCGACCCGGAATGCCCGTAATGGTCATCTGTTTGTACATCAGGGCGTGATCAAGATTCGTAACAGCCGCTTTAAAACCGATACCGGTCCACTGGACCCTTACTGTGACTGTTATACCTGCCGCAATTACAGCCGGGCTTATCTGCATCACCTGGATCGCACCGGTGAAATGCTGGGGCCGAGGCTCAACACCATTCACAATCTTTATTACTATCAGAAGCTGATGCAAGACATCAGAACCGCGATAGAAAACGGTCGCCTGACAGAATTCAGGCAGGAATTTTATGCCCTTCGGGAAACCCCGATAGACTGATCTTGGTCATTGCTATCGGTGACTCTCTCGGCTGTGGCATAATCGGTTTCTTTTTATTGATGAACTTGAGGACACATGATGGACTTTTTCATTTCTGCTGCTCACGCTGGTGCTGTTGAAAGTCAGGCTGCGGCATCTCCCGGTCTGCTCGACTTTGCTTTCCCTATCCTGCTGCTGGTGTTGTTCTATGTGATGCTGATTCGTCCTCAGCAAAAACGTGCCAAAGAACACCGTGCCATGCAGTCTGCGCTGGCTAAAGGTGATGAAGTCGTTACAGACGGTGGCCTGATGGGCAAAATTCTGGAGATCACAGATAACGCCATCACCGTCCAGATTGCTGAAGGCGTCGAAGTCAAAGTGCGCCGTGAATCAATCAATGCTGTGTTACCCAAAGGCACATTGAAAAAACTCTAATAGTCCCACCTGAAAAACGGTTTCAAAAAACCAGGAATTAATAATGAACCGATATCCACTGTGGAAGAACCTGCTGGTTCTTGTCGTACTGATTGTTGCCACTATTTATGCCATGCCCAATCTGTTTGGAGATGATCCGGCGGTGCAGATTTCGGCAGGTCGGTCCGCCACAGTGGATCTGGATCTTGCTGACAGAACCGAAACTGCGCTGAAAGAGGCCGGAATCGACTACAAAGGCATAGAACTGGAAGACGACAAGTTATTGGTTCGTCTGACCTCGGCCGACAGTCAACTGCAGGCCAAGGAAGTTCTGAACCAGACTTTGACGGGTGATTACATTATCGCCCTCAACCTGGCACCGACCACGCCTGACTGGTTAGCAGGATTGGGTGCCGAGCCGATGAACCTGGGGCTTGATTTGCGCGGTGGTGTGCACTTCCTGATGGAAGTGGATATGGTTGCAGCCGTCAAGCAGGCGCTGGACGGTTATGGCAGTGACCTGCGTTTGAGTCTGCGTGACGAAAAAATTCGTTACAAACAAATCAAAGTTGAAAATCAGCAACTGATTGTGGTGTTTCGTAACGCCGAAGACCGGGATGCTGCAGAGACGCTCATCGGCCGCGAGATCGATGCCCTGCAGGTGGCTGTAGCGGAAGACACCACCGACCCTGCCCTGGTAATGCAACTGGATGAAGTCAATCTGCGTGAAACCAAACGGCTGGCACTGCAGCAGAATATCACCACGCTGCGTAACCGGATTAACGAGCTTGGCGTCGCTGAGCCAACCGTTCAGCAGCAGGGTGAAAACCGCATCGTGGTGCAACTGCCGGGCGTTCAGGATACCGCCCAAGCCAAGAAAATTCTCGGGGCCACTGCGACACTGGAATTTCGTCTGGTCGATTTTGAGAGCGATGTTCAGGATGCCGTGAACGGCCGTGTGCCACCTAACTCCGAACTGTTTTATCACCGTGACGGCCGACCTTACCTGCTTAATAAACGGGTGATGCTGACCGGTGAACATGTCATCAACGCGCAGTCGACGCTGGATCCGCAGTCCGGTTCCCCCGCTGTTTCCGTGACACTGGACGGAAAAGGGGCGCGTATCTTCAGCAATATCACTCGCGACAATATCGGCAATCCGATGGCGGTGGTGTTTATTGAGTCCAAAACCGAAACCAGGGAAATCGATGGTGAGCTGACAAAAGTCCGCCGTCAGGTGCCGGAAATCATTAATGTCGCCACAATTCGCGATCAGCTGAGTAAGAAGTTCCAGATTACCGGCCTCGACAGTACGACGGAAGCCCGCGACCTTGCATTGTTATTACGTGCCGGTGCGCTGGCGGCGCCGATTGAAATCGTCGAAGAACGCACTGTCGGACCAAGCCTGGGTCAGGACAACATCGATCAGGGCTTTGCCTCGGTCATGATTGGCTTTGCTTTCGTGCTGGTGTTCATGCTGGTCTGGTACAAAGTGTTTGGCTTTGTCGCTAATCTGGCTCTGGCTGCCAACCTGATTTTCATTGTCGCTCTGCTGTCGATGCTGCAGGCCACACTGACACTGCCGGGCATTGCCGGTATCGTCCTGACCGTCGGTATGGCGGTGGATGCCAACGTGCTTATCTTTGAACGGATCCGCGAGGAGCTCAGAAACGGTAACAGCCCGCAATCAAGTATCAACAGTGGATATGGTAAAGCCTTCTCGACCATTGCTGACGCCAATATCACCACATTGATTGCTGCGATCGTCCTGTTCGGTTTTGGTACCGGCTCGATTAAGGGCTTTGCCGTGACCCTGTCACTCGGCATTATCACCTCGATGTTTACCGCGATCATGGGCACGCGTTCCGTGGTCAACCTGATTTACGGTCGTCAGCATAAACCCAAGCTGTCAATTTAGGATTTGCCAGACATGCAGTTTTTATCAAACGAAACCCATATCAATTTCATGTCGAAGCGCCTGCTGGCAGCGGCGTTCTCGATTGTTTTAATCATTGTCTCCATCAGCTCACTGGTAATGCAGGGGCTGAATTTCGGTATCGATTTTACCGGGGGCACCATGATCGAGCTGGGCTATGAGGAACAGGTCGATCTGAATAAGCTACGCCAGGATCTGGCCGAAGGCGGTTATCCCGAAGCCACGGTGCAGAACTTCGGTTCGATTCATGATGTGCTGATTCGCCTGCCGGTGATCGAGACCCAGAACATGGCTCAGCTCAGTAATGAGGTGGTGTCGATGTTGCAGAGTAAAAACGAGACGGAAATCGATGTGCGTCGCGTTGAGTTTGTGGGGCCTCAAGTGGGTGATGAACTCACTGAGCAGGGCGGCCTCGCCATGCTGTATGCGCTGATCGGCATTCTGATCTATGTATCGCTGCGTTTTGAATACCGTTTCGCTATCGGTTCGGTGGTGGCACTGATACATGACGTTGTGATCACGCTGGGCTTTTTCTCGCTGACCCGTATCGAGTTTGACCTCACTGTGCTGGCAGCCATCCTCGCTATTATCGGTTACTCGCTTAACGACACCATCGTTGTGTTCGACCGAATCCGTGAGACCTTTCTGCGGATGCGCAAGGGGACTTCAGTGGAAATCGTCAATGCGGCGCTGAATGACACCTTGAGCCGGACCTTGATGACCTCCTTAACTACCTTGCTGGTTGTGGTGGCTTTGTTCATGTTTGGTGGTGAAGTCATTCATGCCTTCTCAATTGCCTTGCTGCTGGGCATCGTGGTCGGTACCTATTCATCGATTTATATTGCCAGTAACACCATTCTGGCGATGGGCGTGAGCAAGGAAGACCTGCTGCCGCCTGTGAAAGAAGATGATGAGAATGTGAACCCGGATGGCAGTCAGGTTTAGCCTTTTGGTTCAGAAATAAAAAAGCCCGGTTTATCCGGGCTTTTTTTTATGAAAAGGAATGGCGGTCCCTGAATCGCAGCGCTTTGCTGACAAAGGTTGGTGCCTGATGTCGACGGCGTGACTCCATAGTGATGACATTATCACTGCTTTCTGCAAGCTCGCGTTGTCTGGCTTCATCCACCGTTTCCACACTGAGGATGCGGCATTGCTCAAGCTGGCAATGGTAGCTACTGATGGTCGCCAGTTCTTCCAGCCCTTCCATCACCAGCCGCATTTCAAGTTCCAGGGATTTATCCGTCATAGTCCTATACCTATTTACTTAATCTGGGTATCGGTCATACAACCGGGGACTTGAGCACTAAATGACAATTAACGCGGGCTGCCAGCAAACAGGTAGATGGCATAAAATACTAATTAATAAGTTCAACCAGCTTGACCATGGTCATAATGACTGACTGAGAGAAGAGTGATTAACGATGATCCTGAAATCTGCTTTGTTTCTTTTTTTCAGCCTGTTTATTAGCAGCATTGCAGCTGAGCCTGTGGTGCATGCTTACGTCAGTAATGAGCATTCCGATACAGTCAGTGTCATTGATCTGGAGTCCAACACCGTCACGGACACCTTAGCGGTTGGCAATCGGCCGCGAGGTATGGCCTTTTCGCCAGATCGGGCCTTGCTTTATGTGGCAGTGAGTGAAGACAATGCGATAGCCATCATTGATCTTCAAAGCCGGACAGTCAAAGACTTATTGCCAGTGGGTAAAGACCCGGAAAATCTCACTGTCGGCCCTGATGGTTTGTTGTATGTCCCTGAGGAAGAAGTGGGGCGACTCTCGATATTTGACCCCAACAGCAAATCGCGAGTGGCCAGCATTGAAGTCGGCATTGAACCGGAAGGTGTGGCCATCTCGCCAGATGGCAGGCTGGTACTGGTCAGCAGTGAAGCCAGTAACAGGGTCGATGTGATTACGACAGCTGATAAACAAGTCGCCAAATCGATCAAAGTCGCGGCGAGACCCAGAGGCGTGACTTTCAATCAGGCGGGGTCCATGGCGTATGTCGTCAGTGAGGTTGGCAATGAAGTGGCTGCGATCGATATCAGAACGCTGTCAGTCAGTGAGCGAACACAGGTAGACGTTCCCGGTGCCCGGCCGATGGCGGTGTCGGTGAGTCCGGATGACAAGACACTTTATGTGTCCACGGGCCGTGGCGATGCGGTGGCGGTATTCGATGCAAAAACGCTGGAACAGCAGGCGATGATTAAGGTCGGCCAGCGTGTCTGGGGGCTGGACATCAGGGGAAATGGTGATTTTGTCTATACTGCGGATGGCAACAGCAACAGGGTGTCGGTCATCGATACTAAAACCCGGGAGCGGGTAGACACGATCATGGTCGGTAACACTCCCTGGACTGTATTGATTGATGATTAGCTTGTTTCCAATCCGCATATTTACGGACTTAAAGCGTGATTAAATACTTTGTTCGCCGCAGGCGACGGGGTATCATGCCTGCATGATTTTACTGCAGCGTTTTTTCCAGATATGCCTGTTCAAGGCAGGACCCGCCGATGTACCGGCATCTCACTGGTTACTCAAACTGGTTTGTCTGATTTATTTTTCGATTGGTACTCTGGTCAGTCACGTTGATCACCCCTGGTCCGCGGCACTGTTTGCCAGCCTGAGTGATACGCTGCTGTTACTTGCCGTTTGCTGGTTGCTGGTGTCGGTGCGGGGGATGGGCGAGCGATTTATACAAACTGCCACCGCCATGGCTGGTACCGGTGCCATCATGGGCCTGTTTGGTTTGCCCATCTTCCTGCTGTTTCGCCAGGTTGAATCGCAGGGCCAACTCACCAGTCTGGTGTTGCTGCTGGTACTGATTCTGATGTTCTGGAGCCTCTTTATCACCGCCCATATTTTCCGGTATGCGCTGGAAATCCGACCCGGTATGGCAGCGATCCTCACGGTGGCCTATACCATTCTGTCCCTGGTTGTGGTGGGATTAACCATTTCAGGAGTCGCCTGATGCATATTCATATTCTCGGTATTTGCGGCACCTTTATGGGCGGCCTGGCTCTGCTGGCGAGAGAACTGGGTATGACTGTCAGTGGCAGTGATGCCAATGTCTACCCGCCAATGAGTGATCAACTGGCTTCAGCCGGTATTGATGTCATGGAAGGCTATGATCCTGCCCATATGGAACCAGCACCGGACCTGGTGGTGATGGGCAATGCCATGACCCGGGGCAATCTGGCTGTGGAATACGTGCTCAATAAAGGCCTGCCTTACGTCTCAGGGCCGCAGTGGCTGGCTGAGAATGTACTGCGTAGTCGCTGGGTGCTGGGCGTATCGGGTACCCACGGCAAGACCACGACCAGCAGCCTGCTGGCGTGGATTCTGGAACATGCCGGCATGTCGCCGGGTTTTTTGATCGGTGGTGTGCCGGACAATTTCGGTGAAACGGCCAGGCTCGGCAACACGCCTTTTTTTGTGATCGAGGCGGATGAATACGACACGGCCTTTTTTGATAAGCGCTCCAAGTTTGTTCACTATCAGCCACGCACGCTGATCGTGAATAATCTGGAGTTTGATCATGCCGATATTTTTGATGATCTGGCGGCGATACAGAAACAGTTCCATCACCTGGTCAGAACTGTGCCATCTGAAGGACTGATTGTTGCACCGCAGGAAAAGGCCATCGAGCAAGTGTTCGAAATGGGCTGCTGGACCCCGAGGCAGACGCTGGGTATTGACGGTGACTGGCAAGCCAATTTACTTAACAAAGACGGCAGTGAGTTTGAGGTTCGCTTCAAAGATCAGATGGCGACCGTGCGCTGGAATATGCTGGGACAACATAATGTCAGCAATGCCCTGGCGGCAATCGCCGCAGCCCGTCATGTTGGCGTGACATTGGAACATGCGGCCAAAGCGCTATCTGAATTTGTCGGTGTCAAACGTCGGCTGGAGCTACGCGGTGAGGTCGACAATATTCGCGTTTATGATGATTTTGCCCATCACCCAACCGCGATTGCCACTACCATAGCCGGACTTCGGGCGCGTATCGGTAACCGCAAACTTGTCGCGGTACTGGAACCACGTTCAAACACCATGAAAATGGGTGTGCATCAGGATGCTTTGGCGCAGTCCCTGATCCAGGCCGACCGGGTGTTACTGTTTCAGGATGCCGGACTCAAATGGTCATTGAAACAGGTTTCTGAGAGTCTGGGGGACCATGTCAGCGTGCATGATTCAGTGGATGGCATAGTCACTGCTCTGGCAAAAGAGGCCGGCCAGGGTGATGAAATTCTGGTTATGAGTAATGGCGGCTTTGGTGGTATACATCAGAAAATTCTGGAGGCGCTGGCAGCACGATGACCGATAATAAACAGATTGCACTGGCTATTACCGGCGCGTCAGGCGCACCCTACGCCAAGCGGCTACTGGAAATTTTGCTGCAAAGCGGCATTACCGTGCACCTGATGATTTCAGCTGCAGGCCGCATTGTCCTGGCGGATGAATTGGACTGGAAACTGCCGGCCCGTGCTGGCGATGTTCAAACACGCCTGAGTGAGCAGTTCCAGTGCCAGCCTGAGCAGTTGAAAGTCTATGGTGAACAGCAGTGGTCTGCACCACTGGCCAGCGGTTCTCATCGGGTGCCGACAATGATTGTCTGTCCCTGCACCATGGGCACTTTGTCAGCGATTGCCTGTGGCCAGAGCGATAATTTGATCAATCGTGCCGCGGATGTGATGCTGAAAGAGAATCGGAAATTAATTCTGGTGCCGAGGGAAGCCCCGTTTTCTGCCATTCACCTGGAAAATATGCTGAAACTGGCGAGACTGGGCGTTTGTATTCTGCCACCCAGCCCCGGATTTTATTTCCGGCCGGGCACTTTGCAGGAAGTGGTGGATTTTGTGGTCGCGCGTATTCTGGATCAGACCGGTATTGAACACAGCCTGATGCCGCGCTGGGGCGAATAGCCCGGACAGGACAAGGCGGCCAAGTCGCGTATAATGCTGGCTTAGAATAAACAGCAGGGAAATCATGTCTGATATCGAAATCGCACAACAGGCAACGATGCAGGAAGTGACCGGCCTTGCCGGGGAGCGACTGGGCATTGCCTCGGAACATCTCGATCCCTACGGCCGCTACAAGGCCAAAGTATCCTTGGATGTGCTGGATGAACTGGCCGACCGCCCCGACGGCAAACTGATACTGGTGACCGCGATTAGTCCGACCCCGGCCGGGGAAGGCAAAACCACCACCACCATCGGTTTGAGTGATGCACTCAACCGTATTGGCAAAGAATCTCTGGTCTGTGTCCGCGAGCCATCAATGGGCCCCTGTTTCGGTCTCAAGGGCGGTGCTGCCGGCGGCGGTTATGCTCAGGTCGTGCCGATGGAAGATATCAATCTGCATTTTACCGGTGACCTCCACGCGATTGCTGCAGCCCACAATCTGCTGGCCGCCATGATCGATAATCATATCCACCACGGTAATGACTTGAGGCTCGATGCCCGCCGTATCGCCTGGCAACGGGTGCTGGATATGAATGACCGTGCGCTGCGCGATATCGTGGTGGGCATGGGCGGCACTGCCAATGGTTATCTCCGTGAGGACCGCTTTGATATTGTCGTGGCCTCCGAGGTGATGGCGATTTTCTGCCTGTCCAATTCTTTGCAGGAACTCAAAACCCGGCTGGGTGAGATTTTAATTGGCTATTCCACTGACGGCACGCCACGCTATGCCCGTGAGCTTCAGGCGCACGGTGCTATGGCCGCGCTGCTGAAAGAAGCGATCAAGCCCAACCTGGTACAGACCCTGGAAAATAATCCGGCCTTTGTGCATGGCGGGCCTTTCGCTAATATCGCTCATGGCTGTAACTCGGTGGTCTCCACCAAGATGGCGCTCAAACTCAGCGATTATGTGGTGACCGAAGCTGGCTTCGGCGCCGATCTGGGCGCAGAGAAGTTTATTAATATCAAGTGCCGTAAAGCCGGTATCAAGCCCGATATGGCCGTGGTTGTGGCTACCGTGAAGGCATTGAAGTACCACGGTGGTCTGGGCTTGAAAGAGCTGGGTCAAGAGAATCTGGATGCACTCAAAGCCGGCCTCAAGAATCTGCAACGGCACCTGGATAACCTGCAGCAGGAATTCGGCCTGCGCTGCGTGGTAGCCATCAATCATTTTGTCAATGACACCGATGCTGAGATTGCACTGATTCAGTCTGCCGTGAAAGACATGGGCGCGGAAGCGATCCTGGCCAGACACTGGGCCAATGGCGGAGCCGGAGCGGAAGAACTGGCCCAGCGTGTTGTTACCATGCTGGAGCAGGACGCCGAGCCCTGTGAATTCCTCTATACCGATCAACTGCCACTGTGGGACAAAATTACCACAGTTGCCAAGCGACTCTACGGCGCTGGTCAGGTTGTGGCTGATAAAAAAGTCCTGGATAAAATCAACATGCTCAGCGAGCAGCATGGGGATATCCCGGTCTGCATGGCAAAAACACCTTATTCCTTCAGTAGTGATGCTAATCTACGCGGTGTGGCAGAAGGTCATACCCTGACGGTTCGCGATGTGAGACTGTCACATGGTGCCGGCTTCCTGGTCGTGCTCTGTGGTGATGTCATGACCATGCCCGGGCTGCCCAAACGTCCGGCAGCGGAGCGGATTGATATTGATGATCAGGGGCAGATCACAGGCTTGTTTTAAAACTATATTTAGAGAGCGTTGTTTTTGATCCCCGTTATATTGCCGCCGAAAATTGAGCTTGAGTGATGGATAAAATGGCCGAGTGTTTGAGCGCAGCGAGTTATCGGCCATGCCATCAATCAAGCTTAATTTTTGGAATCAAGGCAATATCGGGTGCCTTTTTGTTTGGTTCGTTTATTTTGGGCATGCAAAATAAATGAACGCCACGCGGCAGCGTCTCAATGAAAACATGGAACCGATTTCGAGATACTCTGTGGCGCCTGGTCTCGAAATGATCGTTTGCTGTTATTGAGTTAGCGTTCACATTCGCCAGCAGAGAAAAATCATAGCTTGAAATGACTAGCGAGGTGCACACACTCTCCACGAGTCTTGTCGTCGGTGATAGAACTAAATTCCCCGGTGCTTTTTAATCAAATCATAAGCTACCTGAATTTCCTTGGCCTGCTCGGTGGCGACTGCGATCATATCTTCCGGTACACCCTGGCCGGTTAGTTTATCCGGATGATACTGGCTCATCAGTTTGCGGTAGGCGCGTTTTATTTCCTGATTACTGGCTTCTTTGCTGACGCCGAGTGCTTTGTAGGCATCATCGAGGTCGCTGGCGCTGGAGCGTCCGGGCTGACGATACTGCTGCTGCCCGCTGGAGAAGTGAGCCTGACTCAACACCATTTCCAGAATGCGCTTGAATTCTGCCTGACTGTAGCCAAGATGGGCGGCAATCTGTTCCAGAATCTGGCGTTCCGCCGGGTCCAGCTTACCGTCGGCGAGCGCCATGACGGTCAGATAGACCAGCAGCACCTGTCTCAGGTTGAAGCTACGGCCGCAGTGGGTCATGAAATTGTCCAGCGTCGGCTTGATATCAAAGGCAGGGTCGGCCCCGCGTTTGAACTGGTGAATCGCTTCCTGGCGGTGTTCAGCCGACATGCCCATTTTCTGGATAAAAGCTTCGACGTGATCAATCTCAATTTGCGAGATGCGGCCATCGGCTTTGGCCAGCTTACCCATCAATACAAACACGGTTTCCAGAAATACCGCTTGCCGTTGCTGCGACTTGAGTGGATTCAGGCTGAAATTGAATTGTGGCATGCGGCCGGTTATGGCGGCATAGAGCAAGCCGATAATAACGCCGAAAACGGCAAGAACCAGAATACCCAGTCCCATCGTACCCAACAGGATAATGCCCAGGATCAGGGCGATAAATCTAAACATAAGCGTTAATTTCTATTGCTAAGACTGAAATAGAGCAGGGCGATACCCCATATCCCGAACACCCAGCTCAATATGGGCAGGCCACCCAGCATGGTGGGGGCATAGCCATCCAGCCCCTTCATCACGGCGGCGCCGACCAGAAAAGCCGCGCCGCTAGTTGCTGCGGCTGTGCGGTAACTGGACTGACGAATTTCCTGCTGTAGTTTTTTCAGATCGCTGGAAGACAGATTCACATGCAGTTTGCCCTGTTGGGCCTTATTGCTTAAATCATGCAGCAGACGCGGCATCTGTGGCAGGGTTTCAGCCCAGTGCGGTGCTTCCTGCTGCAGGGTTTTCATCGCGGCTTTCCAGCCCAGTTTTTCCTTCATCCAGTGTTCAAGAATGGGTTTGGCGCTTTGCCATAGATCCAGATCCGGATAAAGCTCACGGCCGAGACCTTCGATATTGAGCAGGGTTTTTTGCAGGAGAACCAGTTGTGGCTGCACTTCCATATTAAAGCGGCGCGCAGTCTGGAACAGTCTCAACAACAACTGGCCGAAAGAAATGTCTTTCAGGGGGCGGGCAAAAATCGGTTCACAGACACTGCGGATAGCCGCTTCGAATTCATCCAGTCGGGTATTGGCCGGTACCCAGCCAGACTGAATATGCAGTTCGGCAACCCGGCGGTAATCATGATTGAAAAAGGCCAGGAAGTTTTCTGCCAGATAGCGCTGATCGTCAGGAGACAGCGTGCCCATAATGCCGAAGTCAACGGCGACATAGCGCGGATTTTCCGGGTCGCTGATGTCGACCATGATGTTGCCCGGATGCATGTCGGCGTGGAAAAAACTGTGCTTGAACACCTGGGTGAAGAATATTTCGACCCCGATTTCGGCCAGCCTGGCCATATTCACGCCGCGATCTTTAAGTCCCTGCACATCACTGATCGGCATGGCGTAGATGCGTTCCTGTACCAACAGGTTGCTGCGGGTCAGCGACCAGTAAACTTTAGGCACGTATAATAGTTTGGTGCCCTCAAAATTGCGCTGCAACTGTGAGGCAGAAGATGCTTCACGCAGCATATCCAGCTCATCAAACAGGTTCTTTTCCAGTTCCGCGACAATTTCCCTGGGGCGCAGGCGTTTTCCTTCCGACCAGTAACGCTCAGCAAAACCGGCGATGGTATAGAGCAGATTAATGTCCCGGCGAATCAGGGGCTCGATACCGGGTCGGACCAGTTTGATCACTACTTCTTCGCCGTTAATCAGCCGCGCAGCATGAACCTGGGCGATAGAGGCGGAGGCCAGTGGCTCCGGTTCGATATGGGCAAAATGATTATCGAGCGGTTCATCGTAGGCTTGCTCTATCAGTTCACGTGCCTGCTCGGCGGGGAAAGGCGCAACCTGATCCTGCAATTTAGCGAGTGAGTCGGCGACATCCGGTGGCAGCAAGTCGCGGCGTGTAGACAGAACCTGGCCGAACTTAACAAAAATCGGCCCCAGATCCTGTAGTGCGAGGCGTAAACGTTCACCGCGAGGCAGGTCACTGGATCGACGCCAGCGATTAGGGGACAGAAAGCTGAGATAGCGTAGTGGTCTGAGTAGATGAATCGCCTTGATCACCTCATCCAGACGGTGTCTGGCCAGCACATGATTAATTTGAATCAGTCGGGCAAACTGACTGGCCTTCATTCAGGGCTCCTTTTTGTGGTGCTGAATCGCATCATGATTCGCTTTCCAGTCTTTTTATTCTTGCTTCAAGACGGTCACAGTCCGCGCGCAGCTTGTCGACGTCCTGCATATAATCTTCAATCTGAATTTTATCCGGCAATAATTGGGCTTCTTCCCGCAGGTATTCGGAAAGGCTCTGTTGCAGAGACTGGCTGCTGTCACGCAGCCAGCCGAAACCCTGCCGCAGGCCATAGGCGAGCGGTTGCGCAACCACATCACCGGTGATTCTGGCCAGTTGCTGTTCCCAGTCGAAATCAAACCCGTCGAGCAGGTCCTGTAATTGCTTGGCAAATTGGACATCGCCATGGATACGGATTTCTGATGAAAACAGATTATCCGGGTGCTCACCCAGCTTGAGCAGGGAAAAGCTGCTGCCGGCAATCAGCAGATCGGTGCCTTCATCGTCGTTATGACTGAGCTGTATGTCTTGCTGCTGAAAACTGATATGCACAAACTGATGCAGGTCGGTGATATGAACCACGATGGTTCGCTGCTCAAAAGCCTTGAGACGATCGCAGGTATCCGGGTCCTGCCGCAGTGCGGCATTGACAGCCATTTCGATGGGTGTCAGCAGGCCCGCCATATCAGAATTTATACCCGCGATGGAGGGCGACGATACCGGCTGTCATATTGTGGTAACTGGTGCGTTCAAAACCAGCTGTTTCCATCATCTGTTTCAGCGTTTCCTGGTCCGGATGCATGCGGATGGATTCCGCCAGATAGCGGTAACTGTCTTCATCGCCGGTAATGACTTTGCCGATTCTGGGCAGCAGGTGGAAAGAATAGGTATCGTAAGCCTTGGCCAGCCAGTCGGCAGGTTTGGAAAATTCCAGCACCATCAGTTGACCGCCGGGTTTGAGTACCCGGTACATCGAGGCCAGAGCTTTATCCTTATCGGTGACATTACGCAGGCCGAAGGCCATGGTAATGCAATCAAAGCTGTTATCAGGAAACGGTAGCGCCTCGGCATTAGCCTGCACATACTCAATATTGCCGACCACGCCATCATCAGTCAGCCGGTCACGGCCAACATTGAGCATGGAGGCATTGATATCGGCAAGGACCACTTTGCCGCTATCACCGACCATCTCTGAAAACTTGCGGGTCAAATCACCAGTACCGCCGGCCAGGTCCAATACCTTCGCACCGCGTCTGACACCACTGTTATTGACGGTAAACCATTTCCACAGACGATGAATGCCCATCGACATCAGGTCATTCATCAGATCATATTTACCGGCGACCGAATGAAAAACCTCGGCCACGTGGCGGGCTTTATCCGAGACCGGCACTTCCCGGTAACCAAAATGCGTGGTGTCTTTGTGTTCCATGTTTGTCCTAATGACGTGATTGACCGGCATCAGCCAGACGTTGCAGATAGTCTTGCCACAACGCGTCCTGATTGGTAGCGAGATCGTAGAGATAATCCCATGAATACAGACCACTGTCATGACCATCGTCGAAATAGATCTTGATGGCGTAATGCCCCACCGGTTCTATCTGATTGATACCGACGTTTTCCTTACCAACCTGGAGTACTTCCTGACCGGGGCCATGACCACGTACTTCGGCAGACGGGGAGAAGACCCGAAGATATTCAGCACTCAGCTTATATTGCTGGTCGCCATAGGCCAGGCCCAGGCATCTGGACTGCTTATGCAGGGTGATTTCGCTTGGAATTGCAGCTTCAGTCATTTTGCTTCCTAAAGTATGTATCGCGACAGGTCTTCATCCTGCGCCAGTTCGCCCAGCTGTTTATCAACATAGGCTTTATCGACAGTCACCCGGAAGTTCAGTTCACTGCCGGCATTGTAGGAAATGTCTTCCAGCAATCTTTCCAGCAGGGTATGCAGACGGCGAGCACCGATGTTCTCGGTTTTTTCATTCACTTCCCAGGCCAGTTCAGCAATACGCTGAATACCCTCTTCAGTGAATTCGAGTTCGACACCTTCAGTGGCCAACAGGGCGACATACTGTTCTGTCAGGGAGGCATCGGGTTCAGTCAGGATACGTACGAAATCGGCACTGGAAAGCGCATCCAGCTCCACCCGGATAGGCAGGCGGCCCTGTAATTCCGGTATCAGGTCAGAAGGCTTGCTGAGGTGGAAAGCGCCGGAAGCAATAAACAGGATATGGTCGGTTTTAATCATGCCGTACTTGGTCTGCACGGTGCTGCCTTCGACCAGCGGCAATAGGTCCCGCTGAACGCCGGCCCGGGAGACATCAGCACTGCCACCACCTTCACCACGACCGGTGATTTTATCGATTTCATCAAGAAATACGATGCCATTCTGTTCCACGCTGTCGAGGACTTCTGCCTTGAGCTCTTCTTCATTGATGAGCTTCAAAGCTTCTTCTTCAGACAACATGCGCATGGCTCTGGCAACAGTCAGTTTGCGCGTGCTTTTGCGCTGCTGGCCCATGTTCTGAAACATTTCCTGCAATTGATTCGTCATTTCCTCCATGCCTGGCGGTGACATAATTTCCACACCGACCTGGGGCGCGTTCAGTTCCAGTTCGACTTCACGGTCATCCAGTTTGCCTTCACGCAACATGATCCGGAAACGCTGACGGGTGGCCGACTCGTCTTCGGTCTCGACATCACGGGCAGGGCGCAGCAGGGCATCCAGTATGCGTTCTTCGGCAGCATCTTCGGCTTTGTTTTTGACCGATTTGATGGCTTTTTCCCGCAGCAGTTTCATCGCGGTCTCGGCAAGATCACGGATAATTGATTCGACATCACGGCCGACATAGCCGACTTCAGTAAACTTAGTGGCTTCGACCTTGATAAATGGGGCATCCGCAAGCGCAGCCAGGCGGCGGGCAATTTCGGTTTTACCGACACCCGTAGGACCAATCATTAAGATGTTCTTGGGCGTGACTTCCTGCTGCAGGTCTTGTCCCAGTTGTTTGCGACGCCAGCGATTGCGCAGGGCGATGGCGACGGCTTTTTTAGCCGCCTCCTGTCCAACTATACGTTTATTGAGTTCGGTGACGATTTGTTTCGGGGTCAGAGAATGCATAGTCATTAAGTATTTGAGTCCAGCGTTTCAATAGTGAGGTTGTGATTGGTATAGATGCAGATGTCAGCAGCAATATTCAAGCTTTTCTCGACAATCTCACGCGCAGATAATTCTGTGTTGTCCATCAGAGCAGTGGCTGCCGCCTGGGCGAAGGAGCCACCGGAGCCGATAGCAATAAGGCCATGTTCGGGTTCAATCACGTCACCATTACCGGAAATAATCAGTGACACCTCGTCATCGGCGACAGCGAGCAGGGCTTCAAGCCTTCGCATCATTCGGTCTGTACGCCAGTCTTTGGCCAGTTCCAGGGCGCTGCGGGTCAGATTGCCCTGATGCTTTTCCAGTTTGCCCTCGAACCGTTCAAATAAAGTGAATGCATCAGCGGTGCCTCCGGCAAAACCGGCAATGACTTTACCGTGATAAAGCCGACGCACTTTGCGGGCATTGCCTTTCATTATGGTGTTGCCGAGACTGACCTGACCGTCACCGCCAATAACGACCTGACCATTACGACGGTACGAGAGAATGGTCGTACCACGGTACTGCTCCATATAAGACTCCTGTGAAAATAGGCTGTAAAGAAGAGCCAATTAGTATACTATGTTGGGTTTGGCACTGCAGTGAGAGCGGCGGAAACAATAATCAGCCCGCACAAATATCCTGCATTACGGAAATTGGCCGATTTAAGTGTTGACAACGGTCAGGCTTTTCCGGAAAATGCCACTTCTTTTAGTGGAGGGGTTCCCGAGTGGCCAAAGGGATCAGACTGTAAATCTGACGGCTCCGCCTTCGGAGGTTCGAATCCTCCCCCCTCCACCATTTAATTGCGAGTTTACTATTTAGCGGGTGTAGTTCAATGGTAGAACTCCAGCCTTCCAAGCTGACTATGTGGGTTCGATTCCCATCACCCGCTCCAGTTTTATTGGAAGTATCGGCCCGTATAGCTCAGTCGGTAGAGCGCATCCATGGTAAGGATGAGGTCATCAGTTCGATTCTGATTGCGGGCTCCATAATTGATTTTGATTAGGCAGGTTGTTCCTGCCTGTTTGATTTTTTGACATTAAAAAATTATTGGCGGGGAGACTGGTCATGTCTAAAACAAAATTTGAACGTTCTAAACCCCACGTCAACGTGGGCACCATCGGTCACGTTGACCATGGTAAAACCACTTTGACAGCTGCGCTGACCAAAGTATTGGGTGAAGCTTCTGGTGGTGAGTTCAAGGACTATGCGGATATCGATAACGCACCTGAAGAACGTGAGCGTGGTATTACCATCGCAACTGCCCACGTTGAGTACGAAACGCCTAACCGCCACTACGCTCACGTAGACTGCCCAGGCCACGCCGACTATGTTAAAAACATGATCACCGGTGCGGCTCAAATGGACGGCGCGATCCTGGTTGTAAACGCTGCTGACGGTCCGATGCCACAAACCCGTGAGCACATCCTGCTGTCACGTCAGGTTGGTGTCCCATACATCATTGTTTACCTGAACAAAGCAGATATGGTTGATGATGCTGAGCTGATCGAATTGGTCGAAATGGAAGTTCGTGAACTGCTCGACACCTATGACTTCCCAGGTGATGACACTCCAATCATCGTTGGTTCTGCGCTGAAAGCACTGGAAGGCGACACTAGCGACATCGGTGCTCCTTCAATCATCAAGCTGGCAGAAGCGATGGACGAATACTTCCCAGAGCCAGAGCGTGCTGTTGACGGTGCGTTCCTGATGCCGATTGAAGACGTATTCTCAATCTCTGGTCGTGGTACTGTTGTTACCGGTCGTGTTGAACGCGGTATCGTTAAAGTAGGTGACGAGCTGGAAATCGTGGGCATCAAAGACACCCAGAAAACCACCTGTACCGGTGTTGAAATGTTCCGCAAGCTGCTGGACCAAGGTCAAGCTGGTGACAACGTTGGTGTTCTGCTGCGTGGTACCAAGCGTGAAGAAGTTGACCGTG
>CAYMEE010000011.1:40281-54916 GCA_964389455.1 uncultured Methylophaga sp. | reverse complement strand
TTCTTGAGAATTTCCTCGGGTGTGCCACGGGCGATTACTTCGCCTTCATTGAAAATATAGGCACGCTGACAGACATTGAGGGTCTCACGTACATTGTGATCGGTAATCAGAATGCCGATACCACGTTCCGCCAGTTCCTTGATAATGCCCTGAATATCCAGCACCGAAATCGGATCTACCCCGGCAAAGGGTTCATCAAGCAGAATGAATTGCGGATCCATCGCCAATGCGCGGGCGATTTCTACCCGCCGCCGTTCACCACCGGACAGGGACATGCCCTTGGATTTGCGGATATGATCAATATGAAAGTCCTGCAGCAGTCTTTCCAGTAGATCTTTTCTCTGCTCACCGGACAGTTCGTTCCGGGTTTCGAGGATCGCATAAAGATTGTCCTCGACACTGAGCTTACGAAAAACAGATGCTTCCTGAGGCAGATAACCAATACCAAGCCGGGCGCGGTCATGGATGGGATAGTCGGTCAAATCGTATTGATCCAGAAAAATAAAGCCATGATCCACCGGGACCAGCCCCACAATCATATAAAAGCTGGTGGTTTTGCCGGCACCGTTCGGGCCCAGCAAACCGACAATTTCACCACTTTTTACATCGAGCGAAATGTCTTTAACGACCTGACGATCACCATAGCGCTTCGCCAGTTGCTGCGCGGATAGAATACTCATGCTTAGTGAGGATTATTGCAGGTAGCGGCTGTTAACCCAGCCGATGACAACTTCACCGTTGACGGTGCCGCGGACCTGAGCCCAGTTGGTCTGGCGGGTCAGCACAATCACTTCCAACGATTGATCGAAAGTACCGAGTTTCTGGTACTGCGTGCCAGGGCCTGTGCGCACGTTAAGGCGGCTGGATGTCACTGCGGTCGGGTATGACTTGGGTTCAGCGGCCTCACTGCGACTCTGTTCATCTTCGCCAGCTTCCGGTGCTGGGGCAGGGGCTGTTTCCTCAGTTGCAGGCGCGGGCTTGTTGTCAGACTGGCCCTGTTTACGGGTATTCTGAGGTTGAATGATGATGTGAACCCGGCCTTTTTTCTGGGTTTCGCCATCTACAGTAACGGGTTTGGAGTTGGCGCTGACCAGATTACGATCAATATCGTATTCAATGTAGTTGCCGGTAAATTCATCGCCATTCTGCCAGATGTAGCCGTCGCCAATCAGATAGATTTTCTGGCGGTCGGCGTAGTATTCCATTTTGAGAGCCTTGGCTTTAACCGGATTTTCGCCGGGCTTATGTACCTGTTGATAGGTGGCGCGTTTGCCTTCGGCCACAGCCTTGGTCAGCTGTTTATTTTCATCGTAGAAAAAAGTAATGATGTCGCCGGTGATCCGCAGGGTGCCCTGAATCAGGATGGCATCGCCCTTGTACTGCGTTACACCCTCGCGGTCGTCCAGCTGTGCGTGGTCGGCTTCGATACTGATCGGTTCTTCACGGTCACTGGGCAATGCCAGTGCCAGGCCAGGCATGAGCATCGCAGTCGCAAGCAGATTAATTAGCAGGCGCATCATATTGTCCTTTTACCCTCGAATGCAGGTTGATTGTCTCATCATCCAGCGCAGCGTGCAGACCGACAGCATCGGTCACTCCCTGGGGTGAATGAATAGTCACAGGCTGTTCCGTATAAGCCGTGTTATCTAGCGTATTGAGCGTCAGCCTTTCGGTGCGCATTTCAAACGCTGGATCATCCTTGTTGCTGATAATAACATTTCCGGTCAGCAATATTGTTTCGGCATCGCCCTGAGTGTGGCCATGTTCGGAGCTCACTATCCAGGTGTCCTGTCCCGGTTTCAGAAACTGGGTCACCGGCTGGATGATTTCGGTGGAATCATCATGCGGAAAATGCGCCATTTCCTCACCTTTAATCACACGTGCCGGCTCGCCGTTGATATCCATTATGGTCATGGTGAAGTCGGTCATCGCGTAGTCACTGGTGCGACGTATTTCATTGGCCGGTTGCTGTGTCTGACTGTTGTCATGAAAAATCAGCCACAGACTCAAGCCAGCCATCAGCAACAGCCCGAGTCGAGCATAAAGCGGCAGATTAAAAATGACGTTCAATTTGGTCCTGCAGGTTACCCTGTCCTTCCATAATCAATTCGCAGACTTCGCGGGCGGCGCCGTGACCGCCATTCGACGGTGTAATCCAGTGTGCGTGTTTCTTGACGACACTATCGGCATCCTGCACTGCGACGGCCAGTCCGACCCGGCTCATGATCGAGAGATCGACCCAGTCATCACCCACAAAAGCGCATTCTTCCGGTTGCAGGTTCAGCTCGGCAATCAATTGCTCGAATACCGGCAGCTTGACGCGTTTGCCCTGAAACACATGATTGATGCCTAGGCTGTTCATCCGGTGTTCAACCGTTTTTGTACTGCGACCACTGATAATGGCAATTTCAACACCGGTGAGCTGTAACAGTTTCATGCCGTGGCCATCCCGGGTGTGGAAAGATTTATATTCCTGACCATCATCACCGATGATGATTCTGCCGTCGGTGAGTACGCCGTCGACATCGAAGATAACCAGTTTGATTTTCTTTGCTTTTTCCAGAATATCCTGCATTGTTTTTCCTGTTAGACCACACCAGCACGGAGCAAGTCATGCATATTGATAGCGCCGGCCAGTTGTTGTTGTTCGTTAAGAATGAGTAGGGCATTGATTTTGAAACGCTGCATCAAATCCAGCGCTTCGGCTGCCAGCATGTCTGGCTTGCCGGTCTTGCAACCGCGAGTCATAAACCCAGACAGTGGTTCGGTATGAATGTTCACTTCCTGAGCCAGTACCCGGCGCAAGTCGCCATCAGTGAAAATGCCGATGACTTGCTGGTTGGCATCGGTGACTGCCGTCATGCCCAGACCTTTGGCTGACATTTCAATCAGGGCATCACTGATTAAAGCCGACTCGCTGATAGTAGGAATGGCCGAACCGGTGTGCATGATGTCACTCACATGCAACAGCAGCCGTCGGCCCAACAAGCCGCCCGGATGTGACATCGCAAAATCTTCAGCGGTAAAACCACGTGCTTCCAGTAAAGCCACGGCAAGCGCATCCCCCATTACCAGGGCTGCAGTGGTGCTTGAGGTGGGAGCCAGCCCCAGCGGACAGGCTTCGCGTTCAACGCTGACATCCAGATGGGCACTGGCACATTGGGACAGGGTCGATTCTTTTCTGCCGGTCATGGTGATCAATGGCACATGCAGCCGTTTGATCAGGGGCAGAATAGTCAGAATCTCGGCGGTTTCGCCGGAGTTGGACAAAGCCAGTACCACATCTTTATCCGTGATCATGCCCAGGTCACCATGACTGGCTTCACCGGGGTGAACAAAAAAAGCCGGGGTACCGGTACTGGCCAGCGTCGCCGCTATTTTGCTGCCGATGTGACCCGATTTACCCATGCCGATAACCACAATGCGGCCACTGCAGGCGAGCATAAAATCACAGGCTTTGACGAAGTCGTCATTAATACGATCGCGCAAGGCCGATATGGCAGCCAGCTCGGTATCAATGACCGCGCCGGCAAGTTCTCTGAGCTTATCGTGATCGATCTGCATTAACTGAGTCCAGGCATATTCTGGTAGGCAAGAAGACTGTTATAGCCAATATAGACCATTAACATCAATACCCCGGCAACCCGACCGATTCGACCCTGTGAGCAATAGCGGGCAAACAGAAACAGGCCAACCGCGAGACCAATCATGAACGGGAAGTCACGATACAGCAGCATCGGGTCAACTGCCGTTGGTGCAATCAGGCCCGGCATCGCCAATACGGCGAGCAGATTGAAAATGTTAGAGCCGAGAATATTACCCACCGCAATATCATGTTCATTCTTCAAGGCAGAGATAATGGAGGCTGCCAGCTCCGGTAGGCTGGTACCGATAGCGACAATAGTCAGGCCGATAACGAGATCGCTGACACCAAGCATAGTAGCGATGCCACTGGCGCCCCAGACCAAAGATTTGGAGCCGATCAGCAGTGAAGCCAGGCCAATGAAAAAATACCAGCTGGCTTTGCCGGTCGACATCTTGGGTTCGGCATATTCCTCGGCGAACTCGGCTTCCAGCGGGTCGTTTTTCCCCAGACCCTTATAGGCCATCCAGCCCATGGCGGCGATGGTAAGCAGGAAACCGGCAAACAGGATACTGCCATCAACGCGGCTCAATACGCCATCCATCAGCATGATAAAAGACACCAGCATGACAAAAGCCAGCACGGGAAACTCGCGGCGCAGGGTGGCGGAGTTGACAACCAGTGGTGAAATTAAGGTAGTGACAGCCAAAACCAGGCCGACGTTGGTGATATTGGACCCCAACGCATTACCGATACCCATAGCCGGCACGCCATCGAAGGCTGCGAGGGCTGAAACCAGCATTTCCGGCGCCGAGGTACCGAAACCGACAATAGTGACACCGACAATCAGTGGCGATACACCCAGGTTACTGGCGATATTGGCTGCACCGTCGATAAAACGATCTGCGCCCCAAATCAGCACAGCAAAGCCGGCAACGATGGCGAGTACAAAAAGAATGCTGGTCATAATGCTCCGTGACTGGTCTGAATCCGGTTTATTTGAAACATAAAAAAGCCGGGTCTTAACCCGGCTCTTTATTATAAAGTCTCAGTCTGTGATTGTCGTGTCACTCGTCTTCTTCGAAAACATCGAAGTCGTCATTCATCGGCGGGTTGCCGTCGAAGACCAGATATTGACGACGTGACATGTAAGCATCACGAACATAGCTGTATTCATCGGTGGCTGCCTGATCCAGCACTTTCTCCGCTTTCAGCAGATTGGCGCGGGTATCAACAACGCGGGTACCAGCCAGCGCAAGACGGGCATCGTCACCTTCGACATACATGACAGGATCGGTAAACATATCGCCGACCAGACCAAAGCTGTCACGCACATTACGTGGACCAAAGAACGGCAGGACGACATAGGCACCGGGCTCTGCGCCCCAAACACCCAGGGTCTGACCGAAATCTTCATTGTTCTTGGTGAAACCACTCAGGCTGGCGACATCAAAAATACCGGCGACACCGACGGTGGTATTCAGCACGAAGCGGTGCGTGTCACGGTAAGCCTGATAGAACTTGCCCTGGAACAGGTCATTGATGATGACGGTAATGTCATTCAGGTTGCTGAAAAAGTTACTGATGCCCTGGCTGATAGGATCAGGCATGACGGCATCATAGCCCTTGGCCACCGGTTTAAGCACGGCAGTATCAACGGCGTCGTTAAATTTGTACATGGCGCGGTTGTATCCTTCCAATGGATCGCTGACGCCTGCGCTTTGGTTTGTGGTGGCACAACCGGTCATGAACAAGACCATAGCCGCCACACCCAGTCTGAGAACGGTACGTAGATGTGTCATTGAAATCTTTATCCCTGTTTATTCTTGTTGACCCGCAAATAATCTCACGCTGAATAGGGCCGATCAAGAGATAGTGTTGTAATTTCGGCAAACAGAAGGATAAATATGTTGCAGATACGCAACAGCGTTTTCAGCTCTCCTGGGCTGTTTGTTCCCGACCACGCCAGTCGGAATTGGCATAATTATCATGCATATAGCTGGCGAAAACCTCACTACTGGCAAGCCAGCTGTTTTGCCTTGCATAGTCAAGACAGGCCCTGGAGTCGAGTTTCAGGGCATTGTCGACGGCTTCTGCAAGATTGTCATTGAGACTTCCCGTGATGCCATCCTGCACCACATCGGCAGGCCCGGTGACCGGATAAGCGGCGACCGGCACGCCACAGGCCATGGCTTCCAACAACACCAGGCCGAAGGTATCTGTACGACTGGGAAAGACAAAAACATCCGCCGCCGCGACATAGCTGGCCAGTTCTCGACCAAAACGGGCACCAGTAAACGAGACCTCGGGGTAAGCGCGCTGCAATTGTTCCAAATCCGGTCCATCACCGACCACGACTTTGCTGCCCGGGGTATCCAGGTCCAGGAACGCTTCAATATTTTTTTCCACTGCCACCCGGCCCATATTGAGCAGAATCGGTCCCGGCAGGTTTAATTGTTGCGGTTTGTCAGGTGTGAATATCTCGGTATCGACACCGCGGCCCCAGACTTCGACATTGTTGAAGCCGCGATCCAACAAGCGTTGACGTTGGGATTCCGTGGGCACCAGGGTTCGCACCGCTTTGCCATGAAAACGACGCAGCCAGGCATAGGTCCAGCTAAGCGGAATGGGAGCCCGTAGCCTCACGTACTCAGGGAACTGGGTGTGATAAGAAGTCGTGAACTGAAAGTCGTGACGCAGACACCAGCGCCTGGCTGCCATGCCCAGTGGACCCTCAGTCGCGATATGCACAGCATTGGCATGGTGCTCATTCAGCAATTGAGCGACTTTGCGTCCGGGAAACAAAGCCAGCGGAATACTGGGATAGCTGGGGCAGGGGATGGTTTTAAACAAATCCGGGGTGATGAAATGCACTTCATGACCCAGCTGTTCCAGACATTTTCGGGTCTGTTTTAAAGTCCGCACCACCCCGTTGACCTGGGGTGTCCAGGCGTCGGTTACTATCACTATTTTCATTGAGATTGTCTGACCTATGCCGCCTGCACCAGTGCCTTGGGCTGCTCGACCATATCGGTCCAGTGCAGGATTTCCATTTCACCGTTGGGGTGTTCTACCAGTGCGGTGCAGCTTTCCACCCAGTCACCGCAGTTGTAGTAATCGACATCGTGATGGCGTGCGATTTCGGCGCGATGAATGTGACCACACACTACGCCGTCAACCCCTTGACGTGCTGCTTCATGCGCCACCGCTTCCTCAAAGTTGCTAATGTACTGCACGGCATTTTTGACTTTGTGCTTGAGAAACGCCGCCAGCGACCAATACGAAAACCCCAGTTTGCGGCGAATCAGGTTCACATAGCGATTGGCTCGCAGCAGCCATTCATAAAGACGGCTGCCGACTTTGGCGAGTAGGGGAGAGATTTTTACCACGCTGTCGAACTGGTCACCATGCAGGATCAGTAATTTGCGGTTATCGGCGGTGGTGTGAATCACTTCATTCTGAATTTCGATGTTACCGAACACGGCACCGTCGTAATCGCGCAGCACCTCATCGTGGTTGCCCGGTACAAAAATCACTTTAGTGTTGTGCTTGGCTTTACCCAGTAAGGTACGAATCACGTTGTTATGGGCCTGGGGCCAGAACATCTTCTTTTTCATTTCCCAGACGTCGATAATGTCGCCGACCAGGTAGAGATAGTCACATTCGACTTTATGCAGAAAATCAAGCAGGAAATCGGCGCTGCAGCCCCGGAAGCCCAGGTGAATATCCGAAATCCAGACGCTGCGAACTTTTAACTTCTCTTTGTGACTGACTTGTTTTTGCATAATGTGCCCCTACCTTTTATCTTGAGCGCACACTAACTAATTAATATTGCAGCCTTATTAACTTTTTATTGCAGTATCGTGACGTAAGACCGCCAGGCCGGCTGTCATATACTCGAGGCTTGCACCCGACCAGAGAGAATTATGAGCAATCCATTATTAGACGATTACACCTTACCGCCGTTTTCCAAAATCAAGCCGGAACATGTTGAGCCCGCTGTCACTCAGGCCATCGACAAGGCCAGAGAGGCGGTTAACCAGCTGCTGACACAGATTTCCGAGCCAAGCTGGGAAACGCTTGTGGAACCGATGGAAGAAATCGAAGCCAGCATCGATCATGTCTGGTCACCGGTGAGTCACATGAATTCAGTGGTCAATTCCGACGAACTGCGCAAGGCCTATAACGCCTGCCTGCCCCTGCTGAGCGAGTTCGGTACCGAACTGGGCCAGAATGAAGATCTGTATCGTGCCTACAAGGCGCTGGCGGAAAGCGATGCTTACAAACAGCTTGATACCGCGCAGAAAAAAGTCATTGATAATGCGATTCGCGACTTCCGCCTGTCCGGCGTCGAACTGCCGCCGGCACAACGCGATCAGTACAAAAAGATCACGCAGAAGCTGACTGAGCTCAGTGCTAAATTTGAAGAAAACCTGCTCGACGCGACCCACGCCTGGAAAAAGCATATTACCGATGAAGCCATGCTTTCGGGCCTGCCACCTTCCACCGTGGCGATGGCAGAGCAGTTCGCCAAGCGTGACGGGCTGGAAGGCTGGGTCTTTACGCTGGACTTTCCATCCTATATGCCGGTGATGTCCTATGCTGACAACCGCGAGCTGCGCGAAGAAATGTATACCGCCTTTGCCACCAAGGCCTCCGACCAGGGACCCAATGCCGGTAAATGGGACAACACGGAAGTCATGGCTGATATTCTCAAACTGCGCCACGAACTGGCCCAACTGCTGGGCTTTAATAACCATGCCGAACGCTCCCTGGCGACTAAGATGGCTCAGAGCCCGGAACAGGTACTGGCGTTTCTGAATGACCTGGCCGACCGTAGCAAACCGATTGCCGAAGAAGAGTTTGAAGCGCTTAAGGCCTATGCCAAGGAAACCGCAGGCATGGACGATCTGGAAGCCTGGGACGTCACTTATTTTGCGGAGCAATTACGTCAGCAGCGCTATGCGATCTCGCAGGAAGAACTGAAACCTTATTTCCCCGAAGACAAGGTCGTGAATGGCCTGTTCGCGGTGGTTAACAAACTCTACGGGCTCGACATCAGTGAACGCAAAGATGTCGATACCTGGCACAAAGATGTCCGTTTCTTTGAAATTCGTGAAGCCAGCGGTGGACTGCGCGGTCAGTTCTACCTGGATCTCTATGCGCGCCAGCACAAGCGTGGTGGCGCTTGGATGGATGAATGCCTGGTACGTCGTAGAACTGCCGATGGTATTCAGACCCCGGTCGCTTTCCTGACCTGCAATTTCTCGGAACCGGTTGCTGGCAAACCGGCGCTTTTCACCCACGATGAAGTGACGACCCTGTTCCACGAGTTCGGTCATGGTCTGCATCATATGCTGACCAAGATTGATTACTCGGGTGTCTCCGGTATCAACGGGGTGGCCTGGGATGCGGTCGAACTACCCAGCCAGTTTATGGAAAACTGGTGTTGGGAGCGTGAAGCGCTGGACCTGATTGCCGGCCACTACGAAACAGACGAACCGTTACCGGAAGCGCTGTATCAGAAAATGATCGCGGCCCGTAACTTCCAGTCAGCAATGATGATGCTGAGACAACTGGAATTCTCGTTGTTTGATTTCCGGCTGCATCTCGAGCTTGATCCGAACGAGCCCAATCAGGTCGATAAAATCCTGGCCGAAGTGCGGGATCAGGTCGCCGTGGTGCAACCACCAAAATTCAACCGTTTTGCTCATAGCTTTGCGCATATCTTCGCCGGGGGCTATGCAGCCGGTTATTACAGCTACAAATGGGCGGAAGTCCTGTCAGCAGATGCCTTTTCCAAGTTTGAAGAAAATGGCATCTTTGATCGCAAGACCGGTCTGGAATTTCTGTCATCGATTCTGGAACAGGGCGGCTCCAAGGAACCGATGGAATTGTTTATCGAGTTCCGTGGTCGTGAGCCCGAGATTGATGCCTTGCTCCGGCACTCAGGCATTGCCGCTTAAACAAAAAAAGGGCCGAAAGGCCCTTTTTTATTGTGCTGGCAGAAAACGGGATTATGAGTTCATGCAGATTTGCACGCTTTCCTGTGCAGTCTGAATCATCACCATGACATCGTCTTTGGTCACCAGTCCCGCATCAATATCTTCTTTCAGTTTCTGGTTCAGAGCACGGGTGGTGTTAGCCACATCGCCGCCTTCAGCTACCGGCATAATTGCCTTGTCACGGTATTCTTTAGGCAGATTGCTGAGGCCTTCAATCTGGCACTCGGCCATCTTGGCGACATAGGCATTGGCTTCACTGCGGATGGCCTTGGCGGTCATATCCGGTCTGTCACTGCTGAGTTTCTTCACTACCAGGGGTTTCATCTGCTCGCTGTAGTGCTTTTTGTAGTTTTCCTCTACCTGGGCATCCATAGCCAGGGTTTGCTGAGCGGCGAAAACAAAAGGCAGGAGTAATAATAGTTTTTTCATTGCATATCCTTTCGTGTTGGGCCCCTGATAACATCATCAGGGTGTTGATGCTGAAACATAAGGTTTTGGGAATCAATTTCCTGTGAACTGTATCTGGTTAAATCAAATCATTCCAGCGTGCTTGTTCAAACCGGCAGTCTGATAGAAGCCGCAGACAATAAAAAAGGGCAGTCATTGCCCTTTTTTACAAGATAGATAGGTTCAGCGAAGCTGGCTGTCTTTACTGCCTCGGCGGTTAAACAGGCCGGCGGCTTTATTTTCCTTATCGACTTCTTCCTGACACTGGACGCATAGACGTACACCGGGAATCGCCTCGCGACGCGCTTCCGGAATAGCTTCTTCGCACTCTTCGCAGTACTTCAGACTCTCGCCTTTGGGCAGACGGCCACGCACGGCGCTGACGGCGTCTTCCACACTGGCATCAATTTGATCTTGTACTGCCCCGTCTCGGGACCATCCTCCAGCCATAATAACCTCCAAATGACTGATTCATAATAGTTTCATTATATTGTAATAGTGGGGGTTATGAGCAAGTTATCAAGTGACAAGTTCATGGATTAATCTGTCCCATTAGACGTCGACGGAACTCCATTTCGTTTTGATTCATTGGTGTCACAGTTTCAACTGGTTCCGGCTCCAGATAACATCGGCCACCACCTGCTTGGACATGATGACTGCGCTTCGAAGTATAGTCAGGCTCAGTAAATACGGCGCTTTCGAGGTAGCTCATCAGGGCGTTCTCGGATTTGCGATTCGCAGCGTGCCATAACACTACAGCTGTTGCGGTCACTGCATCATCGATCTTGTTGTTTTCTGTGTCGCCAGCGCCGCAGGAGCCGCCGATGTTTACCGGTAAAACATCCGAGGCATTGTGCTTGCCGGCATCCTGCACGTTATAGGTATAAAACTGTTCAATGGGCCGACAGCGAATCATCGAGACCGGCTTGTTATTTTCTTCTGCTGAACACTGTCCCCTTTTTGTATGGGACAGCGAGTAGGAATCCTGAATCACATGAATGATAGCGCCCAAAGCGGTGATTTGAGCAGTTTTAGGTTCATCGATGTGATCACAGTCTTCCGACGCAATAAGATTGGTGCATTTGCTACTGTATATCCAGCCGATGGTGTCATTATTTTCACATTGTTCCAGGTCATCGTGACCCTCAGGCAAAAAAGCCCGGGCCATTTCAAGCATCTGCTGGTTTTTTTTGAGCTCAGAGAAGTATTGGCAATAGGATTTTTTGAGTACTGAGGCATCCTGAACGATGGCATAATTGAATCTTATCCATGCGAGGATTTTGTTTCTGGTGTGCTGATAGGGCTCATTGATCGAGGAAGCCTGAGCATGGAAAAACTGCAACACACCAAAGTGGGAATTACAGGCGAGGCCTCCGGAAATACTCTCGTAGTGTTCCTCAAAACCAAGAAAACTCCAGAAGTTATCACATACCTGGAACAGGTTGATGACTGCACCGAAGTAACTGCCTAATCGCGTCGGATCATCCGGCCAGGATGAGGCATCCATCATTTCCTCTGCGCTGATCGCTTCACCGGAAATGGAGGGCACCACGAATGATTGCATACTCCGGTAGGCTTTGATGCTCTGCTTATCACCCAGACAATCTGAGGGTTGGGCTCCATTTTCTCCTTCAATTTGAAGACAGTCGATGGCAAGACTAGTGAGTGTCTCATGTCCTGGTGTAGATGCGCCTTCCAACACCGGCTTTTCAATTTCATATTCGAACGCTTGGGCAGTCAGGCTCAGTAACAAAATGGCAAAAGATAGCAATGTCCTCATAGGGCCCACCTCTCACAGCACTGTGAGTTTTTGAGTATACAAAACCCCTATTCTGAGGGGTGTGAAGGGGCTCTCATCCAGAGGGGATTGTCTTGCGGGCAATTAAGTTTGGCTGTGCTGGCAAACTTGTTTAAACATATTCAATGTGGTTGTGAATATTTTAATCAGCAGATGACTGAGAAAGATGGGGTCTTAACGCAAAGAGAACTTTTGTTACTTCTACACAAATTCAGCATTAATCAGGTTGTTCCCAGCCGATTACCTGTTCTCTGTGAGATACATAACAGCCATGTTAGCTTTGTAGGGGAGCTTTTAGCAAAGATATGAATTGAGGATTTGGCGCCATGCTTGTTCTCTGAGTTTTGTTGATGTGCTGAAGGAATCTTAACAGTAATTTCTACTGGAATTACTGAGACCAAAGCTTAAACTGCTAAGCTATTTATATTTATTAAATCAACCAATACCAATGAAATACACCGATCTCCGTGACTTCATCTCTGGCCTCGAGAAGCAGGGTGAACTCAAACGCATCACCACCGAAGTCGATCCCGCTTTGGAAATGACCGAAATTGCCGACCGGGTGTTACGGGCAGGTGGTCCGGCACTGCTGTTTGAAAACCCTAAAGGCTCAAAAGTCCCGGCTTTGCTGAACCTGTTCGGAACACCGAAACGGGTGGCGATGGGGATGGGCGAGGAATCGGTGGAAGCTCTGCGTGAGGTTGGCAAATTGCTCGCTTTTTTGAAAGAGCCGGAGCCGCCCAAGGGCATGAAGGATGCCTGGAGCAAATTGCCGATCTTCCGGCAGGTGATGAATATGGGGCCGAAAGTCGTTAAAAAGGCCGCCTGTCAGGAACAGGTGCTGGAGGGCGATGCGATTGATCTGGCCAACTACCCGATTCAGTTGTGCTGGCCGGAAGATGCCGCACCCTTGATCACTTGGGGGCTGGTGGTGACCAGAGGCCCGCATAAAGAACGCCAGAACCTGGGCATTTACCGGCAGCAGGTGATTGGCAAGAACCGCGTGATCATGCGCTGGCTGTCGCATCGTGGCGGCGCGCTGGATTTCAAGGAATGGCAGCAGACCTATCCGGGCGAACCCTTTCCGGTCAGTGTGGTGCTGGGTTGTGACCCGGCCACCATCCTCGGGGCAGTGACACCGGTGCCGGATACTTTGTCGGAGTATGCCTTTGCCGGGCTTTTGCGTGGTAGCAAGACAGAGCTGGTGAAATGCATCGGCAATGATCTGCAGGTGCCGGCCAATGCCGAGATTGTGCTGGAAGGCTTTATCTACCCGGATGATATGGCACCGGAAGGACCTTATGGCGACCACACCGGTTATTACAATGAGGTCGACAGCTTCCCGGTGTTGACCATTGAGCGCATTACCCAGCGGCAGAACCCGATTTATCACAGCACCTACACCGGCCGGCCACCGGATGAACCGGCGATTCTGGGCGTAGCGCTGAACGAGGTTTTTGTGCCGATTCTGCAGAAGCAGTTTCCGGAAATTGTCGATTTCTATCTGCCTCCGGAGGGCTGTTCCTACCGGATGGCAGTGGTGAGTATGAAGAAGCAGTATCCCGGTCATGCCAAACGGGTGATGATGGGGGTCTGGTCATTTTTGCGGCAGTTTATGTATACAAAGTTCGTGATCGTCGTTGATGATGATGTGAATGTGCGTGATTGGCAGGATGTGATCTGGGCGATTACGACCCGTATGGACCCGGTACGCGACACCACCATGGTGGAAAACACGCCGATTGATTACCTAGATTTTGCGTCACCGGTATCAGGCTTAGGCTCAAAGATGGGCATGGATGCGACCAATAAAATGCCGGGCGAAACCGATCGTGAATGGGGGCGGCCAATTGAACGCGACCCCACGGTTGTGGCGAAGATAGATGCGATCTGGGGTGAACTGGGCCTGGATTAGCCCATAAGTCAGTCGCTTTGTATCAAACACTGATTCTATAATCAGGGTGAGGGGATAACAGTCCAGAGGGAGTCTTTATGATTGAAAGCGCTTTACTGTTGTTTCTGGTCATCGACCCCTTCGGCAATCTGCCCTTTGTGCTGGCCGTGCTGAGCGGCGCTGAAAAAACCTATTACCGTAAAACCATTCTGCGTGAGACCTTGCTGGCTTTACTGGTACTGGTGGTCTTTGCGGTGGTCGGCGAGGCTTTGCTGGGGTATCTCAGTATCGAGCGAGCATCACTGATGGTGGCCGGTGGCGTGATTCTGTTTCTGATCTCGCTGAAGATGATATTCCAGTCAGCCAAAGATGTATTTGCCGGCGATTACAGTCATGACTCCTTCCTGTTTCCAATCGCCGTGCCCTGTCTGGCGGGCCCGTCAGCCATCACCACGGTGATGATTCTGCGCTCGCAGCAGCAAACCAGCCTGATCGAATTATTGCTGGCCTTGTTACTGGTGTTGGTAACGGCCTTTGTCATCTTTCTGATAGGCCGTCGGCTCAGTGACTGGCTGGGTGAGCGCGGCATCCGGGCAGTGGAAAAGCTGATGGGGCTGTTACTGAATCTGGTCGCCGTTAATATGATGCTGATTGGGGTACGGGACTTTCTCGCCTAATCAGTCGGCAAAGAAGTAACCGGCAATCAGATAGAAAATATTCAGGGCTGACAGCGCCATAATCAGGTAAAAGGTGATTTTCATACCCAGTACCCGGCGTTCGCCATCATTGTGCTGCAAGGCGGTGGCATGAATAAAACGGCCGGTCAGCAGGGCAATGCCGGCGATGTGAATCAGCCACCAGGGCGCGCCGGACCATTCCAGGATAATCATCAGAATCAGGGTGATGGG
>CAYMEE010000011.1:0-40181 GCA_964389455.1 uncultured Methylophaga sp. | reverse complement strand
GCCACCAGGGCGCGCCGGACCATTCCAGGATAATCATCAGAATCAGGGTGATGGGAATATATTCAGTCGCGTTACCCTGAACCCGGATGGCGGTCTGCAGGTCAGGATGGCCGTCATCACCCAACAGCACGCGGTGCTGGCGGCGCAGCTTGATGACCTGCAGTGAGAGTCTCACTATCCACAGAGCACAAAGACTGGCATACAAGGCAGTGATCATGATGTTTTCCCCTGGCTGTGACCGTCAGTATTCTCTTCTACCCAGTGCGCCCCTTCCGGGCTGAATTCCTGCTTCCAGAACGGCGCGCGGTACTTGAGCTCCTCGATTAGCCAGTTGCAACTATCGAGCGCCGCACGCCGATGCGCTGACCAGCAGGCGATGACCACAATCGCATCGCCGGGGTAGATATCGCCGACGCGATGGACGATAAGGCAATCCAGTAAGGGCCATCGTTCCCGCGCCTGCTGTTCCAGTTTCTGCACGTATTGTTCGGTCATTGCAGGATAGTGTTCCAGCCGCATTTTGCTGAGGCCTTCGCGATCACTGAAATCACGCATAGTACCGACAAAACTGCCGATAGCACCGAAGCGACCTGCCTGTTTAAGGTTGGTTTCCTGCGTGGCAATAAGCTGCCAGGGGTCGATGTCATGTTCACTGACCCAACTGCTCATTTCAGCCTCCGGTCACCGGTGGGAAGAAAGCCACTTCGTCGCCGTCTTCGACCGGGTCATCGAAGCGGGCATATTCAAGATTAATCGCGACCAGCACATTATTGGGGCGCGGTGCATTTTCAGTAGCCTGGTCCCAGGCCTCGCCGGTGGTTTTGGCAGAGCTCAGCTCAACTTCGGACTTGCCGATCTTGTCGCGCAGGCTGGCAAAAAATTTGACTTGGATACTCATCTGGTTGATTGTTTCAGCAAATTTCAAAATAGTAGGATAACACTTGCAATGGCTGAGTTAACCCATTTTAATCAGGCCGGTGAAGCCCATATGGTAGATGTTGGTGGTAAGCAGGTCACTGACCGCATTGCGGTGGCTGCCGGTACGATTTCCATGTTGCCTGAGACCTACAGGCTGATTGAAGCGGGCGGCCATAAAAAAGGCGATGTGCTTGGCATTGCCAGGATCGCCGGCATTATGGCGGCCAAGAAAACCTCGGATTTAGTGCCTTTATGCCACCCGCTGGCCCTGAGCAAAGTCACGGTTGAGTTTGAACTGGACTCGGAAAACGCAGCCGTGCATTGTCAGGCTCTGGTCGGCACCAGTGGTCAGACTGGTGTGGAAATGGAAGCCCTGACCGCGGTTCAGGTCTGCCTGCTGACGATTTATGACATGTGCAAGGCGGTCGACCGCGGCATGGTCATGAGCAATATTCGCCTGTTGGAAAAAGCCGGTGGCAAAAGCGGCCACTGGCAGCGTGATTAAGCAAAAATCTCTTTAAAACTGACCATTTCTCCGGACCGAGCGCTGTCATAGCCGGAATAGCCGGCCAGCTTGTCATGAAAGGCTTGGCTTTTGAGCAGGGAAATAATTTCGCTGACCCGCTCATCCTCAATCAACTGACGCGGGACTGCCAGACAGTAATGCTCCCAGACCAGCGGGATGAACTCGAGGCTGAATTTGTCGGCCATCGGCGCAATGCCGAAACCGACATCGGCAGCGCCGCTGGCGACCATTGCGGCGACCGCCATATGAGTAAACTCTTCATGCATATAGCCTTTAATCTGGCTGGCCAGTAGCTGATTCTCCTGCAGTAACTGATCAAACAACAGCCGGGTGCCGGAGTCGGCCTGGCGATTGATAAAAGTCAGCTTGCCATCAGCCAGAGAGTGCAGATCTTTGACCTGTTCAGGGTTACCGCCAGCCACCATCAGCCCCTGGTTACGTTTAACCAAATAGATGAGTGCATGCGTGTCTTCATTCAGAATGTCGAGGTAATTCTGCTTGACCTGATGCCCCAGCTCGCCCACAGGGATATGAAAGCCTGCAATATGACAGTCACCGTTACGCAGGGCGCGCAGGCTTTCCAGACTGCCGTGGAAATGTAGATCCAGCTGAAAATCAGACTGCTGATTGATCAGATCGCGCAAGGCGCCCACCGCCAGGCCATGACTGGCAAAAATATTGAAACCTTCAGCATGGTTGTGGTTGAGAACCGTCTCAAACTCGCGCTTGAACTGGGTGGAAAAGTTATCCAGCTCCAGTGAAAGTGCCGCTGTAAGGTGGCGGTTACCGTGCATCAGCTTTTCACCGGCAGGGGCCAGCCTGGCTCCGCGGCCCCGTTCCAGTATCACCAGCGGATGGCCGAGTAAAGCTTCCCATTTATTCACCAGTCCCCAGGCAAATCGATAGGACACGCCAAGGCGATCAGTGGCTTTTTTCAGCGAACCTTCTGTCTGCACGGCTTCCAGCAACTGAAACAGGATCATATCAATGTCGTGTTTTTCACCGTGCTGATTCATCTGCCAGTGGAAATTGATTTTGATATCCATAGTTATGTTTTATTGTTCATATTTTAAGCATGGTTGTCACTGATTATACTGCTGTTTCATGAGTATATATATGCTTTTTAAATCATATTAAAACGACTTTATATAAGCGCAGGGGAGAGAAATGAAATTAAAAACCACCATGCTTCTGGCTAGTTTAGGTCTGGCCACGGCGATGCCTAGCTATGCCGGCTCTGAAATCGAGAGCCTGATTAACATGCTGCATGAAAATGGCACCGTGTCTGATGCACAATATGAACGGCTCATGGCAGAGCTGGAACAGAATCAGACACAGGCGGCCGAAGAGAAAGCCGAAGTTGAAGAGAAACTGGCCGAAGCAACCAAGCCTTCCGATGTTGAGATAAGTACCAACGGCGGCCTTAAGGTCAAAAGCCGTGACGGCAAGTTTGAAACCAGGCTGGGTGGCCGAGTTCAGGCAGATGCCGCTGCTTATGGCGGCGATCCTGAAATGGGTGACGGCACCGAGATCCGACGCGCACGCCTCTATCTGCAGGGCACCATGTATTACGACTGGGGTTATAAGCTGCAGTATGACTTTGTCGATGATGGTGCCAGTGGCATCAAGGATGCTTATCTGAGCTATAACGGTTTTGATAATCTGGAAATCAAGGCCGGTAACTTCAAAGACCCATTCAGCCTGCAAGAGCAGACCAGTTCCAAGTTCATCAGCTTTACCGAGCGGGCTTTGCCTTCTGCCTTTGCCGCCGGCCGTCATATCGGTGTGATGGCAACCACCAGTCATCAGCACTGGACACTGGCAGGTGGTCTTTTCGGTGATACTGTCAGCAGCGAGGGCGGAGCTGATGATGAAGGCTGGGGGGCTGGTAGCCGTCTGACCTGGGCACCAGTGAACCAGCAGGCAGAGGTCGTGCATCTGGGGCTGGGCCTCAATTATCGTGAAACGGGGGGCACTAACTCGGCCCGTTTCCGGCAGCAGCCTGAAACCCATATTGCCGGGGTGAATATTGTTGATACCGATACGATTGCGGGAGTCAATGACTTCCTTAAAGTCGGTGCCGAAATCGCTACCGTACAGGGGCCGTTCTCAGCGCAGGCTGAATACATCACTACCTCAGTCAAACGTGATGGTGGCAGCGATTTGGATTTCGACGGATGGTATGCCCAGGCGGGCTATTTCCTCACCGGTGAATCTCGCAACTATAAAAACGGCAAGTTTGGCGGGATTACGCCCAAAGCCAATGTGGGAGAAGGCGGTATCGGTGCCTGGGAACTGGCACTACGTTTCAGCACGCTGGATCTGAGTGATGCAGATATTGATGGCGGTGAAGCCGATTCCGTGACATTGGGTATGAACTGGTATCCGACACCGACCCTGCGCTTTACCGCCAACTATGTTGATGTGCTGGATGTCGACGGCGGGGCCAATGACGGTGACGAACCGAGCGTATTCCAACTGCGCAGTCAGTGGGCATTTTAGTCACTGACAGGTCATGCTTAGCTGTTAAAACTGCAGCTACCTGAACAGATATTAAAAGGAGACAGATATGAAATTCAGACAATGGTTAGGATTAGCCCTGCTGGTATCGATGAGCAGCTCGGCGCTGGCTGTCGAGCATCTGAAAATGTCGACCACCACCAGCACCGATAACTCGGGCCTGCTGGCGGTATTGAATCCGGCATTTGAGAAACAATATAACGCGAAGGTCGATGTGATTGCGGTCGGCACGGGTAAGGCACTGAAAATCGGCAGTAACGGTGATGTGGATATTGTGTTTGTGCATGCCCCGCAAGCCGAGCTGAAATATTTTCAATCCGGCGATTTCATTGATCGCACCGCTGTCATGCATAACGATTTTGTGATCGTCGGCCCGGCATCAGATCCCGCTGATATTGCCAAGGCTGAGAATGCCGCCGGTGCCTTTATTCGTATTGCTAATACTAAGACTGAGTTTGTGTCACGTGGTGATGATTCCGGCACTCATAAAAAGGAAAAAGCCTTATGGGAGAATGCCGGACTTGAGCCATCAGGCAGTTGGTATATCGCCGCCGGCCAGGGTATGGGAGCCGTGCTGAAAATTGCGGATGAAAAGCAGGCGTATGCGCTGGCGGATCGCGGCACTCAAATCGCCTATGCCGACAAGATGAATCTGAAAGTGCTGTTTGAAGGGGATGAGGTCATGTTCAACCCTTATCACATCATGGCGGTGAATCCGTCGAAACATGATCATGCAAATTATGATCTGGCCAAACAGTACATCGATTTTGTTGCCGGTCCTGAAGGTCAGAAGATTATTCGTGAATTTCGTATGCACGGACAGCAACTGTTCCATCCCGATGCAATCAGTGAATGATGAGTGAGAAAACGGGCTGCCGACACAGCCCGTTTTTCATTACTTGGCTTTTTTGGGTTTAACTTCAGCAATGGCACCATCAGCTCGGGCTTTGAGATAACGATAAAGCTGCTCGCGGCCTGCCATAACCTGCGGGTTGGATGACCAGGCCGGCATGCTGCCGATAGTACCGGTCTTACCGTTTTCAACCACGCTGAAAAACTCCTCTTTACTGATGATATTCAGGCTCTCAGCCAGGTTGGGGCCAACCATGCCCTGACCATAAGTGCCATGACAACGGACACACCAGTTTCGGTAGAGTTTGAAGCCTTGATAGGTTTCTGCATCGAGTTCATGGCCGTTAGTGACTGTGTAGGGCGTGTCTTCGGCTGTTACTGCGAAAGGTAGGATCAGCATGGCCGCCAGCGCAGCCGCTTTGAAATGAACAGGTGACATGGTGTCCTCCATCTAATCTGAATCAAGTGACTGGTCAGCCAGCCCGCTATAATTCAATATTAGGGAGAAAAACCCTGTTTAAAATAGGTGATTTGCCCGGAGACTGGGGCAAATCACCCAATTTAAGCAAATTCTAATAAATTGTCAGCCTCGACTCATCAATGCTCTAAGGTCGATGATGGCAGCATTTGCACGGGAAATATAAGAAGCCATCACCAGCGAGTGATTGGCAAACAGGCCGAAACCGCTGCCGTTAAGAATAACCGGGCTCCATACTGTGGCCTGTGTGGCTTCCAGTTCACGGATAATCTGACGCAGGCTGACCAGAGCATTTTTCTTTCTGAGAATATCACCAAAGTCATGTTCCACTGCTTTCAGCAGGTGAATCAGGGCATAAGTGGTGCCACGCGCTTCAAAAAATACATCATCAATTTCATGCCAGGGTGTTTTGCTGACCACTTCTCCCGCGGTCGGGGTGGACTGTCTGGCATCCGGTTCACTGGCAAGATCCGTATTAACACGCAGTTGTCCGACACTGGCACTCAGACGCTGTGACAGGCTACCCAGACGCTTTTCTACAATGGCGAGCCAGGCCGCCAGATTGTCGGCACGAGCAAAAAACTGGGCTTCGTCGTTACCGGTACTGCTCAGCCTGGAACGATAGGATTTCAAGGCTTTGATCGCTGTGCGGTATTCACGTTCGCTGGGTGGGAACAGCCAGGATTCTGAATTGAAATTGAACTGCGGTTCGGCTTCAATGAGATCAGGATCTTCGCGTGATTGCGATTGACTGCGACTGATGTCATTACGCAGGGCCCGGGTAAAATCACGGATTTGTACCAGCACACCGAACTCCCAGTTGGGAATGTTGTCCATCCACACGGATGGCGGCATGACGTCGTTTGAGAGGTAGCCCCCCGGCTTGTCCAGCATGGTTTGCGCCAGCTCGATGGTGGTTTCGGTTGAGGTATATCCGGTCACCATGGCTTGTTGTTCCTGCTTGGCTGTCTGACGGGCATGCTCAACCGGATTGAACGGGGAGGGCGCCATGTTCCACCAGAACATTAACAGCAGCATGATCACAGCGATGGTGCCGATGACGACACCGCTGGCTTTGAGAATTTGTCTGCGGGTCGTGGTATCGGCAAAGCTGTCGCTGATTGTCCAGCCGAAATCACGAATTTTTTGGGTCAAGCTTTTCAGGGCCATAGCAAACTCTTTTTGATGTGGTCGGAATCAGCTTATGCGTTAACTCTGGTTAAAACAATGGGGTTTGCTCAGTCCGAATTCAAACTTGACTTAGGCTGGCAGACACCAGAATATGTCGGGTTTGCAAAAATGTTTCAGAAGCGGGGGACGCTTTAGGTATGACATTGAGAATCGAGATCGATGATCTGGCCAAGCACTTTGGCGCGATTAAAGCCGTTGATGGCGTGTCATTTTCCGTCAGCAAAGGCGAAGTTTTAGGGTTTCTGGGGCCGAACGGGGCCGGGAAATCTACCACCATGAAAATGATTACCGGCTTTCTGGCGCCGACCAGGGGGACGGTCAGGGTCTGTGGCTATGATGTACTGAAAGACCCGATTTCGGTCAAAGCCCACTTGGGTTATCTGCCGGAAGGGGCACCAGCCTATGCCGATATGACACCGGACAGTTTCCTGCACTTTATTGCTGAAATCCGTGGTCTCAAAGGTGCAGACAAGAAAAGGGCGGTGGGACTGGCTGCTGAGCGCGCCCGAATCACCAATGTCATGTTCCAGCCTATCGAGACGCTATCCAAAGGCTATAAGCGTCGTGTGGGGCTGGCCCAGTCCATTCTGCACAATCCCCCGGTTCTGATTCTTGATGAACCAACCGATGGTCTGGATCCGAACCAGAAACACGAAGTCCGCACGCTCATCAACGAAATGGCTGAAGACAAAGCCATCATCATCTCCACTCATATTCTGGAAGAAGTTCACGCCCTGTGTAACCGCAATGTGGTGATTGCCAACGGCAAGATCAAGTTCGACGGTACGCCGCAGGAACTGGAATCCAAATCGCGTTACTACAACGCGGTCTGCGTCAATGTGGCGAATATCGAGCAGCAGGCCTTTGAAAACTTCCTCAGTTCACTGGAATTTGTCGCCAATGTTGAGAGGCTGAGCGGTGAAGCCGGCTTCCGGGTTTATCCACAGCAAGGTCGTCAAATCACCGCCGAACTGTCAGAAAAAATCCGTGGCAACGGCTGGGATATCGACGCCCTGCATGCCGAAAACGGTCGTCTCGATGAGGTTTTCCGCAGTATTACCCTGCCAAACGCGGAGTCAAGCAAGTAATGAATATGCAAAACATCTGGTTCATTATGAAGCGTGAGTTCAACGGCTACTTCGCGACGCCGGTGGCTTACGTCTTTATCATCATTTTCCTGTTACTGACCGGTTTCTCGACCTTTTATGTCGGTAATTTCTTTGAGCGCGGCGAAGCCGATCTGTATCCCTTCTTTTCGCTGCATCCCTGGCTTTATATCCTCCTGATTCCGGCGATTTCGATGCGTCTGTGGGCAGAGGAACGCAAAAGCGGCTCTATAGAACTGCTGATGACGCTGCCGGTGTCGGTATTTGAAGCTGTACTGGGTAAATTCATGGCTGCCTGGGCTTTTACCGGTCTGGCCCTGCTGCTCAACTTCCCGTTGTGGATCACGGTGAATTATCTGGGCAATCCTGATAACGGTGTGATTTTCGCCAGCTTCCTCGGCAGTCTGTTGATGGCTGGTGGTTTTCTGGCGATTGGTTCCTGCATTTCTGCCATCACCAAAAACCAGGTGATTGCTTTTGTCATCAGCCTGGTTATCAGCCTGGTATTCGTGCTGGCCGGTTTCGGTATTGTTATCGATTTCTTTGCCGGCTGGGCACCGCAGACGCTGGTGGATGTCATCAGCTCATTCAGCTTCCTGACGCATTTTGATGCCATCAGTAAAGGGGTCATAGACTTGCGTGACATGCTCTATTTCATCTCTTTGATTGCCATCTGGCTGTTTGCCAATGCGCTGATTGTTAATGCGCGCAAGGCCGACTAGGAGAGAAAGCGAAGATGAATAAACAACTGTTATCTACTACTGGTCTGCTGCTGGCCATTATTCTGTTTATTGCCTTTAACATTGTGGTGAATGGCAATTTCAAATCCGCACGGGTGGATTTGACTGAAGATAATCTTTACACCCTGTCCGAAGGTTCGCTCAATATTCTGGAATCGATTGAGGAGCCGGTGACGCTGCGTTTTTATTACAGCGATAAAACCGCCCAGGCGCTGCCCAGCCTGAAGGCTTATGCTCAGCGTGTGCAGGAGCTGCTGCAGGAATATCAGCGTGCATCCAATGGCATGATTCGGCTTTACGAGATGAATCCGCAGCCGTTTTCTGATGAAGAACAGCGTGCCAAGCAATATGGGCTGCAGTCGGTACCCATCGAAGGGGAACCGGATCCGCTGTATTTCGGTCTGGCCGGTACCAACCTGCTGGCTGGGGTCGAGACCATTCCATTTTTCCAGCCGGAAAAAGAAGACACCCTGGAGTACGACCTGACTAAGCTGATTTACAAGCTGTCCAATCAGGATCGCAAAACGGTGGGTGTGATCAGTTCCCTCGAGGTTGACGGTGAACAGTACGATCCGATGAAAGGTGAGGTCGCCTCTCCGGATGGTGCCAAACCCTGGGCAATGATGAATGAGCTGCGTGAAATGTTTAATGTCACCATGCTGCCCAAGGACATCCGTCGCATTCCATCCAGCATCGACGCGCTGGTGGTGGTGCACCCGAAAGACTTTGAAGACACCACGCTCTATGCCATTGATCAGTATGTGCTGGCAGGCGGCAAGCTGGTGAGCTATGTCGACCCCTATGCCGAACTGGATGAGCCGGAAAAAGATCCGGATAACCCGATGGCCGCAATGATGGCTTCTCGCAGCTCTAATATGGACGAGCTTTTTACCGCTTGGGGTATAGCGCGTTCCAGCGCTGATGTGGTTGCCGACCGTAAAACAGCGACCAAGGTCGACTTCGGCGCCAGAACTGATCATCAGCCGATTGACTATGTATTGTGGCAGTCACTGGATGAAGGCAATTTCAATGCTGATGAGCGTATTACTTCGGCACTGAACCGGATCAACGTAGCCACTCCGGGTTACTTCAAAATCCTTGAAGATAAAACGACTGAGGTGACGCCACTGGTCTCATCCAGTGATGAAGCGATGCTGGTCGATAAACGTGTGGTGCAGTTCCGTAATGATCCGGTGGCGCTGCTGACTAAGTACGAGCCGGGTACGCTGAGCTATCCGTATGCAGTACGCGTTCAGGGCAGCGTGAGCACCGCGTTCCCGGATGGTGCCAAGGATAAGACCGGTGAAATCAAGAAAATGCCGGGTCACCTCGATAAAGCCAAAGGCGATATTGATGTTATCGCGGTGGCGGATGTCGATATTCTCGATGACCGCTTCTGGGTACAGACTCAGGATTTCTATGGTGAGCAGCTGGCGTTCAGCACCTCTAATAACATCGATTTTCTGATCAACAGTATCGAGGACCTGACTGGCAGTGAAGGCCTTATCAGTGTGCGTTCACGTGCCGGTTTCACCCGTCCGTTCCACAAAGTCATCGCGCTGCAGCGTGAGGCAGAGAAACGTTTCCGAACCAAGGAACGCGAACTGCAGAACAAGCTGAAAGAAACCCAGCAGCGGATTGCCCGCATGCAGGTTCAGCGTAGTGGCAGTGGTGAACAGATCCTGACGCCGGAACAGCAGAAAGAAATCGCTGAGTTCCGTTTGACTGCCGATAAAACCGAGCAGCAGCTGCGCCAGGTTCAGGCCAATCTGCGTAAGGATATCGACCAGCTGGATACACAGCTGAAGTTTTTCAATATCGGCCTGGTGCCTATTCTGGTGGCTTTACTCGCCGTGTTTACCGGGTGGATGCGAATCCGCAAACGTAACAAGGCCCGTAGCCAGCAGTAAGGCATGAGTCTTATAAGTCGATAGCAGAAATTAGGTTGAAAATGATGATAAAAAATCGCAATAGTCTGTCTGTCCTGTTCATCATCACCGTACTGATGGTGCTGCTGATGCTGGTTACCATCTACCGGGCAGAAGACAATAAAGATGAATATGGATTGTTGTTCCCGGAGCTGTTTGAACAGCTCAGTAGCGTGGATCAGATTCGTTTCGCCAGTGGTGAGGGTAATTTCACACTTCAGCGTGACAATGAAGACTGGTATCTGCGTGAGCACTATAATTACCCGGCCAACTTCGATGAAGTGAAACGCATGCTCATCGACTTATCAGAAGCCGAGATTCTGGAACGTAAAACCAGTGATCCAGAAAAGTATGCCGTGCTGGGTGTTGAAGGCCCGAACCCTGAAGTCCCCGGCGGCGAGTCCCTCAGAATCAGACTGTTGGATGGTGAAGAGCCCGTGGCGGGCCTGATTCTGGGTGAACAGCGTGACGTCTCGATGGCAGCTGGACCGAAGCAGTTCTATGTGCGCCGTGCTGGTGAAGAAGAGAGTTGGCTGGCCGAGGGGTATCTGCAGATCAACCCGGTCATGCTGAATTGGATCCAGAGTGAGATTATCAATCTGGCCCGTGAGCGCATTGCCCGTGTTGAGATTACTCAACCCAACGGTGATTCTGCCGTGTTGGTGAACCTGGGTAAAAAAGACCAGTTCGGTACCCCCCAGTCCGGAGAAAAAACGGTCTTCAAATACCCACAGCTGGGTTATGACATCGCCGGATCATTGCATCAGATGCGATTGGAAGATGTGAAACCGGTCGAGGAATTTGATCGTGGTGATGCCGATGTGGTTAAGGCTGAGTTCACCACCTTCGATGGCCTGGTAGTCACCACCAAAACTTCTTTTGTTGATGGTTTTTACCTGACAACGTTAAGCGCGGCCTTTGACCCGAGTGCGATTCAGCCGGCACCGAAAGATATTCAGGAGCTGGATGTCACCAAAAAGCCGGATGCAGTGCGAGCTGAAGTGGAAGAACTCAATGAACGTCTGTCACCCTGGGCCTATCGGGTCAGCGGTTTTGTCGGTACCAATCTGATGCGTGCCAAAGACGATATCGTGACCGAGCGTTCCAACGTGATTCCTATGCCGCCAGACATGAGCGGTTTCGGTCCGGGATCGGGACAATAAGTCACATAGGAAGACAGACAGAAGGGCGCCCAGCGGCGCCCTTTTTGTTTATTCGATAAGTGATTTAACGGCAGTGGCCAACTCGTCGGCTGAGAATTTGGGCAGAAAATGATCGGCGCCTACTTTCTGAACCAGCGCCTCATTGAAGGTGCCGCTCATGGAGGTATGCAGCAAAATCTGCAAGTCCTTTAAAGCCGGATCCTTGCGAATTTCAGAGGTCAGGGTGTAGCCATCCATTTCCGGCATCTCAATATCCGAGATGAGCAGCGAAACATGCTGACTGACGTTGATGCCCTGCTGGGTCCAATTCTGCAGAATCTGTAGTGCTTCACGGCCGTTTTTAGCGATGGTGGATTCGACACCAATCTGATCCAGCGTGCGTTTGATCTGATTGCGGGCAACGCTGGAGTCGTCGGCCACCAGAATATGCTTACGCTCTGTATCGCTGTTATCAGCTGACTCATCAGCAATATCAGCAGAGACTTGGGCATTGCTGCCCATGACTTCTGCAAGTACCTGCTCGACATCGATAATCTGAATCAGTTGACCATCAACCTTGGTAATCGCCGTCATATAGTTGTTGGCACCGGAGGCTGCTGGTGGGGGCAAGACTTCAGACCAGCTGATATTGACGATGCGGTCAACTGCGCTGACCAGGAAACCCTGCACTGTGCGGTTGTATTCAGTGAGAATGACAAATTTGTCCTTGGTGTCGTCTACGGCACGGCGACCGATACTTTGTGACAAATCCACCATATTGACTGTTTTGCCCCGAATTGATGCCATGCCTTTGATCACGGGATGGGCATTGGGCATTTTTGTGAGTGGTGGGCAGGGGATAGCTTCCCGAACTTTAAACACGTTGATACCGTATAACTGCATGCCGCCCAGCCGGAACAAGAGTAATTCCAGTCGGTTAGTGCCAGCGAGGTTGGTGCGTTGGTCGACACCGTCGATCATGCTATTCATGCATACTCCTGTCATTTAGGTCCTGATTATTCACACTCTGTTGAATGTGTGAAAGGCCAGGATACAAAGGCTATCGGCAAGTGCGAGACGGACTTGATTGTTTTGCGGGCATGGACTTTGCAGAGGACACATCATCATTTTGTTCAGGCGCCAGAGGATGCCCGTCATGTCTATGCGTTCCATTATAATCAGTTTCTGCGTCGTTTTTTTGACACATACGGCCCAGGCCGATAATTTACAGTCGATTGTGGATATCGAGCAGGCGGCTTATGTCCATGCCTTAAATGATGCCCAGCTCAGTTATAACAGCCCACAGGTGTTGGTAGAGTCGCTGGATAACCGCCTGCGACTGCAGCAATGTGAAAAACCGCTGCAGACTTTCTCCAACTCTGCCGCTAATACAGTGGGAAGCCGAACGATAGGCGTAAAATGTTCGGCGGCGACAGAGTGGACGGTGTATGTACCGGTTAAAGTGAAAGTGATGAAACCGGTCGTGGTGGCCGCCAAGCCTTTATCAGCGCATACCACGCTGACTGAGGCCGATGTGCGTATGCAACTGATGGATATCGCTGATTTGCGTCAGGGCTTTCTGGAATCCACAGCACAGATTCATGGGCAGCAACTGCGCTATCCTTTAACCGTGGGCTCGGTGATCCCCTCACGTGGCCTGAAACAGGAAAAAGTGGTGAAGCGCGGTGAACAGATTGTCCTGGTAGCTGCGGCGGGCACGATGGAAGTCAGGATGAACGGGACGGCGCTGGAAGATGCTAGCATCGGTGATAAGGTCAGGGTCAGGAACAGTTCTTCAGAGCGAGTGGTCGAAGGAATTGTTTATTCTCCTGGCATTGTTAAAGTGACAATGTAGCGTCAAAATTTAGACATCTGAGAAAAATACTCAAGTTTTTTCTGCATTGGTCGACAACAATAGCAGAAAGTATTTGGAGACAGCATAAATGGCTGAAATAAATAACATAAAGCCGCCATTGCAACCGGATCTCAATTCGACACGCAATGTGGCAGAGCGCAAGAGTCTGACAAGCTCTTCGTTAACACCTGCAGAAAACCCTGTGGATAAAGTGAGCCTCAGTGACACTTTATCGCAACTGGAGCAAACCCTGGCAGAAGTACCTGAGGTGGATGCTGCCAAGGTTGAGTCAATTAAGCAGGCCATTGAAGACGGTTCCTATCAAATCGACAGTCAGGAACTGGCACGAAAAATGATTGATTTTGAGGGAGACTTATAAACAAGGAACTCCCTCATGTCGATGAATGCGCTGCAGCAACTAAGCTCAATGTTGCAATCCGAACTCAATCACAGTGTTCAACTGGCGCAACTGCTCAAGCAGGAACGAGAAGCCCTTAAAGCGGCCGATCTGGCGCAAATTTCTGTGCTCACTCAACAAAAACAACCGCACGTCGTCCAGCTGGAACAGCTGGGGCGGCAGCGTGAGCATTTGCTCAAGGCGGCAGGTTTTCCCGGCGGCAAGTCCGGTCTGGAGGCATTCATTGCCAATCATCCTGAAAATGAAGCCAAACCGGTGAGGCAATTGCTGGCGCAACTGCGTGAAGCGGCAAGAATCTGCCGCGACAGCAATCAAATCAATGGTGGTATCGTTAACGTCAACCGCCAGCACCTGGTAAAGGCGCTGAGCATTCTGCGTGGTCGGGATCCAGAAACCGGTGCCTATGGACCCGGCGGTGAATACACCAGCCAGGTCGTACGTCAGCCGCTTATTGGTCGTGTTTGATCACTGCTGACACCAGTCAGCCAGAAGTTTGACCCACGCGGGGTGATCATTCATACACGGAATCAGTGTTAATGATTCCCCGCCGGCTTCTTTGAATACCTCTTCACCTCGGATCGCAATTTCTTCCAGCGTTTCTAGGCAATCAGTGACAAAAGCCGGGCAGATGACCAAGACGTTTTTGGCGCCTTCCTGTGCCAGTTCTATCAGTCTGTCTTCAGTGTTGGGCCCCAGCCATTTGGCCCGGCCCAGACGTGACTGAAAAGCTACCGAGAAACTACCAGCGGGTAGTCCCGCCTGACTGGCAACACATTCCGTGGTTCGCACAACCTGATGTCGATAGCAGGTCTTATGAGCCGGATGCGGTGTCTGACAGCATTTCTCATGTTTCAGACAGTGACTACCGCTTTTGTCCAACTTGGTGATATGCGATTCCGGCAGGCCGTGATAGCTGAAAATCAGATGGTCATAGTCCTGTTCCAGATAGGGCCGTGCACTCTCCACCAGGGCGTTGATATAGTCTGGATCTTCATAAAACGGCTCTATCACATTTAAGCTGACATTGAGCTTGTGATCGCGAATGACTCGACGCGCTTCCTCTACCGAGGTAGTAATGGTGCTGTCAGCAAAATGCGGGTAGAGCGGGATATAGAGGACTTCTTCGATAGACTTATCCTCACACAGGCTCAACAACTGCTGTTCAATACTCGGATTACCGTAGCGCATTGCCATCGCAATCGGCAGATCAAGCTGCTGTTCAACTGCGGCCTTCAGCTGTTCCGATAAAACGATGAGTGGTGAGCCCTCATCGGTCCAGACACTGCGATAGGCAGCGGCTGAATCCTTGGGCCGGCTGGGCAGCACAAACAGGCTGACAATCAGCCTCCTTAATGGCCAGGGTAACTGGATCACGTAAGGATCCATCAGAAATTGATTCAGGTATCGACGTACCGGCTCTGTTTCCGGCGCGTCGGGGGAGCCGAGGTTGGCCAGTAATACTGCGCGTTTTGTCATGCTACTCCGTCTCTTTTATTGCAGCACGTCTCCCAGTGCTGAGTTCAGATCAGTATATTGAAACTCAAAGCCTGACGCCCGGGCTTTTTCCGGCATCACGCGCTGACCACCCAGCAGTAACTGCGACATTTCACCGAAAGCCAGTTTCAACACACAAGCAGGCACAACCATAAAGGCGGGTCTGTGAAGATTTTGTGCGAGTGTCTGACTGAACAAGGCGTTCGTGACAGGCTGCGGTGCGGTGCCGTTGAAAACACCTTCCAGTTCCGATTGTTTACTCAGATAAATAAACAGATTGCTGATATCTTCCAGATGCACCCAGGACATGTATTGCTGACCACCACTGATGGGACCGCCCATTCCCAGCTTGAAAGGCAGCAGCATTCGTTGCAGGAAGCCAGCGCGGGGGGCCAGTACCAGACCGGTGCGAACCAGGCAGACCCGAACACCTAACTGCTGTGCTTTGAGGGCGGCCTGTTCCCATTCATCGCATAGCTCATGGGCAAATTCGTCTCTGAAACCACTCCGTTCGGTCAGTGTGGTCTCGCCCTGATCGCCATACCAGCCAATCGCCGAACCACTGATGAGACTGGAAGGTTTCTGCTGGCGGTTGGCCATCCACGCAACCATCTCTTCTGTCAGCCTGATTCGGCTGTCTTTCAGTTCCTGTTTGCGCTTTTGTGTCCAGCGGGCATCAGCGATGGGGGCACCGGCAAGATTAATAACCACATCGATTTGCTCATTATGGCCGACTTCATCCAGACTGGTCACCGCGATCGCTGATAAACCACAGTGGCGGTGAACTTTGTCACGACTGCGGCTGAGGACGATCACTGTGTGGCCTGCTGCCTGCAACTTCTGGCAGATTTGGCTGCCAATTAAACCGGTACCACCGGTAATGAGATAGTTCATAATTTAACCGTCTGTTAACTGCCTGAGTTATAAGAACACAGTTATAAGCCAAAGTTTGCCCGATGTTACTATGAATGACCAACAGCACCCGGAACCGTCACCAGCCATGAAGATCAAAGTCGGAATCAGCAGTTGCCTGCTCGGCGAAGCCGTTCGCTATGATGGCTCTCACAAGCATTTGCGACTGGCTACTGACAGCCTGTCCCGCTATTTCGAGTTTGTGCCTGAATGTCCGGAGATGGGTATCGGAATGGGGGTGCCGCGTAAACCAATTCGGCTGGTGGGCGATGCCGACAGGCCAAGAGCGGTGGCCGTACATGATGATACCCTCGACTACACCGAGGCATTAACGGCTTTTGGGCAGGATAAGGCAGAAGAACATCATGATCTGTCCGGCTACATCTTTATGAAAAACTCGCCCAGCTGCGGTGTGTTCCGGGTCAAGGTCTATCAGCATAATGGCTATCCCTCGCAGACGCCGGGCAGAGGTCTTTATGCCCAGGCTTTTATTGACAGACATCCGTTATTACCGGTGGAAGAATCCGGCCGTCTGTGTGACCCGACATTGCGGGAAAACTTCATTACCCGGGTGTTTGCCTACGCCAACTGGCAGGCGCTGGAAAAAGAGGGACTCACTGCCAAGCGCATTATTGATTTTCATGCCCGCTATAAGTACTGCCTGATGGCGCATTCGCCGGAAAAATATGCAGAACTGGGACGGATGCTGGCTGATGCAGGCAATCATGATCCTGAGGAGCTGGGCCAGCGCTATTTCGCTGCCCTGATGGAGACTCTGCGCAAGCTGGCCTCAAGGAAAACCCACACTAATGTGATGATGCACCTGCAGGGCTATCTCAAGAAAAAAATCAGTAGTCGTGAAAAAGCCGAGCTGGGAAGGATTATCGAGCAGTACCGCACTGCACAGGTGCCTCTCATTGTGCCGATGACCCTGCTGAAGCATCATTTTAACAATCATCCTGACCCTTACATCAACCGCCAGGCCTACTTGCAGCCGTATCCCGATGATCTCAGCCTGAGGAATGATATCTGACCTTTCCAAGAAGGGAATTAACGCTAGAATTATTGCTGGCATAGTGAAGTCAAAAGCATTAAAAATAATGCTATCCTGCAACCTTCCGTCAGGGAATGAATATCTATGGAAGGCGAGCAGCAAAAGATTATTGGCCATCAGGCTGAACTCTTATACCAACAAACCTTATATGCCAATATTGCTATCATTTTCACTGCAATAGCGCTTTATTGGCTTTTCCTTGACCATGTCAGTGCCAGTATTCTAAAAGTCTGGTCTTTTACGATATGCGCTATGGCATTGTTGAGGATTGGGCTTTGGTATTACCATTTAAGGTACTCCCAATCAGCCTCACCCTCTACATGGATCAAACGGCATGTCTTTTTGACATTTCTTATGGGGCTTACCTGGGGTGGAACCAGTGTCTTTTACTTTTTGATTGATGATATTCAAATCAATACACTTTTTTACGTGTTGATTTGCGGTGTTACCACAGCCGGTGTGCCGGTTCTGTCAGCCTGGTTTCCAGCCTACCTTGCTTACACGTTACCTCAGGTAGCGGCTTTGACCATCGTCACTTTGCATAAGGGATACACCGAGGTCGACACACAAGCGCTTTCCTATTTCTTGATAATTGCGTTATCAAGTTATTACGTGATGTTGTTGTCTTTAGCACGGCGTTCTTTCAAGAATATCCTTAGTGAACTCAAGCTGAAATATAGAAACGACTCGCTGGTCAGTGAACTCAACAGAGAGGTGGATGAGCGTGAGAGTCTGATTGCTGAACGCACCAGAGAACTGACTGTCGTTAATCAGCAATTGAAGCAGAGTCAGGAGCATATGCTGACCTTATCAAGCGCTGTCGAGGCGAGTCCGAACGGGATCATGATCACTGATGCCAGTGGCTTGATACAGTATGTTAATCCGCGCTGTGAGCAGATTACCGGCTACTCTTCGGAAGAGGTGATCGGGGAAACACCGCGATTATTCCGTTCAGATAAAACCAGTAGTCATTTTAATGATGAAATCTGGTCATCAATCCGAGCTGGTAAGGAATGGAGTGGTGAGTTAGAGAACAGACGTAAAAGTGGCGAGCTATATTGGATTAAAGAATATGTCGCGCCTATTCAGGGAGATGATGATGAAATCACCCACTTTGTTGCTATCCAGGAAGATATAACTGAGGCCAGGATGCTGGCTAATGAATTGTCTTATCAGGCTACCCATGACAAGCTCACTGGCCTGATTAACAGAAGTGAGTTTGAACGCAGGCTGACAGAGTTGGTTTTTGAAGCACAGAATAATAAATCAACTCATGCCATGTGCTTTATAGATTTGGATCAATTCAAAGTCATTAATGACACCTGTGGTCATGTTGCTGGCGATGATTTATTGAGACAGCTGGGTCATTTGTTGATGGGCACGGTTAGAAAAAGTGACACTCTAGCTCGACTCGGCGGCGATGAATTCGCTATTTTGATGGGCTATTGTGACTCGAAACAAGCTGAAAAAATTGCCAATGATGTCAGGGAGAGAATTGAGCAATTCCAGTTCCTCTGGGAATCACGTGTATTCACTATTGGCGCCAGTATAGGTGTTACCAGTATCCATCATCGAACTGTGGATATGACAGAGGTTCTCAAACAAGCGGATACAGCCTGCTACGCGGCCAAGAACTCAGGCAGAAACCGGGTCTACCTTTATCATGATGAAGATAGTCATTTGGTTAGACAACAGGGTGAGTTTCACTGGGTTAACGAAATCAAGCAGGCACTGACTGAAGATCGTTTCGAATTATTTGTACAGCCAATTGTTTCTGTGCAACAGATGCAGACGGATACCTATGAGGTTTTACTGAGGCTCAGAAGTGAACAAGGGGATCTCTCACCACCAAGCGCCTTTCTGCCATCTGCAGAGAGATATAATTTGTCAGATAAGGTCGATCGTTGGGTCGTTGATAAAACTTTGTTTTGGCTGGACAATCACATTGAGGAGTTGCCTAATCTGAAGCAATTGGCGATCAACCTTTCGGGTGCAACGCTTGCTAACGAAGAAATGCTGGAATTTATTTCTAGCAAAATAAAAAAAGTGAGTTTCTCTCCATCAAAAATCAAGTTTGAAATAACTGAAACTGCTGCCATCAGTAATCTCCGAGAAGCAAACCACTTCATTCGTACAATGGCTGAGCTGGGCTGTGCCTTTTCACTTGATGATTTTGGTAGTGGCCTTTCGTCTTTCGGTTACCTGAAACAACTACCTGTACAGAGCATTAAGATCGATGGGATGTTTGTTAAAGATATGATCGATGATCCACTTGATTTTGAGATGGTGAAATCCATCAATGATATTGGCCATGTGATGGGCCTGGAAACCATCGCTGAGTTTGTTGAGGATGAACAGATCTGGAAGAAGCTAAAATCCATAGGTGTCGACTATGGTCAGGGCTATTATCTGGGCAGACCCATGCCGATCAGTGCCATTCTTAATCCGGAAAGCGCTGAAGAAGAGTCCTACATTGCCTGAGTAATAGGGTCAGGTGAGCAATGATGAAACGTCGTGATTTTCTATTGAGTCTCGCCTCGCTGAGTATATTCACGCAGCGCCTATCTGCCAATACGTTGTCAGCTACCGGCATTGTGCTGGATGAAGGCTATTTGGAGCACCATATTTCGCCTGCGCATCCAGAGTCCCCGGCACGCTACCGGGCAATCCAGCAAGGGCTTGAGGAAGCGGCATGGGCCACTTCATTGACCAGATTGACCCCGCAGCCATTATCTTCGGCCGAGGCCTGGTTAACGACGGTTCACAGTCATGAACATATCGCTGCGATTCGCGAGGATCTGGCAATCTTTAATAATGCCTTGCTGGCAACGGCAGGCGGTCTTGCTGCAGTGGATGCCGTGATGCAGGCAAAGGTCAGGAATGCGTTTTGTGCCTCCCGACCTCCCGGGCATCATGCCACTAACACCGGAAAGGAAGAAGGTTTTTGCTATTTTAATCATATTGCGGTGGCGGCACGGTATGCTCAACAACAGTATGACGTCGCTAAAGTGCTCATTATTGACTGGGATTACCACCACGGCAATGGCACCGAATGGGCTTTTTATCGTGACCCTTCGGTCTTGTTTTTCTCCACCCATGACCAGTTTGCCTATCCCGGCACCGGCAGTCCGTCTCGCAAAGGGGAAGGGCCGGGAGAAGGGCTCAACATCAATGTGCACCTTGACTGTGGCTGTGATGATAAAACCATGCTGGCAGCGTTTGAGACACATTTACGACCCGCGGTCGCACATTTCAAACCAGACCTCATTCTAGTTTCGGCCGGGTTCGACAGCAGAGAGGATGATCTGCTGGGCTGCTTTAAAGTGACCGATGAGGGATTCTTTCAGTTAACGCGCTGGGTTATGGAACTCGCAGATCAGTACTGTGATGGCCGAGTGGTGTCTTTACTGGAAGGTGGCTACAACGTTCAAGGCAACAGCCGCGCTGTGCTCAGTCATCTTCAGGCGTTTAGCGAGGCCTGATTTAAAGTCAATTTTCTGACATCTGCGCTAAATCACGGTTTTATCCGTTTTTTCTGCTGGACCTCCATTACCATGCTGAATAAATAAGTTATTGATATTAAATAGCTATTATGCTGTCTGGCAGTCCTTGCTTGGGGTGTGGTGCGGAGTGGGCACAGTTTCTGCTATGAACCTAATGTAGCACCGAGAATCAGTGTTCAACTGGCTTCAAGGTCATTACCAGCGGTTCAAGGAGAACGAGATGAATGCCATAGCCCAATTGAAAGACAATGTTACAGATTTACAGGTTTCTGAGCCTCGTGAATACGAACAACTCAGTACCTTTTATGACGCAAAATACAAAATCGGCTGGTTTTATATGAAGGGAGCGCCGAGACCGTGTTTTACACCTACGCTGTTGAATGAGCTCACTGATTATCTATCGTCTGTGAAAAGGGAAATGGCGGGCACTAATAATCAGAAATACGATTATCTGGTTGTGGGCTCACAAGTAGAGGGGGTTTTTAACCTTGGAGGTGACCTCGATTTATTCATGCAGTTGATTGAAGAACGTAACCGCCATGCGCTTTTCAGTTATGCCATGCATTGTGTCGATATTCTTTACGACAATATGTACCACTTCGGCTCTGACTTGACCACCGTATCGCTGATTCAGGGAGATGCGCTGGGTGGCGGTTTCGAAGCCTCACTTTCCAGTAACATCATCATTGCTGAGCGTGGCGTAAAAATGGGGCTACCGGAAGTCTTGTTTAATCTATTCCCGGGTATGGGGGCTTACTCACTCCTGTCACGAAAAGTGGGCTCACGTCGAGCTGAAGAGATGATTCTGAGTGGTAAGCTTTACACTGCAGAAGAGATGTATGAAATGGGCGCAGTAGACATACTTGCTGAGAAAGGCGAGGGTGAATTGGCACTTTATCGTTACATTAGCAAAGCCCAAAAGTCACCAAACACTTATAAAGCCATGTCCCGTGTCAAAGATATCTGTAACCCGGTCAGCTATGAAGAGTTATCTGCCATTGCGGGAGTATGGGCTGATGCTGCCCTGGAGTTGACCAGCAAAGATATCAAGATGATGTCCAGATTGGTTAACAGGCAATCAGCTAAACAAGCCAGAAAACAGGCTTAATCAGATTTGCCGGCTATCATGTAATTCGGACTGAAATCTTGACTCGAGTTGCATGATAGTGTCGGTGAACACTTTTTCAATCTCGTCGACTATGCTTACCACTTCACTCTTACCCAGTTGATCGGGTTTGATTTGTTCAGCACTAGAGCATAATTCAGCCAGACGGAAAGCGCTCATTTCTGTGGCCGAGCCTTTTAGAGCATGCAGACTCTCTCTATACCCCAGATAATCATCGTGACAATAGCGCTGAATCAGTTTGATGTGTTTCCTCGCATCATGTTTGAAACTATCCACCAGGGTATTGAGGAATTGCCTATCACCCAGCCCGATTAACTGCTTAATCGAGGACTCATCGATGAGGGTGTCATCTACCTCTGAAATTGTTTTACTCTCTACTACATCGGCTTTGTTTAAATCTAAGCCTGAGGCCAAATGAGCCACTTTTTCCAGCAGTGCACGCGAGTTGATTGGTTTGGTCAAAAAAGCGTTGGCGCCAGCATCTTCACAGCTTTTCCTCGATTCCGGCGTTGCATCTGCTGTCAGCATAATGACTGGAACGGTGGCTGATGTGTCGATAAAACGAAAAGCTTTCAGTACTTCCAGACCCGATAGGCCGGGCATATTCATATCAAGAATGACCATGTCAATATCCTGATATTGATCGCTCAAAGTATCTAAAGCCTGATCACCGTTCTCTGCCAGCATCGTTTTATGACCTGCGTGATGCAATACGCCCCTCAGCACATGCTGGTTGACCTTATTGTCTTCACAAATGAGAACGCGAAGAGGTCTTGCAATACCTTGAGCGGCATAAAAATCAGCCAGCCTAACTATATTCTCATCATGACTGATGGATGAGTGCGCGGCATGAAGGGCATTGAATAATGGTGTTTTAGCTGGTTTACCTTGGATGACTGAAATGAAATGGTTACTGATATCATCACTGATAAGATGGTCTTGAGTGTTAATCAGGATAAGAGATAACTCACTGAGCAGAGAGTCTGATTTAATCAATTGGGCAAACTTGGCTGGTTCGATATCCAGCATCACCCCGCTATCTATGATGAGTGTTGAATATGGTTCATCTGACTCGGCCTTATTGATCAATGTCGCCATAGCTTTTGCAGAGTTATCCACCCAGTCAGCATTAATGCCCCAGGTTTGCATAATGTTCTGGAGCTCTTGTTGGCGAGTTTTGTTACAGAGGGTCAGGATACGGTAATTTTCGAGCGACATAGTTTTATTTTCATTAACCTTGAATGGTAGTTCAAACCAGAACGTTGTACCGACACCCAGCTCACTTGCGACACCGATTCTGCCCCCCATTAACTCCACAAGTTCTTTGGAGATAGTGGTTCCAAGTCCAGTACCCGCTACGGTGCCACTAGCCGCGTTGACCTGGGTAAAGTCATCGAAAATGGTGTCCAGTTCTTCAACTGGAATCCCAATACCGGTATCGGTAACTTCAAACCGGACAGTTTGTATATCGGCTTCAAGGTCTACAGCCTTTAGCGATAATCTGACAAAACCTTGTTGGGTAAATTTAATAGCGTTACCAATGAGGTTAATTAAAACCTGTTTGAGATGCTGAGGATCGCCATTAAGATCAAAAGCAATGTAAGGATCCAGATTGCAGAATAACTGAATATTCTTGGTTTCAGCCATTGGCGTTTGCATGCGGATAATGGTGGTTGTAAGCTCATGCAAATCAAACTGGCTGACAATGCTTTCAACTTTCCCTGCCTCGATTTTAGAAATATCCAGCACATTTTCGATCAGCCCCAGCAGGGTATTGGCTGAGTTACGCATAATTTTGACAAACTCGCGTTGCTCGGTGTTTAACTCGGTTTCGCCCATGAGATCAGCAATGCCAATAACGCCGTTGAGTGGTGTTCTCAACTCATGAGACATATTGGCCAAAAAACGACTTTTAGCCTGGTTAGCCAGTTTTGCCGAATTAATTGCGCTATGGAGTTTTTTGATCAGAAAGCCGGTATAGAACGGAATTAGAATAATTAGAATTAATAAACTCAGGCCGATAGGTTGATGTTGTATATCCTGCCAGTATTCACCCCAGGTAATAGAGAGTGCAAAACCGATTGTGCCGATAGCCTGTGAGATATAGAGGTAGGCTGTACCATAGCGAAAACCATTCCCCAAGATAACCCAGAGATAGAGTACGAACAGAAAAACGCTCTCAGAGCCGGCAAAAAACATCACTACGGACAGAGAAACCAAATCCAGAGCAATTCCCAGTACTCGGCGGATGGGGGAGGGTCTTGGCCTCATCACAATGGCGAGGGCGATCATCAACGCCCCGGAGTAATACATCAGGGTGATGACACTGGGGAAGCTGACAATTGCCTGGAAAAAAGTCTCTCCCTCTGCCCAAGGCAAGCAGAAGTAGGCTATCAGGCCAATGCCGATTGTGAGTCGGAGCTTGATCGCCTGCTCTTTTTCCGGGTCGGAAAACTGTGACAAGTTCTTAAATAACCCTTTTAAGGTGGGTTTCAGGCTGATGAGTCCGTTCATGTCAGTAGCTTACTCGTCGCTATATTCAGACTGGATGCGGCGCACCTCATCCAGTCGAGACACAAAGGCCTCCACACAGTCCGGATCAAGGTGTGTACCAGCCTGCTGTTTGATGTAAGCAATTGCATCATCAGTGTCCCAGGCTTTTTTATAGGGCCTGGCTGAGACCAGCGCGTCAAATACATCTGCCACCGCCACTACGCGGGCGATTAATGGGATTTGTTCACCTTTCAGACCATTGGGGTAACCTTTGCCATCGAAGCGTTCATGGTGATTCAGCGCAATAATGGCACCGATCTTCATATAGCGTGACTGGCTGTCGGAGAGGATGGCGTGGCCGATGGTGGTGTGGGTCATCATGATATCCCACTCGTATTCATTCAGTTTGCCTGGCTTGAGTAAAATGCCGTCAGGGATGCCGATTTTGCCAATATCATGCATCGGGGCAGCATATTCCAACTCATCACATTCTTCTTTGCTGAACTTGCCCATGGCTTCAGCTATCTGACGAGAATATTTGGCCATACGCAGGACGTGATTGCCGGTACCTTCATCGCGATACTCACCGGCACGGGCAAGTCGTAAAATCGTCTCTTTTTCGCGCTGAATGATCTGTTCGGTGGCAATCTCGACCTGCCTTGCCAGCCAGTCAGCCCGGTCCTGGATGATCAGATGCTGTTCATGCATTTTGAGCAGATTACGACAACTGGTGCGGCACTCAATTTGATCAATAGGGCGGGTCAGAAAGGCCGTGGCGCCGGCTTCCAGTGCTTCGTAGCGAACTTCTTTTTCGCTGACTACCGTGATCATCATGATCGGCACATTTTCACTGTGAGGCTTTTGTCGAATCGCCCGGATGAACTCTACACCATTGAGTTCAGGCATGCGGTAGTCGGTGATGATGAGGTCAGGATCGTGATCTTCAACCCAGCTCAATGCTTCCAGAGGGCTGCCAAAGGCGGTGACATCGAGGTTATCATCGATTTGCTGAATAATTTTCTGCAGGATGGTGCGGCCGGTAGTTTGATCATCGACGATCAAAACCTTCTTTTTTTTCTTCAGAATACTCTGCCTCCTGGCGCTCATATACGGCTGATTACTGAGCTTTTCTGTGTCGTTGCCAGTCAAGATAACGTTACCTCATTATCGTGGCGTCTCTGACTGTGCATCCCGCAATGTAAGCCACATTTGTCTTCCGGCTTATCCGTGAATCATGCAGCCGGTGTTGCTATCGTAATACCATCAATCTCTAACAGGGTTAATTATCCCATTATCGCCAGTGAGAATCATTTCGTCCAGCATCATAAGGCCTGCCGGAATGTCAGGTTATAGCGGTGTTGACCGGTGAGGGGATGGTGCGAGAGCTTGATAGGTTGAATACCATGGAAACGCAGTCGGTCTTCACCACCCCAGACTACGACATCGCCGTGCTGCAAAAGATAATGTTCAGGTTTGTCTTTTCTTTGCAGGCCACCAAACAGGAAAATGGCAGGCACACCCAGCGACACTGAAACGATAGGGGCAGAGAAATCCTTTTCATCCTTGTCCTGATGCAAGCCCATGCCGGCTTTGGGCTGATAACAGTTAATCAGGCAGACATCCGGATCAAAGCCTTCAAAGCCACAGACTGCTGCGGCGCGGGTAGCCAGCGTTTTGAACAATTCTGGCATTTCAGGCCAGGCTTCGCCGCTATCTGGATCGGTTTGCTGGTAACGATAACCCCGGCGATCGGTGACCCAGCCCCACTCACCACAATTGCTCAGCTGTGCCGCCATTTTAAAGCCGCGAGGTGTCGACATCCGGCGCAAAGGCGCTTTAGCTGTAATCTGTTTGATACCGGCCAACAGGGCTTCATCCTCAGCTAAGGCAAAGCCGGGCAGAATAAAGCTGTGCTCACTGATTTTGCTGATATTGAGCTCGCTTATCATTGCGTGAGTGCCTGACCGAGTTTCATGCCACTGTTAAAAGCGGCTTCTACTCGTCCTTTGATGCACCAGTCACCGCAGGCGGCTAATTGCAGTTCATGGTCAAGATAAAATGGCGCCTGTTCCTGTTTGGGCAGGTTGGCATAGACCCAGCGCTTGATATCTGCTGCCTCGATTAACTGAGGATCCAGCCCCGTCACTGCTACCACGGTATCTATCATCTGCTGTTTAACTGATTCAAGATCATCATCCAGGTGCTGTTTGGCCCATTTATTGGTGGCATGAATCAGCAGACTGTGACCTTGACGGCCCGGTTTGCTGCTGTTGACCGAGACCCAGCTGATATTCGCATTTTTGACCAGGGCGGCCTGAAACGGCAGGTCCGGGTCAGCTTTCAGGCTCAACATCAGTGCGTAACAGGGTTTCATTTCCTTAGCCGAGAGCGCTTCAAAGCCGGAGAACTGAGAGGGTAACAAGGCCTGCGTTTGTGGTGCCGGCAGAGTCAGTGCTACCCAGTCAAAGGGACCATAAGACTCGCCCGCTGAATCGATAAGCTGCCAGTGTTTATCTTCACGATGAAGCGCAACAATTTCAGTACCGAACTGCACTGATTGAGTCTGTGCCATCGCACGGCCGATGGCAGCCATATCTGGAACCCCGACGTAGTGCGGGAATTCCTCATCCCACTGTCGGCTGGCGGTGATGACATTGCCATCGAGTTCGACAAAATGAGCCTGCCAATCCGCCACCCAGCCCTCGGCCATTAGTTGCTGCATAAAGGCTCTGAATGCGGGTGTGCGGGCGGTGAAAAACTGGGCGCCGTGATCAAAACGCTGTTGGGCCACAGTGCGGCTGGCAATGCGGCCGCCGGGAGCGGGAGACTTTTCAAACAATTGACAGGAAAATTGAGTCTGGAGCTGGCGGGCCAGTGAAAGAGCACTGATCCCCGCACCTACAATGGCAATTGATTTCATGGAACGCTTTCCTTAAACACCCTGGATCGGACAGGTGTCAGTCAGAAAAGTGCCGGTTTTACTGCGGAATAACTCTGACGTAACCGCGGCTACCGCGAATCAGGGAGGCATAAGTGCCGGAAGGTAGACGTTCGTCTTCATCTTCTACCGCCTGTACGACAGCGATTTTGTCACCGTTCTCCTTGCGCAGGATATATTCCACCCCAAGCGAAGACTTGGCTTTTTCTTCAATGAACTGACCAGCGATAGCACCACCTACCAGAGCAATAATGGTGATGGCAATACCGGCAGGGTTATCACTCTCCGTGATGCCGTAAGCGGTGGCACCAGCCACGGTGGCACCCACCGCCGTACCCCATCCGGGACGACCTGATTCATCCAGCCCTTCAATTTTGACCAGTCGAGATGAAATGATGCGGACATCTTCCGTTGCCATGGCTTCACCCACTTCGGTCGCATAATAGCTGCTCTGCGAGCGTGACGCGCAGGCAAAGACCAGGGGCAGAAAAAGCGCGATAACAAATATGAGCCTGAATGGGTGTTGATGCATGATTGTGACTCCGGAAAAGCGATAATTTTAATTATGCAGCAGAATGACACTGATAAGACAAATCATTGCCTGTTTTTACTGCCTATTTCAACGCCGTCGGCCGCATCTTCTAGCCTTTGTTGCTCAGTTTCTGCCACAGTCGCTTGATGGCTTTACGGCCATAGCGACGTTTAAAGTTGACCTTGAAGTCATACAGGTAAAACGGCAGGCGGAAACGCCAGCTGAAACTCTGTGATTTGAGCATGCTGTGCAGATAATGCTCTACCAGATAGTCGCGTCCGCCCCAGTGCAGTTTGTGACAGATCCGGGTCAGATCCGAAATGCGCTGCTTCAACGGTGTGCTGCGGTTGTAAAAACGGGCACGGTTAATATCAATCAGGGTAAAGGCCAGCGTTTGATCCGGCTGTTTTTTGATCAGGATATTGCCGCCGGCCAGATCACGGAAAAACACGCCATGCTCGTGCATGCGCAGCAGGAAAGAAGCCAACTGACGATACGCATCATGGGGCTCAATCCCTTCAAACTCATTCGCACCGTCACGATATGCAATCAGCATTTCACGGGCGGAAAAATCATGGTCGACTTTTTCGCAGACAAACAGGTTCTGCAGCATCGTTGCGTCATCGACTTTCTCGAAGTAAGCCAGTGGCTGAGCAGTGGGAATGCCACGACGCGACAGTTCTGCCGCAGCAATCCAGCTGCGGTGTGCCTTGCTGGGCTTGAAACGGTCCAGAATGCGTTTATGCGGATGCATTTTGAGGGGCTTTTTCGCGACCACAGTTTGGCCATCCGCTCCGGGCACAGTCCAGATGATATTACGGGCCTTACGTAAGGTGTTCTCTGATGTCGCTGCCGGCAGGTTGTCCGGATGCAGCAGCTTGGCGAGTTTATCTGCCCCAGCCGCACTCTCTGCGATGAGCATGCCGCGCCAGCCGTTCCGGTGATAAGGATAATATCGACCGCTGGAACGATGCGCGTAGATGGATTCAAGCGGATAGGGAGCACGCAGTGGTTTGATGTCGATTTTGTCTGCCAGTGGCCAGCTCATATAGAGTGGAGATTCGCTGATAAAACGAGGGGCTTCATCAAAAACTTCACCGTCGCGGTTTTGAAATTCAGCTTTGGCTAAATCCGATGCCTGATACAGGGCTTCCAGTTCACAGGCCTTGCCATTAATTGTCCAGGCGACATGAATGCGTTTGTGTTCCGCACGGAAGACATGCACTTCGAGGTTTTCAGCGGTTTTCAGCGGACCTTCATAGACGCTGCCCGGCAGCATCATATTGAATTGTTTCATCGCATAAAAAGCCGGCCTGACCCTGAAGTCGGGTAGCTTGCCGATGATACTCTGATAATGGGTAATTCGTTCCAGTTCTGGGTAGCGGCCACTGCCATCATCAATCAGACCTTCACGCCAGCACACCATCGGGCCCCAGAACGTTCGGCGCATGGCACCTGAGGCTGCGAGCAGCACCATGTAACGGCTGAGATAATCAGCCATTTTTTCTTCACTGTTTTCCAGCAGACGCTCAATGCGTGGCAGGGTCCAGAATGCAGCCGGAGAGACCATCGCATCGACCCCTTTGCGGGCACCAATGCGATGCAGCAGCCGGGCTTTCTTGACCAGGTTCACCTTGAGCCGGGTCGCCCACTGAAACCCCAGAATGCGATGGTCGAATCTTTCCGGCTCGGTGACCCGCTCACAGAACAGATTGTTGGTGTGAAAGTCGGGCAACATGCCGGATTTGCGTAATTTTTCCAGCACGGCAAAGGTATAGAAAGGCTCGAAGTCGGAAATATTGGGGCCGGCCATCTTAATATTGTTGCCTTTGATCTCTTCATAGGCTATCTGCCAGGTGGTGAAAAAACCCTTGGTGTCATAGCCAGCCCAGCGACGGCGGTTGATGGTGGAACCGACTTCAATGGTATGAACCCTGTGACCGTAAAGATCACAGATATTCTCGACAAATTCCCGCCACTTGTCCTGGGCAGCTTTGTCTCGCATGTTGCGGGCTTCATCAAAGGGTTGGACCAGGTGCAGCAGGACTTTCAAATCCGTGGCCAGCAGTTTTTCCAGAAGCCTGGCGGTATCGTTATTTTCATCGCCATAGCTGAAATCGATACGGACATTTCTGACCCCGAGCTCTTTCAGTTTTTCCACCAGGTAGTCATCGACAGCCGGATCACTTGAGGCTGCGACACCAACACCGGAAAAGTCGACAGCCACTTTATGCGAATGCGGGGGGATATGTCCTTTTCTGAATCGAAGACCACCTTTGAATACATGACTCAGCGCGTTAAGCAGCAGCTTGCTGTCCATCACGGCGGGAATCGTTTTCTTATTTGATTTGGCTGGGGGCTGCCCGGTCATTTTTATATCCAATTTGGTGGCGATTATCAGCTGAAAGCAGAGAAAGTCTGTCCAATACCGTCATGGCCTATGCGCGTCCATACCGGCATTATTTTTTTACAGTTAAGCACAATATTTTGAATCTTTTGCAGATTGAGCTCAACTTGAACTTGGCTCAAGGTTTGTCAGCATCGAACAAAGCCAGCATAATCGGCCAAAACATAAAACAAAATAATAAAGCCGAACACGGCACACAAAGAGAGAGAATCATGAGTGCAGACCTGTACGAGAAGGTGAAGCAGAACCCCAAGTTTCATCAACTGGTAGCCAGACGCGTCCGCTGGGCCTGGGGGCTGGCAGCGATCATTTTGCTGATGTATTTCGCCTTTATCCTGCTGATTGCCTTCACCCCGCAATGGCTGGCAGAGCCGATTATGTCCGGTAGTGTCATTACCATCGGTATTCCGCTGGGCTTGCTGGTGATTATTGTGGCATTTGTGCTGACAGGCATATACGTGCACAAAGCCAACACCGATTTTGATCAGATCAACCAGCAGATCATCAGTGAGACAGAGCAATGATGGTTCGGCAGTTACTCATATTCATGACCTCATTGGGTCTGTCGTCTCAGGCAAGCGCTGAGGCGCTGACCGGCGAGGTACAAAAACAGCCGCTCAATCTGCCGGCGATTATCATGTTTCTGTTGTTTGTCGCCGCCACCTTGATGATTACCTACTGGGCGGCCAAACGCACTCGCTCGACTTCTGATTATTACGCGGCCGGTGGCGGTATTACCGGTTTGCAGAACGGACTCGCCATCGCCGGGGATTATATGTCCGCAGCCTCATTTCTGGGGATTTCCGGACTGGTTTTCCTGTCCGGTTATGATGGTTTGATTTATTCAATTGGCTTTCTCATCGGCTGGCCATTGATACTGTTTCTCATCGCAGAGCGGCTGCGCAATCTGGGGCGCTACACCTTTGCTGATGTCGCCTCCTACCGACTGGCACAGCTGCCAATTCGGACGTTGTCAGCCTTCGGAGCGCTGGCAGTGGTGGCTTTGTATTTGATTGCCCAGATGGTCGGTGCCGGCAAATTGATTCAGATTCTGTTTGGCCTGCCTTATGAACTGGCCGTTGTCATCGTCGGTGTATTGATGATGCTTTATGTCACCTTCGGCGGCATGATTGCGACCACCTGGGTGCAGATCATCAAAGCGGTGCTGTTGCTGTCAGGTGCCACCTTTATTGCCCTGATGGTGCTCAATCATGTGGATTTTGATTTGGAGCAGCTATTCCGTCAGGCGATTGCGGTGCATGATAAAGGCGAGGCGATTATGGGACCGGGCACGCTGGTCTCCGATCCTGTCTCGGCTATTTCGCTGGGGGTGGCGCTTATTTTCGGCACAGCCGGACTACCGCATATACTGATGCGCTTCTTTACCGTCGCAGATGCCAAGCAGGCGCGGCGCTCGGTGTTTTTTGCGACCGGTTTTATCGGCTACTTTTACATGCTGACCTTTATTATCGGTTTCGGCGCGATAGTGCTGATTTCAACCAATCCCGACTTTCTGAATGCGGATGGCCGTCTTATCGGCGGCAATAATATGGCGGCGATTCACCTGTCACAGGCAGTGGGCGGTGATATGTTCCTGGGCTTTATTTCAGCGGTGGCATTTGCCACGATCCTGGCGGTCGTTTCGGGGCTGACTCTGGCCGGGGCTTCCGCCATTTCGCATGATCTCTATGCCAGTGTGATTAAGAAAGGTGAGGCATCCAGTGAAAAGGAAATCAGGGTATCGCGGATAGCGACCATCGTGCTTGGCATCGTGGCGATTGTGTTGGGCATTCTGTTTGAAAAACAGAATGTGGCCTTTATGGTTGGCCTTGCTTTTGCCATTGCCGCCAGTGCTAATTTCCCGATTCTGATTTTGTCAATGTACTGGCATAGACTGACCACCCGCGGTGCGCTGGTGGGCGGATTTACCGGTCTGACAACGGCCATTGTTCTGGTTATTCTAGGACCGATTGTCTGGGTGGATATTCTGGGTAACGCTGAGGCCGTTTTCCCTTACAAATATCCAGCCTTGTTCTCCGTGCTGACAGCGTTTGTACTCATCTGGCTGTTTTCAGTCACTGACAATAGTGAGCGTGGCAAAAAGGAACGAGCCTTATTTGAGCATCAGTTCATTCGCTCGCAGACCGGTATCGGTGCGCATGGCGCAACAGATAAGCATTAGATTGGAGCGGGTGATGGGAATCGAACCCACATCATCAGCTTGGAAGGCTGAGGTTCTACCATTGAACTACACCCGCTGAGATCAAAGCCTTTCGTGTGACCTGCTCAGGATCGAGATGTTCCGTTAACAGGAAAGGTCTCATCAGAGTCAGACTGCATCGTACCCTCTGCCAGACATTGTTGCAGCTCGAGCACCATCCCGGTCAGCCTGCTCATGGCGAATTTGAGATCATCCACTTCTGCCTGCAGTGCCCTGATTTTGTCGCTCATTTTCATATTGATTCACCCACGATTTACCCTCAGCATCAGTGAAAAGGGTGAAAATTTACGTGAAAGCGAGACCAAACTATTGGCCAGTTTTTATGGTATCCGTTTAATTGCCCACAGAGACTCTATTGCGGCCAGCGTTTTTAGACTCATACAGTGCGTTATCGGCTCTTCTCATAAAGTCGACTTGAGACTCGTCTTTGAATAACTCTACAACGCCAAAGCTGGCGCTGATGTTCAGCCCGAGTGGTGCTAGTTCACTATGAATGGCGGACCGCAATTTTTCTGCCACCGATAAAGCATGATCCAGGGAAGTGTTTGGCAGCAATAGTGCGAACTCGTCTCCGCCCCACCTTGAAGCCACATCAATTTGTCGCAGCTTGTTGCGCAGAACCTGACCGACACTGATAAGCACTTTGTCGCCGGTCGGGTGACCATGCTGATCATTGACCTGTTTGAATCTGTCGAGATCCATCACTACCAGTGACAGTGGCTCCCTGAAACGTTGTGCACGGGCAAGTTCGCTTTCCAGCCTTTGTTCAAAATTAAAGCGATTGGAGAGAGAAGTCAGGTAATCGGTAGTGGCATTGAGCTCAGCCTCCGCGGCTTTTTCCGAGAGCTCCTTGTTGAGCTGGGTCAGCTCATGCGTTCTTAAGTCGATGATGTTTTGCAGACTCTGCTTCTCGTGGGTGTTGATTTCTTCAAGGTGTTTGAGGGCATCAATATCCTTGTGCGCCCCCATCATTCTGAGCACATTGCCGTCAGTATCTCTATCCACTATCAGACCGCAGTCTCTTATCCAGAGAGGCCTGCCGGAGCTTGTCATACAACGGTATTCAATCTCGTACTTGTCTGACTCGCCGTTGATGTATCCTTCAAAATGCCTCATTACACGCTGATAATCATCCTTGTGGATTACGCTTTCCCAGGTAAACACCGTGTTTTCCAGAGAATGAGGATTGTGCCCCAACATGATGTACCAGCTTGGGCTTCGATACACATAACCTTGATCGGCATGCCAGAACCAGATGCCGTCACTGATAATCTCCAGGAGTGCTTCGATAGCGGGTGTATCAAATAAGGGGAGTTTGGAGCTCACGGGATACCCTTTTTTTGTGACGCAGTTCTAATATCAGCACAATCAAGGATAATTTGTAAATATCCACGATGGAGTAGCGTTATCCAGTCATGAAGTTACTGGAGAGCGCGCTGTGCGGGGGAATGACAGTGACAGATTAGATTTGTATGCAAGCAAAGGCCTTACCCAGGCTAAGGTGATTGAGGTTCAAAAGACTAAAGTTAGGTAGCGCACGACCGATATTAATCATGACTATGTATTGATAAAATAATATCGGCTGCTGCCCCCCAGCGTCTTTTTGAATGTCCTTTTTTCAGGAGGGGACTATGAAATCACTCTCAACAAAACTCATCATGGGCCTCTTGGCTTTTGTTTATTCTTCTCTCGTGATGGCTGTTCCACCCTTTCTGGAAGGCCAAATTGTAGTGGAAGGTGAGCCGAAAGAATTATCAGAACTGAAAGTCTTGAAGAAGCTGCCAAAATCGGGGCTGACCGTCTACTCTGTAGAGAGCGGCAGAGAGTTTGGCCAACTTCAAAAACTACGCAAACAAGGTTTTAGAGCAGGACTTAACTTCATTGCTCATGCTTCTTTGAAGCCCAATGATTCCTTTTATAGATATCAGTGGCATCTGCCCGCGATTCAGTCCGAGCAAGCCTGGGACATAACTCGTGGTGCCAACAGCCGTGTTGCTGTCCTCGATACTGGCATTGTCACCGGCGGCAAGGATGGTGTGAATCAGTGCAGTTTTGGCTATGACGTCGTCAACCTTGACAGTAATCCTCATGATGGCAGTGATTTGAGTCATGGTACCCACGTGGCCGGTACCATTTCACAGTTAACCAATTTTGATAGCAGCCTTGTCGGTTATGGTGCCGTTGGTATGGCCCCGGAAGCCTGTGTGATGCCGATCAAGGTGTTGGATGACTCTGGTAGTGGCAGCTTTGCTGATATTGCTGAGGGGATTTATATCGCCGTGGATAACGGGGCAGATGTCATCAACATGAGCTTAGGTGTGAATGCACGCTATGGCATCACCTCAGATCCTCTTGTTGACCCGGCGCTTGATTATGCAGAGAGTAAAGGGGTGCTTGTTGTTGCTGCTGCGGGCAATGATGGTTTCCAGAAAAATGTCAGTTATCCCGCGATCTACTCCAGCGTGGTGGCGGTAGGCGCGACTGACTTTAATAATCAAAAAGTCAGGTACTCCAACTCGGGCACGGGGCTCGACTTGATGGCACCCGGTGGTGATACTTCAGTCGATAACAGCGGTGACTCATACCCTGATGGTGTTCTGCAGGAAAGCTACAGCCAAACCAACGGCTATGGACATTATTTCCTGCAGGGAACGTCAATGGCGAGCCCACACGTTGCTGGGGTTGCAGCCCTGATGGTGGCGCACGGTTTCACTGATTTAGCCTATCTCAGGGATGTTTTGTTATCTTCCACTCTCGACTTGGAGAGTGCCGGGTATGACAACACCACGGGCTTTGGACTGGTGCAGGCCTTCAATGCGCTTGTGACTGGTACACCTGTGGCCGGCGGGCCTCCTGCTGCACCCAGTGAGCCAACACCTGCCAATAACGCCACGGATGTCAGTCTGAACACCACACTCAACTGGACCGGTTCCAGTGATGTTGCCTCTTATAGAGTCTATTTCGGTGGCTCCTCACTGGAGTTTGTAGGCGAAACTTCACAAACCAGCTTTGACCCGGGCACACTGAATTACTTCACCAACTATCAATGGCAAGTTGTGGCCGTCAACAATGATGGCGAGACTAGCGGCTCAGTCTGGTTCTTCACCACCGAGGAGGAACCTACTGAGACAGAGACCGGAGGCTCTCTGACAGATAATGACGGCGATGGTTATTATGCTGAGCAAGGAGATTGTAATGATTATGATCGCCATGTATACCCAGGCCACAATGATACCAAGGGGCGTTGGGGTAAAGACGGTGTAGATAATGACTGCAATGGCGTGATTGATGGCTGAGGTCTCGGGCATTTGGCTGATTTTGTCCCTTAATCATGATGCCAAGTAGTAACGACTTGAAAAAGGCCCTTTAATCGGGCCTTTTTCATTTGAGCTTGTTTAGGCTCGCATTTCTCCAGTCACTCTTATCACTCACTCATCTGATTGAAAGCGCCTGTCATAATACCCATACATCGTCCCCAGCCCAGCTAGACAGAGCATCCGTCTTAGAAAATCTATAGCTCATTCTCAAGCGTCCAGTTTTTTAGTTCTTCCAGAATTGTCAGTGCACTGAGTCCTCTGGAAGCAATGTCGTATTGAACTGCCACCGGTTTCATTGAGATCACTTCTCTTGTGATGAGCTTATTGTCTTCCATGGCCTTCAACCTCTCGGCAAGGACTTTTTTGCTGGCGCCGGCAAGTTGCCTGGCAATTTCATTAAACCGCATCGGATGATCTTTCAGATGCCATAAAATCGAGCCTGTCCACTTATTGCCGATGATCCTCATGCCTCGTTCAACTGGGCAAGGTTTGTAACAAGTCTGGCGGTTTTCTTTCATGATTTTTCTAAGTTACAAAATGTTAACTGGTTGACTATTGTAACCTCGATGGTAGCTTGAGTGTTTAATTTCTAACTGGAGCACACAGATGAAAGGCAAATCGATTTTTGTGGAAGCGGGCGGTGGCTTTGACAACGTTTCAGTCGCTGAGGCAGAAGCACCGACACCGGGGGAAGGTGAAATTCTGGTCAGACTTCATGCTAACTCGCTGAATTTTCACGACTACGCCGTGGTGAAAGGTCTATGGGCCGCATCAGAAAAAAGAATACCAATGGCGGATGGTGCAGGTGAAGTCATAGAGGTTGGGCCTGACGTCAGTGAGTTTGAGATTGGTGATTCTGTAGTCAGTACCTTTTTCCCGTCATGGATAAGTGGCGAACCGGTTGTTGATGGGTTTGCAACAGTCCCGGGCGATGGCGTAGACGGCTATGCGAGGGAATATGTCACAGCTAAGGCCGGGGCTTTTACTAAATCACCTCTGGGGTGGTCTCACACAGAGGCGGCGACCCTGACAACTGCCGCCTTGACGGCATGGCGGGCACTGTTTGACTTTAATCCATTGAAATCCGGAGATACTGTGCTTCTCGAAGGGACTGGGGGCGTGTCTATTTTCGCTTTGCAGTTCGCCAAAATGGCTGGCGCCAAAGTCATCGCGACCTCATCCAGTGAGCAAAAGCTAAAACGCCTTAAAGAACTGAGTGCCGATCATGTGATCAATTACAGAGAAGAGCCCAAGTGGGGTCACCTTGCCCGTGAACTTAATGAGGGAAAAGGGGTTGATCACGTTGTTGACATTGGTGGCGCTGAAACACTGGATCAGGCGCTGAACGCTGTACGTGTGGCTGGCCAGATCTCATTAATCGGTATTCTCTCCGGACAGACTTGTGAAATAAACATCGTGAAGTCTTTTGTGAAACAGGCCAGACTCCAAGGGGTGCTTGTCGGTAGCAGGGTTCAACAACAAGACATGATCAGGGCCATTGAAGCTAATCAGATGAAACCGGTCATTGATAGAGTCTTTCCGCTTGAAGACATAGTGGAAGCGTTTGAATACCAGGAGACAAATCAGCACTTCGGTAAGATTTGTCTGGAATTCTAATGACTCATTCAAAGGCCCTTCACTAAGGGCCTTTATCTGCTCAACGGCCGCTAAGCTTATCCGATTACCCTGCGGCATCGTCGAGCGGCGGTAGCCCTGTTATAATGCCCAGCCATTGTCCCCGTAGCTCAGCTGGATAGAGCGTCCCCCTCCTAAGTCCTCCGGCGCATTATCGAAGCCGCCTTATACCGCAAGGCAATCCCATGAATTTACTAAGTTTTTGGCTGAATTGCCGGCTACCTTCCGGCTGTGAGAAAGCTATTGTCTTACTACCGATGGATAAATAAAAAGCCCCAGTAAATGGGGCTTTTTATGTATTACTAGGGGTGGGGCTTTTGTTCCTGTCTATGGAGCATAGAAATACAAAAAAGCCAAAATGCAAATAATAAGCAAGGTACTGATTATATACTTATTCATCTTGGGTCTTTGATAAGCCTATGTGGGTAGCCATACACGAGGACTACTTTGTCTCCAACCTTATGGATACCATCCGTGTGATTGACTTGGGCGACATTTAAAAGTAAGCCGGTTTCAGATTCAATCAGGTACTCAGTACCATTATATGTCTTACCGCTAGACTCGATCATTTCGCCAACAATTGCTCCAGCAATAATCCCCGCAATCAGGACGCCAGCACTATCACTGTTGTCGATGGCAAGAGCCCCGCCAAGAGCCCCGCCAGCATTAGCACCTAAACCGGTTGTTCTTTCACTGATTATTACTGATTTAGTAGATAGAACGACTGCACTTACTGATCTCTGGGCATTGCCTATGCTTTCAACTCGATATTGGCTTTTACCATGAGTTGATGCGCACCCAATAAGAGTAACTATGCACAACCAGATAAAATGTTTCGCGTTAGACTGCAACATTATCTGTGCTACTTCGTAAAGACAGGCTTCGAAATATCAGAGTTCTCTAGTGTGTTAATGAAATCGGCTATATTGTTTCTGACCGCACGGTTCCATGACTCAACAGCCCTTGCAACGCCTAAGAAAGCGTAATCAAAAGGAACTACACCTTCACTGGAAATTTTCTGAGTAAACAGCATATCGCCATTACTTCTGTCTACGATTTCGTAAATTGCAGCGACGCGAGTTGTCATTGACGCGCCGCCAGCCGGAACATCAAACTCAGTGATTCGCACAGTCAGGTTAACTTTAGTTTCCATGTCATCTCTGAAAATGAGAGAACGGTTAATGGAATCCTGTAATGCTTCTTTCCACAAAGGTGGAATAGTAGCGTTTGCTTCGACATTTGTTTGTTGCGACTGGGGGGCAAAGCCTACAGTCAGGGAACGAAGCTCCGCGTCTTTTCTATCCGAAACAATGCCAACCTCTTGCACAGTGAAGTCGACGGGTGGAACACTTGTACAGCCGCTTAAAACAGCAAGTGTGGCTAACAAAATACCTGTAAAAATCCTTCTCATGGAGCTCCTCGATTCAGTATCAATTTAAAAAAAAGCAGGAGATACTAGAGGAAGAATCGAGAAAATTTCAAAGAAAATAGGTAAAAAATGTGGCGGAGTTAATTATTGTTAACCGTGTCAGTGTGATAGTGAGTTGTCCGATTGTGCCTTCAATTGCAGTCTTTATGTAATTTGCGCAGCTGAAAGGACACTGAACTGTAACTGCCTTTAATGTAATTGATAAGTCATTGCTGTGAGAAAGCGTGGGCTTTGTGGTGTTATCTTTCAGATTTTTTTGACTCATATGTCCTTACATATCGTGACAAGTGATAAGCAGCCATGCTGACTTCATCTGTATTAAGCCTGTCAGCACTGTTGTTGATAAATGTTGGCAGTCCTTTCGGGTTTAGTACCCAAACCTCGCTACCTTTTGCTTCACTTGTAGGCTCGATGAACCAGCCAGGAAACACTATCACAGGCTTCACAGGAAACGATCTGCCAGTCGATTGTTTCAGTAACTCACCCAACCAGCTACAAGCGGCTTGAACCTGTATTACAGGCTTGTCCGTCGTTATGCCTGTATTTAGTTTAAGCTTTTGACCGTCGAAGATAATTTTTGGCGCACCTGACTCCGGTTTACTGTAAGTCTTCGTCTCGATGACATAGATACCGCTTTTGGCAATAACCACGTGGTCGAGGTTGAAAGTTTGTGCGGGAATGTCGTGAAAGACCTTTGCTGATGATTCACGCAGACTTTCAAGGTGCTGACCAACGGCTTTCTCACCGTCACGACCTAACCTTAGGTTCTTTAACTTCTTTCGTAGTTTGAATACTTTTCTAATCCAGAATGGTATTACCAGAACAGCCAATGCACTCAACCAGAACGGGCTGGGCTTTACATCGAAGAACCAACGCCACCATTCTTGAAATACGAGCATGAGTGATACCGCTATCAGGAAGATGTAGGTTGAGGCATCTTCATGGACTAGCTTCTCGATCTCTTTATCGAGTGATTCTGCTGGATTATGGAGCGGGTTATCCTTCAGCGGCGATTTCATTTTTCATCCATGAGTTTTTTGCACGAAGAATAGCCCACAACCAGCATGTTTGACCAGCGTTAAGCTTGTCCGTCGCTAGTTGCTATGTGCTTTGTCTAAGGATGGTTTTGTGGCAGGCACGTTTTAGAAAAGGTGTAACTGCTTCACCGTAAAGTATCAGCATCGAGTAGGTATTTTTGTTCGACACTGGAAGGACGTCAGATTCGATCTCTGCTCGCTCTGTAGCGGCTTTCTCTCTCGTGTAATAGGGTAGCGTGGGTCGATGCTTTTGAAGAGATCACCGATCAACCTCGTCGCTTTGGCAGTGCTATGTCTGGTGTTTCTGACAAAATTGCAAAAGAGTGTGATTTCCCGTTGATATTTTATTGATGTCGGCTGTCGCAAATTAATGAGCAGGGCATCGAGCAGAGATAAATTCTGTGAATCG
>CAYMEE010000010.1:44074-57938 GCA_964389455.1 uncultured Methylophaga sp. | reverse complement strand
GATCGACATCCAGTTTGAATTGCGGTGTATCATCCTGACCATTGTGGCGGACACCAATCAGTGTCGGCTCCTGTGACGCCAGCTGGAGTAACTGATTGCGGGCAGCCATCAGGGCGTCGTGACCCAAGCCGCCGAGATCCTGCAGCTGCATATTAAAACCGCTGGCATTACCCAGCTCGCGAATCGGCGGTGGGGCTATGGCAAAGGCCATGGCACTTTTGAGGCTGGCGAAGTAGGCATTGGCCCTGGCCGCGACCTGCTGGACATGCTGCTCTGGTTCAGTCCGTTCATCCCAGTCTTTCATGTTGATGAAGGCGAGACCATTGTTCTGGCCGCGGCCACCGAAACTGAAGCCAATGACGGAAAACACCGACTCGACATTGGCGTTTTCCTGTTCCAGGTAAAAGTCTTCCATTTTGTTCATTACTTCAATCGACCGCTCCATCGACGCATTGGGAGGCAGCACCATCTGGCTGAACATCAGCCCTTGATCTTCTTCCGGCAGAAATGAGCCGGGCAGGCGGGTAAACAGCAGTGCCAGCAGAGCCACAATCACCACATAAATCAGCATGTAACGGCCAGTGCGGCCGATCATATGATCGACACTGCGCTGATAGCCGCGCGAGGCACGGTTGAAATTGCGGTTGAACCAGCCGAAGAAGCCTTTACGTTGGTCATGTTCTCCATCGGTGGCTTTGAGAAAGGCAGCGCACAGTGCCGGCGTTAGAGTCAGTGCGACGAGTACTGATAAGGCCATGGCCGAGACCACGGCAATAGAAAACTGCCGATAGATAACCCCGGTGGAACCGCCAAAAAAAGCCATTGGGATAAACACCGCCGACACCACGAGCGCAATACCAATCAGCGCGCCGGTGATCTGGTCCATCGATTTACGCGTCGCCTCCCTGGGGGACAGCCGGTCTTCATGCATCACCCGCTCCACGTTTTCCACCACGACAATGGCATCATCAACCAGCAGGCCGATAGCCAGCACCATCGCGAACATGGTCAGGGTATTGATGGAAAAGCCGAAGGCATACAGCACGGCAAAGGTACCGAGTAAAACGATGGGGACTGTGATCGTCGGAATCAGTGTGGCACGAAAGTTCTGCAGGAACAGGTACATGACCAGGAAAACCAGCACGATGGCTTCCAGCAGAGTATGCACCACACTTTCAATCGATAGTTTGACAAATGGCGTGGTGTCATAGGGATAGACCACTTCCAGGCCTTGCGGGAAAAAGTTATCCAGCTGGGCAATACGTTCTCGAACGTTCTCCGCCGTTTCAAGTGCATTAGCACCGGAGGCGAGCGTGATACCGATACCGGCAGCAGGCTGCTTGTTATACTCCGTTTCGTACTGGTAATCCTGGCCGCCCAGCTCTACCCGGGCGACATCGCCAAGCCGCACGCGGGAACCGTCCTGATTGACCCGCAGGATGATATTGCTGAATTCTTCAGGGGTTTCCAAGCGGGTCTGGACCACGATATTGGCGTTGAACTGCTGATCTTTCACTGCCGGGGCACCACCCAGTTCACCGGCAGCAATCTGGGCGTTCTGGGCGCGAATCGCCAACACCACATCGCCGGTGGTCAGCTTGTAATGATTGAGACGTTCAGGATTCAGCCAGACCCGCATGGCATATTGGGAACCGAAGATCTGGATCCGGCCGACGCCGTTTACCCGGCTCAGTGGATCCTGAATATTGGCGCCGACATAGTCAGAAATATCGTAGCGATCCATACTGCCATCGGCGGAGACAAATCCCAGTACCATTAAAAAACCGGTGCTGGATTTGGTCACACGGATTCCCTGTTCCTGCACTTCCTGCGGCAACAGGGGCATCGCCGACTGCAGCTTGTTCTGCACCTGAACCTGGGCGATATCCGGATCGGTACCGGCCTCAAAGGTTATTGTCAGCTGGCCAATGCCGGTGGAATCACTGGTGGCTGACATATACAGCACATTGTCGATGCCGGTGAGGTTCTGTTCCAGCACCTGAATGACGGAATCCTCCACCGTTTTGGCAGAGGCGCCGGGATAAGTAGTACGGATCTCGACCGAGGGCGGCGCAACTTCAGGATACTGTGACACCGGCAGCTGGAAAATCGCCAGCAAGCCGGCCAGCATGATGAGTATGGCAATGACCCAGGCAAAGACCGGACGATCAATAAAGAAACGAGCCATAATCAGTTTCCGCCAGCTTCAGTTTGATCGCGCTTTTGATCAATGCTGACCTTGGCACCCGGGGCTATTTTCTGCAGGCCGGCCACAATCAGTTGATCCCCGGCATTGAGACCGGATTTCACCAGCCAGTGACCGTCGATGGCTCGCCCGACACTCAACTCACGCGGTTCGACTTCGTTGTTGCTGTTCACCACATAAGCGCTGGCGTTGCCCTCACGATTGAAACTGATGGCTTTCTGCGGTGCCAGAATGGCCGCATCAATTTCGCCTTCGGTAATTTCAGCGCGGACAAACATGCCCGGCAACAGCAGTTGATCGGGGTTAGGCATGATAGCGCGAAGTACAACGTCACCGGTGGAGGGATCGACATCCACTTCGGCGAACTGTAACTGGCCCTGATGTGGATAACGGCTGCCATCTTCCAAGCTCAGCGTTACTGTGGGCGCCGACAGTTGGTTGATTTCGCGATCAATCACTTTTTTTCGCAGATCCAACAATGCCCGGGAAGGTTGGGAAATATCGATATAGATTGGATCCAACTGATGGATAGTGGCCAGCACCGCTTCCTGCTGAGCCGTTACCAGGGCTCCTTCGGTCACATTGGACTTGCCGATCCGGCCGGAAATCGGCGCATTGACATGGGTGTAATCCAGATTGGTCTGTGCGGTTTTGACCATTGCGCGGCGGACTTCAATTTCAGCCTCTGCCTGTTGGAAGGTCGCCAGGGCATCATCATATTCCTGACGGCTGATGGCATTATCTTCAAGCAGGTTCTGGTAACGGTTTTCCCTTGCTTTTGCAGTTTTCAGCGCGGCTTCAGCACGGCTAAGTTCGGCCCTGGCATTAGCCAGCTCGGCCTCGTAGATGGCGGGATCAATCTGATAAAGCCGTTGCCCGGCTTTGATTTGTGAGCCTTCCTCAAATAGACGCTTTTCAATGATCCCACTGACCTGGGGCCGGACATCAGCTTTACGGTAAGCAACGGTTCTGGCGGGCAGTGAGCTGGTCAGCGTGATGGACTGAGGTGCCAATGTCATGACATTGACCGAGGCAGGGGGCCTTGACTGTTGGCTGCTCTGATTGTCTGCTTTTTGTTCACAGCCGGCAATCAGCAAGGCAGCGAACAAGATCAGTAATGGGGGCGATCTGAAACAAAAAGTCATTGTGTTCTCCTATCCACGCGCCTGTTGACCGTCAGTGGCAATGGCATCCCAGGATGCATCCATAATTTTATTCAGCTGAGCCTCATCCACCTGTATCACCCCTAACAGTTGCTGACTCGCCATGTACATGTAAGGTTCAAAACTGAGACTGCCGAGCACATCATCGGGCAGATCCTTGATACGTTTCTGATGACGCCCTTCGGCAAACAATTCACGCAAAGGCAGGAATTGTTGCCAGGCATCCTGACGCTGACTGCGTAATACATCGGTCGGCAGGTGATCAAACTGCGCCTTACTGAGGGTTATGGCGCGGTTGTTAATACAGAAATGCCAGATATTGGCGCAGATCCGCTGATAGCGCTGTTTCAGCGGTAAGTCACGGTCATGATCGGCAAAAGCAGCCTTGGCGAAGGCTTCAATGATGCGGCTATGTAACTCAGCGATCAGCGCTTCTCGATCCTTGAAATAGAGATAGATGGTACCGGTAGCGACGCCGGCATGGCTGGCAAGCTGCTTCATCGAAAATCCATGAAAGCCATTGCTGGAGAGCAGATCCAGCGTAGCCTGAAGGATCATTTCCTGTTTGTCTTTGGGGTTAGCCTGAGTCATATCGATTAATTAATGAATGAACGTTCATTCATTTTAGGCGGCAGCAAACGAAATGTAAATATTGCGCTGAGAAACAGGGCGTTTATTTTTCCTGAATTTTGTCGACGAGCTGTTTCAGTCGTTGTTTGTCAGCGTCGAGACTTAGTGCGTATTCAGCACGTTGATAGGCCATTTCTGAATGTAGCTGGGCCTGCTCGGCGAAACATTCAGGGCAGAGTCTTTTCAGTGCCAGCAGGGTTTTTTGCAACCGGACTTGAATCTCAATCAGGCCAGCGCCATCACGGGCAATAGGCAAAAACACATCTTCAAACAGCCCGTCCAGTTGTATCTCCGAGATTCGGACCTGCGGGTAGACGATCTTCTCGTCATCATCTTCAATGCGCACATGTTCGCGCCAGGGCAGCAGCAGCCTGACCGCACGGCTGATAATATCAATCGCCGTGCCCGGATCGTTAACCGCAGGAGACAGGGCCCGGGATGCAATTTCTGCCAGGACCGACAGGCCGAAACGCGGGTCTTGATCAAAGGAACGCTCATTTCCGACAGTAAAGGCTGACCGGATCGCATTTTCGACTTCCTCGCTGATTTCGCCCTTGAAACTGGCAATGGCTTCAGCCGGATGAATAAACTGGCCGGGCTCAGTCAGGACGGAGATTTCAGCGTCATAGTGCTCGCCGTGATGATTGAGCTTTCTGATATCAATATGCTGCACATAGCCGGTCTGGTCGGGATAGATTTGATTATCGAAATAGTCGGGCAGATTGTCCCAGTCCAGTCGACGGGCACCGAGGCAGGGGTAATCGATGCGCTGCTGTATCGCCCGACTGGCCGCCTCCTCTACCCGGTTGGTGGTTTCGCCCAGTCGTCCCAGCATTGACAGGTGCTCAATCCAGCGCAACATAGTGACAACAATGATCACCACCACGCCGATAGTCACGGCAAACAGAATCAAACGGCCATTATCACCATACAGGTCGGTGCTGAGGGCAATAATGCCGACCAGGCTGAAAAGAAAGGAGCCAATAAAGGTGGCCAGCACATTCTGGGTGGTCGAATCCTGTCGCACCAGTTTGGTGGCGCGAGGTGTGGCACTGGAACTGGCAGCAGTATAGGCAGAGACCATCACGCTCAGCGAGAAGGTGGTCACAGCCAGCATGCTGGAAGCCAGAATATTGAGAATCTGACCGACTGATTCGGCACCAATACTGAATGGAAACGGTTCTTTGATGAAGAGTTCGACCGGGATGGCAATCAGCGCGGTGAGGACCGCCAGCAGGGCGAACAGGGCTGAACGCAGCCATAACTTTCTACCCAGTTGGGTTAACAGCCATTGCCATTTGGAAAACATCATTCTCTCCTAGATCGCCTCACCTCAAGCATAACCAACCGCGCTTAGACACACAATTGAGAGACAACAGGCACAAAAAAACCGGTGAGGTCAGACCGCACCGGTTTATTGTTTCTATTTCAGCCCGAAATCAGGGCGAGAATGATGAACCGCAGCCGCAGGTTGTGGTGGCATTCGGGTTGCGGATCACAAACTGTGAGCCTTCAATGCCGTCGGTGTAATCAATTTCCGCACCGACCAGATATTGATAGCTGGCCGGATCAACCAGCAGGGTCACCCCGCCTTTTTCAACTTGGGTGTCTTCTTCGCTGATGTCTTCTTCAAAGGTGAATCCATACTGGAAGCCGGAGCAGCCGCCACCGGTGATGAATACACGCAATTTCAGTTGATCGTTGCCTTCTTCAGCGATCAATTCGCTGACCTTAGCTGCCGCTGCCTCGGTAAAGATAATTGGGCTGGGCATTTCGCTGGTCATAAGTCACTCCAAAATTAGCTTAGTTATTGGTTAAATATTATCCAAATTCTGACTAAAATAGTCAAGATTTAAGGTTTTAAATCGGATTCCTGATTTTGCTCCAAGTGAAACTGGGCGCCGTCTTCGAAGACCTCGTGCTCAACTTGCAGGATATCCGTATCTTCTTCCTGCGCGCGAATAAGGTGACCATTGACTTCACTGCCCATCGCCATTTCCAGCAGACGGTAATATAGATTACCGTTGATCCGGGCCTTAGGAGCCAGCTCGACATGATTGGAGACAAACACATTACCATTGACCTGACCGTTAATAATGATGTTTGGTACCCGGATTTCACCATCAATACTGCCGTGATCACTGAGCGTTAACACTGAGGTTTCATCGCCGGTGGCGTTGATGTTGCCTTCAATGGTGCCATCGACCCGCAATCCGCCACTGAAACTGATGTCACCTTTAATGTGGGTGTGGCGACCAATCAGCGTATCTATGCGGCTGGTCGACTTCTTTTTCTTGGCTTTGTTTTTGTTGAACATGATTTACCTCATGATGCCGGGGAGGTGGTGACTTCCCACTTGAAAGTCCGCTCGGTCAGGGTTTTGTCGGACTGTCTCAACATGACCCGTACACTGTCCGGTCGTTCATTCTCTGCTAATTTCAATGTGCCTTCAAGCACTTGCACATGGCGTATGTTAAGCGCCTGGGTTTCCACCAGTCGGGATTGTGTTTCACCATTTGCCTCGAGGTTAAGGGTAATCAGCACATCGCCCTTGATGGATTTAGTGATTCTCTTACCCTGGGTCAGCACAATCCGGTACAGATAGGATGACGGATCATCGACGACCTGTCTCAGATGGAGTTCACGGACTTGTAATTCACTGCTGGCATCACCCTGGGTGATGTTCTGATAGAACAACAGTTCCTTATTCAGCTCAATCACCCGGTCCTGTAACAGTTGCAGTTCAGTTTGCAGTTTGGAGTCTGTCGCATCTTGCAGTGCCTGCATTTGATTAATACCCAGGAGCTGCTCCTGCAGTAGCCGGTTTTCCTCAGTCAGGCGCTGATTTTCTGCCAGCATTTGCTTATGTTGTGACTGAAGACCGGAGAGTTTTTCAATTTGTTTCTGCTGCCACTGTTGGCCTAAGGCGATAATCAGCACGGCGGTCAGGGCAATGCCGAGTAATACCAGCAACAGGCAGCGATAGGGCCGCCGCGGGTGTATAACGTAGGGCCGATCAAGCATCAGGGCATGGTCGCGATAAGATTGACGCCGGTCGTTTCAGGCAGGCCGAACATAATATTCATGTTGTGTATCGCCTGACCGGAGGCACCTTTCACCAGGTTATCGATGACAGACAACACCACCACAGTGTCACTGCCTTGTGGCTGATGGACTGCGAGACGACAGACATTTGAACCGGAGACGCTGCGCGTCTCGGGCATGCTGCCGGCCGGCATGACATCGACGAAGGGCTCATCGCTGTAGCGGTTCTCAAACAAGGCCTGCAGATCGGCATCCTTATTGAGCCTGCCGTACAGGGTGGCGTGAATACCACGCACCATCGGCGCCAGATGAGGGATAAAAGTCAGATCGACGTCTTCACCGCAGTGGCCTGTCAATATTTCTCTGATCTCAGGCAGGTGACGATGACCACTGACGCCATAAGCCTTGAAGCTGCCGCTGGTTTCGGCCATCAGCATCGGAATGGCCGCTTTGCGACCGGCGCCACTGACACCGGTTTTGGCATCGGCGATCAGATGCTTGGGATCAATCAGACCTGCTTCCAGTAGTGGCAGGAAACCCAGTTCGGTTGCTGTGGGATAACAGCCGGGCACAGCCACCAACTGGGCTGAGCGAATTTGCTCACGGTTGATTTCCGGCAAGCCATAGACAGCGCTGGCAAAGAGATCAGGACAGGTATGCGGCGTGTTATACCAGTGCTCCCAGACTGCCTGATCTTTGAGGCGAAAATCCGCCGACAGATCAATGACCCGGGTATTGCGTTTGATAAGTTCGGGAACCAGCGCCATCGCGACGGTATGCGGCGTCGCGAAGAAAACGACATCACATTGTGCCAGCACCTCGGGATCAGGCTCGCTGAAGGTCAAATCGACGTGGCCGCGCAGGTTGGGGAATAATTCACTGACAGCCATGCCGGCCTCACTACGTGAAGTGATGACTTCCAGTGACACCTCAGGGTGGTTGGCCAATAGTCTCAGCAATTCCACACCGGTGTACCCGGTGCCGCCAACAATACCGACTTTGATCATGCTTTACTCTGTCGTTGCTGTTAAAACGAACAGTATACCCAAATTATCTCACCCTGCAGACAGCAAAAAGCCGGTTTTATCTGTTTCAAAACGGGTTGAGAAGCTGTTCCAGGCGTTGTTTGTGCTGCATGTAGACCGCAGTTGGATAATAGCGATCATCGGCAAAATGCAGACTGTTGAGGTAGACCGGATAATGCGATTGCCGACCACGTAGGCTGAGCACCAGTTGTTGCACCCGAGCAAAGAGTGCCGGGTCATCAGCGCGGCCCTCGAACGTCTGCTGACCACAGATAATTTTACAGTCGGCATCCAGCGCAGCGCTTTGCATGCTGACTTTCACCGGTAGATAGCTGCTGGTTTGCCTGGTCACTGCGAGTGGTGAGGCTAGCCAGTGTTGCTGTTGACGGCTAAGGTGATAAAAACGCAGCTGCGCTATCGTATTGCGCTGACGAATTTCAGACAGAAATAGTTGCAGATGGGCGACCAGAGTGGCCTCAGTTAAATGCTGAAACTGTTGTCTGACCAGGTTAGCGAACTCATCCAGCAGGTAACAGATAATCGTGTTCTTCTCCAGGTAGATAAACACATTAACCCGCTCCGGTGACTGATATTGCAGCAGGCTGTTGAATAAACCATCCCTGTCCAGATAGCGATCCAGCCTGACCGCTTCAAATTGCCGTTGCTGACTGGACAGCGTCTGCCAGAGGTCCTGAGACAAGGGCTGTTTCAGCAGACTGATGTGTTGCTGTTGCCATTGCAGGCTGAATAGACGGTCGGCCATGGTCAGCAGCAATCGACCTGAGTCCGGGAAACGCTGGTAGTGCGCGATGAGCTGAGCCAGCAGATCATCCATACGCAGGCTGATAGTCTGACCGAATATCGGGGTCGGACACCAACTCTGCCAATTTACCTGCTGGTCCGGCTGCCAGGCGAGGGTGTGCTGCAAAAAGTCCAGCACTGGCTGAGAGCCACCGTATCGAAAGCTGTGACTAAGGCCGTGACTGGTGAATACCAGACCATCTATCGAGTTCACCAGACTCTGATGGTAAGAGCTGTAATTAAGCGGATCATTGAGCCGGCTCGATAGCTGCAGGCCCTGCTGAGACAATGTGTCGCTGACTTCCGATTCCAGGTTGATAAATAAGCTGATACTTAGCAATGTCTCTTCTTTTGCCGCGGAAATCTCGGCAAAATTAAACTCTAGATTCACAAGTTCGCTACGGAACAGGCGTTGACACACTTCCACCACTACAGCGGTGGTTACTTTGCCATGCTGATCATTCACACTGAGCCAGTTGCTGCGGCTGAGCAGTTGGTTACCGATGGCGTACGCCAGCACCTGTAACAAATGCTCGTGTTGAAACAGGCCCGGCTCACTCGGACTGTTGAGTGGCTGTCGGCTGAGACACCATGTGTGATGATCGCGAAAACGGCTTAGATATAGCCGCTCACTGCCCGTTGCTGGCCTAAGCGGTGAGGGTAAGAGGCTAACCTGATTTTCCGCGGGTGCATAGCGCAGACGATGCAGTGTTTTGAGTTTATGCAGGATATCGCCAGCATCAAGATGGTGCTCACGGGCAAAATCACCGAGCCTGGTAATCAGCGCGGCACTGAACTGACCGAGATTATGAAAGTCGCGCTCGCTAATGCTGATATCATCCAGCGCCTGATCAAGCTGTTTCAGCTTATCAGGATCCCAGCCCCACTCACGAGTCAGACCCTCAATAAACTGACGGCGCCACGGCAAGGTGGCCTGCCTGACGGGTTTACTCAATCTTTCCGGTATATTCAGGTAAAAATGCCGTTGCAGATCGTTCCAGTTTGTCTGCTGTTGCAGGCATAGGAGTCTGAGATACTGTGGATCAAAACGGCAGGAATCAGGATCTTGCAGATAAAGCTGGCGTTTTAGTAGGGGAGACAACGCACTCTGCTGCGGCGCTGTCAAGCAAAGCTTGAGATACGTCAGTGATATCAGCTCATCACCAAATTGCAGGCTATCAGTCAGCAGGCAGCAGCTTTGATCAAACAAGGTTTCAGCGTCGAAACTGCCCACACCACCAAAATCAACCAGACTGACCGGGTTCAGCATGCGCTGTGACTGCATGCGATTGACTGTGCCAGCATAGTCCCTTTCCTCTTCCGGGCTGGTCAGCCACCAGTAGGGCTGACTGCCGGCCAGCACCAGACCGGCACTGTAGAATTGATCCCGATCCCAGTGGGATAAAATGCCGCGAGCCAGCTCCGCCTCAGATATCAGCCGGGCATCCAGCTGGATGCCATTCTCGCTTGTCCATCGACTCACCGCCTCGAGCTTTTGCTGCAGTTGAGCACGCTGATCTGCCTTGAGCCGGTTGCTGTAAAGTAGCCACAGACCGAAGCGGGGCCGTTCGGGGTAAGACAGAAAGCCGTGGGAATTAATGAGATAGAGACCGCGCAGAGGATAGCGACGAAGTGCTTTTCGCCGGTAGCGGAAGTTTCTTTCCAGCTGTCTGGCCTGATCCAGTGTCGATTTTGTGGGACGATAATCAATCAGACCGGCCGGGGTGTCATCGCTGATGTACCCCGGCAGCAGTTTGGCATTGAGGTGAAACAGGAACGGCAGCAGCTCAAGAATGAGACTGTGCCGTGCCGGTGCTAATTGCAGCAGTCTCTGGATGCGTTCATGGTTGTGCGTCTGAAAGAAACGCTGCGCCTGAACCCGATCCATTGACTGCTGTGCCTGCTAGTGTCTGAAGTGGCGCATGCCTGTGAAGACCATGGCGATGCCGTGCTCATTGGCGGCAGCAATGACTTCATCATCACGCATAGAGCCGCCCGGCTGGATCACGGCTTTGATACCGGCTTCAGCTGCGGCATCAAGACCGTCACGGAACGGGAAGAAAGCATCGGATGCCATTACTGCACCAGGTACCACCAGACCGGCATCTTCGGCTTTGATACCGGCAATACGGCTGCTGACGACGCGGCTCATCTGGCCGGCACCGATACCCACGGTCTGCTGATTTTTGGCATAGACAATAGCGTTGGATTTCACAAACTTGGCGACACGCCAGGCAAACAGCAGGTCCTGCATCTGTTCATCCGTCGGTGCGATGTCAGTCACCACTTTAAGTTCATCAGTCTGAACCAGGGCATCATCACGATCCTGTACCAAAAGGCCGCCGTTAACGCGTTTGAAGTCGAGGCTCTCAGCCGGATTTTCGACAAACTCGCCACAGGCAAGCAGACGCACATTGGCTTTCTGAGCCACTACGGCGCGGGCGTCGTCAGACACGCTTGGCGCGATAATCACTTCAACAAACTGACGCTCAATAATGGCCTTTGCGGTTTCGGCATCCAGCTCGCGATTGAAAGCGATGATGCCACCAAAAGCCGAAGTCGGATCGGTCTGGAAGGCCAGGTCATAGGCAGCAAGCAGACTGTCTGCACTGGCGACCCCACAGGGGTTGGCATGTTTCACAATCACGCAGGCCGGCGATTCGGGGAAGGCTTTCACACATTCCAGTGCGGCATCAGTGTCAGCAATATTGTTGTAGGACAATTCCTTGCCCTGCAATTGGACTGCTGCGCTGATAGTCCCGCTCTCCAGATCACCTTCGACAAAAAAGGCCGCTTTCTGGTGCGGATTTTCACCATAACGCATGTCCTGTTTCTTATGAAACTGGCTGTTGAATGTACGAGGAAACGTGTCCATATCCCCGTTATCGGCGCGTTTGCCGAGATAATTAGCAATCGCACCGTCATAATGCGCCGTGTGCTCGAAGGTCTTTACCGCCAGATCGAAACGGGTTGCATCATCGACACCGCCATGGGCTTCAATCTGCTCCAGCACGCGAACATAATCGGCAGGATCAATCAGTACCGTGACATCGGCATGGTTCTTGGCCGCAGCGCGCAGCATGGTGGGGCCACCAATGTCGATATTTTCAATCGCCAGTGGCAGGGTGCAGTCAGTGCGGGCAATCGTGGCTTCAAACGGGTAGAGGTTCACGACAACCAGATCGATAGGCGCGATGTCATGCTGTTCCATGATGGCATCATCGGTGCCGCGGCGACCCAGCAGACCACCATGAATTTTGGGATGTAGTGTTTTGATGCGGCCGGCCATCATTTCCGGAAAACCGGTATGTTCAGAGACTTCTTTCACCGGCAGACCGGCATCGCTCAGCAATTTAGCGGTACCGCCTGTGGATAACAGCTCGACGCCAAGTCGGTTCAGTTCCTGTGCCAGTTCAAGCACACCAGTCTTATCAGAGACGCTCAACAGAGCACGTTTGATCTTATTCATTGAAAAAGAAATTCCAGGGTAAAGAGAATTTGTGTTTACAAGCCGTAGAGCTTGAGTTTTTTGCGTAATGTGCCGCGGTTGATACCGAGAATTTCGGCCGCGCGGCTTTGATTACCATTGGTGTGTGCCAGCGTCGCTTTCAGCATGGGCACTTCGACTTCGGTCATCAGCATTTCATAGAGGTTGGCAGCGGGGTGGCCTTCGAGTTGCTCGAAGTAGTCTGCCAATGCTTGCGATACACACTCGCTTAACGGAGCGGATGTGTGCTCGGCCGCGACACCTAATTCAGCGCAAGTCGATGGATCTTTGGCTAACGGTTTAGTCATGCGGCTTGAGAGTCCTGTTGTTGTTCTAATTGCTCAAAAAATTCGCGGGTGAATCGCAGTTGTTGTTGCGGCTGTTCAAACTGGTTCATTGCCTGACGGAATGCGTTGCCATTGCGCAGCCCTTTGCTATACCAGGCGATGTGTTTGCGTGCCATGCGAACACCGGTGTAATCTCCATAAAAATCGTACAGGTTTTGCAGGTGTTCAATCAAGACCTGTTTAATTTCAGTGACTTCAGGGTCGGCGAGCAACTCACCATGGTCCAGAAAATGCAGGATCTGGCGGAAGATCCAGGGGTTGCCCTGGGCGCCACGGCCGATCATTAAACCATCAGCAGCCGTTTTCTTCAGTACCCAAGCCGCTTTTTCCGGTGAAGTGATATCTCCATTGGCAATCACCGGGATGGCGATACGTGATTTAATCTCGGCAATGGTGTCGTATTCAGCGTCACCTTTGTAGGCATCTGCCCGGGTACGGCCATGCACCGCCAGTGCCTGAATGCCGGCCTCTTCGGCGATACGGGCAATTCTGACGCCATTGCGGTTATCACGGTCCCAGCCAGTGCGTATTTTTAATGTGACCGGGACATCAACTGCATTGACCACGGATGTCACAATGTCTGCAACCAGCTTTTCATTCTGCAGCAAGGCGGAACCCGCCATCACGTTGCAGACTTTCTTGGCCGGACAACCCATATTGATATCAATGATATGCGCGCCCTCGTCGACATTGTGGCGAGCGGCTTCTGCCATCATTTGCGGATCAGCACCTGCTATCTGCACACTACGTGGCTCCGGTTCGCCTTCATGATTAGCCCGTAAGAGAGATTTTTTACTCGCCCACAGGGCTTTATTGGCCGTGATCATCTCTGAAACGGCCATGCCAGCGCCCAGGCGTCGGCACAACTGACGGAAGGGACGGTCAGTGACGCCTGCCATAGGGGCCAGGAACAGCCGGTTGGGCAGGCTGTAGGGACCGATCATCAGCTCAGACGGCATGCCGTTCTCCGGTCAGTCGAACCCAGTCTTCGCGGCTTACCGCTGGCTGCATCGTGAACCATTGTTTGTAGCTGTCAGCCACCTCATCCGCCTGGGTCTGCAAAATACCCGACAGTACCAGCTGGGTATTGGGCTTGCAGAGGTTGGCAAACCGTGGCGCCAGATTCTGTAACGGTCCGGCCAGAATATTGGCCAGTAACA
>CAYMEE010000010.1:11690-43974 GCA_964389455.1 uncultured Methylophaga sp. | reverse complement strand
GCCATCCATTCCCGTTCCCAATCCTTATCCTCGACAGCTTCAACCCGAAATTTGGGCACTTCCGGCAACATACCGGCCAGCATATCGAGCACCGACCGCTCCGAGGTTTCAGCATCAAACAAGGCGGTCAGACGGGTTTCGGCCCATAAGGGCGTTTCACCCAGATCCGGTTCGTAAATCGGCTGATCGGCATCATCTTCAAATGTCACCGCAGCCGCCCCACACTCGCTCAATGCCTCGGACAGCGCCTCCGCATTGTCGGGCGAGGTGTGGCAGATAAACTGGACCCAGGCCATTAGAGACCCAGCTTCTTCTCTAGATAGTGGATATTGGTGCCACCAGTCTGGAAGTGGGTATCATCCATAATGTCTCGTTGTAATTCGACATTGGTCTTGATGCCTTCAATGCCAATTTCTTTCAGCGCAGTTTGCATACGGGCGATGGCCGAGTCCCGGTCTTTGCCGTAGGCAATCAGTTTGCCGATCAGAGAATCGTAATTGGGTGGCACTTTGTAGCCGCTGTAGATATGAGAATCCATGCGGATACCGGCACCGCCCGGTGCGTGGTAGTGGGTGATCTTGCCCGGGCTGGGCATGAAGGTGCGCGGGTCTTCGGCATTGATACGGCACTCAATGGCATGGCCTCGCATTACTACATCTTCCTGCTTGATCGACAGCGGCTCACCGGCGGCGACACGAATCTGTTCCGCCACCAGATCGATATCGGTGACGCGTTCGGTAACCGGATGCTCTACCTGGATACGGGTGTTCATTTCGATGAAGTAAAACTCGCCGTCCTGGTACAGGAATTCAAAGGTACCGGCACCACGGTAGCCGATACGGATACAGGCTTCAGCACAAATCGCACCCATGCGATCACGCATTTCCTGGGTGATACCCGGCGCTGGCGATTCTTCCACCACTTTCTGGTGACGACGCTGCATGGAGCAGTCACGTTCACCCAGGTGGATGGCATTACCGTGCTGGTCCGCCAGTACCTGGAATTCGATGTGACGCGGGTTTTCCAGGAATTTTTCCATGTAAACCATATCGTTACCGAAGGCAGCACGGGCTTCACTTTTGGTTAAAGCAATCGCATTAAGCAGATGGGCTTCGCTGTGTACTTCACGCATACCGCGACCACCGCCGCCACCAGCCGCTTTGATAATGATTGGGTAACCGATCTCGCGCGCCAGACGCAGGTTGGTGGCATCATCGGTGCCCAATGGACCATCGGAGCCGGGTACGCAGGGCACGCCCGCTTCTTTCATCGCTTTAATAGCCGCTACCTTATCACCCATGATGCGGATGGTATCGGCACGTGGACCGATAAAGATAAAGCCGCTTTCTTCAACCCGTTCAGCGAAATCAGCATTTTCCGACAGGAAACCATAGCCGGGATGAATCGCGGTGGCATCGGTGATTTCAGCGGCACTGATAATCGCCGGAATATTGAGATAGCTCTCGTTGGAAGGCGCCGGGCCGATACAGACACTTTCGTCTGCCAGCAAGACATGTTTGAGGTCGCGATCCACACTGGAGTGAACAGCGACGGTTTTGATGCCGAGTTCCCAGCAGGCGCGCAGAATACGCAGGGCAATTTCGCCCCGATTGGCAATAACAATTTTATCGATCATATTTATGTTCAAATCCACAGTTCAGGATGAGCTTCGCCGGTGGCCGGCACGGGTGTTATTCGATAACAATCAAAGGCTCATCGAATTCAACCGGATGACCGTTCTCAACCAGAATGGCAGTGACGGTACCACTGCGGTCGGCTTCGATCTGGTTGAACATTTTCATCGCTTCGATAATGCAGATAACATCGCCGGCAGCGACTTTCTGGCCGACTTCGACAAAGGCTGCGGCCTCAGGAGATGAAGAGCGATAGAAAGTACCCACCATTGGAGAGCGTACGGCATTGGCATCGTTAGGTTTGGTTTCAGCAGGTTGCGCTGCTGCTTCAGCTGCTGGCGCCGGTGCTGCGGCAGGCATGGCGACCGGAGCCGGTGCGGCAGGGGCGGCATAACTTGGCGCAACGGAACTGTTACGGCTGATGCGCACCGATTCTTCGCCTTCAGAGATTTCAATTTCGGCGACATCGGATTCCTGGATAAGATCGATGAGTTTCTTAATTTTGCGAATGTCCATGCGTTAACCTTTAATAATAGTTATGAGTTGAGTTGTTTGATGGCGGCTTGCAGAGCCAGCTCGTAGCCCTGCGCACCCAGTCCGCATATCACGCCTCTGGCGATATCGGACAGATAGGAATGCTGTCTGAACGCCTCGCGGGCGTGAACATTGGAGATGTGTACTTCGATAAACGGAATGGCAACGGCGGCCAAAGCATCGCGCAAAGCCACACTGGTGTGAGTGAGAGCGGCTGGATTTATCAGGATAAACTGGGTGTCGTGACGGCTTTCATGGAGTTTGTCGACAAGGGCATGCTCGGCGTTGCTCTGAAAGAAATCCAGCTGATGACCGGCTTCAATAGCCATGCTGCGCAGACGGTCCTCAATATCAGCGAGGGTATCTGCACCATAGTGCTCAGGCTCACGCGTCCCCAACAGATTGAGATTGGGGCCGTTCAGCACAAGAATGTTCGCCATGACAATCCTTAAAAGCGGTCTGAATTCAATAAGGCCGAATTGTGCACCAGCAAAGGGTCAATGTCCAGTTAAGCGAGTTAAAAGGCAGTCTTTTGTCGCTATTTTCGTCGAAATGGCGGCTTTCTTGAAATTTTAATTAATTTGGCATCAGGGCAGTCTGGACAAGTGCTCCAGCATTTTATCCGCTTTAATATGGCCAACCAGTCGGTAATCACGTAATTCCTGACCGGCAGCGTTGTAAAACAGCATGGTGGGCGGACCGAACACCTGTAGTGATTTAAGTAGCGCCTGATGCGCTTCGGTGTTGTCAGTCATATCCAGTTTTAACAGCAGATGCTTATCCAGCGCGGCCACCACCGCGGGGTCACGAAAAGTGGTTTTCTCCATGGTTTTGCAATCGGTGCACCAGTCGGCATAGAAATCCAGCATCACCGGCTGTTGCGTGTTTTGCAGTTTCGCATTGAGCTCTTCAAGATTATTAACCTTGCTGAACTCAAGCTGAGACTGCGGGGAAGAGGTCGATGTTGGACTGGCAGCAATGACCTGCAAAGGTTGTAACAGGTTCTGACTGCCGCTGGCGCCACCAATCATTAACAGGGCGCCATAAATCAACAGAATCAGCCCCAGCCCTTTACTCAGTTTATTCCAGCCATTGGCATCGATCTGCAAGCTGTTGAGGGCGCCCATGTAAACCGCACAGACAATCAGCAAGCTGCCCCATAAAACCAGTGTCATCCAGCCAGGCAGAATGCGTTCCAGCATCCAGATAGCGAGACCCAGCAACAGGACACCAAAGATGGCTTTAATCACGTTCATCCAATCACCGGCACGAGGCAGCATTGAGCCGGCTGAAGTCCCAATAATCAGTAGCGGAATACCCATACCAATACTGAGCGCGAACAGTGCCAGTCCCCCGAGTAAAGGATCGGCATGTTGACCAATAAAGATGAGTGCTGCAGCCAGTGGCGGTGCCAGACAAGGACCGACTATCAGTGCCGATAAGAGGCCCATCACGGCGACACCGATAAAGCTGCCGCCCTGCTGGCGATGTGTCATCTGATGCAGCCGGTGTTGCAGTGCATGAGGTAACTGCAGGTCATAGAGACCGAACATCGACAGGGCAAGTAATACAAATAACAGGCTGAAACTGCTGATCACCCAAGGGTTCTGGAACAGGCTCTGCAGGTTTTCTCCCACCAGCCCGGTCAGGACCCCTGCGGCCGTATAGGTTACGGACATGGCAAGCACATAAATCAGAGACAGACTAAAGGCACGGCGGGTGGTGATTTTTTCTCCCTCACCCACAATGACACTGGACAGAATCGGAATCATCGGCAGTACGCAGGGGGTAAAAGTCAGCAGTAGTCCCAAGCCGAGAAAGCCCAGGAAAATCTGAATCAGATTGTCCTCAGCCAGTTTCCTCGCCAGTCGGTCCTGTTCGCTGAGTGGGTTATTGTCAGCATTGCTTGATTCAGCGTTTGCAACCGAAGGTAGCCGCTCGGTGCTGGATTCTGTGGCGACCGGCAGGGTGAGTTCGACTTGTTGTACGCTGGGCGGGTAGCAAATGCCAAACGTTTCGGAGCACCCTTGGAAATAGGCTTTGAGCGTGAGCTGTTGGGCAGCCTGTGGCCGATTGAGAGGGAGTTTCAGATTCAGATCGTGATGATAAACCTCCACCAGACCGAAGGTTTCATCATTTTTGTTTTCACCCGGCGGCAGAATAAAGTTGCCCAGACTGACATTGTCGTTGCCGATGATTTCAAAGCGTAATTTATCGCGATAGAGATAATTACCCTCCATCACCTGCCACTGAGCAATCAGGGTGTTGGCATCCTCGACTTCAGCGCTGAACTGAAAAGCTTCTTCAACCAGTGGCGGTACATCATCAGACTGGCTTAGTCCCAGTCCTTCCAGGAATCCTGTCCGCGCATGAGCAGCGGAAACCAGCACTAAAAGACACAAAAATAAAATTTTCTTCATCATTCTCTAAGGCTTGCCATCACAGTATTTAGCTAGACAATCTTAGCAGTGCGAAGTTACATCCGTCTGCTTTGGGGTATTCCTGTTGTCACAATGCTGTAATAATTGCCCCATTTTGGTAAGCAACTGACGGTATTCACGTGGAAATAAAAGATATCCATCAGCTAGAAAAGCAGGCTTATAAAAAGAGCCATGGCGAACTCACCCGGATTGGTCTGGCGCTGTTATTCATGGTGCTGGCGCTGGTCTACAGTTATAACATCAGCGGCGATGGTGCTAGCAGTCTGATCCTTGCCGTTGCAACGGTATTCGGTGCCTATATGGCGATGAATATCGGTGCTAATGATGTCGCTAATAATGTCGGTCCGGCGGTGGGCTCCAAAGCCCTGACCATGGGCGGTGCCATCATTATCGCGATGATTTTCGAAGCCGCGGGCGCGATTATAGCGGGCGGTGATGTGGTCTCTACCGTTAAGAAAGGCATCATCGATATCAATGGTTTTGGTGGTAATACCCAGGACTTCGTCTGGGCGATGATGGCGGCGCTGCTTGCCGCTGCTTTGTGGTTGAACCTGGCGACTTTTGCCCGGGCCCCGGTATCCACAACCCATTCCATTGTCGGCGGTGTCATGGGCGCGGGTATTGCCGCAGCCGGTTTCAGCATTGTTGACTGGGGCACAATGGGTGCGATTGCCAGCTCCTGGGTTATTTCTCCGGTGATTGGTGGCATGATTGCCATTATCTTTTTGTATGCCATCAAAAAAACCATCATTTTTCAGGATGACAAGATCAGCGCCTCTTCAAAATGGGTGCCAGTCTATGTCGCCATCATGGCCTGGGCTTTTGTCACCTATCTGGTTGTCAAAGGGCTGAAAAAAGTCTGGCCAGGTCTGACTGGATTCATTAATGAAAGTCTGTCTCTAGGGATGGATTTCGGTTCCAAACCCAGCATGACCGATGCGCTCATTGTGGGGTTTGTGGTTGGCATTCTGGTGTATTTCCTGGTCAAGCGCACGGTCAAGCGTCGCCTGCCCAAGCTGACCAATGACCGTGCCAGCGTCAATGTCCTGTTCACTATTCCCCTTATTTTTGCTGCTGCGTTATTGAGTTTCGCGCACGGCGCCAATGACGTCGCCAATGCGATCGGGCCGCTGGCAGCGATTCATGATGCCATTATCACCGGCGGTATCACTGCCGAAGCCGGTATTCCGTTCTGGGTGATGGCGGTCGGTGCCTTTGGTATTGCACTGGGTCTGGCTTTATATGGTCCCCGTCTTATCCGAACTGTGGGCGGCGAAATTACGGAACTGGATCAAATGCGGGCTTTCTCGATTGCCATGGCCGCAGCCATTACCGTGATTATCGCCAGTCAACTGGGTTTGCCGGTAAGTACCACCCATGTCGCTATCGGTGCCGTCTTCGGTGTCGGCTTTTTGCGTGAGTGGATGGACCGTGCCGAAAGCCTGGAAGATGAGATCGAGCAGGATGAGCGTGAAATTCAGGAAGAAAAACGCCTGCTCAGTGCGCTGCGCAGTGAACTCAATGTGCTGATGGAGAAGAAAGAGAAAACCGTCAGTGACTATGAGCGTATTACCGACCTGTACCGTGCGATCGACGAAGAAAAAGGGACACTGAAAAAAGCCAAGAAAACGCTGAAGAAAGAGAAGAAGAGCCTGTACGTCAAGCGCGATATGGTGAAGAAAATCATCACTGCCTGGTTGATTACAGTGCCTTCGGCAGCCGTATTGTCCGCCTGTCTGTTCTATACAATCCGGGGCGTAATGACCTGATTTAAGACCAGTCAGACTGTCATGCAGAGGTCATCAAACAGTCACATAAGCTGTGTGCAATAGAAGTAAGTAGAGACTTACATCGCAACAGGAATAGGGAAATCAGCGGTTTAGCGAATTGTTATCAAACTGTAACAATTGCTTTGTATGATGCACCTGTCATTGTAACGACTGGGAAAAGGCTTTATGGCAACGAGTGTATTGGTAGTCGAGGACGACGTCGCAATCCGGGATATGTTGTCATTCACACTCAAACAATCAGGCTTTGCCTGTGAGGCAGTGGGTGACGGCGAAGCAGGGCTGGAAGCACTGAAGCATCATCAACCCGATATGATCCTGTTGGACTGGATGCTGCCCGGGATTGACGGTATCGAATTTATTCGTCGACTGCGTGCCAACGAGTTTCTCGCCAATATTCCTGTGATTATGCTCACTGCCAAAGGCGAGAGTGAAGACATGGTGAAAGGCCTGGGCGTAGGTGCTGATGATTACATCAACAAGCCCTTCTCGCCGCCGGAACTGATGGCCCGCATCAAGGCCGTGTTAAGGCGTTGCCAGCCGACCGATCCGGAAGAAGCTCAGAAGCTGCAATTCAGTAACCTGGTGCTGGATACCAAAAGTCATCGCGTCACCGTTGATGACAAGCGGGTGGAATTGGGGCCCACCGAATTCCGCCTGTTACATTTCTTCATGAAAAATCCAGAACGTGCCTATGGCCGCTCGCAATTACTGGACTATGTCTGGGGTGATACGGTTTATATTGAAGAGCGCACCGTTGATGTACATATCCGCCGTCTGCGCAAAGCACTGGAACCCAGTGGTCACGATCACCTGGTACAGACGGTCCGTGGTGTAGGATATCGTTTTTCAGTTGATTAACGGCGGCTTTGATGCAATGGGATAATTGGCGCCTGCTGACACTGCTCAGCCTGGCCGGTTTCTGTGGTCTGTTATTCGGCCAGATGCTGGCTTTCATGTTTCTGGCAGTACTGGTCTATGCCCTGTGGCTGCAACATAACTGGTACAAGCTCAGAAAGTGGCTGGAAAAACCCAAAAAAAACCGCTCGCCCAGCGCCGAGGGTGTGATTGATGATGTCTGCCGTTACATCGAGCAGATGCGTCAGCAAAACAGCAATCGAAAGAAAAAACTCACCGGTTATCTCAAACGTTTTCAGCAGGCGACGGCGGCTTTGCCCGATGCGATTGTGGTGCTGGGCGAATACGGTGAGGTTGAGTGGGCCAACCAGTCGGCACGTGAACTGCTCGGCGTGCGCTGGCCACGTGACAGCAACGTCAGGATCAATAATCTGATCCGTGATCCGGCATTTCAATCCTTACTCGAAGATCCGCTCAAGCTGGGCAATGTGGTGACCGTCAAGTCACCGCATGATGAAACCATGCAACTGGAGCTGAAAGTAGTCAGTTACATGGGCGCGGGCAGGTTACTGATTGCCCGTGACATTACCCAGACCATCAAGCTGCAGCGGATGCGCCGCGATTTTGTGGCCAACGTCTCGCATGAACTGAAAACCCCACTGACGGTACTGCGGGGTTATCTGGAGGCGTTTACCGACGACACTGATCCCGACCAATGGCGGGCGGCGTTACCGGCGATGCGCCAGCAGAGCGAGCGGATGCATCTGATGATCAAAGATCTGCTGGTGCTGTCCCAGCTTGAAACCGGTGAGAAAGCGCTGCGCCGGATTCCTACCGATATCGGCAAACTGCTGCAGTCTATCATTGAAGATGCGCGTTCACTGGAGCATTACCGAGACCATCAAATCCAGCTTGAACTGGACACCGAGCGCTGGCTGGTCTGTGATGTGGATGAAATCCGCAGCGCCATTTCCAACCTGGTCTTCAATGCCGTTAAGTACACGCCGGAGGGCTGCCAGATTCATATTCGCTGGCGGCTTGATGATGAGGGTGCCTGTCTGGAAGTCGCCGATGAGGGTGAGGGTATTGCCGAGCACCACCTGGAACGCCTCACCGAGCGTTTCTATCGTGTTGATAAAGGTCGCAGTAACGACAAGGGTGGCACCGGACTGGGTCTGGCTATCGTCAAACATGTCCTGCAGCGTCACGGCGCCAGACTCGAGATCAGCAGTGAACTGGGTCAGGGAACCCGTTTTAAATGCTGTTTTCCAGCCACCATCGTGGTCGAGAAAATTACTGTATAACAACAGCTTGCCTTTGTTCTGACAGTGTTGTCATACAACTGTCACATTTCTTTCATATCCTTGTCACAGTCCGAATTCATACTTTCCCAGCGCAAAACGTGAAATACGTTGCATTTTTCTTTTAACTTGGGAGCTGAACAACATGTTCAAGAAAAACATCGCCCTGCTGGGTGCTGCCGTCACAATGGCATTCTCATCGGTTACATTTGCCGACGTTGACGCCAACCTGCCTGACTATGAAAAAGTCAGCGGTATTTCAGGTAACCTGTCCAGCGTCGGTTCTGACACGCTGGCTAACCTGATGACACTGTGGGCTGAGGAATTCAAACGTGAATACCCGAATGTCAGCATTCAGATTCAAGCTGCGGGTTCATCAACTGCACCGCCGGCACTGACTGAAGGTACTTCAAACTTCGGCCCTATGAGCCGCCAGATGAAAGACAAGGAACTGGCTGCGTTTGAAGAAAAATTCGGTTACAAACCAACAGCCATTCCTGTTGCTATCGACGCCTTGGCTGTCTATGTCCACAAAGACAATCCCATTGAAGGTCTGACCATTCCACAGGTTGATGCCATCTTCTCTGCGACCCGTAAATGCGGTTATTCAGAAGACGTCACTAACTGGGGGCAACTGGGTATTGAAAACCTGGGTGCGATTCAGCTTTATGGTCGTAACTCGGTATCCGGTACCTACGGTTACTTCAAAGACAACGCCCTGTGTAAAGGCGACTACAAAAACAGCGTGAATGAGCAGCCTGGCTCTGCTTCAGTGGTTCAGGGCGTAACCAAATCACTGAACGGTATCGGCTACTCAGGTATCGGTTACAAAACCTCTGGTGTGAAGGCCGTGCCTTTGGCGAAAGAAGAAGGCCAGCCATTCATCGAAGCAACCCCCGAGAATGCAGCCAGCGGTCAGTTTCCTATGGCCCGTTTCCTGTGGGTTTACGTGAACAAAGCGCCTAACAAGCCAATGTCACCGATTGACCGTGAGTTCGTCAAAATGGTGCTGTCTAAAGTTGGTCAGCAAGTGGTTGTTAAAGATGGCTACGTGCCACTGCCAGCCAGCGTTGCAGAAAAGGCGCTGGAAAAAATCCAATAAGCCATTATTGACATGACAGACGAAGCGCCCCGTGTGTACAAAGCACGGGGCGTTTTTGCTGTCAAAACAACCCTCAAGCCTTTGTCCTGCAGACGCTTGAGGATTGTTTCGGAAATCACATAACTTTGGTAATGCTCGATGCAAGAACAAACAGTTGACGATCAAACCGTGCTGCCGGCACCGGATTCCACCATTGCCAAACGCCGTCGTGCCTGGCGTGAAACCAAAGATAAAGTCGCAAAATATGGTGTCGGTTTCGGTGGTATCTCGGTCATTCTGGCCATTGTGCTTATCTTCTTTTATCTGCTTTACGTGGTCTTGCCCCTGTTTCAGGGTGCCAGCCTGGAAACCCGCAAGATTTATCAGACTGAGCAGACCAGTAGTCAATTCCTGACCCTGAATGAATACAATGACGTTGCCCTGTCTGTTAATGATAACGGGACGGCCCGTTTCTTTGAGGCTGAAAACGGCAACACCATGCTCAAGGTCGACTTCCCGGTCAATGCTGAAGCCATTACCGCCACTGCTGCCGGTGCCGCGGTAACCGGGGTGTTTGCTTACGGCATGGCGGACGGGGCGGCGCTGGTATTTAACCAGGATTATAAAATTACCTATCCGACCGGCACGCAACGCAAAATTATTCCGCGGATTGAATATCCTCTGGGTGAGGAGCTGGTTAAGGTTGATCCTCAGGGGCAGCCACTGGCGTTGCTCAGCGTGCAGAGTTATGACGACAAGACGACTTTTGCCGCGGTAACGCCTGACCAGCGGGTGGTGCTGAAATCAGTCATTCGCGAGTCGAGCTTTCTGGATCCCTCAGAATTCACACTGAAGGAAAAAGCGGCCGAAATCAGTCTCACAGGATCTGCCCGGATCACTCATCTGCAGCTGGATATCGAGCAGCGTGAACTGTATTTCGTTGACGATAAAGGCTTTATCTATTTCTACGATGTACAGAAAATCGAGAGCCCGCGACTGGTACAGAAAGTCAAAGCTGTCCCTACCGGAGTGAGCATTACCTCGCTGGAGTTTCTGACCGGGGGCATTTCGGTGCTGGTGGGGCGCAGTGATGGCCAGATTGATCAGTGGTTCCCGGTGCGTGATAAGGACAATAACTACTTCCTGCACAATGTTCGCAGCTTTGATGATCAGAATGCCGCGATTGTCTCTATTGCAGTGGAGCAGGCGCGTAAAGGCTTCCTGGCCCTGGACAGCACCGGCAAACTGGGTGTTTACCACACCACTGCCGAGCGTACCCTGCTGGTCGAGCCACAGCTTGAATCCGCCAATGCCGTCATGGCGCTGTCTCCACGAGCCAATGGCCTTATCAGCCTGACGGCCGAGGGTCAGGCCAAACTGATTCATATCGATAACGAACATCCGGATATTTCCTGGCATTCGCTGTGGGAGAAAGTCTGGTATGAGAGCCGCAGTGAGCCCGAGCATATCTGGCAGTCTTCTTCTGCCAGCAGTGACTTTGAGCCTAAATTCAGCCTGACGCCGCTGACCTTCGGTACCATCAAGGCAGCGTTCTACGCGATGCTGGTGGCAGTACCGCTGGCGATTATGGGCGCCATTTTCACGGCTTATTTCATGTCGCCGAAAATGCGTTCTATCGTCAAGCCGACCATCGAAATCATGGAAGCCCTGCCGACGGTCATTCTGGGCTTTCTCGCGGGCCTGTGGCTGGCACCGATTGTGGAAGATAATCTGCCCGGGGTGTTCACCATCCTGTTTATGCTGCCGCTGATGATTATTCTCACCGCCTGGGCCTGGACCAAACTGCCCCGGCGCTGGCGTGAAGCGATTCCTGACGGCTGGGAAGCGGCGATTCTGATTCCGATTGTGATTGTGGTCGGTATCGTTTCGATGTCACTGAGTTCCAGCATTGAGCTGTGGCTGTTCGATGGCAATATGCCGCAGTTCCTCGATGATATCGGTATCGATTTTGACCAGCGGAACTCACTGGTGGTGGGCCTCGTGATGGGCTTTGCCGTCATCCCGACTATCTTCTCGATTACGGAAGATGCCATCTTCGGTGTGCCTAAACATCTGACTATCGGTTCACTGGCGCTGGGCGCGACGCCCTGGCAGACCATGACCCGTGTCGTGCTGCTGACAGCCAGCCCGGGCATTTTCTCGGCGGTGATGATCGGTCTCGGTCGCGCGGTCGGTGAAACGATGATCGTACTGATGGCGACCGGTAACACCCCGATTATGGACTTTAATATTTTCGAGGGTTTCCGTGCCCTGTCAGCCAATATCGCGGTGGAAATGCCGGAAGCCGAAGTCAACAGCTCGCATTACCGGGTGCTGTTCCTGGCAGCGCTGGTGTTGTTCATGGCCACCTTTGTACTGAACACGGCGGCAGAAGTGGTCCGTCAACGTTTGCGTAAGAAATACAGCAGCCTGTAATGGATAAAACAATGTCACAGAGTTCTTCAATTAAAACCTGGTTCAACACGGGTAAACCCTGGGTCTGGTTGAATGCCGGTGCCGTCAGTATCAGCCTAGTCATGGTGGTAGGGCTGATTGGGCTTATCGCGGTGCGCGGTCTGAGCCATTTCTGGCCAGCCGATATCATGGAGCTGACCTATCAGGAGCCCGGCCAGCCTGCCGAAACCCTGATTGGTGAGCGGATTGATCATGAAACCGTCCCGGCTGCCCGTCTGGCACTGTCCGGCGTGCAGTTACCTGAAGGTCAGGAATTTGCCCAGCGCACACTGCTAAAAGTGGGTAACCGTGACTATTTCGGTCTGGATTTTCGCTGGATTAATGACCCCTGGATCAGTGATGTCCGTTATCCCGAGGGCATCATGGCGATCGAACGTCGTGAGTGGGGTAATTTCTACGGCTATCTGGTTAACGTCAAACAGGAAGGTGAAGTTGTTGCCAGCGGTGATGGCGCTTACCAGGAGTTTGTGCAGCGGCTGGAACGCAGCAATCAACTGATGCGTCAGATCAAAGCGCTGGAAAAGGATGAAATTGGCAAGATTAACCACGGTCTGGAAGAAGTCCGACTGGAAAAACGCCGCCTGCAGATGGATGACGTGCCGGAAGGTACCATGCCCTATCAGGAACTGGACGAGCAGAAACAGCAGCTCAATGATCGTTATGCCAAACTGCGTGAAGAGCTGAGCGGCCTGTATCAGGCGCTCAACCGTGACCAGATCATGGTGCGCATGTCAGATGGTCGTGAAGTTGAGATTCCGCTGGCCAAGATCGTGCAGGTCTATAAGCCCAACGGTATGGGCATTAGCGAGAAGTTCGGTCAGTATTTCCATCATGTCTGGGAGTTTGTCTCCGGTGAGCCGCGTGAAGCCAATACCGAGGGCGGTATCTTCCCGGCGATTTTCGGTACCGTGATGATGGTTATCATCATGTCGATTCTGGTGACGCCTTTCGGCGTTATCGCCGCCGTTTATCTGAAAGAGTATGCCAAGCAAGGCCCCGTTGTGCGGTTGATCCGCATCGCGGTGAATAACCTGGCGGGTGTACCGTCGATTGTTTATGGCGTATTTGGTCTTGGTTTCTTTGTCTACTTTATTGGTGGCAGCATTGATGAGATATTCTTTCAGGCCAAGTTACCATCACCGACTTTCGGTTCGCCCGGTCTGTTATGGGCCTCACTGACACTGGCGATTCTGACGGTGCCGGTGGTTATCGTTGCGACCGAAGAGGGACTGTCGCGGATTCCGCGTGCGATTCGTGAAGGCAGCCTGGCACTGGGGGCCACTAAGGCCGAAACCCTGTGGCGTACCGTGCTGCCGATGGCCGCACCAGCGATGATGACCGGTCTGATCCTGGCCGTTGCCCGCGCCGCCGGTGAGGTGGCCCCCCTGATGATGGTGGGGGTGGTGAAACTGGCACCAGCCCTGGCAGTCGATAATATTGCCCCGTATCTGCATCTGGACAGACAGTTTATGCACCTGGGCTTTCATATTTACGATGTCGGTTTCCAGAGCCCGAACGTAGAAGCCGCAAGGCCACTGGTCTATGCCACCGCGTTCCTGCTGGTGCTGATTATTGTGGTCCTGAATCTGGCAGCGATTGGCATTCGCAATCGTCTGCGTGAAACTTATAAAGCAACTGAGAGTTAAGCCATGCAAGCAGTCAATGAACAAAAAAACGTGGCGCGTGGTATTGATATCGAATCAATGTCACGTGGTCCGCGCGTCAATCTGGCAGATGAGACCGTCTGTCTGGAAGTGAAAGACTTCAACCTTTTCTACGGCGACAAGCAGGCCTTGCATGGCATTAACATGCAGATCCCGAAAAACCGCGTCACCGCCTTTATCGGCCCCAGTGGTTGCGGGAAATCGACCCTGCTGCGCTGTTTCAACCGGATGAACGATCTGATTGATACGGTCAAAATGGATGGTCATCTATTGCTCGACGGCATGGAAATCAACTCACCCTCGGTCAATGTCGCTGATCTGCGTCGTCAGGTGGGGATGGTGTTCCAGAAGCCGAATCCCTTCCCTAAGTCGATTTACGAAAACGTCGCTTACGGTCTGCGCCTGCAGGGTGTGAACGATCGCGCCACCCTCGACAAAGTGGTCGAAAAATCACTGAAAGGCGCCGCTTTGTGGGATGAAGTCAAAGATCGTCTGCATGAGTCCGCTATGGGCATGTCCGGTGGTCAGCAGCAACGTCTGGTGATTGCCCGTGCGATTGCGATTGAACCTGAAGTGCTGCTGCTGGACGAACCGGCATCTGCGCTTGACCCGCTGTCGACACTGAAGATCGAAGAGCTGATCTACGAGCTCAAGGACAAGTACACCATCGTCATTGTGACGCACAACATGCAGCAGGCGGCGCGGGTGTCTGACTATACCGCCTTTATGTACATGGGCGAACTGATCGAGTTTGGTGCCACTGACGAGTTGTTTACCAACCCGGCCAAGAAGCAGACAGAAGACTATATTACCGGTCGTTACGGTTAATACCGGTGCCAAGGAGACATCAAGATGGTAAGCAATAATTCCCAACATATTTCTCAGCAGTTCGAAAACGAACTGCAGGATATCCGCTCCCGCGTCATGGCCATGGGTGGCCTGGTGGAGCAGCAGGTAGCTAACGCCATGGAAGCGCTGATTACCGGCGACAGCGAAATGGCCCGTGAAGTCATCAGCTTTGACGAACAGGTCAATGAGATGGAGATTGCGATCGACGAAGAATGCATCCAGATCATTGCCCTGCGCCAACCGACCGCCAGTGATCTGCGCCTGGTCACCGGTATCGAGAAAACCATTACCGATCTGGAACGCATCGGTGATGAATCGGTACGTATCGCTAGAATGGCAATCAACCTGTCAGAAAAAGATCGTCCCAAGCGCAATTACCGCGAGCTGCAGAGTCTCGGTAATCATGTCCGTGGCATGCTGCGTGATGCTCTAGATGCCTTTGCCCGTTTTGACGTGGAAATGGCACTGCGGGTTGCCAAGGAAGACCGCGAAGTTGATGCCGAATACGAAGGGATTCTGCGTCAGCTGATGACTTATATGATGGAAGATACCCGCCAGGTCAGCCGCGTGGTCGATATGATGTGGTCAGCACGCTCGCTGGAGCGTATCGGCGATCATGCGCACAACGTCTGCGAACATATTATTTACCTGGTGGAAGGTAAAGATGTCCGCCATCTCAGTATCGAGAAGGCGGAAAAAGTCGTTAAAGGCGAGCCTATCGACTGATAAGCCGCGCTTAATTTCTCTCTGTGTGCTTGGCCCGTATCGTTTGATACGGGCTTTTTTTTGGCCTGATGATTGTTTCCTGTCAGGCTGCTGGGGCAGAATAAGCAGAACATGACTGACGAAACCACGCCACAGCCGACTTCACACGACGTTCTCGCCGCTGTCGACCTCGGCTCAAACAGCTTTCATATGATCATCGCCCGCCTGCGCGACGGCCATTTTCAGGTCGTTGATCGCCTGCGCGAAATGGTGCAGCTGCGTGCGGGGCTGGACAAGGATAATTATCTGTCGCTGGAAGCGCAGGAGCGGGCATTGGCCTGTCTGGAACGTTTCGGTGAGCGCATACGCCACTTGCCGTTCGGCGACGTGCGGGTAGTGGGTACCAACACGCTGCGAATTGCCCATAACTCCCGCCGGTTTCTGCGTCAGGCCAGACTGGCGCTGGGTCACCCGATTGAAATCGTTACCGGTGAAGAAGAAGCGCGTCTGATTTATCTTGGCGTTGCCCATGCTTTGGCCTTTGATAACAGCCGTCGGCTGGTGATGGATATCGGCGGTGGCAGTACCGAATTTATTATCGGCGAGGGCTTCCAGGGCCGGATGCGGGAAAGCCTGGAAATGGGCTGCGTCAGTTATTCGCAGAAATATTTCGCTGATGGCCTGACGACAGCGAGCTCAATGCAACGCGCCATGCTGGCTGCAGCAAGACAAATCCGTACGATACAGCGCCCCTATCGACAGGCCGGCTGGAGCGAGGCTATCGGTGCCTCAGGCACCATTCGCTGTGTCGCTAATATCTGTAAAGAGCAGGGCTGGGCTGATGATGGTGTGATTACCGGCGAAGCCTTACAGAAAATGGTGCAGCACCTGATCGATGCCGGTAGTGTCGATGCCGCTGGACTGCAGGGGCTGAGCGAAGAGCGCAGTAAAGTGATCACGGGAGGCTTGTGTATTCTGGCTGCTGCGTTTGATCGCCTCGGTATCGAAAAAATGACCGTTTCTGATGGGGCACTGCGCGAAGGGCTGTTGTATGACCTGCTGGGCCGGATTCAGCATGATGATGAGCGTGACCGCACTGTCGTTGCATTGGCACGACGCTACGATGTGGATGAGGCCCACGCTGAAAGGGTGTCAGTGATGGCGACCCAGCTGTTTGAACAGGTAGCGCGGGAATGGAAGCTGGATTACGAGGACTTGCTGCACCGGCTGCAATGGGCCTGCAAGCTGCATGAAGTGGGCCTGGCGATTTCCCATCACCAGTTCCATAAACATTCAGCCTATCTGGTGGGCCATTCTGATCTGCCCGGATTTTCCCGTGAAGAACAGCAGGTATTGTCAGTCATGGTGCGTGGTCAGCGCCGCTCTTTTCCCAAGAAACATATCAAGAAACTACCGGATGAATTACAGCTGAGCACTGAGCGGCTGACGGTGTTATTGCGACTGGCGATGGTGTTTAACCGCGGTCGCAGTGAACGGGCCGATACCTATCTCAAACTGCGCATTGAGGGGAAAAAGCTGACCATGACCCTGCCGCAGGATTGGTTGAAGGAACATCCACTGACCGAGGCGGATCTGGCGCATGAAGCCGAACATCTGAAAAAAATTGATCTCAAGCTGGTGGTGACCTAAGCCGAACTCCATCAGCGACACGCAGTCTCACAGGCATAGCGGAGGGCTGCCATGAAAGTTGTGATTCTGACCCTGTTTTGGCTGCTGGGGCACGCCGCAATGGCGCAAACCACCGCCATTGAGATTCGCCATGAGAATGGCGATCTGCTGACTATTCAGCGACTGGCTGATGGTGAGGTCTGGGGCTCTCTGTTTTTAAGTGACCGGATGATCTCGAGCTTCGCCGCTCATGAATTAATTGTGCTGCAGATCGATGGCCATCAACCTATCAAACTGGAACAGGGTTTCCGCTCCTGCGGCGCGCCGGCGCCCAAACCCCAGCAGGTGGTCTACCAGTTTGAGCAGTCTGAGTCTAATTGGGCTTTAAGCGGGACCGAACCGCCGCAGCAAGATGTGCTAAAACTGCTGGGCTGGGATCGTGATCAGTATCAGACCCTGCATGCTGACCGCCGACCGGAAGTGGTCGATTTCCCGATCGATCCAGGCGAAAGCCTGAGTCAGCAGTTGCCCACCGCTGGGCAAATCAGTTTTCGCTATGTCACCGACCGTGGTGAGCAGCGCGAATCGGTGTTTCAACTCGCGCCACATCAGCATATTCTCGAACAGCTTGTGCCCTGATCACCAGTTCAGATTGAGGCCCACATAGACACTGCGGCCCAATCCCGGCAGGCGCTCGCCGACGGCAATATCCTCATTACCACTGACCCGGTTATAGCCACCCAGATGATTACGAAATTTGCGGTCAAACAGGTTGTTGATACCACCCTGAAGCTGTAATGACTGGCTCAGCTGATATTCACCGCTCAGGTTGAAAATCGCATAGCCCGCAGTTTCTTGCTCTTCATTTTCAGACGATACCTGGTTTTGCTCCGCGACAGTGACGGTTTCAACACCAATGCGCCAGTCGGATTGAATATAGCTCAGTTGCGTTCGCGCGGTGAGCGGTGCAATCCGGTAAAGATTGTCATCGGTATCACGGCGCTTGCCACGTACATAGCTGATGGTGCCGTCCAGTTGCCAGTTTTCATTCAGCGCCCACAGCCAGTTGGTATCAATACCATAAAGTTTGGCGTCGACATTGCTGAACACGAGGGCGTCCATCGGTCCGCCAGCGACACCCTGGATATAGTCATTGACATGGTGGTAGAACACGCGTGGTGAAACGGCTAAGCGGGGGGTGTGCCAGTCAAGACCGATTTCAAACTGATAGGCCGTTTCAGGGTCAAGCTTGACGTTACCGACATAGGTTTTGCCATCCGCGAGGCCAGAAGTCGCTTCCAGCGGTAGCCACAGGTAGCGTTCCTGATAGCTTGGGGCCCGCTCTTTTCGAGCAAAGCCCAGTTCCAGATCAAGAGATGAACTCAGGTTACGGGTAAAGCTCATGGCAATATCCGCCAGCGTATCGTTCTGACTGCGATCGCTGCTGTTGAAGTTATTAGCCAGGGTTGTGGGCATACCGTCCATATTGGTATCGACTTCACCGGCATCGGTTTTGACCTGGGTCAGACGCAGGCCCGACAACATCTGCCAGTTATCATTGAGCGCGCCGGTCCATTCAGCAAACGCGCTCAGACGATCACGTTCAACCTCATTGAAGTTTTGCACAAAAAACATCGCATTGGTCGGGTCAGAGATATCCGCATTGTGCTCAGCACTGTCGGCATTAAAACCGAACTGCCAGTTTCCCTGGTGGTAACCGAGTTCAATGCCTTTGGCCCGCACGTCAGCCTCATTCTGGCGAAACATCATATTGCGTGGACGAAGGCTGAAGTTATCCATGCGGTGGTAGACATCCTGATAATTCAGGCGTATCGAGAACTCACTGCCATTATCCAGTTGATGGATCATGCCGGTGCTAAAGGTTTCACCGCGAATCGCCATGATATCCATCGGCAGCGCCGGTGTGCCGGTTTCACCTGTGTCGAGATGGTTCAGGTCAAAATCGATTTCGGTATTCTCGGTCCGGAATCCGTAGGCCAAGCCCAGCGTGTCGCGTTCGGCTTCAGTGGGGAGAATGTCACCGCCATCGAATTCCTGATCATGAGCGCGGTCGAGACTGCCTGAGAGTTGCAGGCGATGATGCTGGTTTGCCAGGCTGGCGAGAGCACCGACTGAACGGGTATCGCCATTGGTCGCATAGAGGCTGTTCAGACTCCCATGCATTTCCACCTCTTTACTGCGGCCATAATCGACCTGTTTTGATTCGGCTTTCACCGTGCCACCAATGGTTTCAATGCCACTACTGACCGGCGCAATACCGCGATAGACAGAAATGGTATCGACGAGCGTGGCGGGCAAGTAACCGAGTGGACTATCCATCCGGTTAGGCCCGGCGGCGCTCAGCGCCATGCCATCGACCAGCACATTGACCCGGTCGGCATACATGCCACGGTACTGGACGATGCTGGTGAGCGGGCCATTATGGTTGATATTGGCGCCCGGCAGTTTTTTGAATAATTCACCTGAGTCGGCTGAACTCAGGCTGCTCTGCGGCAGGGCATAGGGCACGCGTTCACCGGCAGTGGTGGTGACCGACATTTCCGGCAATGCCACATGTTCGGCACTGGCTATGGCAGGGAGCAGGGTGCTGATAAGCAGGCTGAGAGGCAGAACTTGACTGCGTAACATGGGTTCTCCGTGGTTTTTTTGACTCATGCTATGAAAAATAGACTGACAAAAGTTGCGGGATTTGCGGATCCGGTGTGTCATATCACACAATCGCAGTTTTTCTGTGCATGCTAACCTTGCCTAAGTTTGCTTAAAGCCGGATTCACGATGGACGCCATTATCAGTTCCTATATCACTGCATTTTTACTGGGACTTTTCAGCACGGTTCACTGTATTGCCATGTGCGGATCAGTGATTGGTGCCCTGACCCTGAGCCTCCCGGCTGAAGTGAGAGAAAGTCAGCGGCGAATGTTGCCCTTTGTATTCAATTACAATATCGGCCGCATCCTCAGTTACGGGCTGGCCGGCGTCATTGTGGGCCTGCTCAGTTCACCGCTTACGCAAATCAATGCGCACTGGCTTTTACGGATTTTGTCGGTGCTGGTGATGGTGTCGATGGGCCTGTATCTGGCCGGCTGGTTTCCCAAGTTTGCCCGGGCCGAAAAACTGGGTGCGCCGGTATGGCGACTGCTGCAGCCGATTGGTCAGAAACTGTTGCCGGTAAAGTCATTTTCACAGGCTTTTTTGCTGGGCATGGTCTGGGGCTGGTTACCCTGCGGTCTGGTTTATGCGGCACTGGCTGTTGCAGCAACTGCCGGTGATCCGGTCAAAGGCGGTCTGGTGATGCTGGCCTTTGGTGTCGGTACTTTGCCGGCGGTGATGGGCGCGGGTTTGTTTACCGGGATGCTGGCATCATTGGCCCGGTCCAAACAGTTACGGCAAGTGGCCGGCATATTGATTATTCTGATGGCACTGGCGACATTATTCTGGCCACTGGAGGCCGCGCATCAGCATATGGGGGCCGCGGACCATCAGCATCATTCAGCATCAACTGTTCATGTGCCGGCGACTGAACCGGCAAAGGATGAATAGCGCATGAAAAAGCTTCCGCAGATATTGGGTCAGTCGCCGGATATCACGCATATCCTGCGGACTTTGCCGATGATTGCCCTCAGTGATGCCAGTGTGCTGATCAGTGGTGAGACCGGCACCGGTAAGGAACTGATTGCTTTGACCCTGCATGAGCAGAGCCGGCGTCGTGATAAGGAACTGGTGACGATTAACTGCGCGGCATTACCCACAGAAGAAGTTGAAATCGACTTGTTTGGCCGCTGTGATGCAGAGGGACAGGTCACTTTCCGTGGCAGGCTACTGGCGGCTGAAGGCTCGACCGTATTTCTGGATGAAGTCGATGCCCTGCCTTTGTCTGTACAGGCCAAGGTGCTGCGTTTTCTGGAGGCTGGCGAGTGTCAGCTGCAGGGCAGTCATCGTCTGCATGTCGCCGATGTGCGCATCCTGGCGGCAACCAGTGCCGACTTACCGGCTGAAGTCAAAGCCGGCCGTTTTCGCGCCGATCTTTATTATCGTCTGCAGGTAGTGCCGATTGATCTGCCGCCACTGAGGGCGCGGCCGGAAGATATTCCTTTATTGCTCAAACATTATCTGCGTGAATTTGCCGCTAATAATGGACCGGTTCGACTCAGTCGTGAGGCTGAACAGTGCCTGCAGACTTATAACTGGCCGGGCAATGTCCGTGAACTGGAAAACTTCTGTCAGCGCCTGACCCTGCTGAATCCCGGACAGGTCATTCAACTGGAGCAATTGCCAGCGGAAATGTGTGGTGAGCAGGCTGTGCCAGCAAATCAATTCACACTGCCACCCACCGGCATTGATCTGGCCCGGGTGGAGCTGGATTTGATTGAACAGGCACTGGAAATGGCCGCCGGCAATCGTTCCAAGGCAGCGCGTCTGCTGGGCATTAGTCGCGATACGCTGCTTTACCGGATGCAGAAATATAATCTGTCTTCATGAAGCTTGTCTGCGATTGGGGCTAATGCCAAAATCGTCAGCAAATTGAATCAACTGGGGAAGTCTTGTGAAACAGTATCTGGCACTGTGCCAACGCATTATTGATGAAGGTGAGTGGATAGAGAATAAACGCACCGGGAAACGCTGCCTGACAGTCATTAATGCAGATCTGGAATACGATGTCGCCAACAATCAGTTTCCACTGATTACCACCCGAAAAAGTTACTGGAAAGCGGCGATTGCCGAGATGCTGGGCTATCTCAGAGGTTATGACAATGCGGCAGATTTCCGTACTATCGGCTGTAAAACCTGGGATGCCAACGCCAATGACAACCCGGACTGGCTAAATAATCCGCATCGCAAGGGCGAGGATGATATGGGCCGGGTCTATGGCGTGCAGGGCCGCCGCTGGCAGAAACCGGATGGCAGTACGCTGGATCAACTGCAGAAGATTGTCGATCATCTGAAACAGGGCATCGATGACCGTGGTGAGATCCTCACTTTTTATAATCCGGGTGAATTTGAGATGGGCTGTCTGCGCCCGTGTATGCACACCCATACTTTTTCGGTGCTGGGCGATACCCTCTACCTGACTTCTTATCAGCGTTCCTGTGATGTCCCCTTGGGGCTGAATTTTAATCAGGTGCAGGTGTTCTTCCTGCTCAAAATCATGGCTCAGATCAGCGGCCTGAAGCCGGGTAGGGCTTACCATAAGATTGTGAACGCCCACATTTACGAAGATCAGCTGGAGCTGATGCGAGATGTGCAGCTTAAGCGCGAGCCCTTTCCCTCTCCCAAACTGCATATCAATCCCGACATCAAATCATTGCAGGACCTGGAAACCTGGGTGACGCTGGCTGACTTTGAAGTCGAGGGCTATGAATATCACCCGCCAATTGCCTACCCATTCTCAGTATAAATTGTTTAGACACACAAGCAGGAGGAGTCAATCATGTCACGTCCGCTTTATATTGTCTGGCAGGATTCGTTCACCCAGGGAGAACCCATTATTGATGAGCAGCACCACGGGGTTCTGGCCACCATTAACACGCTGCACTATTTCATCCAACAGGGTCACGACCTGAAAGATTTATTACCCACTATTAAGATTTTGATAAGTTTTTTAGTGTTTCATTACAAAACAGAGGAGGGCATTCTCCGCTCGACTGAATACCCTGAGATTGAGTCTTATGATCAAGAAATGAACAGGGTGATTGAGGAGTTTAAATCAGTTTGTGAAAAGGCCAGGGTAGAGCAGAGTCCGGAACTGGTACTCGGATACCTCAAGACATGGTGGCAGAAACATTTAAAACATCACCAGGACATTACGCCGTTTTTACATAATTGGAGTGGAGAATATTGCCGTGTTAATAACTGAAAACCGGAATTTTCAATGACAAAAGAACATGACGCTTTGATTTCATACCCCGTGTGGGATCGCAGTATCCGTTGGTTTCACTGGATTAATGTACTGTCAGTGCTGACGCTGATGGCGATCGGTCTGGTGATTATGAACAGTAAAGCGCTGGGCATCACTGATGACGGCAAGATTCTGCTGAAAACCTGGCATGTTTACGTGGGTTATGTATTTGTAGTGAATCTGCTCTGGCGCATTGTCATGGGCTTTGCCGGCAACCGCTTCAGCCGCTGGTCGGCGATTCTGCCGGTGGGACAGCAATATAAACAGCAACGTCGCGCTTTTGTTGAGAGACTGAAGCAGGGTAAAGACGTCGGGTTTATGGGACACAATCCGCTGGCGCGATGGATGGTGACGCTGCTTTTCATCATGCTCACCACCATGGCGGTGACCGGCCTCGTACTGGGTGGCACTGATGTCTATAAACCGCCGTTTGGCAGCTATTTCAAATCCTGGGTGGCGGAGAGTCCCGAGACACTGGATCAAGTGCAACCCTATTCAGATGCGGGTGTTAACGAAGCAGCTTATAAAGAAATGCGTGATTTCCGTTCGCCATTCAAGGAAATTCATGAAGTCGGCTTTTTTGTGCTGGCAGCCCTGGTTATTCTGCATCTGCTGGGGGTGATTATTACCGAATGTCGTGAGCGCAATGGGCTGATATCGGCGATGTTCACCGGTCGCAAGGTATTCAGGGACAAGCCGCTGGATCTGGAAGACTAGTCAGAGCTGACCCTGCTGTGCCAGTGATGTGGTGTCCGCGTCGCCAACGATAATATGATCGAGCACGCGGATATCCACGAGATTGAGCGCCGACTGAAGGCGTCTGGTGATTTGAATATCAGCCTGACTGGGTTCAGCCATGCCTGATGGGTGATTATGGGCCAGTATCACGGCCGCGGCGTTATGCTGCAGTGCCTGCTTCACCACTTCCCGGGGATACACGCTGGCCCCGTCGATGGTGCCGCGGAACAGTTCTTCAAAATGCAGAAGCCGGTGCTGGTTATCAAGATAAAGACAGGCAAACACTTCAAAGGGATAGGGTCTCAGCCGCTGTTTCAGATAAAGCCGGGTGGTGGCGCAATCAGTAAAGGCATCACCACGGCTCAAGGTCGATTCCAGATGGCGACGCCCCATTTCCAGCACTGCCTGTAGTTGCACAAACTTGGCTTCGCCCAGGCCATGACCCTGACAGAATCGGCTTTTGTCGGCTTCCAGCAAGGCTCGCAGGCTACCGAACTCGGTAAGTAATTGTCTTGCCAGATCGACAGCGGACAGACCGCTGACGCCGGTGCGCAGAAAGATCGCCAGTAGCTCTGCATCCGACAGGCTGGGCGCGCCGGCTTTGAGCAGTTTTTCTCGCGGGCGATCATCGGCAGGCCAATCCTTGATTGCCATGATTCACTTCCTTGTCATTCAATTGCTTAACACTATATTTGCTGATGTTAGTAAAAACAAACACTTGTCTATACTAAAAAGCTGAAAAATAGTATCCTGTGCGCCCTTTGACTGTAAGCGATTTTATGGCTGGCAAACTTTATATCCGAACCTTCGGCTGTCAGATGAACGAGTACGACTCGAACAAGATGGCCGAGGTGCTCGCGGCTTCGCACCAACTGGAACCGACCGACATCGCCGAAGAGGCCGATGTGCTGCTGCTCAACACCTGTTCTATCCGGGAAAAAGCGCAGGAAAAGGTGTTCCATCAACTGGGCCGCTGGAAGCGCTGGAAAGATAAAAAGCCCAACCTGGTCATTGGGGTGGGTGGCTGCGTCGCCAGTCAGGAAGGCGAGGCGATTCGTCAGCGCGCGCCGTATGTTGACCTGATCTTCGGGCCACAAACCCTGCACCGCCTGCCAGCAATGCTGGAAGAGGTCAAAATCAGCCGCAAGCCCAGCATTGATATTTCTTTCCCGGAAATCGAGAAGTTCGACAATCTGCCGGCGCCCCGTGCCGATGGACCCACCGCATTTGTCTCGGTGATGGAAGGCTGCAGTAAATACTGCACTTTCTGTGTCGTGCCTTATACCCGTGGTGAGGAAGTCAGCCGTCCGGTCGGCCCGATCCTGCGTGAAATCCGCCAACTGGCAGCGCAGGGCGTGCGCGAAATCAATCTGCTGGGCCAGAACGTTAATGCCTATCAGGGCATTATCGAAGGCGAGGAAACCGCCGATCTGGCGCTATTGATTCATTATGTCGCTGCGGTTGAAGGCATTGAGCGGATCCGCTTTACCACGTCACATCCGGTCGAGTTTTCGGACAGCCTGATTGAGGCTTTTGCCGAAGTGCCGGAACTGGTCAATCACCTGCATCTGCCGGTTCAGTCAGGTTCTGATCGCATTCTGACCATGATGAAACGCGGCCATACCGCCAAAGAATACCTGGAGAAAATCCAGCGTATTAAAGCGATTCGTCCGGACATCAGTATGTCGAGTGACTTTATTGTCGGTTTCCCCAATGAGACCGAGGAAGACTTCAAGGCCACCATGGACCTGATTAATGAAGTTGAATTCGATCACTCTTTCAGCTTTATCTACAGCGCCCGTCCCGGCACACCGGCAGCGGCATTTCACGACTCAGTGCCCGAGGACGTGAAAAAAGAACGTCTGCAGATCATGCAGGACCGCCTGCGTGAACTGGAAGACATGCATGCCCGCTCGATGGTCGGCACCATTCAGAAGATTCTGGTGGAACGTGAAGCGCATCGTGGCGGCGGTGATATGGCCGGCCGCACTGAGAACAACCGCGTGGTCAATTTCCCGGGCGATCCTTCCCTCGTCGGACAGTTTGTCGATGTCCGTATCAATGAGGCGCACAGCAACTCCTTGCGTGGTGAATTGCTAACTGATAGCGTGACAGCTTAAGCATTTGGAATTCCATTGTGACCAACTCTACTCATACGCTCGATAGCGTCAGCTTCGAACTGAGTCCCGCCGATAATCCCCGTCTTGCCAACCTGTGCGGCCATATGGATGAGCACATCAGAATGCTCGAACGTGGCTTTGGCGTCGAGATTAATAATCGCGGGATTAAATTTCAGGTCATCGGCCCTGCAGATGTCCTGCTGCTGGTGCAAACCGTCATTCATGATTTGTATGCCGATACAGCGCAGCATGTGCTGATGCCGGAACAGATTCATCTGGCTATTCGCAACAGTGGCGGCGAGGATACTTCCTCAGCCACGGCGCCGGATAAAGAAGTCATCATCAAAACCAAGCGCGGCCTGATCAAGGCGCGCGGTGATAATCAGCAGGCCTATCTGCGCCGTATTATGACGCACGACATCAACTTTGGTGTCGGTCCGGCCGGTACCGGTAAAACTTATCTGGCTGTCGCCTGCGCGGTGGAAGCACTGGAGCGCGATTTCGCCCGCCGTATTGTGCTGGTGAGACCGGCGGTGGAAGCCGGTGAGCGACTGGGCTTTCTACCCGGTGACTTGGCACAGAAAGTCGACCCCTATCTGCGACCTTTGTTTGATGCGCTTTATGAAATGCTGGGCTTTGAACGAGTTGCCAAGCTGATGGAGCGCAACGTCATTGAAGTGGCCCCGCTTGCCTATATGAGAGGCCGCACTCTGAATGAATCCTTTATCATCCTCGATGAGGCGCAGAACACGACTATCGAGCAGATGAAAATGTTTCTGACCCGGATGGGCTATAACTCCACCGCAGTCATCACCGGTGACATTACCCAGATTGACCTGCCCGGCAATCAGAAGTCTGGCCTGCGCCATGCGATTGAGGTGCTGAAGGATGTCGACGGTATCGGCTTTACCTTCTTCCAAGCCAAGGACGTGGTGCGCCATCAACTGGTACAGAAAATCATCATGGCATACGACAAGGCGGATCGCCCCTCATGACCGTGCTGGTGGATCTGCAAACCGCGACTGAGGCTGCGGTGCCGACTTTAGAGGCATTCCAGCGCTGGGCTGAAGCGTCACTGACTGAAGTCGAACAGGATTGTGAACTGAGCATACGTCTGGTCGATGAGGCGGAAAGTGCGGAGCTGAACCAGCAATACCGGGGTAAAAACGGTCCGACCAATGTACTGTCTTTCCCGTTTGATGCGCCCATAGAACTGGATCCAAGACTGCTGGGCGATCTGGTGATCTGTGCATCGGTGGTGAAAAAAGAAGCGGCGGAACAGGACAAGGCCATCAATGACCACTGGGCGCACATGGTCGTGCATGGTTGTCTGCACCTGTTGGGTTACGACCACGTCGTGGACGAGGAAGCCGAACAGATGGAAGCACTGGAAATACAGATTCTGAACACTTTGAATATAATTAATCCCTATTCATGGCAGGGAGAACAACACGCATGAGTGAAGGTCGACCGAGTAGTCAGTCCTGGGTACGTAAATTAAGTAACCTGTTTCTGGAGCCACAGGATCAGGAGCAACTGATCGAACTGATCCGCTCTGCATCCGAGCGCCACATCCTCGATTCAGAAGCCTTGTCTATCGTTGAAGGTGCACTCAGCGTGTCGCAGATGCAGGCACGTGACATCATGATCCCGCGCTCGCAAGTGGTCATGGTCTCACGCGATGCACCAGCCGAAGAAACGCTGAAACTGGTCACTGAAACCGCACATTCTCGGTTCCCGGTGATGGATGATGACCGTGATGATGTGATCGGTATTCTGCTGGCGAAAGATCTGCTCTCAGCCGTCGTTAGCAGTGGCGATTTCAAATTCGATCTGCGTGAATTGCTGCGTCCAGCCGTATTTATTCCTGAAAGCAAGCGTCTCAACGTGCTGCTGCGCGAATTTCGTGCTCGCCGTAATCACATGGCCATTGTTGTCGACGAATATGGTGGTGTCGCCGGTATCGTTACCATTGAAAACGTGCTGGAACAGATCGTGGGTGAAATCGAAGACGAGCACGATTTCGATGATGACACGCCGATTCTGCAGCGCAATGAAAACACCTACACCATCAAGGCGCTGACGCCGGTAGACGAGTTCAATGAACATTTCGACACGCAGTGGAGTGATGAGGATTTCGACACTGTCGGCGGCTACGTCATGAATCAATTTGGCCACCTGCCTCAGCGCGGTGAACAGATCGCCATCGGCTCTTTCCAGTTCACCGTGTTGAGGGCAGATAACCGCCGTCTTTATCTGATGAAGATGGAAGTGATGCCGGAAGAGCAAGAGACCGAGTCAGAAAACGAATAAGACAGGGAGCGCCATAAGCATGCAGGGCTGGAAAGGAAATGTGTTGGCATTATTCGCCGGTGTCCTGATGCCACTGGCATTCGCGCCGTTTTTTCTGTATCCGCTGGCGCTGGTCAGTTTACTGCTTTTGTTCCTGAGCTGGGATAACGTCACTGCCAAACAGGCGGCTGGACGCGGCTGGTTGTTCGGGCTAGGCATGTTCGGTGTCGGTGTCTCCTGGATCTTTGTGGCGATTCATGTCTTCGGTCAGTCAGGATTAATACTGGCGGGCCTGCTGACCTTCCTGTTTGTGGCCTTTCTGGCTCTTTATCTGGCGCTGCTGGGTTATGTGATAAAAAAACTCAGTCCAGGTGCCTTGTCTGCTTCCGATTTTATTTTACTGCTCCCTGTCGGCTGGCTGGGTTTTGAGCTTTTTAAAGGTTGGTTTTTAAGCGGTTTTCCCTGGCTGGAGGCCGGTGTCAGCCAGATTGAGGGGCCGCTGGCTGGCTATGTTCCGCTCATCGGTATCAGCGGTGCCTCATTGTTAGTGGCGATGACCGCCGGTGCGCTGGTGGTGGTGATAAAACAGCGACAATGGTGGTGGCTGCTGCCCGTGGTGGCGCTATGGTCAGCCGGACCGTTCTTAAAAAACATCGACTGGACACAGCCGCTTGGTGAGCCAATCGACACAGCCATCATCCAGGGCAACATCCCACAGCAAATCAAATGGGAGCCGGAGCAGATGGTTAATACACTGGTGCTGTATCAGACCCTGACACAGCAACACTGGGATGCGGATCTGGTGGTGTGGCCTGAAAATGCTTTGCCGGCCTTTTATCATCAATTAGAAGACTTTTACCTCAAGCCGCTGGCTGAAGAAGCTCGCCAGCATCAGACTGATATTCTGTTGGGGTTGCCAGTCAGTGATGACGATAAGGTTCGTTATTACAACAGCATGATGTCATTGGGTAGTGACCAGGACTTTTATCACAAACGGCACCTGGTACCTTTCGGCGACTATGTTCCGTTTGAGTGGCTGCGCGGGTTGATTGCCTTTTTTGATTTGCCGATGTCAGCCTTTGTGCCGGGACCGGAAAACCAACCTTTGCTGCAAGCCGCTGGACACAAAGTCGGCGTATCGATTTGCTACGAGGATGTATTCTCAGCCGAAGTCCTGCAGACTGTGCCGGAAGCATCGCTGCTGGTGAATGCCACCAATAATGCCTGGTATGGCGATTCCTTTGCCCCGCATCAGCATCTGCAGATTTCGCGCAGCCGTGCGCTGGAAACCGGCCGGCCACTGGTACGAGCGACCACCAACGGCATTTCCGCCTTTGTCAGTTTCAAAGGCGAGATAATGGCGCAAACGCCTCAGTTTGAGCAGGCAGCATTGACGCAAGCTGTTCAGCCCAGACAGGGGGAAACACCCTATGTGACTCTGCAACGCTGGCCAATCTGGCTGTTGTCGTTGTTGATGTTATCTCTGTGGGCGTATTATCGTCACAAAAAATCCGACTAAAGCGAATTCATGCAATTTCTGACTATTCAGCGCATTCTGGGGATCCTGCTGTCTCTGTTCAGCATGACCATGCTGCCACCGGTACTGGTTTCCTGGTATTACGGTGACGGTGCCAGCCAGGCTTTTTTGTCTGCTTTTATCATGCTGCTGACGATTGGTCTCTGTTTCTGGCTGCCGGCACGGCATCATCGCAAAGAACTTAAAATTCGCGACGGCTTTATTGTCGTTGTCATGTTCTGGATTGCGCTGGGTCTGTCAGGATCATTGCCTTTTTTCCTGACTGAATATCCCAAGATGTCATTCACCGATGCGGTGTTTGAATCAATGTCAGGCCTGACCACAACCGGTGCCACTGTGCTGACGGGACTCGATACCTTGCCCAAAGCCGTGCTGTTTTACCGCCAGTTTCTGCAGTGGCTGGGCGGTATGGGTATCGTGGTTCTGGCCGTTGCCATCCTGCCACTTTTAGGGGTGGGTGGTATGCAGCTTTACCGTGCTGAAACCCCGGGGCCGATGAAAGATGCCAAATTAACGCCACGGATCACTGAGACGGCCAAGGCGCTCTGGTATATTTATCTGTCGCTGACGATTGCCTGTGCGCTGGCTTTCCGCTGGGCCGGTATGAGTTGGTTTGACGCAGTCGGGCACAGTTTCTCAACTGTGGCCATTGGGGGGTTCTCTACCCACGATGCCAGTATGGGATTCTTCGACAGCGCCACCATCGAGATGATAACGGTCGCCTTCATGTTGATTTCCGGCATGAACTTCTCACTACATTTCCTGGCCTGGCGACATCGCAGTATCAAGCATTACTGGAAAGATTCGGAGCTGCGCACCTATCTGGCGATTCTGGCTGTCATTTCGGTGGTGACATCCAGCTACCTCTATTTCAGCGAAACCTTTGACGACTTATGGACGGCGGTACATCAGGGCGTCTTCCAGACGGTGTCCATCGGTACCACCGCGGGCTTTACTACCACCGACTATTACCTGTGGCCGGGCTTTTTACCGATCCTGCTGCTGATGGCCAGTTACATCGGTGGCTGCGCGTTTTCCACCGGTGGCGGTATCAAAGTGATTCGCATCATGCTGCTGTTCAAACAGGGCTATCGTGAAGTATTACGTTTGATTCATCCCAACGCAGTCTTTGCCATCAAGGTCAACGGTAAAGCCTTGCCGGCAAAAGTGGTTGGTGCCGTCTGGGGCTTTTTTGCGATGTACGTGTTCTGCTTCAGCATCATGCATCTGTTTCTTATGTCGACCGGGCTGGATGTGGTGACCTCGTTCTCGGCAGTCACGGCCTGTCTGAATAACCTTGGTCCGGGCCTGGGTGAAGTGGGTGCCAACTTTGGTGATATTAATGCGCCGTCCAAGTGGGTGTTATGCATGGCGATGCTGTTGGGACGACTGGAAATCTTCACCTTGCTGGTGGTGCTGACGCCAGCATTCTGGCGGCGCTGATGACAGCCGTTAAGGATAAGTGGGATCGTATTTACCGCGAGCATGATGGAAGTCCCTTGCAGGCAGCTGAGGTGTTAGCGCAAAACCGGCATTTGTTGCCAGCCTCGGGTACGGCTATGGATCTGGCTTGCGGTCTGGGCGCGAACAGCCTGGTTATGGCAGAGGCCGGCCTCGATGTTTTGAGCTGGGATATTTCGCCGGTGGCGGTCTCTAAATTGTCTTCACTCGCGGCCGACCGAGGCTTGTCGATTAAAGCTGAAGTTGTCGATGTGGAACAGCAGCCACCGCAGGCACAAAGCCTGGATGTACTGGTGGTTAGTCATTTTCTGAGCAGGAAACTGATGCCTTCACTGATAGCTGCATTAAAGCCGGGCGGTTTAGTGTTTTATCAGACCTATTGTCAGGAAAAAGTTCGCCAACGTGGGCCTTCAAATCCGGATTATCTGCTGAAAGACAATGAACTCCTTGCATTGTTTACTGGTCTCAAATTACGAGTGTATCGGGAGGAGTCGCTATTAGGTGAGCATAGCGAGGGCTGGCGCGATCAGGCGATGCTGGTTGCCGAGAAGCCGCGTTGAAAACCGCGTAAAGAGACTTGCCTGTCGGCATGATGATCTATAGAATAATGCGGTTCAGAAGCTCGTCTTAGATGATTTGAGCGAGATTTTTAGCAAACACACATTAACGAGTACAGATATGAAAGCGGATATCCATCCAGAATACACCGAGATTAATGTTACCTGCAGCTGTGGTAACGCCTTTAAAACTCGCTCAACACGCACTTCAGACTTGACTCTGGATGTGTGTTCAGAATGCCATCCGTTCTACACCGGCAAACAAAAAATGCTGGATACGGCTGGTCGTGTAGACAAATTCCGTCAGAAATACGGCAAATAAATCTCTGTCGGAATCAAGCTTATGGTTTGATTATGATTTCAGTGTCAGTACAAGGTAGTACAACACACGACAGAATACGGAGCCTCTGCCTGCTGGTAGGGGCTTTGTTGTTTCTGGGGCTGTCTGGTTGTGCTGTTAATCCCGTGACCGGCGAGCAGAACTTTGTCATGTTCGGTGAAGACACCGAGCTTGAAATGGGCCGGACCAATCATCCCAAAATAATCGCCGAATATGGCCGCTACGAAGATGAGGCCCTGCAGGCTTATGTTCAGTCTGTCGGTGAGAGACTGGCCGCGGTCAGTCACCGTGATGATTTAGTCTACCGCTTCACCGTGCTCGACTCGCCGGTTATCAATGCCTTCGCCTTACCCGGCGGTTATAT
>CAYMEE010000010.1:0-11590 GCA_964389455.1 uncultured Methylophaga sp. | reverse complement strand
TCACCGTGCTCGACTCGCCGGTTATCAATGCCTTCGCCTTACCCGGCGGTTATATCTACATCACCCGTGGCCTGATGGCCTATCTTAACTCAGAAGCCGAACTGGCTGCCGTGCTGGGCCACGAGATAGGTCACGTTACTGCCCGTCACGGTGTGCGACAGCAAAGTGCCGCGCAGGCGGCAAACCTCGGCTACACCGTCGGTGCCATTCTGCTTCCGGGATTACGAGGTGCCGCCTCTCAGAATGTGTTCAATATCCTGGGCGGTGCACTACTCAGTGGTTATGGTCGCGAGCATGAGCTGGAATCGGATCGGCTTGGTGCCGAATATCTGGCCAAAGCCGGCTATACCCCGGACGCGATGATCGATGTGATCAGCGTCCTGAAAAACCAGCAGACTTTTGCTGAGTCTGAAGCCCGGAAACAGGGGCGTGAGCCACAGGGTTACCACGGTCTGTTTGCCAGCCACCCGGATAATGATACTCGGTTACAACAGGTAGTGGCAGAAGCAGACAAGTACATAGATGAACGCAGTGGCGCGGTTAACCGGGAAGCCTATCTGCAGCGCATAGATGGGATGACCTATGGCGACAGTGAAGAGCAGGGCATACGGTCAGAAAATGAATTTTACCACCTGCCGATGCGGTTTGCGCTGGCCTTCCCCGAGGGCTGGCATATCAATAACAACCCAAGCAGTGTTCAGGCAGTTGCCCCGGAGGGCAAGGCCTTTATGGAAATGGGTGCCGCCGATATCAACCGCAAACTGACGCAGCAGCAGTTTATTCAGCAGAGACTTAAAGTTGATAATCTGCGTTCAGGCCAGACAATCAGCAATCACGGACTGGAAGGCTACACCGGTATTACTGTGCATCAGAATAAACCGCTTAGGATTGGCGTTGTCTATCTGCGGGATCAGGCGTTTATCTTTTTCGGCACTACTGAAAATAGTGGTGAATTCAACGACTATGACGGCCGATTCCTCTCCACCATCAATAGCCTGCATGGACTCAGAGAAGATGAGTTTGATAAAGCGCGTGAGCTCAAACTGCAGGTAGTCAAAGTAGATGCGGGTGACAGCTATTCCCAATGGGCCAGCAACTCGCGTATCACCAATAGTCCGATGCAGCAGTTACGTTTGCTGAATGACGACTATCCCAGTGGTGATTTACAAGCCGGCCAGCTGGCCAAGCGGGTGCGCTAGAGACGGGTGAATCTGCAGCCGGACAGGTTCCGGCTGCCTGAAAAAATCGGCTTTAACCTGAACTCTGTTTAGAAGAGTTCAATCACCGGTGCGCTGCCATTGTCACCGGCATAGCCTGTACCCGTTGAGGGAGCTTCTTTCTGGGGAACGAAATCTTCCCGGAAGGTTTCATAGATAGCATCGCTGTCACCGGGCTGGGCCAGCAGGCCAGTTTCCGGGTCAATCCTGACTGTCACCATATCGACGGGTTGCTCAAGCGGTGCTTCCGGCAAGCCCTTTAGCGCGACTTCCATAAAGTCGATCCACATTGGCAAAGCAGCGCGGCCACCAGTTTCATAACGGCCCAGACTACGCGGCCGATCAAAACCAACCCAGCTCACAGCGACAAGTTCAGGATGAAAGCCATTAAACCAAGCGTCGAGCTGATCATTGGTCGTCCCGGTTTTACCAGCCAGATCATTGCGACCCAGGCTCATCGCTTTGCGGCCGGTGCCATAACGAACAACGTCACGCAGCAGCGTATTCATGATGTAATTATTCTGCGCTGTCATGACGCGTTCGGCAGCGCTGAAGCTGTCATCATCCATACTTGGCTCAGTTAACTGACAGGTCTCACAAACTGTTTTTGGAGAAGCCTGGAAAACGACTTCACCATTGGCACTTTCAACACGTTGAATCAAATAAGGTTCAATTTTAAAGCCACCATTGGCCAGTGCTGCATAAGCCGTTGCCATGTCCCAGGGTGCAGCATTGCCACTGCCTAGGGCCAGCGATAAGTTTTTGTGTAGCATGGTGTCGTCAAAACCGAAACGTTTGGCATATTCGACAGCATAATCGGCACCGATATCGCGCAGCAGCCTGATCGACACCAGGTTACGGGAGTGGATCAGCGCTTCGCGCAGACGGGTTGGCCCAAAAAACTTACCGCTGTAGTTTTCCGGTCGCCAGACATTCTCGAGACCTGGATCATCAAAAACGACCGGGGCGTCGTTGATAATACTGGCTGCGGTGTAGCCTTTTTCCAGTGCTGCCGAATAGATAAAAGGTTTGAAACCGGAGCCGGGCTGACGTCGGGACTGCGTGACACGATTAAACTTATTATTGAAGTAATCAAAGCCACCATTTAGTGCGGTGATTGCACCATCATGCGGTGCCAGAGCAACCAGGGCACCCTCGGCTTCCGGCAGTTGTGCCAGTTGCCAGTTCTCACTATCTCTGGTTTCAACGCGGATGATATGGCCGGGCTGCATCACGTCACTGACCTTCTTGGGCACGGCACCGCGGCTATTGGTGCTGAGTTTCTTCTGCGCCCATTTCATCGAGCCCAGTGTCAGCGTGGCGTCACCCAGTTTTTTGATGAAAATAGTTGCCGATTCGTCACTGATTTCAGTGACAATAGCCGGTTTAAGTGGTCCGATGCTGTCGTAGGAAGCCAGCTTCTCAGTGAGTAGGTCTTCACTTAAGTTTTCTTCCAGTTCGACTTCAGCGACGGGACCGCGATAGCCGTGACGGCGATCATATTCCAGAAGCGCACTCTGCAATGCAAGGTTAGCCGCCTGCTGATGATCGCCACGGATCGTGGTATAAACGTTGAAACCGCTGGTGTAGATATCTTCACCAAACTCATCAATAAGCCGGGTACGGACCATTTCTGCCACATAAGGCGCATACACCTCGATTTCACGGCCATGATAAGTGGCGCTGACCGGCGCCTGAATGGCTTCTTGATAATCCTGTTCACTGATAGAACCGACTTCCCACATTCTTCTGAGAACATAATTACGTCGGATCATCGCGCGTTCGGGATTGGCAATGGGGTTAAATCGCGATGGCGCTTTGGGCAGGCCGGCAATCATCGCCATTTCAGGCAATGTCAGTTCACTGATGGGCCTGCCGTAGTAAACATTTGCAGCTGCACCGACACCGTAAGCCCGGTTGCCTAGATAGATTTTGTTCAGATACAGAGCCAGTATTTCTTCCTTGCTCAGGACCTGCTCCATTTCCAAAGCCAGAATGATCTCATTGAGCTTGCGCAGGTAGGTTTTCTCACTTGTCAGGAAGAAGTTGCGCGCAACCTGCATGGTGATAGTACTGCCACCCTGGGTTTTTTCACCTGTCATTAAAAGCGAATAGACCGCACGGATAATGCCTTGATAATCGACACCGGGATGCTGATAAAAGCGATCATCTTCTGCTGCCAGGAAAGCATCAATCATTTGTGATGGAATTTCTTGATATTCGACCGGAATGCGCCGTTTTTCACCGAATTCAGCCATCAGTTGTCCCTCTGAACTGTATATCCGCAGAGGTATTTGGAACTGGGTTTGCTTCAGTGTCTGAGTGTCAGGCAGTTTCGGTGCTAAAAAGAAATAGGTTACTGCCGCTATAATCAGTGACAGTATGAAAAGGGCGGCGAAAACCTTAAAAAGGGTGCTGAAAATCCGGAGCATTGTGATGAAAAATTCGCAATCAATGAGTCAGTAGAGTATATATAAAGGCAGGAATAAAAACAGTGCCTAAGTTCAAAGCCTTTGTTTTATTGAGATTTATGTTGACATTCGGATTAATCTTAATAAACTACTTTAACTAGCGGTGCTAAGTAAGTAAATCGCGCAAGGAACAATTGGGATTGAGGCGACAGATGTTTGGACGAAAAAAATCTCCTTTATTAGGGATAGACATCAGTTCATCAGTAGTGAAAATACTGGAACTCAATAAAAAAGGAGATAAATACACCGTAGAATCCTACGCTGTAGAGGCACTTCCCGTTAACGCAGTCGTCGAGAGTCGTATCGAAAACCGCGATGAAGTTGCTGGCGCTATCCGACGCGCTATCAAGCGCTCAGGCACCAAAGCTAAAGAAGCGGCTGTCGCCGTATCAGCCAACTCCGCTATCACAAAAACGGTTACCTTCCCTGCTGGCCTCTCTGGACGTGAATTGGAAGAGAACGTCATGCTGGAAGCCGAAAATTATATTCCCTATCCGCTTGAAGAAGTCCGACTGGATTTTGAAGTCCTGGGTACCTCGGCCGCTGATGTTGAGGCTGTGGACGTACTGCTGGCAGCATCACGCCGTGAAAATGTGGATGCCCGCACGGAAGTGGTCGAAAAAGCCGGACTCAAACCCAAGTTGGTCGATGTCGAAGCTTACACCATGGAAAATGCCTTCGAACTCATCGCCAGACAACTTCCTCACCATGGCCAGGGGCTGACCGTCGCCGTGGCGGATGTCGGTGCCACAGTCACCACATTGCATGTGCTGGTTGACGGCAAAATCGTATTCACCCGTGAACAGACCTTTGGTGGGCGGATGCTGACAGAAGACATCGAGCGCCATTATGGTCTGTCCTATCAGGAAGCTGGCCGTGCCAAGAAAGATGGCAGCCTGCCTGATGACTATGCGCCCAAAGTGCTTGAGCCATTTAAGCGAGCGATGACCATGACGGTCACCCGTGCACTCCAGTTCTTTTTCTCAGCCTCCACGCAATATCAGTCGATTGACCATATCATTCTTGCCGGTGGCTGCGCCTCGATTAAGGGCGTCGCTGAAATGATTGAAGAGGAAACCGGCACCTCAACCTCAGTCGCTAACCCGTTCTCGGATATGGTGCTGGGGCCGAGAGTAAAAATCCAAGCACTCAGTAATGATGCGCCGTCTATGATGATTGCCTGCGGCCTGGCAATGAGGAGTTTTGACTGATGGCACATATCAACCTATTGCCCTGGCGTGAAGAGCTTCGTGAAGAGCGGCAGAAACAGTTTTATGTGGCTTTGCTGGCCGGACTGGTGTTTGCTGCCGTCATTCTCTATCTCGTGATGACCTATGCCGACAGCCTGATTGAAGTACAGAATCAACGTAATGCTTTTCTACAGCAGGAAATTGCCAAGGTCGATAAAAAAATTCGCGAAATCAAAGAGCTGGAAAAGCAGCGTGAGCGTTTGCTGGCACGCATGCAAGTGATTCAGGAACTGCAGGAAAGTCGACCCAAAATCGTTAAGGTGTTTGACTCACTACCTCGGGTCATACCTGAGGGTGTCAATATGCAGAAGGTCAATCGTAAAGGCAATCTCATCAATTTTGATGGTGTCGCGCAATCCAATGCGCGTGTATCCGTGTTCATGCAGCAGGTTGACCAAAATGAGGAATTTGGAGAGTCACGACTTAAAGTGATTAAACGGACAGCGAGTCGCGACGATGCTATTCGTAGCTTCACTGTTGAAGTCAATGAGTCTCAACCAGCGAAAAAGGACGAAGAATAATGGAACTGTCCTCTATTTCTGATTTGGATTTTAATGAAAGTGGTGAATGGCCACTGGTTGTCAAAATCATTGCCATCCTGCTGATATGTGCTCTGGTGTGGGGCGGCGGCTATTACTTCATCATCAAAGATAAACAGGCCCAGCTAAAAACACTGGAGCAGAAAGAAGCTCAGCTCAAACAGGAGTTTGAGACGAAACAAGCCAAAGCCGTGAATCTTGAAGCTTATAAAGAACAGCTTGCTGAAATGCGGGTGATGTTTTCCTCCATGCTGGAACAACTACCCAAGAAAAGTGAAGTGCCTGAGTTATTGGTTGATGTCACTCGTACCGGTCTCATTAATGGTCTGGAGTTCGAGTTATTCCAGCCACAAGGTGAGAGGCCTGTAGATTTCTATGCAGAGCTGCCAATTCAAATGACGGTCACCGGCAATTATCATCAATTTGGTGAGTTTGTCAGTGGTCTATCTGCGCTGCCTCGTATCGTTACAATGCATGACTTCTCCATTGGGCCGCTCAATCAGCAAACAGGCAAAATGACGATGAACCTGACGGCTAAAACATACCGGTACTTTGACGATGGCGACAACTAAGCATACAGAGCAAAAAGTCGATAGGGAAACATCGATGAAATCGTGTTTTAAAGTACCTGTTGCATTGATTCTTCTGAGTATGACGGCAGCATGTCAGCAAGATAAGCCTGACCTGCAAACCTATGTTGCACAGGTCAAAGCTCAGCAAAAATCAGATATTCCGCCTATTCCGGTCATGAAGCCTTACGAGCATTTTGAATATGCTGCGACAGAACTCAGGGATCCATTCGTTCCAACCGTTGTGGATATGGCTGAGCCTGAGCCTGAGCCGATAGCTGATAATGGCATTCAACCGGATCAGAATCGCCGTAAAGAAGCACTGGAAGCCTTTGAACTGGCAGAGCTTCAGTTCGTCGGTACATTGGAACAAGCGCAAATCTGGGCTCTGGTGCGGGCGTCAGATGGCGTTATTCACAGAGTACAGGTCGGAAACTACATGGGACGTAACCACGGTGAAATTATAAGCATCACCAGCGAAGAAATTAAGCTCAGAGAAATTGTAGCTAACGGGCGTGGCGGGTTTATCGAGAGAGATACCTCTGTACCGGCAGTAGAGGTGAAATAGCAATGAAAAACATGACCTATCAAACTGGATTGAATATGCAACAACAGACATCAGTGACAAGAATAACGGGAATATCATCTCTGATGCATCAAGCCATCCTCGCTATCGGCCTTATGCTTATCAGCGTTACTGCTTACGCTGCGGAACTGAGAGACCTGAGTTACAGCGCCATGCCAGGAGACAAGGCAAAAATTCAGCTGACCTTTTCCGAACCAGTTCCTAAACCTGACAGCTTTGCCACCGATGACCCGGCCAGAATTGTTATTGACTTCGCCGGTGTTCAGAACAAATTGACAGAGCGCACACATCAGGTCAATGTCGGCGCGACCCGGAGTATCTCAGCGGTTGAGGCAGGCGAGAGGACCCGAATGGTCATCAACCTGCTGCAGAAAGTCCCCTACACCATTAGTCAGAGTGGTAATCAAATGATGATTACCATTGAAAGTGGTCGTCAGGCTGTGTCTTCTGCCAAAACGGGTTCTGCCGGGACTACTAAAATTACGGATGTTGATTTCCGTCGCGGAGAAAATGGCGAAGCTCGTTTGATCGTTCAGCTTAACAATGATGATGCTGCGATGGATGTCCGTGAACAACGTGGCAATATCGTCGTTGATTTGGCTAATGTGGTATTGCCGGACAATTTGAACCGCCGTTTAGATGTGGTCGATTTTGCCACCCCGGTTAAATTTATTGATGCTGAGTCAGCAGCCAATGCCACCAAACTGACGCTGACTACGGAAGGTCGCTTCGAGCATCTCGCTTATCAGTCAGAGAAAACCCTGGTCGTTGAGGTCAAGCCACTGCCTGATGAGCCGCAGGCAGGCAGCAGAGATGAGTTTGGCTATACCGGCGAAAAACTGTCCCTTAACTTTCAGAATATTGAGGTTCGTGCTGTGCTGCAGCTGCTGGCAGACTTTACCGGCATGAATCTGGTGACCAGTGACACTGTGACCGGCAATCTTACTTTGCGCTTGAAAAATGTGCCTTGGGATCAGGCTCTGGACATTATCCTCAAATCAAAAGGCCTGGGCATGCGCCAGAGTGGTAACGTGATGATGGTGGCACCAGCTGCTGAAATCGCGGCCAGAGAGAAGCAGGAACTTGAGGCGCAGAGACAGCTGGTCGAACTTGAACCGCTCTATACGGAAATAGTAGAAATCAAGTTTGCCAAAGCAGACCAGCTTGCTGCGTTATTAAGTACAACTGGTTCGCAAGGTGGCGGTTCATCATCTGGTGAAAGAGGTTTCTTGTCCAAAAGAGGCAGCATCACGATTGATCAAAGAACCAATTCATTACTGATTCGGGATACTGCAGAGCATCTTGAAGATATCCAGCAGGTTATAGAGCATCTTGATAAGCCAGTGAGGCAGGTGTTAATTGAGTCACGTATTGTCATTGCAAACAATGACTTTAACAAAGAGTTAGGTGTTAGGTTTGGAACATCAGCACAGAGCAACACGCTCGGAGCAGGGGCATCAGGCTCTTTGGATGGGTTAAGTCTTAACGAGAATAACGACGATCAAGTAAGAGCTGATAACACTATCGGGTCAGATTTGAATGTTGATTTACCGGTTGGCAATCCGTCGGGCTCTATCGGCCTTGCTCTAGCAAAATTGCCTTTGGGTATGATACTTGAGCTTGAGTTATCAGCCATGCAAGCAGAAGGGCGAGGTGAAATTGTGTCCTCACCCAGGGTTATTACCTCCAATCAGCAACAAGCGACCATTGAACAGGGTACAGAAATTCCCTATCAGGAAGCCAGTTCCAGTGGCGCGACCAGTGTTTCATTCAAAGAAGCCGTGTTAAAACTGGATGTCACACCCCAAATCACGCCGGATGACCGCATTGTGATGGACTTGGAGGTAAGTCAGGATCAGGTTGGTTCGATATTTAATGGTGTACCAAGCATTGATACACGCAGTGTGCAAACACAAGTGCTGGTAGATAATGGTGAGACGGTTGTTCTCGGTGGTATATACGAACAAAACACACAAGACAATATTGAAAGAGTGCCTTTCTTTGGTGATCTTCCCTATGTCGGTTTCTTGTTCAAGAATACTGCCAAGACAGATCAAAAACGTGAATTACTGGTCTTTGTCACACCAAAAATTGTGAAAGAGGGCTTGCAGTATTAAAATCCCTCTCAGACCGTTTTTAACTACTAAAGCCGGATCAATCTGATCCGGCTTTTTTATGATCGATAATTCAAGGGCAGGGTATTGATATCAGGTAACATATTCCTCGTCGGCCCGATGGGCGCTGGGAAGTCTACCATCGGCAGGCAATTGGCCAAGGCGTTGCACCGAAAGTTTTATGACAGTGACAAAGTCATCGAGCAGCGTACCGGTGTGTCCATTTCCTGGATTTTTGAAATGGAAGGTGAGGCCGGTTTCCGTGAACGTGAAACAAAAGCGATAGAAGAATTGACGGGCATGGAGAATATCGTGCTGGCAACCGGTGGCGGTGTGGTCCTGTCAGAACAGAACCGTGCCTTTCTGAAACAGCGTGGACATGTGATCTATCTCTCTGCCACGCCGGAGCAGCTCTACCGGCGTACCGCACGTGATAAGAAACGGCCTTTACTGCAGACCGGTGATCGCCGCAAACAAATCGAAGAATTGCTCGCCAAACGCGACCCGCTGTATCGTGATGTGGCCGACATTGTGTTAAAAACCAGTGAACAGTCGATTCAGCACACGGTGAACGATGTGATCAAGAAACTGAAAAAAACAGGAAAAGCCAAATCAAGCTCATGAAAACGCTGAATGTTGCCTTAGCTGACCGCAGTTATCCGATATACATCGGCGAAGACTTATTGTCTCAGCCGGCATTGCTTAAAAAACATATTAAACGCAAAGAAGTGCTGATTGTTACCAATGAGACCATAGCACCACTCTATCTGGACAAGGTTAAAAGCCAGCTTTCTGAGTATCACTGCGAAGCGGTTATTTTGCCTGATGGTGAAGAATTCAAGACGCTGGATGTACTTAATCAGGTCTACGATAAACTCTTGAATGAACGTTTTTCGCGCCAGGTGACTATTATCGCCCTAGGTGGGGGGGTCATCGGTGATATGGCCGGTTTTGCGGCTGCCTGCTATCAACGAGGCGTGCCATTTATTCAGGTACCCACAACATTGCTGTCACAGGTCGATTCGTCGGTTGGTGGGAAAACGGCAGTGAACCACCCTTTGGGTAAAAATATGATTGGTGCCTTCTATCAGCCCCAATGCGTAATAGCCGATACCAGCACGCTGAATACGCTGGATGATCGTCAGCTCGCCTCAGGCATTGCTGAAGTCATCAAGTATGGACTTATCAACGATAAAGCCTTTTTTGAATGGCTTGAAAACAATATTGATGCGCTGAAAAAGCGTGATCCACAGGCGCTGGCCTATGCTATCGAGCGTTCCTGTCAGGATAAAGCAGATGTGGTTGCAAAGGATGAAACCGAGCAGGGTGTGCGGGCACTGCTGAACCTGGGACATACTTTTGGTCACGCGATAGAGACCGGCATGGGTTATGGTAACTGGTTACACGGTGAAGCCATCGCCACAGGCATGGTAATGGCGGCAGACTTGTCTGTCAGACTGGGTTGGTTGCAACAGCAAGACCTGAAACGGATAGAAACGATTTTTGAACGTGCCGGTCTGCCGGTGACAGGGCCTGAGGGCATGAGTGCACAACAGTTTATGGACTTGATGGCGGTCGATAAGAAAGTGCAGGATGGTGTTATCCGTTTGATTCTGTTGAAAGGCATCGGTGAGGCTGTGATCAGCGATGATTATGACCCTGCCAAACTGCAGCAAACGTTGACACATTTTCAGGGCTAGGAGATGAATATCTGCGATGGGTGAGTTAACGGCAACCTCTGCTGAACCGGCCTATATCAACCGGCTAGCATTAACACACTCGCCGTTTACCTCGTTCACGCCTGACAACGCATTTTATGACGGCAGTCATATCAAGCAGCGTCGACTGCTGATTCAGCATTTGCTTCGGGCTACCGTCACTCCGATTTTGCTTCAAGCCGAAAAAGGCATGGGCAAATCGACGCTCCTCAAACAGCTTCAGCGACAGGCTGCCTCTGACATCCATTACTGTCAGCTACCAGAAAACGGCAATAAGCTTGAATTATGTCAGGCGGTATTGGCTGATTTACAGGCTGAGACTGCTTTTGATGAGGCAAGTTGTGAAGCACAGATAAAACAACGCCTGGCACAGCTCCGACGGGTTAATATTGTTCCGGTTCTACTGATAGAGGATATCGAGACACAGCCGCAAGCGGTGCGGGAAATGCTGGCCGATTGGCTCAGTTGGCAGGGACAGGATGAGCAAGGGCTGTGGCAAGCGATTATCACAGCACAGGCAGCTCCCAAACTCTCTCGCGAACTGAGCCTGCAGAAACTGGATATGCCTGCACTGGAAAGCCGGGAAGTCGAAGTCTACCTGATGCAACGACTCGTGGCGGCTGGTTACAATGGGGACATTCCATTCAACAGCCGTGACCTGCAGCGAATTTATCGCCAATCAGCTGGCAATCCCGGCAAAATCAATCAACTTGCCCATCAACAGCTACTGGGCACAGCCCCTAAATCCAAGTTGGCATTGACCTTACCACCGGTATTCAGACAACTTGGCCGCTGGTCAGTCGTGTTGGTGTTGGGCCTGATCATCGCTGCTGCACTGGTTTTTCAGCAGCAAATCAACAGCTGGATAGACAGACCCGAGCAGGTTGAAGAGGAGCTTTCTCTGCCACCGCTGAACCAAGAGGAAGAGGTTGCGACTGTCGTTGTGGGTGAGCAGGAACCAGCACCTGGGGCTGATCCCAGACAAGAGCTGGCGGAGCTGCTTGCCGATATTCCAGCGCCGGAACAGACTGTTTTCGAGACCGAGACCGAGACCGAGACCGAGACCGAGACCGAGACCGAGACCGAGACCGAGACCGAGACCGAGACCGAGACCGAGACCGAGACC
>CAYMEE010000009.1:35713-60321 GCA_964389455.1 uncultured Methylophaga sp. | reverse complement strand
GACCGAGACCGAGACCGAGACCGAGACCGAGACCGAGACCGAGACCGAGACCGAGCTTATAAATCAGAATCCAAACCAGACCCAGGCAGAAACTTCGGCACTGGCTGAGGCAGAGGAAATTAAACTGGCTGATGAGAAAGCGGTGGAACCAGCCCCTGCCGTGGAGCCGGATGTTGATGGCAAGCGTCAAGATCAAGCCGGTGAACAGCCAGCCTCAGTACATACCAGAGACTGGGTCCTGCAACAAAAAGCAAGCCACTACACCTTCCAGTTAATGGGGAGCTGGGATGCAGCTGATGTGGATGAATTTATAGACAAACATGCTCTCACAGGAGAGGTGGCCACTTTTACCAGCCTGCGCAATAACAAACCCTGGCATGTAGTTATATACGGCGTTTATTCATCCAGAAAGGCTGCCCTCAATGCCAGTAATCAGTGGTCGGCCCCGCTTAATACGCTTCCCACCTGGCTGCGGCGCTTTGACAGTGTGCAAAAGCAAATCAGGGAGAAAGGGGTAACACCCTGAACAATGCCTCAGCCTGCGTTCGGTAACCTGAAAATACCGCCCGGAAGACGGTTTTTTGATTCATTTTAGCTTTGGATAAAAAGCCGCTGGCGACCAGTTTATCGAATGCCTCGCCATCAGCTTCAAAACAGATAATGCCGCTACCACCGTTGTAGTTTTTTATGTTCCGTTCACGCAGTAATTCTGAAAAAAGCTCGGCTTGTTCCAAACGTGCCCGTGTCTGCTGGTAAAACCAGTCCTCGCCAAGTATTTTCAGATTAAGCCATAAAGGCATAAACAGTTCTGCGCCGTAGGAGCCGGTGAGGTGCCCACTGGGCGTGTTATCAAGATAGTCAGTCTGGAGACTGTGTTTGCTCGCATGCCGGCTCAGATAGACACTGCAGGGTCGGGGCTGGAACAGCGATTTATGCGGATCAAAGCCCAGACTGTCTACCTGAGTCAGTCTCTTCAGTGCATCGCGATGCTCCGGCAGCATCAAGAGGGCACCGCCCCAGGCTGCATCGATATGTAGCCAGCTTTGATAGTGTGCCGCGAGATCCGAGACGGACTGCATCGGATCTACTACGCCGGCCGCACTGGTTCCCGCTGTCGCGACAATAGCGAGCGGGGCTTTTTTGCGGCAGGCTGTTTCCAGTGCTGAAATGTCTATCCGGTCATTGTCATCGCTGCGGATGAGCTGCAGATCCAGCCCCAGTATCCGGCAGGCTTTATCGACCGAATAATGTCGCGCCTTGCTGGCATAGACGGTATTCCCCGCGCCAGAAGCATGGTCCCGAGCCTGCCATAAAGCCTGCAGGTTATTATCACTGCCGCCATGACTGAAGTGACCATAGTCCATAAAAAAGCATTGTCTGAGCCAATTCAGGGTCTCTGTCTCAGCTTGTTTGAGTTCAGGGTAGAGTTCAGCCGACAGTAAATTACCCTGATGCAATGCCGCCAGTTGCATGCCCAGCAGACTGTACGGTGCTAAATCCGGGGTCATGTGAGCGGCTTTATCGGTGCGCAAATAAGACTCGGCTTCTTTCAACAGAGCCAGATAATGGGGCGAGATGCTGGCATCTTCGATGTGATGATTGCGGAATAATGCTGTTAAAAGCGCGTCAGCCTGACTCGCAGCCAGTGGCTGATTCATTGCAGGATCAGACCTTTATCCGGAAATAAGGCCTGCTGTTGAAAATGAAATAACTGGGTATGGACCGGTTGCTGCTGATACAGTGCGGTGAAGCCCTTATCAAGTACACCATGCTGAATTAACGCCTGGATGCGGCTGGACACGACGGTAGAGCGCTTGATCATAACCAGCTCATCCGCTTCCAGCTGCTGACTCAGCCATAAAGCGAGGCTGTCGGAACTGATGTCCCAGCTGTGCGGGATATCCTTCATACTCAGTAATGAGCGATCCGGAAGCCAGACATGGAGACCCGGTTTGAGCGAATCTGCCTGCTGCTGAGGATAATAAAAAGCCTGGCTGTTAGGTGCCAGATCTGCCAGCAGCAGACCAAATTGGGCCATCGCCAGCAAAGCCATATGATGCGCAGAACTGTCACTGAAACGGTGCAGACGCTGGGCATGACGAACTTCATCAGCAAATGGCCCGCCACCGGGCACAATGACCACCACTTCGTTTTGACTGGCACTGTCGAGCAGCTCAAGCCACTGCCTCAGTTCCGGCGTGTGAAACAGGCTGCCACCCAGTTTAATAATCCGCATGATCAGCGTAACCCTTCGATCAGACGTAGCATTGCCGCGGCTTTATCATGCACTTCCTGATACTCAGCCTCGGCCTGAGAATCCTTCACGATACCACCTCCGGCCCAGAAACGCAGCCTCTTGTCGCTGAAGACCAATGTGCGGATAGTGATATTGCTGTCCATATTGCCGTCAAAACCGATGTAGCCGATGCTGCCGCAATAGACACCACGACGGTTGGGTTCCAGCTCTTCAATGATCTCCATCGCCCGCAGTTTGGGAGCACCAGTGATTGAACCGCCGGGGAAACAGGCTCTGAGCAAGGTAACAGCAGATTGATCCTCAGCCAAGGTGCCGGTGACAGTACTGACCAGGTGATGCACGGTAGCGAAACTTTCCAGCGCAAACGGCTTGGGAACACGAATACTGCCTGTTTTACAGACCTTACCCAGATCATTTCGCAGCAAATCCACAATCATCAGGTTCTCAGCCCGGTCTTTGACACTGCGCTGCAGGTCGCGAGCTAAGGCCTGATCATTGTTGGTGTCGCTCAAATCACGGGGACGGGTGCCTTTTATAGGTTTGGTTTCTACCTGACCATGATGGACCTGCAGCAAGCGTTCCGGCGACGAACTCATCACCGTCACTTCACCGGTCGTGAAATAGGCAGAAAACGGCGCGGCGTTCTGCTGCCGTAAACGCCGGTAGGCAAACCAGGGATCACCTTCTGCAGAGATTTCAAAACGTTTAGCCAGATTAACCTGGTAGCAGTCGCCTTCTGTAATGTAATGCTGGATGCGACTGAAAGCCCGGCTGTAGTCACTTTTACTCAGATTGCATCGAAGTTCACCCTGGACACTGAAAGCGTCAGGCTCCTGATTTGTCTCTTCTGCATGACTAAATAATGCGACCAGCGCAGACCATTTATCTCGGGTTTGTGGGTCCCGGGCAAAACTGGCCAGCCAGCAACGTTGCAGCTCATGATCGGTTACCACTGCCCAGTCATAAATGCCCACGGCCATATCGGGGATCTGCTCGGCATCTGATGCCGTTGACGGCAGTGTCTCAATGCGACGGCCGAGATCGTAGGCAAAATAACCGATTGCACCGCCGGCAAACGGTAAGTCAGTCGCGGGCTGCTGATAAAAACTCAACAGCTCATCAAGCAGAATAAAAGGATCCTCTGTCCTTGTCTCTACGCCGGTCTTGCTGCTGATCCGAGTTTGTTCGCCATGGCATTCCAGGGTAATGAAAGGGTCAGCGGCGATAATGTCGTAGCGACCGGCTGGTAGGGTCGTATTGGCACTGTCGAGAAATACGGGCCAGTGACGCTGACGTAGTTGACGAAAATAGCGTTCGCTGTCGCCGGGATAGGGCAGTTCAATACAAAGCGGTGGGAGTTGCTGGCTCATTCGTCTATTTTACGACAACTGTTGCGCCGCCAGAAGGGCGAGGGCGGCGGCAGGGGCATGGTCCGCTGCTGCTGGCTGAGACTGACACAGGCTGGCGAAATCGATATAAGGTCGATTTAGCCTTGATGCCAGCATTTCTGTGATAAAACGGCCGACACCGGCCCCCACAAGCGCGCTGTCATTTTCTGGTGGACAGCTTGTCATCACCTGCAGACAGGCTTCGCTGATCCGTTGTAGCTGTTTTTCAGCAAACCATTGAGCAACCAGCTGCCATTGCTGGTGACTGGCATCATCAGCATCTGCAGCCAGCATTCTGGCCAGTCGTTGCCGACAATGGTCTGCTGTCCAGGGCATGCCATCAGCACTGCTATCCTGGATCATGTTGTCATTGAGTTTCCCCAACAAGAACCAGATATCTGCACTGCTGGCAAACCATTCAGCGGCGAGCGACACTTTTTTGCCGTTTAAGGGCGCCTCTGTCGTCAGGGCCATCAGCGGTGTGCGGATTGCACCGGTATAAACCAGACTGCCGCTTAACTGGCGCTGGTGATCACTCAGGCCCAATGGGCGCAAGTGATGCGATGAAAAAGGCACGATATCGCAAGTGGTACTGCCGATATCAATAAACAAACCATTCGCGGTCTGGCTGGCCGCAAAAGCAGCACTAGCCAGCCAGTTCATTGAAGCCACAGCCTGCCAGTTGGTTTTAGCCTGTTCGGGGTCAAGCCAGCCCTGGTCACCAGCATAAATATGGCAGTGTTGCGACGGGACTATCTGAGTAACACAGTCAATGATGGCGTTGACGCCCTCACGGCGATGGGCAAAGGCATCGACCAGTTCACCGGTCATGGTGATGGCATGGGTATCATGGGCGCAGTCAAGGCTATCAATGGCCTGTCGCAATGACTGTTGTAGTTCATCAATGCCACGCCATAGTGCACAGGGTAGTTGGATGACCTGTTCCAGTCGGCCCTGATTATCGCAGCGAGCGACTTTGAGATGCGCACCACCGATATCCCATCCGCAAAAACCGGCTTGTTTCAATTTAATCCTCTTTCAGAAATGGTTTCAGGTGTCCTGCCGGATTCGTCTGTTGTCTCAATGCCGGCTCGGCATAAGACACTGTCAGTCTCGGGTTAATTTCAATCAGCCAGAGTGAGTCAGCAGTTTGTACCAGATCAATGCCGACAAAGCCCCATAGTCCGGGCATCGTAGCATGAATCTGCTGAGTCAGTCGGCTGACCGAGGCAGACTCTATAAGGTCGTCGCGACCGGCTTCGCAGTGGGCAAGATGTAATTGATGCTCAGACTCATCAATAAGCTGTCGGTTCACCGACAAAACATGGATTCCCTGCGTCGTAACAAAGAGGCTCAGGCTCAGTGCCGTGCCCTCGATGAAAGGCTGAATAATGCAGTTTTCAAGCTCCGAAGTAGACCGGGATCTGAGATAGCTGATGGCGGCCTGGGTCGGTAATTTGAAAGTTTGCTCGCAGCCGGCACCATCACGCGGTTTGATAATCCAGTCGGCTTGAATGTCAGCCTTTATGACGGTCATCCACTCACTGGCTTTAAAGGTTTCCGGGCTGAGAATGGCGTTCCTATTCAGCCATTGACTGCATTTGAGCTTGTCACTACACAGTGCGATGGCTGATGCAGTGCAGCCAAGATGGTGTTTCTGCAGATGTTCAATCTGATTAACCAGTTGTTCCAGCAGCCCATCGGTTTCCGGTGCGATAACCAGAAACTGCTGGTGTTGCTGCAGACTCTGCTGCCAGATTTGTCGATAATCTTGTGGATTGTTGATGGGCAATACTGAAATCCTGCCAGTCAGATCCTTCAATGCAGGCAAACGGTTGTCACGCATCACTGTGAGCTCACAGTCCAGCTTAACCAGATCATGACATAAGGCTTTGAGCATGGCATCACCCTCGCTCAGCAATGACGGTGAAATTGCCTCCCCGGCGAGTGCGCCGCTGGTAAGATGTTCGTAGATAAATAGTGTCATTAAGCTGTTTAACACTCATGAATGATATGTCCAGGTCAGTTTCATTGACGCGGACAAAATAAGAATAGAATTTATGCTTCAGATTATACCGGTCATCGATATCCGCGGCGGGATAGTGGTCCACGCTCGTGGTGGCAATCGTCAACGTTACCCGGCCTTAAAGTCAGTCTTAACAACCTCTGTTGAACCGGCTGAGGTCATTGCAGATTTACTGGCTCTGCTGCCATTTGAACGTTTTTATATCGCCGATCTGGATGCGATTGAGCAAGGTACTGAGCATGCAGCATTGTACCGGTCTTTGAGCCGACAGTTCCCGCAGACGGAATTCTGGATCGACAGCGGCTTCAGAGGTGATGAAGCGCTGAAAATTGATTGCGATAGCGACAATTTGCGATGGGTGGCCGGTAGTGAAACCTTGACTGACACAGTCATGCTGACCCAAGCAGCACTAGCTTCAAGTCTGATCTTATCTTTGGATAAGAAAAATAAGATGCCGTTGGGGCAGGAGGAATTATTTTCAGATTCCCGGTTGTGGACAAAAGCCGTGATCCTGATGAATCTTGACCGGGTTGGGTCAAATCTTGGACCGGATCTGAAGTGGTTAGAGGCTCAGTGGTCTGTAAGCCGGAAGGTGAACTGGTACTTAGCGGGGGGGGTTCGCGACGAGGCCGATTTGCTGGCAGCACAGCAAAACGGTGCCACAGGGGTATTGATAGCCAGTGCCTTACACACCGGCGCCATCAGCGCACAGACACTGAAGCGTCTGATGCAGTAAAAGTGAAACCGCCCTTCTGAGAAGGGCGGTCATCACCAATCAGATATTACTTAGCACCGAATGGGTGTTCAGTTGATCTGTATTGTGCAACAACGTCAGCTGCTTTCGGCTCACGGGCAACCGCACGTTTGATCGCTTCTTTAGTTGCGCGGTAGTTCCAATCCTGGATTTTCTCGTCGCTGTCAGCAGTTGGAGAGATGAACACACCAACACAGATGAAAACATCATCAGCTTCACCGGCAGGGATGGTGCCATCTTCAACACATTCAGCCACAGCCATGGAAACACCACGTTGAGCAGGACCGAACATTTGAACGGCTTGCTTCATGTTCTTGATGGTGACTTTGTTGAACATGACGGTAGCAGGTTTAACCATCAGATTAGGTGTGACTACAGCCAACAGACCGTTAACACCTTGTTTTTGGTCAGTCAGAGTGCGGCAGAAAGCGTCTTCTGCAGCTGAGCCACGTGGGCCCATGATCAGGTCGATGTGGGAGACGTTGTCTAGGTCACCGTCTTCGATGACCAGAGATTCACCTACGAGTACGCGATCGATAACTGGCATGTTATATTTTCCTGTTCCAAAAAAATTATTAAAAAGGCTCATATGTTTCCCTCCCTGCATGCAAGGAAGGGTTTATACGTAATAAAGGAACGTATTACCTGCTCAGTGCCGTCCGCTGGATGCTTCATGGTACTGAAATTCTGTCAGCAGAAAACCCGCGCTGAAATGCATGGAGCAACAGCGTTGCCGCGACAAGGTCTGCGGTAGTTCCCGGATTAATGGCATTCTGCTTTAATTCTTTATCCCAAGCAGTGAGCTGATCTAAATAAGCATTTAACCTACTGTTTTTATTCATTTCAAAAACAAGTTGTTTTGCCTTTTCTGTCACTGCGATAGCCTGTTCCCTGGATTGCTTACGACAAATCAAGCTGTCGGGAACCTCTGATAAGAGCTTAAGATACGCGAAAGCCGCTGCCCATTCAACACTTTCCCCAGAATTCAACGCACTTGTCAATCCCGGTAATCCAATTTGCCATAATGTGTTGAAATTACTTACATATTGCAGGGCTATTTGATCCCGTTCGGCAGCCATTTGCATCGCCTCCAACAGGGTCACGGTCGGTTCTCCGCTAACATCCTGTTCCTGATGCTGTCCCAGCCCACCAGCTTCGGCCATTCGAATTGCCTGATACGTCAGCCTGGCATCGTCAATAGTCAGGTTCTGCAGGATATCTTTGAGTCTGTCCGCCAGTTCAGCAAATGATTCACACCCCTCAGCTGCGCAGCACAAGGGCGCGAACAGCAGGACAATGCCGAGATTGGTATTGCAGTCAACGACCTGTCGAGTGGCCTGTATTGCCCCCAGAATTCGCTCACCCACAGACAGCCCGGGACGCGCCATAACCGGTGTAATGGCTTTCGCGCTGCGAATGAAATCTTCAACGGCCATATTGTGGCCATCGCTGAAACAGTTGACATTGCCGGGTTTGGGCGCGCGGACTTCCTGTTCACAGGCCCAGTAAACAGATTCAGCTATCTGAGACTCAGACAGCATGATTGGATGCCTGGGCCGTCGTGATACGCTGATTGACAGACATTGCCAGCGCCCCGGCAATGTCGGCGCCAGTGGCCTGATATAAGCCTTTCCAGGCCGGTACACTGTTCACTTCCAGCACCGTGAACTGGCCATCAGAGCCGCGTATCAGATCAACCCCGGCGTAGTCTGCCTGCACTGCTGCTGTTGCGCGGATCGCCAGTTGCCGCATTTCTTCAGATACCGGTGTCGCGAAGCAACTGGCGCCCTGGGCAAAGTTGGTAATCCAGTGATGCGAGCGACGTGACATGGCAGCACAGACTTCGCCATCAATCACCAACAGGCGCCAGTCCTGCCAGGCACCTACCTGCTCCGGTGCAACATATTGCTGCAGATAAAAAGCCTCACCGACCGCTACCTGTTGTTCGAAATCTGCCAGGGTCTCAATCAGCGCGATGCCCTTACCCTGACAACCGAACAGTGGCTTCATCACCAGCAACTGACCGTCAGACAGCTCCCGTTCAACAATGGCTCTGGCGCTGCCTGCATTTTCGCAGGCCCAGGTTCGAGGTGTACTGAGTCCTGCCAGATGCAATCGTAGTGAGGTGCGGGCCTTATCTACAGTGTGTTCAATCGCCGTGGCCGGATTTAACACGGGTACCCCAAGTTCTGCCAGTGTGTGTAACACATCCATACGCAGCGTGATTTGCTCGAGAAAACCCGGGGCGATACCACGAACAATGGCCGCGGCCGGTAGCGCATTGTCAAAACCCGGAATGTAGAGACCGGTTGGGGAGTCCAGATCAATTCGGCATTCCGCCAGATCCGTCAGCACCGCCTCAATACCCTGCCGGCCCAGTGCCGTCGTAAGCTGCTCACTGTGCCAGCCGTGAGTATCGTTGAAAATGACGACGCGGGATGCGCTCATGGATTTACAGGCCGAAAGACTGATTCAGTAGATCGCGATTCAGTTCACCGGCGCTGAAGCTCTTGCCGGTGTTGGCATTAGTCACAATAACCTTACCCGGGCTGAACAGACTGCCGTCAATCTTAAAGAAGTCATAATCGTAAGACTTGAAGATCTCGGCAAACGGACGACCATAGTCTGATGAAGTATTGCTTGGCATTTTTTCGGCCAGATCTTTGGCTTCTTCGTCAGTCGCATCAACAAACAGATGCACCTGACCACCAAACAGAATGGCATCATTGGTACGACCCATGGCTTTCATGAAATCACCGCCTGGTGGTGCGACTGGGGTCACCCCGTAACCATCGACGATTTTTTCCAGCGGAAAATGCAGTTCATGTGCTTTATGCATTGCGACTTCCAGCACCCGGATGGCGATTTGCATAACGCCGGCGAGACTGGCGGTCGGGGTTAGAATGAAAGTCAGGTTTTCTGCTTTGATGCCGCAGTTGTCAGCGACTTTTGCAGCGACTTCAACCGGCGGAAAGCTGTCCACTTCCAGCACAATCACGGTAGAGTCGGCTTGATCCTGGTAGCCGAATTCCTTGAACAGTTCCTCACGGGCAGCCAGTGCACGACCGGGTCCGCTGCCAAGGGCGAAAAATTTGCTGTCTTCGCTTTTATGCGACAGGCTCCAGCCGGCATACTGGCTGCCGAGGCAACTCAGCACCGGCGTTTTGGCATGAACATTAACCGACCAGGGCCAGTTATCAAAACCGCTGTTGGTACCCAGCGTGGCTGTGCCCAGACCACCCATGCAGATTTCACCGATGCGGCGGCCTGCTTCCAAGCCCCCTTTGCAGTTGATACCGGCATCAACGATGCGGGTACCGTTTTCCAGGGTGCTGATTTCCAGATTAAGGGCCTGTGCATCGGCGATCAATGCATCGACCAGCGGCTGGCAGGCAGCGTTAACGCTGGTCCAGTTGGCTGAGAGTTCACTGCTCATGATAAGTCCTAAATTAAAGTCGAAAAATAAGCGGATTATACGTGATATGGGGGCGGCCTGTAATCTTGCAAGCCTTTATCAGCACAGGTTTTTCAGCTGGCAGGATTAAGCGGCGGGGCGATAGGCGTCCAGGGTCTGTTCGATCTTTTCGATGCGTTTACGACGAATCGCCTCACCAATCGCAATGCCGGAGAGACCGGCTTCGATAAATTCTGTGGCAGACACAGCAGCAGCGGCTTCATAACAGGCCTGGAAGGCAGCGCCTTCAGGCATGGGAGCATCTTCATAGCCGGGGCGGCCACGGAAATCAGCTTCACCCGCCAGTAAATACTGCTGGAAACGTTCTGGGCGACGGAAACTATCCACACCTTCCAGTACGTTCAGTACGCGCTCGGCATCGAGTTCGAACAGCAGATGCACATCGGTATGAAACTCGGCGACTTTGACGGCAAGGTTGCTGGTCTCTTTAGGGACGCGCAAGCGCTCACACAAATCCCGTGTCAATTGAATGCTGGTTGCTTCATGGCCTTTATGACTGGGCAGAATATCTGCCGGGGTCTGGCCTTTACCCAAATCATGACACAGCGCAGCAAAGCGCACTGAGACCTGATCGGACAGCCTGGCTGCCTGGTCAATCACCATCATCACGTGCACCCCTGTATCCACTTCCGGGTGCCATTTGGGATGCTGCGGCACACCAAACAGAGCATCAACTTCCGGGAACAGCACTTTAAGCGCGCCGACATCACGAAGTGTGGTGAAAAACAAGGAGGGCTGTTTACTTTGCAGCGCTTTGGACAGCTCCTGCCAGACCCGTTCAGGCACCAGGTATTCCAACTCTCCGGCCGTGATCATGTCGGCAATCAGGGCCTTGGTTTCATCGGCGATCCTGAAGCCGAAGCGGGCTGCAAAGCGGGCGATTCTGAGCACCCGAACCGGATCCTCGACAAAGGCCGGTGAAACGTGACGCAGAATCCCTTGCTGCAGATCCTGCTGGCCGTTAAAGGGGTCAATAATCTCGCCGTTTTCATCTTCGGCGATAGCGTTAATCGTCAGATCACGGCGGGCCAGGTCCTGTTCCAGCGAGACATCCGGCGCGGCATAAAAGCTGAAACCATGATAACCCCGACCGGATTTACGCTCGGTGCGTGCCAAGGCATACTCTTCCTGGGTTTCCGGATGCAGAAATACTGGGAAATCCTTACCCACCGGTCTGAAGCCCTGGGTGAGCATGGTTTGAGGATCAGCGCCGACCACGACCCAGTCACGGTCTTTAACCGGTAATCCCAGCAGTTTGTCACGGACACAGCCGCCTACGAGAAAGCATTGCATAACAACAGTCTATGGTGTTTTGGGTTTGATTGCAGGCATACGTTCTGACAACGGTTTAATGACCTGGTTTCTTTGACTGTCAAAAATGGCGGCGTAACTCATCACCGTCTGGACATAATGACGGGTCTCATTATATGGAATGTTTTCTGCCCAGATGGTGGCATCGAGCGGCTCTGTGGGCAGCCAGCGATTAATCCTGTGCGGACCGGCATTATAGGCCGCAGTGGCAAGTACCGGGTTACGCTGATTCTCATCCAGCATGCGCTTGAGATAGGCACTGCCTAGCTCGATATTGCGTTCTGGGTGATACAACTCATCCAGCTGTTTCAATGGTCGATTGATCAGCTTGGAGATAAGCCGGCCGGTGTCGGGCATTAATTGCATCAGACCCAGCGCGCCGGCATGCGAGCGGGCGGTAGGATTGAAGGCGCTCTCCTGACGGGCGATGGCCAGTAGCCAGGAGGGATCAAGGCCGGTGTTTTGACCCGCCTGCAGCATCGCCTTATCGAAAATGACCGGGAAACGCAGATCCAGCGCATCCCAGTATTGCGCTTTGCCCAGCAGGGCAATGGTCTGGTTATGCCAGCCCCACTCATGGGTGAGGGTGGCCAGCATCTGCAGTTCCGCATCACTGCGATGCTGAGATTGATAATAGGCTTCACGACGAGCTTCCAGCATCATATCCTGCTGGTAGAACTCATGCAGCCGCTGCACCGCAGGCTGTTGTCGGAAATCCTTGATGACTTCGGACGATACACTAATCGGCCGATGGTTCATGGCATAGGGTTTGGCCAACTCATCGGAAGCAAGGAAAGAGTAATAATCACGCTGACCGACAATGGCGGCAAACGTCTCTCTGGCGGCTTCATCCTGCCCCAGCCCGTCCTGACTCCGACCCAACCAGTATTGCCAGCGGGTTGAAGCCTGCTCATCAATATTCATCTGCTTAATGGCTTTGATTGCGGCGCGCCAGTCCTGTTGCCAGATAGCAGCGCGGGCCTGCCATTCTCCGCCGGGAATATTGCCAAAATAGATCAAGGCTCTGTCATCGCGGTTCAGAGCAGCCCAGGTACCGATAGCACGGCGTACTTCAATCTGATCCTGCTCACTGAACTGATAATGATCACGTAGTTTCTGCCACTGTTCAAAAGCCTGCTCGGGTGAGCGGCGGGCGAGCCTGGTCAGACCGTGGACAATAATCTCACGGGACAGGGCTTCATCTCGTGCAAGCGTGACGGAATTATCCGCCGGGGGGCTTGCCGGTAATTGCTTAAGTAAGGATATCGGGTTGCTGTGAATGGTTTTCCAGCGTTCCACCCAGGCAAGTTCTTTTGCAGCCTCAGGACCGGACCTTGCCAGGTAGCTGGCAATCGAAAACTGATTATCACGTAGTGCCAGCATCATGCGTTGCCGGCGCAGGTCTTCGGTGAGCAGGCCGGCCTGTTGCCAGTGGGCAAAAACCGGGTCACAGGCTTTATGCTGGGAATGAGGCACCAACCACATTTGCGGGGTCCGCTCAAAAGCGAGATCGCGCTGTCCGGTGGCCAGTAATGCCTGTAACTGGTAGCACTCGCGCTCAGCTGATTGTGGGGGCTGATAGAATGTCAGATAGTCCTGCCAGCGCTGTTGTTTGGCCAGCCTTTCCAGCCAGAAGGCCCGTAGCCTGTCGGCATAGAAAGTGTCTTTTTCCTGGTTCAGGAAAGAGTCAATTTCCGCTGTTGAGACCTGCTCCAACCGATGGCGGAGATAGAGATATTGCAGATAGCCCTGCAATGGGTAACCGTCCAGTCTTTCAAGAAATTGACGGTAGAGGGAGATCTGATTGGTCTCCAGCGCTTTGAGCGCAAACTGAAAGGTCTGACGCTGTTTTTCAAGCTGCGCATTACTGTCTGCCAATGCAAAAGTCGGCAGCACCAGAAAGGCAAGATAAAACCACAGTGTTTTCATCCATCGCATGGCGCTATCTTAAACCATGATCCGGGTAAAAATCAGCAGGTTTTGATCACAAAACTGCAGGGAATAATTTCGCGCCGATTCAGTCCTGCTGATTGCGGATACTGGCCTCGATCTGGTCGAGATTAGGAATCAGGGCGACCTTGTTACTAATCTTGATCTGGCAGTGCAAATAGGGCGAATTATTATCATCGTGGGTGAGGTGCAGCGCTGCCTGGTTGAGGGTAATCAGCTGCGGTGAACCCGAGCAGGGTATCGCATAATAATCGATATCTGCACCGGGATTAATCCCGTTGACGATACACAGTTTATTGCCGGCCGATTGTGGTTCGGCGCCATCAGTTAGCAGGTTTTCCAGATAGACCAGCGGCAGACGCTGTTGCTGCCAGTCAATGAAGCTTAGCCATGAGGAGTCGCCGGCCTGCTCGTGAATGACTCCGGTACGGGGAATCACCTCGGCGATGCTGCTGTTGGGCAGCAGCAGATAATGTCGTTGCAAAGGTATCAGCATGCAATGGATGAACTGTGCCTGTTGTGCTTGTGCTGTCATATCTGAGCCTGAGGTTAGTTACGCTGACCGGGGAAACGCTGTTGACCAAGCAGTTTCTGCATCTGGCTGACCAGTTCATCTTCCTGGTAAGGCTTGCCGAGGTAGGCATTCACACCAATTTCGAGGGCTCGCTCACGGTGCTTCTGGCCGGTACGGGAGGTAATCATGATGATCGGCAGATGACGGAATTGCGCATCGTTGCGGACAATGGAAGCAAACTCAAAGCCATCCATGCGCGGCATTTCCACATCCAGCAGAATGATATCGGGTTTTTGCTCGTGCAGTTGTGACAAGGCATCCACCCCATCCCGGGCTGTAAGGACTTCAAAGCCCAACCGTTTGAGCAGGTTGCCGGAGGCTTTTCGCATGGTGATTGAGTCATCCACGACCATGGCCACAGGAGGCTGCTCCTGGATGTGCGCCAGTTCGCGTTCAAGATTGACAGCATCATTATTGTCGAGGTGAATATCCCGCGATGTATCAATCAGGGTGGGAATATCCAGAATGAAGACCACCCGGCCGTCACCGAGGATCGTGGCGCCATTGACTGCGGTAATGGTACCAAGCTGGCGTCCGACCGATTTAATCACTATCTCTCGATTGCTGATAATGCTGTCGACCAGAAGCGCAATGCGCATTTCACCTGAGCGGAACAGCAATAAAGGCAACTGATGTTTGAGATCGGCTGGCAGGCTTAATGGTTTGTCCAGAAGCGAGGCGAGTGGCATGAAATCATACTGTTCACCTTGGAAATTGTATTTCGGCGCATGGGTGCCCAGCATCAGTTTGATATCACGCACACTGATCCTTTCCCCGGCATTGACGCTGCCCAAAGGCACGGCATATTGCTCATCCTGGATCTTGACCAGTAAAGCCTGAATGACTGACAGTGTCAGCGGCAGTCGAATAACAAACTGCGTGCCTTTACTGCGCTGTGACTGGATAGTCAGGCGACCCTTGAGGCTACGAATTTCGTTACTGACGACATCCATACCGACGCCACGGCCGGATAACTGGGAGATATTCTCGGCGGTGCTGAAGCCTGAAGTCAGGATCAGTTGAATCAGTTCATCATCGGAGGGATTGTCATCGCTTGTAATAAGGTTTTGTGCCAGTGCCTTCTGGCGAACCTTCTCGACATCAATACCATGACCGTCATCACTGACTATCACCACCATTTCCGACCCTTCACGCAGGATCTGCAATTGCAGATGACCCTGCTCCGATTTGCCATTGGCAAGACGAACACCGGGTGACTCAATGCCGTGAGCTATGGCGTTACGCAGGATGTGTTCCAGCGGCGCTACCAGCCGGTCCAGGATCGTTCTATCCATTTCGAGTTCGGCGCCACGGATGGTGAAGTCCGCTTTCTTATCAAGTTCGCTGGCAGTTTGTCTGACAATTCGTTCCAGTCTCGGCGCGACACCACTGAAAGGCAGCAATCGGGTGGCCATCAGGCCTTCCTGCAAGTCAGCATTAAGGCGGGACTGCTGCAGCAGGATGGCGTCGGTCTCTTTGACCAGGGTATCCATCGAATGACTAATGTCATTCAAGTCGATAACACTCTCAGTCAGACCCCGCGACAGTTGTTGAATCATTGAGAAGCGGTCGAGCTCCAGCGGGTCAAAGTCAGACTCCTGATTCAGCCGTTCATCCTCGAACCGGAACAAGATCTGGGTTTCGGTTTCAATTTCCAGTTTGCGCAACTGATCATGAAGGCGGCTGACTGTTTCCTCCATTTCCCGCAGCTGTTGACGCAAAGCCGTATGCTGCTGAGTTACCCGGTCGCGGGAAATACTGACTTCGCCGGCAAAATTAGTCAGGTAGTCGAGCAGATCGGCACGAACCCGGACCTGCTCCACATGCTGTGAGGCAGGTTTCGCAGGTGTTTTTTCCGGTTCCTGGCTAGTAATTTGCGGCTCAGGTTCCGCTGCGGTGCTAATGACTTTTTCCGGTTCCGGCAGCGGTCTGTCATCGATATCAAGGTCAGCGCCTTCAGTGCGCCAGCTGATTTCCTGAATCAGTGACAGGGCGGTTTGCAATGATTGTCTCTGCGCCAGCTGTTCCTGCATTTCACTGAGTTTATCCTGACAGCGCTGCAGTAAATCAAAGAAGTCTTCATCCGCCGGGACTTTATGCTCACTGACGGCAATGACCAGGGTTTCAATCTGATGAGTCAGATCGGCCATGGGGGTAATGCCGGTCAGGCGGGCGCCGCCTTTCAGCGTATGCAGGTCACGTTGTAACTGTAGTTGGTCGACAGCACTGTCATGTTCCAGTTGCCAGGCCTTGATGGCCTGTCCACTTGAGGTCAGCAGTTCAGAGGCTTCCTCGCTGAAGGCTTCGAGCAGTTCAGGATCGACATCATCAGGGATAACAAACTCAGCCTCATCGACGTCCACTTCCGGGGCGACATGCTGAGGCGCAGACTGACTGGCAAGATAGCTGTCCACCCTGGCGGCGAAATCGAAGTCTGCAGTGTGAGGTTTGTTCTGTAGCAGATTTTCGATGTGCTGGTTAAGCTGCTCATACCCAAGCTCAAGCAGATCATTGAGTCCGGGTGCATCGGGCTGAAGTTGTTGGATCAGGCGTGATAAAGCTGCATAGACGTCAGCAATATGCTGCTGCTCGGCCTGCTGGGCTGCCTGTTCCAAGTCATAGAGCGTCCGTTCGAGGCCTTGCAGATTATCCTCATCGTCCGGCTGTTGCTGCCAGTGAGCTAATTGCCGGGTATAGGCATCCAGCAACTCATCGGTTTCTTCCAGGAAGACAACCAGAAATTCAGGGTCAATGATCGGGCTGGCGGCGGTGTCTTCAGAGGCTGGTTTGAGTTGGCTGACGGCTGCTGATAAATCGCGGATATCCGGTTCGGGCTGATTATCAGTAATACTCAGCAGCACCTGGTCCAGTTGCTCAACGATGTATCCAAGCTGTTGCATCTGCCCGCTGTCCAGCACACTATCTTGCGCATGCAGTTGTTTCATCACCGCATCTAATTCGGTCGCGACGATGCCCATCGGTTTAATGCCGGCAATATTGGCACAGCCTTTGAGAGAGTGCACAGCTCTCAGAATAGGTTTGGTGACCTGACGAGAGAAGCTGATGTCATCGAGACCTTGCCGCAGGGTCAAGATATGCTGCGCTGCCTCGGCAGCAAAAATCTGCAGCAGCTCATTATCCTCTTCCTCAGCAACTTTATCGGCCTCCAGATGCGCATCCTGTATCGCAAGATAGCGATCGACACTGGTCGCCGGACGTTGTTGTCGAGCCAGGTTAATCAGATAGCGATCTACGTTTGTCAGTGGTTTGAAAACGGGAACTGTTGGTTTGACGGAGGGTGGCGTCAGTGCAGCCGCTGATTTCCCTGAGGCTTTATTCTGGCGCAGATAACGCGCTACGCCCGTTTCCTGCTGCAGACGTTGTGTATAAGCTTCTACGCTTGTGAGCGGTTTTTCCTCTGGCATTTCTGCCATATCTGCCGCTTGAGCTTCAGGCTGCAAGGGGGATTCATCCAGCTCAAATATTTCTTCACTGATATCAGCAGCTGAGGTTTTAGCTTGCGCTCTGATGTAGCGCTCAACAGAGGTTAGAACGTCCGTATCAACATTGAACGACGGAGACTCCGGCTGTTCTTCGGTGAGCTCTTCGGCGTTCTGATAAACAGAAACATCAAAATCAACCAGCGATGGATCTGTCTCTGGTTCGATAATGATGAGATCTTGATCCTGATCGACAAGCTCAATCTGTTCTTCCTCAGTATCTGACCAGTCCAGTGTTTCTGAGTCTGCAGCCGGAGGCGTGAGGTCTTCTGGAGCAACGGGAGCAGCTGACTCAGCTGCCAGGCAATTGTCTCTGAGTGCGTGTAAAGCGTCGACTTCCACTGGCGAACTATTATCGGCGCGTGTAAAGCGGGCAATTAAAGCCGGTATCAACTGGTGAGATTCCGCTGTCAGTTGTTGCACCTGTTCTGTTTCTGGTCGGGTACCGTCAATCACATGATTGAGCACCTGCTCGACAGCCCAGGCTAGTTCACCAATGACCATGGCACCGGCCATGCGACCGCTGCCCTTAAGGGTGTGGAAATGACGACGAATATCGCTGAGTACCGCCGTATTGCCCTGTTGGAGCCACTGGGGCATCAATTCGTCCAGTTCTGCCAGCACTTCCTGCGCTTCTTCGATAAAGACTTCGGCGATTTCCGGATCGACACCCTCAGCGAAATGCCATTCGGTTGTTTCATCAGATGGCAATGACGTTGTCGATGCCTCAACAGTCTCGGTTTCAGAGGCTTGCTCTGCAGGCCAGTCAAGACTTAAATCTGCTGGCTCTGGCTCTGGCTCTGGCTCTGGCTCAGTTTCAAGCAATAAAGCAGTGTCTTCAGTACTTAACAGTGATTCCAGTTCTTCCAGCGCCGGATCCTGAGGTGCGTCAGTGGCGGACTCATTTGAAATCGCTGACGCTTCCTCCACTGTTTCAGGCTGATCAAAATCCACCAGTTTTTCAGCGGCGTCATCCAGGTAATTGGTTTCTGCATGACCATGCTGACGTATCCCTTCCATGTAGATGTCACAGCAGGCGAGGATATCGGCGAGCCGGTTCAGTTGAGCAGGTGTAAAGGCTTCGCGACGCTCACTCTGCTGATGAATCTTGTCGACAGTATGCTTAAGAATGTCGGCAGCTTCCGGATAGTTGAGCATCTCAAGGCTACCGGTAATCAACGCTAACTGTTGCTCTGTTTCGCCCAGTTCATCCGGGTGACGCTGGGCCTGACTCATCAGTGTCAGTGTCTCCTTGATGTTGGCCATTTCCAGCAGACATTCAGTGATTACTGTGTCGCGCAGTTTTTCACTGACATCAGCCTGGGTAGTGGCCTGAAGGAACTGTTCCACCTGCAGCAAGCCGTCGGCCATTTCTGTCAGCATGACCTCATCCGGTCTTTGACCGTCATCAATCAGCGCCTGAATTCTTTCGGCCTGATGATGCAGCAGATTACTGGCTTCATACTCAGCCAGTAATGCCAGCGTATCAGTCATGCTTTGCAATTGCTGCAGGATGGCATCCAGTTTTTGATTATCGAGATCCTGGTCGGGAGAATAATGATCAATCTGAGTTTTTAAATCTTCCAGCTGTTCCAGCAGAGCAAGGTGAGCATCGCCGAGCGCGTTATCGCTCATGCCATAGATTTTTTGCTTATGATCAAAAAAGTGCAGATGGAAGGTCGTTTTGAGCAAGGTGACCTGCGGACCATGACTCTGAGCGTGGGCTACAAACCGCAGCAAACGGTTGACCAGATCTCCGGGGAAATTCTGTAATAGTACTGCTTCACTCTGTTCAGACTGGGTTTTTATTGGCATGACCAGTTTACCCAGCAGTTGTTTCACTGCGGGATCAGCCGCTAACCCCTGTTGTTCCAGCGCTTCTAGCAAGCCTTCTGCCGCCCACCACAACAGAGTAATTTTTTCTTCCTGGCAGGCGAGGCGAAGATAATGCACGACGCCACGCATTTTGCGCAGACTCTCATCATCCTGTTTACGCAGCCAGTTCAGCAGCATGACCTGGAATGCATGCCCCAGTTTATGTTTTTCAATCGCAATTTCCGGCAGTTTGCGATGCGGATTTGGCGCGATACTGTCTGGCAAAGGCTGGGTCAGTAGTGGTTTGAACAGTGATTCTTCGGTCAGAGTCTGGTCACCTCTGGCCTGGCGCAACTCATTGATGCTGTCGAGCAGTGACAGGGGGTGATCTTCAAAGTCTTCACCGAGCAGCTTAAGGTAATTGGGCAGCAGTAATAGCGACCGCACCAGCGCGTCTTCGGTCTGGTCTTTATTGCTGGTTTTATTATCACGCAGCGCCATCACGGTGTGCTGCATTTCCTCGGCAAGCATGGCAGCACCGTGGATATTGACCATGTCCAGAGTGCCTTTAACCTGGTACAGGGCCTCGGTACAGTCTGACAGGGTCTTGCTGTCGCCTTCACCGTCTATGTGGCTGTTCATGGCATTCAAGGCATGAGTGAGTGACTGCTGCAGTTCGGTTTGCAGCCACATCAAAGCGTTGTAGTTGCCTTTGATTAATTGAGCCATGTTCGCTGTTCGCCCCCGCCTAGTCTGACTTACTGTGGCAGCTTGAAGCCGGAGACCGACTTACGTAGTTCATTGGTGAGATCCAGCAGACGCCCGATCGCCGCGGCACTCTCGTTGGTACCGGTCGAGGTCTGCATAGTGATCTCCTGAATCACATTCATGCTTTCAGAGGTGCTTACTGCCGCTGTTGCCTGTTGTTTGGCATTCGAGGTGATGTTATTGATCAATTCAGCCAGCTGTTGCGACACCGCTTCAATCTGCTCCAGAGAGGTACCGGCATCCTGTGACAGCCTGGCCCCGGACACCACTTCTGAAGTACTTTGCTCCATTGAAGCAATCGCTTCACTGGTGTCGCTCTGGATGGTTTTTACCAGGGCATCGATTTGACGGGTTGCATTACTGGAGCGCTCGGCCAAACGCTGAACCTCATCTGCCACCACGGCAAAACCACGGCCTGCTTCACCCGCCATCGCAGCTTGAATCGCAGCATTCAGAGACAGGATATTGGTCTGTTCGGCGATGTCGTTAATCAGCTCAACAATGTCACCGATCTGCTGCGAGCTTTCGCCCAGTCGTTTGATACGTTTGGAGGTTTCCTGGATCTGCTCCCGGATAGTATCCATACCTCGAATCGCTTTCTTCACCGCCGTATTACCCTGATTAGCAAGGGAAACCGATTGTTTCGCTACTTCTGAGGACTGACTGGCATTTTCCGACACCTGCTCGATGGAACCGGCCATCTGGGTGATGGCTGAACTCACTTCGGTAATTTGCTGCGCCTGATGTTCGCTGGCATCAGTCAGATGCAGGGCGGTAGCCTGGGTTTCCTGAGCTGCAGAAGCGACCTGCAGGGTGGTGGAGTTGATCTGCTCAACCAGGCTGCGAAGCGCATCAATGGTGTAGTTGACCGAGTCGGCAATGGCCCCGGTGATATCTTCGGTGACGGTGGCACTGACAGTCAAATCACCATCTGCCAGGTCGCCCATCTCGTCCAGCAGTCGCAAAATAGCATCCTGATTATGACGGTTCTGTAACTCCATTTCGTCCATTGAGGCTTTCAGAGCACGGATAGATGGGAAGCTCAGCCTGACCACTAGAATCAGTGTCATAACAAAGGCCACGGCCACAGCGATACTGATATGCAGGATATTATCGTAGTAGACCTGATACTGACCGCTGGCTATCAGCCATAGGCCGCCTAGCGTCACGATGCTGAACACAATCACAAGAAACAGGTTGAGCCAGTTTTGTCTGCGCATCAGGGAAGAAAAAAAGAGCTTGCTGGTGGATGTCATAAACCTTAATCCTGATATCAATAGTTAGGCGGCGGCATTAAGAAAGCGGGGATCGCTGATGAGGTGCTTGAAACTGAAAACCTGCCATGCGATCTCCTGTTGATAGACAGTCCCGCTCACGTAGGCTGCAGTTTCATCGGCATGTCCCGTAGCCATAGTTTCGGGCTGTTGCTGAAAATGTTTCAAGCCGAATACTTCGTCAACGGTGACGCTGCTGACGATATCACTGTCATTGATAACGATGATGCGACTGCGTTTGGTCAGCTTGACCGGTTTATCATGCAAAAACAGATTGAGATCAAAAACCGGTAGCAATTCACCGCGCAGATTGACGATGCCGAATACCCAGCGCTGGGATTTTGGCACCGGTGTAATTTGTTCCGGTACGGGGAAAACCTCGCGGGTTTGGCTTAAAGGCGTGACAAAATGCTGTTGGCCGATACGAAAACCAATCGCGGTCCAGCTGTGTCCCGCGATATCCTCTTGTCCGAGCCCCGCAGCCTTTTGTTTGCTGCGGCGTTCCATGTCATGCAGCAGGGAGATGATGTCTTCAGGGGTTTGTAAGGAGGCCACGATCACTGTCCTAGCAAGTCATTGATTTGCTGCATCAGATCCTGCTCGGTGACAGGTTTTCCCAGATAGCCCCGGGCCCCTTGGCGCAGACCCCACATTTTATCGGTCTCCTGATTTTTGGAGGAGACAATGATAATCGGAATATGGCTGGTTTCCGGATCTTTGGTCAATTTGCGGGTCGCCTGGAAACCATTCAGATTGGGCATCACCACATCCATCAAAATCAGATCTGGTTTTTTTTGCTGGGTTTGTTCGACAGCCTGCTCGCCGTCCTCGGCAACCAGGACTTGATGTCCATTTTTTTCCAGCATTTTTTGTAATACGTAGACTTCGGTGGGTGAGTCATCAGCAATCAGAATCCGTGCCATAAGCTATTCAGCGTCCTGGTGTTTTTCAAGCAAATGTTTACGGATGGCTCCCAGAAGGTCGTCTCTGGTAAATGGTTTGGTGAGGTATTGTTCCGCACCGACCACACGTCCTTTTGCCCGGTCGAACAAGCCATCCTTACTGGAGAGCATGACGACGGGGATGTCCCTGAACTTGGGGTTATTTTTCACCAAGGCACAGGTCTGGTATCCATCCAGACGAGGCATCATAATGTCTATAAAGAGAATATCGGGATGATTGGCGCTGATGACTGGCAAGGCTTCAAAACCATTGTCAGCTGTCAGTACGTCACAACCGGCCTTTTTGAGTAAAGTTTCAGCGGTTCGACGAATGGTGTTGCTGTCATCAATCACCATGACCTTCAGGCCGGAAAATTCAGATTGGTTCTCGCTCACGGTCATGCATTACCTGATAAAGTCATCATTCTATTTCTTACATAGAGCCCTGAGGAACGAAGATAACCGATTTTTAGTCTGCAGGCTAGTAATGTAAAAACAGCCTTTTTCGTTGTGTCATGGCCTGAATTTAAACGACCAACGAGTATGTACCACTTGAAAAACGCAAACTGTGACCCATGTCACAGTATAGGCAGCACTTTTGTCGCAACCTGCAAACCCCAACAGCGAGATAGAATATGACCACTGGCGTTCCGCACCTGATCACTGCCCTCAACGGCCCATTGCTGCAACTGGAATCGCACCTTCTGGAAAAACAAACCCAGGTCGAAACCTGGCTTCGTGAACAGTGGCTTAAAACGCCCTCACCATTCTATGCCTCGGTCGATTTACGTAATGCCGGTTTCAAGCTGGCGCCGGTGGACACGAATCTGTTCCCGGCTGGCTTTAATAATTTAAATCCGTCATTTATCCCGTTATCGATACAGGCGGCTCAGTCCGCGGTGGAACGGGCCTGCCCGACGGCCAAACGGGTGCTGATTGTGGCTGAAAACCATACCCGCAACCTGTTCTATCTGGAGAGTCTGGAAACGCTGCGAGACATTTTTCAGAAAGCAGGGCTGGAAGCTCGTATCGGCAGCCTGCGTGATGATATTACCGAGCCTGTGACGGTAGACCTTCCCTCGGGTAAGCAATGTCTGCTGGAACCTCTGGTCAGAAAAGGCAACCGGGTGGCAGTGGATGATTTCTCACCCTGTCTGGTGCTGCTGAACAATGATCTTTCAGCAGGACGCCCGGCGATTCTGGAGGGGCTGGAACAGGAAATCATGCCGCCATTGCATGCGGGCTGGTCAACCCGCAAAAAGTCGCATCATTTCAGTCATTACAGCGCGGTTGCCAAGGAGTTCGCTCAGCAGATTGATATCGACCCGTGGCTGATCTCGCCGCTGACCTTGCAGTGTGGTGAGGTGAACTTCAAAGAAAAAGCCGGGCTGGAATGTCTGGCCCGCAATATCGACAACCTGTTGATGTCGATCCGCAGCAAATACCGTGAATACAACATCGACAGGGAGCCTTTTGTTGTTGTGAAAGCCGATTCCGGGACTTATGGCATGGGTATCATGACCGTGAAAAGCCCTGATGATATTTACAATCTCAACCGCAAACAACGCAATAAAATGTCATCGGCCAAAGAGGGGCTGGTGGTCGATAATGTGCTGGTGCAAGAGGGGGTTTATACCTTTGAAACCCTGGGGGATGATCAGGCAGTGGCAGAACCGGTCATTTACATGATGGACCATTTCGTTATCGGCGGCTTCTATCGGGTGCACACCGATCGCGGCGCGGATGAGAACCTCAATGCACCGGGCATGCACTTCGAACCACTGGCTTTTGCTCAGTCCTGTATTACGCCGGATCTCAATGAGCAGCCGGATTCCGAGCCCAACCGCTTCTATGCTTATGGCGTGATTGCCAGGCTGGCCTTGCTCGCGGCTGCCAGAGAACTGGCTTAAGCGTTATGTTCGCTGAGGTAGGCGATAGTCATGGTCTGATTATGTAACTGACTGTGACTGTCGTCTTCACCGGAGCAGATTTCACCATTGGAGTAGAAACCGGTGATACCGGTCTGCATGCCCAACAAACGCTGAACCGCAAACACCTCATCAGCCACCTGTGACTCCATCACCAGTTTGCGACCGACACAGCTGACACATATTGCCAGTGCTTTGTCATTGATATTGACGTCTTTCTGCAGAATCTGGCGCGCCGCCTCACTGGCGCCCATCACCAGGCTGTCATGATCGGACTTGAGGAAACGTACGGTCGCGCCCTGATCGATATTCCCGGCAAAAGTGAGGCTGTTGTCTTTCTCGTTGACTGACAACAGGGTGCGAATCACATTGACGTTTTTCTCGTCCATTATGGCGAACGGAAAATTCAGACCGGAAGCGGGTAATTCATTGGCGTAATAGCCGATGTACATCTTATAGAGTGGTAATGCCGGCTTGTTATCCAGCTCATAGACCACATTTTTGTTGGAGCGGGTAATTTGTCGCGGCGGACCGTAGGGTTTCCAGCCACCCAGCGCCCCACTGGTGACAATGGCATCTTCACCGTAAATGCCAACCGCAATCACCACGCGATCCTGAATTTTGTCGTTGTTAATCAGTAAAGTCTG
>CAYMEE010000009.1:0-35613 GCA_964389455.1 uncultured Methylophaga sp. | reverse complement strand
TCCCACTTCATTGCGGTGATATGAATACTGTCGTCGTAGACGCCTTCGCTGGTAATTTCGCCTGAGGTCGTGCAACCGATAATTTGTGCCTCGGGATAGCGTTTTCTCAGGCTTTTGGCGAAACCGCGTTCATTGAAACGGTTGACTGAACCGAAAACCAAGACCCAGTTTGCATCCGGCAAAGGTGAGGAGGAAGGCAATTTGTTAATGCCCGTCTTGGCGGGGAGGTGTTCCTGTTCAAACTTCATGAGTAAGCGAATCTGGCTCCGTATAAGCGACGCATCCTGCGCCGGAACAAGTAGCGTTATTAAACCAACGATTGATACTACATCAGTTCAATCGGTCTGGGGAAATAGTCCGCAATAAAATCTGTGAATCAGTTCACAATTTATCATGGGCTAAAAATACAAAAAGCCGCAATAGGTCTTACGGCTTTTTGTGGCTATCCAAACGGGCTGATCTCTAGCCAGCCAGCTTTTTCTTCAGAATCTCATTAACCTGGGCCGGGTTGGCTTTGCCTTTAGAGGCCTTCATCACCTGGCCGACAAAGTAACCCAGTAATTGCTCTTTACCATCACGGTATTGCTGAACTTGATCCGGATTGTTGGCCAGCACTTCATCGATCATGCTCTCAATCGCACCGGTATCTGTGACCTGTTTCAGGCCTTTGGCTTCGATGATGCTGTCAGCATCTTTACCTTCGCCCTGCCATAGGGCCTCAAACACGGTTTTGGCAATCTTGCCGGAAATCGTGTTGTCAGCAATCCGTTGCAGCACACCGGCCAGTTGCTCAGCGCTGACCGGGGATTCGCTGATATCAAGTCCCGCTTTGTTAAGGGCACCGGACAGTTCAACAATGACCCAGTTGGCACATTGTTTGGGGTCCTTGCCGCCGGTCGCTTTGAGCAAAGACTCGAAGTAGTCGGCGAGTTCACGGCTACTGGTCAGCACTGAGGCGTCGTACATCGACAGGCCCAGCTCGTTGACAAAGCGATCGCGTTTTTCGTTTGGCAGTTCCGGCAAAGTGGCGCGGACGGACTCGATTAATTCCTTGTCGACCACCAGGGGCAGCAGGTCCGGATCAGGGAAGTAGCGGTAATCATTGGCTTCTTCCTTGCTGCGCATAGAGCGGGTTTCGTTTTTATCAGCATCGTAAAGACGGGTTTCCTGGACCACTTCGCCGCCACCTTCGAGCACATCAATCTGCCGTTCAATTTCATAATTGATGGCCCGTTCAACGTTGCGGAAGGAGTTGATGTTTTTGAGTTCGGCACGGGTGCCGAATTTTTCCTGACCTTTGGGACGAATCGACACGTTGGCATCGCAACGGAAAGAACCTTCCTGCATATTACCGTCACAGATTTCCAGGTAACGCACCAGCGAGTGAATTTTCTTCATATATGCGACGGCTTCTTTGGCGCTGCGCATATCCGGTTCAGAAACGATTTCCAGCAGGGGGGTGCCGGCACGGTTTAGATCGATACCGGTTTCGCCATGGAAGTCTTCGTGCAGCGATTTACCTGCGTCTTCTTCCAGATGGGCTCGAGTGATGCCGATGACTTTCTCACTGCCGTCTTCCAGCTCGATGCTGATCTCACCCTTGCCGACAACAGGCAGTTCATACTGGCTGATCTGGTAGCCTTTGGGCAGGTCTGGATAGAAGTAATTTTTACGAGCAAAAACCGAGCGATCAGCAATCTCTGCATCGACCGCCAGACCAAATTTAATCGCCATCTTCACTGCTTGTTCATTGAGTACCGGTAATACGCCCGGTAAACCAAGGTCTACAGCGCAAGCCTGCGTATTCGGGGCAGCGCCATAGGCCGTGGGAGCACCCGAGAAAATCTTGCTTTTGGTGGCGAGCTGGGTGTGAATTTCCAGTCCGATAACAACTTCCCATTCCATAATAAAGGCCTGATTGTCAGTGTTAAAAAACGATGAATTGTAACAATAAACAACGCGCCGCGCTGCCTCTGATTCTGCGCTAGCGCAGGCTCAGGATCCGCCAGCCACGCTGTTGTGCCACTGCCTGTAGTTTCGGATCCGGATCAACTGCGACCGGGGTGTCGACCAGTTCCAGTAAGGGCAGATCATTATGCGAGTCACTGTAGAAGATGCTGTCTTTCAGTTCTTCTCCGCGGCTTTGCAACCACTGGCGTAAGCGCTCGACCTTGCCCTGTTGAAATGATGGCTGTCCGGCGACGCGGCCACTGAAGCGACCATTGACGATTTCCGGATCGGTTGCAATCAGGTTCTCAATACCCATCATTTGCGCAATCGGTGTGGTCAGGAAGCTGTTGGTGGCGGTGATGATAAGCAGCGTATCGCCCTGCGAGCGGTGTTTTTCCACCAGCGCTTCGGCTGCGGGCAGCAGAAGCGGTCTGATTTTCTGTTCTAAGTAAGCCTCACGCCAGCCCTCCAGCGTCTGCATATCGTGGCTGGCCAGCGGTCTGAACACGAACTCCAGAAATTCATATATATCCAGACAGCCTTCCAGATATTGCTGGTAATAATGTTCGTTAGCGCGGCGGTAAGCCTCTTCCTCAACGATACCGTTCTCGCACAGATAACGACCCCACAAAAAGTCGCTGTCACCGCCCAGCAGCGTGTTATCAAGATCAAAAATTGCCAACGCCATGGTGAGTAACCTGTCTCCGTTTCAATACAATCAAGCGCCTATTGTAAGCCAAAATGCGTTGCAACCTGGCGGCGCATTTACTAATCTAAGCTGTAATTAAGATTAACCTGCTGAGTGAAAGGAAAAGGCTCAGCCAGTCAGAGACTTTCGTCGTGATTGATAAAGATGGCTTCAGGCCTAATGTGGGGATCATACTCTGCAATGAAGACAACCAGGTGCTATGGGCACAGCGCGCGCAACATGATTCATGGCAGTTTCCACAGGGCGGCATAAAAGCACATGAAACGCCGGAGCAGGCGGCTTACCGAGAGCTGATGGAAGAAGTCGGCCTGTCACCGGAACATGTTGAGCTGCTGGCAACGACCCGTGGCTGGTTACGTTATCGTCTGCCCAAGCGTTATCTGCGCTATGGCAACAAACCACTGTGTATCGGTCAGAAACAACGCTGGTTTCTGATGCGCTTTACCGGTGAGGAGGACGATGTCCGGCTTGACCTGCATGAAAAGCCGGAGTTCGACGACTGGCGCTGGGTTGATTACTGGACGCCGGTGGAACAAATCGTGTTCTTCAAGCGCCGGGTATACGAAAGAGCCCTGCACGAGTTTGCCCCTATCCTGTTTCCCGAATATCGCCGCCGACCTAACCGCAGACAGAAAAGCGGCGGTTAGGTCAGCTGTTTACGAAATACCCGGGAATTACGCTGATAGTTATACAGCGCCTGTTTGGCCACAGGCAGGTCGCTGATCTCGGCAGGCTTGAAACCTTGCTCAAGAAACCAGTGCGCGGTCTGAGTCGTGAGCACATAAAGTGATTCAATACCGGCATTGGCGGCCGTCTGTTCCAATGAAGCCAGCAGCTGTTTTCCTCTGCCTTTGCTTTGATAATTGCTGGACACGGCCAGGCAGGCGAGTTCCGCCATATTGTTTTCCGGATAAGGATACAGCGCAGCACAGGCGACCACGGTGCCATCACGTTCCATCACCGTGAAATGCTCAATTTCGCGCTCCAGCAACTCCCTCGAGCGTTTCACCAGAGTACCGTTGGATTCCAGTGGTTGCAGCAGTTCCAGAATGCCGCCAACATCCTCAATACTGGCTTGGCGGGTTGTCTCGAACGAAGTCGCAGACAGCAGCGTACCGGCGCCGTCACGGCTGAAGAGTTCCTGTAGCAAAGCCCCATCCTGCGCTCTATCGAGCAAATGCACACGACGCACTCCGGACTCGCAGGCTTTGACTGCGGCAGATAATGAGGGGTGTGCATTGAGATTGTTCCGGGCCTGACTCAGCATCATTTCTCTCGGCAAGTCACGATTGCTGGAGCCAATGAAAATCAGCTTGTCAGCATGCAAAGACACCGCGACCGCAGTCGCAATCGCTTCCGAGGATAGATTGAAGATTTCACCGGTCAAAGAATATCCCAGCGGTGGTAACAGCACGATGTTGCCGAGCCCCAGTTGCTGGTTGATGCCGTCAACATCAATACGGCGCACTTCGCCGGTATGGCCCAGATCGACGCCATCGATGATCCCGGCGGGGCGGGCTGTTACCAGGTTGCCGCTGGTACAGCGGATGCGAGCGTCAGCCATCGGCGTGTGAGGCAGACCGAAAGACAATTTGGATTCGATATCCAGCCGTAGTTTGCCGATCACGGCTTTGGCGATCTTGAGGCTGGCATCGTCGGTTACCCGCAGACCATGGTGATAATGCACCTCAATATGCTGCTGTTCGCACTGGGCTTCGATTTGTGGACGGGCGCCATAAGCCAATACCAACTTGATGCCCAGACTACTGAGAATGGCAATATCGTGCAGCAGCGGATCAAAACCGTCGCTGTCGATGGTTTCCCCATCGAAAGCGATAACAAAAGTGGCACCGCGATGAGCGTGAATATAAGGCGCAGCCGTGCGGAACCAACTGGTCGTGGTTGCCAGGTTATGGTGGTTGTTCATGGGTTGCGCATTATTCATAGGCTTCTTTTTATCGCAGACTCAGCACGCTTGCCAAGTGTCGTGTAAAATTTAAGGATCAAAAGACAACAGAATAAAGCGCGATCATAGCATTTCGCGTTGAATTTCAGATTTTTGGAGTGTTCAGCATGCCTCAATATCGTTCTAAAACGTCCACAGCCGGCCGTAATATGGCGGGTGCCCGCGCCTTATGGCGGGCGACGGGAATGAAAGACGATGATTTCAATAAACCGATTATCGCCATTGCCAACTCATTCACGCAGTTTGTACCGGGCCATGTTCACCTGAAAGATCTGGGTCAGCTGGTTGCCCGCGAAATCGAAAGCGCCGGTGGTGTCGCCAAAGAGTTCAATACCATCGCGGTAGACGACGGTATCGCCATGGGCCACAGCGGGATGCTCTACAGCCTGCCCTCTCGTGACATTATCGCCGACTCTGTGGAATATATGGTGAATGCACACTGCGCTGATGCGCTGGTGTGTATTTCCAACTGTGACAAAATCACGCCGGGTATGTTGATGGCGGCGATGCGCCTCAATATTCCGGTGATTTTCGTCTCCGGTGGTCCGATGGAGGCCGGTAAAACCAAGCTGGCGGGTAAAGACGTCAAACTGGATCTGGTTGATGCCATGGTGCAGGCGGCCGATGACAAGGTCAGTGATGAAGATGTTGAGCAAGTGGAACGCAGCGCCTGCCCGACCTGTGGTTCCTGTTCCGGTATGTTCACAGCTAACTCAATGAACTGCCTGACCGAAGCGCTGGGTTTGTCCCTGCCGGGGAATGGTTCGCTCTTGGCCACCCATGCCGATCGTGAAGAACTGTTCCTGGAAGCAGGACGCCGCATTGTTGACCTGGCCAAGCGCTACTACGAAAACGATGAAGATGATGTGCTGCCGCGCGCGATTGCAACCAAGTCTGCATTTGAAAATGCAATTGCACTCGATATCGCCATGGGGGGGTCCACCAACACCGTACTGCACTTGCTGGCCGCGGCCAACGAGGCGGAAGTCGATTTCACCATGGCTGATATCGATCGCATGTCCCGCAAGATCCCGAATCTTTGTAAAGTTGCGCCGGCTACGAACAAATACCATATGGAAGATGTACACCGTGCCGGTGGCGTGGTTGCCATCCTGGGCGAACTGGCTGCGGGTGGATTGCTTCATACCCATGTGCCGACAGTTCATAGTAAAACGATGGCTGATGGTCTGGCGCAGTGGGACATCAAACGCAGCCAGTATGAAGCCGCACAGATGCGCTATCTGGCAGGCCCTGCAGGTATTCCGAGTCAGGTTGCCTTCAGTCAGGACTGCCGCTGGCCGGAACTGGATCTGGATCGTGAAAACGGCTGTATCCGTGATATTGAGCATGCCTACAGTCAGGACGGCGGTCTCGCTGTGCTCTACGGTAACCTGGCTGAAGACGGCTGTATTGTTAAGACTGCCGGCGTAGATGAATCGATTCTGACTTTCTCCGGCCCTGCCAAGATTTTTGAGTCACAGGATGCCGCAGTAGCCGGGATTCTCGGTGGTGCTATTCAGGAAGGCGATGTCGTGCTGATCCGATATGAAGGTCCGAAAGGTGGTCCCGGTATGCAGGAAATGCTGTATCCGACCAGTTACCTTAAATCCAAAGGCCTGGGTAAGGCCTGTGCCCTGTTGACTGATGGCCGCTTCTCCGGCGGTACTTCGGGTCTGTCAATTGGTCATGCCTCACCGGAAGCTGCCGAAGGTGGCAATATTGGTCTGGTGGAAGAGGGCGATATCATTCATATCGATATTCCGCATCGCAAAATCAATGTGGACCTCACCGATGAAGAGCTGGCTCATCGTCGCGCCAAGATGGAAGCCCGCGGTGAAAATGCCTGGAAACCGATAGCGCGGGAGCGCACTGTCAGCCTGGCGCTGCAGGCTTACGCGGCATTAACCACTTCTGCGGCCAAGGGGGCTGTGCGTGATGTGGAGCAGTTAAAGCGTCGTTAACGGCCATTTAAAGCTTAATAAAAAAGGCCCGTTTAACGGGCCTTTTTTATACCTGCTGCGCATACAGTTTCTGATACAGGCCATCCTGCTGAATCAGAGACTCATGTGAGCCCTCGGCGATAATGTCACCGCCATCAAATACCACGACCCGATCGGCCTGACGCACCGCGCTGAGCCGGTGAGCGATAATGATGGTAGTGCGATCCTGTAGATACTGTTCCAGCGCCATATGCAGGTGGTATTCGGTTTCGCTGTCGAGTGCCGAAGTCGCCTCGTCCAGCACCACGACGCTGGGGTTAATCAGTGCCATTCTGGCGATGGCCAGTCGCTGGCGTTGACCACCAGAGAGTTTCACCCCGGCGCGGCCGATAATGGTATCGAGCTTTTTGGGCATGGCGATGATGACATCTTCCAGTTGCGCAATTTTGATCGCTTCCCATACTGCCTCGTCGGAATAATCACGACCCATAGTGATGTTCTGACGCACACTGTCGTTGAATAAGGCCGGTGCCTGCAACACGGTCGCAACGTGTTCACGCACAGTTTCGAGGCCAATATCACTGACCGCGACATCGTTGAAATAGACCATGCCTTTGTCGGCCGGATACAGGCCCAGCAGGACATTGACCAGGGTCGATTTGCCGGCACCACTGGCGCCCACAAGCGCGACTTTCTCACCGGCTTTGATGTTGAGTGAGACGCCGTTGAGCACTTTGTTGTTATCGTCGTATTTAAAATGCAAATCCTCAATCCGTATGCTGCTGGCCTGTCCCGGCACAAAAGGATTGATTTTATCGGGGTAGCGTTCCTCTTCCTTCATCGAGAACAGGGTATTGAGTCGACCCACTGCCGCGCCGGCCGCATAGAAGGAATACTGAATATTGAGGATTTCCTGAACCGGACTCATCATGAACCAGAGATAGCCGAACACGGCAAACATCTGACCGATGGACAGATCGGAAAACACCACCATAAACATGCTGACAGCGCGGAAAACATCAAAGCCAAACAGGAAAATCACAAATGAAAAACGATTGGCGGCATCACTTTTCCAGGCAAACTCGGACGCATGCTGGCGCACGTCACGGGCATTATCTATAACCCGTAGCAAGTAATGTTTCTCACGGTTGGCGGTCCGTATTTGCTGCACCGCATCCAACGTTTCGGTCAGACTTTGCTGAAAAATCTCAAAAGCGGAGTTCTCTTTTTTCTTCAGCGCTTTGACGTGTTTACCCACGACCATAGTGAAATAAATCACCAAGGGGTTCATGAATAGAATTAATAAAGCCAGTTGCCAGTGCAGAAACAGCAGAATAATCGCAGTGCCGAAAATGCTGAGTACCGCGACAATAAACCGGCTGATGGTATTGCCGATGAAGTTATCAATCACCTCAATATCGGTCACAAAATGGGAAGCGATACCCGCGCTGCCACGGGTTTCATACTCGCTGATGGCGATGCGGCCCAAGCGCTTAATCAGTTTATGACGAATGCGGAAGGTGATGCGCTTGGCAATCAGGGTGAAATAACGCGACTGCGCTACGTTCAGTATCAGTGAAATCACCCTTAGAATAAGCGTGAACAGCAGTACGGCAGTAATAAATAAGATCGGGCCGTGCCATTGTTCAGGGGTGAACTGTTCAATGAAGTTAACCGTTGGACCGGGCTGATCCAACAGCACCTCATCCACCATCAAAGGCAGCAGCAAGGGCACCGGCACCGCACAGATGGTGGCCAGAATAGCCAGCACATTGGCTTTGACCAGGTGTTTTCTGTAACCCAGTGCCTGTTTAAGTATGCCTTTGAGGTCGTAATTGGTTTCTGTTGTCATCTTGCTTATTTAGGTCATCTATCTCAGATAGACAGTTCGGAACCACTGTCTTCTCCGGTCACTGTGGCGATCATTAAGGATCTCAGCGACTGATGTGCTTATTTTACCCTGATGAGGGCAGCAAATCTTGTGGCACAGTTATTCAAACCTGACTAAGGCAGACATTAAAGGATTTCGTTCCCCGCCTCAGTTGCTATGCTGTCCCTGAGTCAGTTTGAGAACAATGCGGTTTAAATCTGCAACTTTAAAGGTAAAGCCATGAATGACAAACACGCGGGCTGTATGCCCGGCAAGCAGGCAAAAATGTTGTTGGAAGAGATCGCCGGCTGGGAATGGGTGACCACCATTGTGCTACATGCCGGCTCCGTGTTTGAGTTCAAGGGACCCTTTCCGACAGGCACTGAGGGACAGAGTTTCTTCAACCTGAATGGCGAATTGCCCCGGACTCCATGGTCATCTGAATCTGGATTTGGTCTCGCATATTCGTTTTCAGGATAAGCCACATCGCGGCCGGGAAAGTTATGCTTTTGTGTTCGAAACTGCTGCCAACGAGGTGATATTCAAAGTCTTTCTTGGGCGAGATACGTCCGGTGAACTGATAGCTTTGCAAACCACGCGCTTCAAGGCTTTGCAGGCTCAATATCAGCGGGGAGCGAAGTATGAACAATAAGGGCCTGGAAAAAGAAATCCGAGATGAAATCCTGCACCACCTGAGTCAGCGTCGATCGCTGATGCTGTCCTCTCTGGATCGGGATGGTTTGCCTTATGCCTCTTATGCACCGTATGCGATGGATGATGATTGCCTGATGATTCTTATCAGTGAAATCGCGGTGCATGCCATCAATCTACAACTACAGCCCCAGGCTTCGGTGCTTATCATAGAAGATGAAGATACGGCTGCAGAACTGTTTGCCAGATTAAGGGTGTTCTATCGGGTTCGTGCTGAGTTGATTGATCCCGGTATGCTTGACTGGCAACAGGGGATTGCCTGTCTGCAGGAAAGACATGGAGAACGAATAAAAAGTCTCAGTCAGTTAGGTGACTTCAAGTTGTTCCGTCTGCATCCCGAGGGAGGAAGATACGTCAAGGGATTTGGAAAGGCCTATCAGATTGAGGGCGGAAGCCTGTCTGGAGAGCGGTTGTCGCAACTGAGAGGCGCTCATATCAGGCGTGACAAAGGCAAAAATGAAGAGCAATAAAAAAGGGCGCCAAGCGCCCTTTTTATTATCAGAGACTGCCCCAGCTGTCTTTTTTGCGAACACGCAATCTGGGCAGAATCAGGCCCAGTAAAATACCGGAAAACAGCACGGCAGCGCCGACCAGGAACCAGCTGCGTGTGCTGTTATCTTTGAGCGCATTATTTTCCAGCACCAGCGACTGATTTTTGTGATCAATCTGCTGCAGTTTTTCTTTCAACTGGCGGTTTTCATTTTCCAGTGCCACTGCATTGGAAGCAGTGCGGCGGAGATCATCGAGTTCTTTACTTAGCCGCTGTGATTTTTCACGCAGGCTCAGATTCTGCGTATCGACATCACTGTTCTGGTTGCTGAGCGAAGCAATTTCTTCTTTGTATTTGGAGATTTCCAGTTCCAGGTTGGCAACACGCTGTTGACTCGCTTCCAACTGGTCACGGGCGCTGGGGCTATTACTGAGATAACGGGTCAGAACCCAGCCTTCTACGCCTTCACCAGTGCGGACCTTGGAATAGCCGTTGGGATCGGTTTCCAACACATTCAGACGAGTGCCGGATTCCAGCATTTTCTTAATACCGAACTTTATGCCCTGCCCATTGCGCATCGTGATTTCCAGTTCATCAGACACATAACGCGTCGTTTGCGCCTGGGTGAGAGCAGGTAGGCTGAGTGCAGCCAGCAGCAGGGTGCAGTGGATGAAATTTTTCACGATGGTTCGCTTTGTCTTGAATTCAAACCCCCATTTTAGCAGATGCATCACGCCATGCTTCAACTGCATCAGCCCGAATCTGCGACCCAGTCTTCAAATCCCTGTCTTCATCTGCCTGTCACATAAGCCTGTTAATGTCGTCGTGCGAAAAATAAAGGTGCAAAGTAATGGATAAGTTAAGAGTGATGTTTTTATGCACGGGGAATTCCTGCCGCTCTCAGATGGCTGAGGGCTGGGCCCGTGCGCTTGCTGGTGATGATATAGAGATTAAATCTGCCGGCATCGAGGCGCATGGCCAGAATAAGATGGCTATCAGGGTGATGAAAGAGGTCGGTATCGATATTTCCGGCCAGGAATCGATCCGCGTCAATGGTGAAATGCTGGAGTGGGCCGACTTGCTGGTAACCCTATGCGATAACGCTGAAGAGCAATGCCCGTTGCTGAGTCCGCATACAGTCAAAGTACATCTGCCATTGCCCGATCCGACAAAAATGCGTGGTGATGAGCAGGAGTTATTGAATGAATTTCGTGAGACACGTGAAAAAGTGCGTCAGCGAATCGAGTTTGTTATCGAGCAGGTTGCGCTGGAAGCAGCAGTCTGAAAATCAGCCTCTGAGTTTGACGGCAGCATAGGCGTCTTCGTGACACTGGCATTGATGCTGACGTAACTGATACAGACTATTGCCACTGATTTGCTTGGCCATCGACTTGGCCTTGCTGGCACACTCGGCGAGGTCAGTTTCCGCACTGATGCCACTGAAATCTTTGAGTCTGATGGCACCGATAGACAGGCTCAGCAGAGGATAAAAAGTTTCCCGGCCATGGCGGTCGACGGCGTGAATCCCTCTCTGTTGGAGATGTCGCAGGTTATAAAACTGCGAATGCAGGGCACTGAAAGCATTTAAAATCGCATGACAACGTTCCTGCCAGTCGGGACTTTCAAACACGATGATAAAGTCATCCCCGCCGACATGGCCGATAAAGTCGATATCCGTATTGAGGTGTTCGGTGAGGGTCTTGGCTGTCAGCGTGATGACCTGATCGCCCTTACTGTAACCATAAATATCGTTGTAAGGCTTGAAGTTGTCGAGATCAAAGTAGCAGATGGTGACGTCGCGTTCCTGCTCAATCACTTCTCGGGTATGTTCACTCAGGGGGACATTACCGGGCAAACCACTTAACGGATTGGCATGACGGGCCATCGTGATCTGCATATCCGTGATCTGACGCAGCAGGTCCATCAGGCTGCCGACACCGCGGTAACGACCTTCTTCTGTTATCACAAACAGACTCTGTTGCTGTTGACTTTGCTGACTGGTGATCTGATAACTCAGTTTCTTCAGCGGCAGCGAGGTTTCAACCACGATGGGGGATTTATCCATAAATGACTGTACCGCCTTGCGTCCATGCAGTTCACGACCAAAGCGGCTGGCATAGAGGGTCATAAACTCATCGCGCCAGACCATACCACTGACCCGGTTGGAGTCATCGACCACGGGCAGGGCCGTGAGCTTGAGGTTTCGTTGAAAACGATCTGCGGCAAGCTCGACATTATCTTTTTCGCGCAAAGGGTCGAGATCAGTAAGCAGGCTGCCAACCAGGGTATTGGCTCGCGGCCGGCCAGCCGTGATCAAATTGGTTTGCTGACGCTGGGCAAATAGATTTTCATCCATATGCTTTTGAGGGTAGCGATTAGGCCTGCCAAAGTAATAGCCCTGCGCAAACTGCATCTCGAGGCCCTGTGCAGCCAGGTATTCCTGCCGCACTTCGATGCCTTCACCAATGACCTGACAGCCCACACTCTGGGCGATGTCGATCATCGACTGCACAAACTGCCTCTTTTGACGGTCTTCATGAATGTTCTGCATGAAGTGCCGATCCAGCTTGACGAAGTCAGGTTTGAGTTCGGACCAGGTGCGCAGACCAGAATAACCGGCACCCAGATCATCAATCGCAATCGAGAATCCCATTTCTCGATAGTGGCGGGTTGCTTCGCGCATCAGATCGTAATCGTCAATCGGGTACTGCTCTGTCAGTTCAATGACGACCTGCTGGGGAGATAAGCCGGCCTCCTTCAGGAACTGTAGCGTCAGGCCATGCGGATAATCATCCTGTAACAGTGCAGCAGGACTGGTGTTGATAAACAGCTTCTGCTCCATGCCCAGTTCGCCGTATTGACGAATCACGGTCTCACGACACAGTAAATCCAGCTCAGCGAGACGGCCATGACGGTCAGCCGTATTGAACAGGTTAATCGGCGAATGCAGCGGACTGGCCGAGGGACCCCGGATCAAGGCCTCATAGGCAAAAATCTGTTGGTGTTGCAGCGAGACAATCGGCTGAAACAGTGGGGTCAATGATCTTTGGCTGAGTATGTCTTCCAGTGAGTGAAAATGGCGAAGTTCTTCTTGTGTCATTTTAGGCCACTGTCAAAAAAAATCCTGCCCCTAAAGGGCAGGACAAATCACCACGAGAGATGAGGAGAAATATCGTTACGGAGAATTTCATAGTGATTCGAATCTCCGGAACTGCAAAAAAGTATGATTACTATCACACTTTTTCAGGACATTTTAATGACAGAAAAATGAAGCTTTTATGACAGGTATTGTTAGCGAATAAAAAAAGGCCCCACCCGAGGGGTGAGGCCTTTTCCGAAGAGTCATTCTTCTAACTGGTGACTACCAGTAAGCTTGTGCACGGAACTTCAGTGCAGAAGGCTCTACACCATCGTTCGGGCCGTCTACGCTCAGGTCTGTTACCTGATCATAGTTCAGCATCAGGCGTGTGTTTTTAGTTGGGTAGTAGTTTACACCCAGAGTAAATTTGTCATATTCACTGTCTGTGGTGAATGCATCGTTTTCAATTTCAACTGATTCAAAACGTGCCGCCACTTGCCAAGCGCCATATTTAGATTTAGGTGAAATACCTGAGGTATAACCTTTTTTCCATTTCAGTGACTCACCGGTCAGGAAATAGCCTGCTTCAATTGCATAGCCCGTCGTATCGATATCGCCGCCCAGATCCTGTTTGGCAGAGTGGTCAAGATACTCAGCCATAGCATGGAATGAGCCCAGAACTGCCATGGCATCAACTGTGTATGCGTCAGCACCATCGAAGTTAGCTGCAGCAATATCAAAATCTAAAGGTTTGAAGGTGTCTTCATGTGATACCAAATCAGGGTTGTAACCGAAATCGTCACCACCGCCCTGGGTTAAGTAAGCAGCACCGAGTTGAATCAGTTGTGTGCTTGAGGCCATGTATGGCAGGAATGAACCACGAACAGCAAATGTGCTGCCGTTGATTTCATAGGTATCACCACCGTTATCTGGATCAAATTCACCGTTTTGAAGACCGGCGCTCAGCATCCACTTATAATCGCTGTCGTTAACAGTTGCGACAACACCGCTGGCACGGGCCGGTGAAACCGGGCTGTCAGCGAAGAAAGGACGATCCATGAACGTCATGTATTTAGAGCTGATTTTGGTGTTGAGGCCAAAAGGAATGTGTGACTGACCGAGTTTAACGCCCCATTTGGTATTGTCAGAGATTTTATTGCCATAACCGATATAAGCGTCTTTGACAGAAGCGTCGCCGCCGGCGAAGTCAGCTTCGAATTTGTAGCTCCAGTCGTAGATGTCACCTGAAAAACCCAGACGGGCACGACGCAGCTCTGTGCCTTTGACATCACCATCGTCGGTAGCGATTGCATCATCACCATCAACGTTAACCGCATCCCACATTACACGGCCGATTGGCTGGAATGACCAGTTACCGTCACGATCTGAAACAACCAGTTTGCCGTCAGTTTCAATGACCGGCATATTGGCAGTGGCTTCTTCCACTTCTTTTTTCATTTCAGCTTTATCAGCTTCTGCCATTTCTTTGTCAGCTGCTGCAGCATTTTTCAGCATGTCGTAATCTTGTGCGCTGATAGTGCCTTTATCGCGCAATACTTTCAGCAGATCCATCATGGCTTCGTTGCCAGCGTGTGCCGGCATAACGGCAGCGCCAAACAGGGCACCTGCAACTAATAAAGATGTTGATTTGAGTTTCAAGGGACTATCCTCTTGGTTGGTTCATCAAGTTCGGACTAACGCCGAAGTCCCGCACACCTTATGCCTGAAATGTTTCACCGTGATGAATCTTTTGTGACAGTTTTATGACATTGATACAAATCGCTGATTTTGTTGCATCAGTACCACAGCGGCTTTTTGACTTGAAAAAATCATAATCGGCACAATGTCTTGTAATACATTCAACAAACTGGGATGCCCCCATGTTTAAACTGCTTTTCATACTCTTTTTGCTGGTACCGCTGGTGGAAATCTTCTTCCTGATTCAGGTTGGACAGGTGATCGGTGCTGGCTGGACTATCTTTCTGGTGGTGGCTACGGCAGTCATTGGTGCCTTTTTATTAAGGCTGCAGGGGTTTCAGACACTACACCGGGCACAGAGAACGATGCAGCAAGGCCAGATACCCGCTACGGAGATGATGGAAGGGCTGTGTCTGCTGGTCAGCGGCGCTCTGTTACTCACGCCTGGCTTTGTCACCGATACGATGGGCTTTTTACTGCTCATGCCGCCGATGCGTCAGCTAATGATCGCGCAAATGTTGAAAAACAGACAGTTTGTGTTCAAAACACGGGGTACAGGATTTTATTATCATTCCCAAGATGATCACCATACGATTGATGGTGAAATCGTCGATGATGATGACCCTCATCACTTACGCTGAATCAAAAGCAGTAAAAAATTTTCACCTAAGCCCTTGAAAGCGGTTTTTCAGCCCCCATTTTAGTGGGGCCAAAACAAACAATATTGGTCCTAAACAGACATTTTTTCGGAGGAATTACAGATGAATCTTCGTCCCCTTCATGATCGTGTGATTGTACGTCGCATGGAAGAAGAAACCATGAGTGCTGGCGGTATCGTTATCCCTGATAACGCAGCAGAAAAACCCTCACGTGGTGAGGTACTTGCCGTGGGTGATGGCAAAGTAACGGATTCAGGCGAAGTTCGTGCATTGACAGTTAAAGTCGGTGACAAAGTCCTGTTCGGTAAATACGCCGGTACTGAAGTGAAAGTTGAAGGCGAAGAACTGCTTGTCATGCGTGAAGATGACATTGTGGCTGTTATCGAAGGCTAATCTTCTGGATTCATTTGCTTTATAAAGGATAAGAGGAACAAACATGGCTGCTAAAGAAGTCAAATTCGGCGCTGATGCGCGTCAAAAAATGGTTAAAGGTGTCAACACCCTGGCCAACGCAGTAAAAGTGACCCTGGGCCCGAAAGGTCGTAACGTCGTTCTGGACAAAAGCTTCGGTGCGCCGACCGTCACCAAAGACGGTGTTTCAGTCGCGAAAGAAATCGAACTGGAAGACAAGTTCGAGAACATGGGTGCTCAAATGGTGAAAGAAGTGGCTTCTCACACTTCTGATGCCGCCGGTGACGGTACCACGACGGCCACCGTACTGGCACAAGCCATTCTGCGTGAAGGCATGAAGTCTGTGGAAGCAGGCATGAACCCGATGGACCTGAAACGCGGTATCGATAAAGCGGTACAGGCGGCGGTTGAAGAGCTGCGTAAAATGTCTTCACCTTGTGATGATGACAAAGCGATTGCTCAAGTCGGTACTATTTCTGCCAACTCAGATCATTCTGTCGGTAAAATTATCGCTGAAGCGATGCAGAAAGTCGGTAAAGAAGGCGTTATCACAGTCGAAGACGGTAGCGGCTTTGAAAACGAGCTGGACGTCGTTGAAGGTATGCAGTTTGACCGTGGTTACCAGTCACCTTATTTCGTGACTGAACAACAAACCATGACTGCAGAACTGGAAGATCCATTCATCCTGCTGTTCGACAAGAAAATCTCTAACATCCGTGAGCTGCTGCCAACACTGGAGCAGGTCGCTAAATCCAGCCGTCCGCTGCTGATCGTCTCTGAAGACGTCGAAGGTGAAGCACTGGCCACGCTGGTGGTTAACAATATGCGTGGCATCGTTAAAGTCTGCGCAGTCAAAGCGCCAGGCTTCGGTGACCGTCGTAAAGCCATGCTGGAAGATATTGCTGTCCTGACCGGTGGTACTGTGATTTCAGAAGAAGTGGGTCTGAGCCTCGAGAAAGCCACTTTGGATCACCTGGGTCAAGCCAAGAAAATCACTGTCAGCAAAGAAAACACCACTATCGTTGATGGTGCTGGCCGTGGTGATGAAATCCAGGCTCGTGTTGAGCAGATCCGTGCCCAGATTGCCGAGTCTTCTTCTGACTACGACAAGGAAAAACTGCAGGAACGTGTGGCTAAGCTGGCTGGCGGTGTTGCCGTTATCAAAGTCGGTGCAGCAACCGAAATGGAAATGAAAGAGAAGAAAGCCCGCGTTGAAGACGCGCTGCACGCGACCCGTGCCGCTGTCGAAGAAGGCGTGGTGCCTGGTGGTGGTGTCGCTCTGGTTCGCGCTGAAAGCAACCTGGGTGAGTTGAAAGGTGATAACCACGATCAGGACATGGGCATTAAACTGGCCCGTCGTGCGATGCAGGAACCACTGCGTCAAATCGTCACCAATGCCGGTGCTGAAGCGTCTGTCGTTCATAATGAAGTCGCTGACGGTGAAGGTAACTTCGGTTACAACGCCGCCACCGGTGAATACGGTGACATGATCGATATGGGTATCCTGGATCCAACCAAGGTGACCCGTACCGCGCTGCAAAACGCTGGTTCTGTGGCCGGTCTGATGCTGACCACCGAAGCCATGATTGCCGAGCTGCCAAAAGAAGAAGGCGCTCCGGCAATGCCAGAAATGGGTGGCATGGGCGGCATGATGTAATCTGACGACGTCAGTTACAGCAAGTCCAAATAAAAAGCCCCGGCATGAGAATGTCGGGGCTTTTTTATTCAATCATTGCCGAGCTGTTTAATCGTCATCTCAGGGATGCAGGGTTTTCCAGAAAGGCAGCATGATGATTGCCAACACCAGTACAAGCAGGCCGATACTCCCAATCAATCTGAAAGGATGCTGAAGACTCTCTTGCCAGAAGCTATTTTGCTCTCCAGCGCTGACACGGGATTGATATTCAGCCCGCATGGTTTCTGCACGCCGCGCCTGATACTCATCAACCAGTTTGCGGGCACGGGGCAAATCATCATTCGCTTTTAGCCAGATGGCGGCAACACCAAGCCCGAAAAAGCCAGCCGAGCTTTCGTAGTAATCGATGCGGGACTCGTTCAAAAGTTGCCTGACGTCATCAGCCTCGTCTTGCGGCACCTGGTTAAGCCGAAACAGTAAAACAGCCATGCTTAGCTATGCGCCTTTTCTTGTAACTGGTTAGCGAAGTCATGATTCACATCACGGTGCTTAGCCTCATCATCACGTACAACCAGAATGACATCTCGCAGTCGCGCATCAGCGGGCAACTGCCAGTAATCAATCGCAATCTGCGGTGCAGGCACATTTTCATACTTACCATTGTCGACACCTTCCAGATACTCCGTGTAGCTGTAGACGGCTTCTTCTTCCAGGTAACCCACAATGCGATGCGCCACGCGCGATGAGCACAGGTAAAGCAGGAAAAACAGGTTATAGAACACGCCCTGAGCAATGATGATAATCACGCGCTCAAACAGACTGGGCTTGGCAATCTGAATGAAAGTCAGCAGGTGCATCCGTTCGTTCTCTGCCTCGTCCAGCAAAGTCTTTATCCAGCCGTCATCATCTTTCATTTTTCTCAACGAACGTAAATGTTGCAGGGCCCCGCCGACCATGCCCGGAACGGCGGCAACAGTTTCCAGCACCACGGCCCGATGACCATAACGACCGGCAAAAAACACGTCGGCAAAAAAGCGCATGAATTTGACGATGCGATAGGCCAGCTTATCTGAGAAATAACGGGTCTCATGGTGAGGAGGATGTTGATAATCTTCAGTCATATTTTTTCCAGACAATCATTATTTGGACTCGGCTTTGACTTGAACTCGCTCAGTGAGTGTAACCTGTCATGAGTTTGAGAAAAGGCCGGTCAGGCAATTTCCGACGTACAGTGTGGGCAGCGTGTGGCTTTGAGTGAGACAGAATTGAAGCAAAACGGACAATCTTGAGTCGTTGGTTCCGCTGGTGGCGCTTCCTCTTCACGGCGCAGCCGGTTAATGTTGCGGATCAACAGGAAAACGGCAAAAGCCACAATAATGAAGCTGATAACAGCATTAATAAAAACACCATAACTGATGACTACGGCACCGGCTTCCTGAGCTGCGGCGAGAGTGGCATAGGGTGCCGCAGTGCTGCCTTCCTTCAGCAGGATAAACAGGTCGCTAAAATCGACTCCACCCAGCAGCAGCCCGATTGGCGGCATGATGACATCAGCCACCAGACTTTTGACAATCGTGGCAAAAGCACCCCCGATGATTATGCCGACCGCCATATCAACCACATTGCCACGCATGGCAAATTCTTTGAATTCCTTCAGCATACTCAACTCTCCTTATGAATCAGACTCAATTCTGCAAAGCATCTCGTTTAATTCATCCACGGTGTATTAGTGGAGCATCAACGCAGATAAAGGTTTTAACTGCTGATATTAGGCGCGGTCCGATTAAATTGTCCAGTCTGATCAGGCGAGGCGTGTGCCATTGGCCACAGGCATATCAGTGCTGGCCAGAACAACACTGCGGTCTGGTTGATGAAAGCCGGTTACCAGACACTCCGACATGATGGGGCCAATCTGTTTAGGGGGAAAATTGGTTACGGCAATGATCTGTTTGCCGATAAGTGAACCAGGTGTGTAGAGGTCAGTGATCTGAGCGCTGGACTTTAGCACGCCGATATCAGGACCAAAATCGATATGCAGGATATAGCTGGGATTCCGTGCTTCAGGGAAGGCACTGGTCTCAACAATGGTGCCGACGCGTAATTCAATTTCTTGGAAGCGCTCCCAACTTATCTCTGCCATGTCTTACGCGTGATGAAGCTTTATTGAAACAACGGGCATTTGGGGACTTCACACTGACCCGCTGGCAGATCACGTTTGCCGACAATTTCCTTGAGACTGTCGGCCAGGTTCTGATCGTCGGGTGCCAGTCTGACGGCGCAGCCAATTGCTTTGATAGCACCTACGCGGCATTGTCGCGCTGTCAGGATATAAGCCAGATTATTCCAGGCCTGAGCATTGTCAGGTTCGTTATTGATCGCTCGATTGTAAGCCGCATGCGCTGCTTTAAAATCTTTTTGGGCATAAAGCGCATTCCCCAGTGTCATTTGCGGCAAGGCTTGATCAGGCCAGTAATCACCGGCAGTTTTAAAGGCCTGCATAGCGGGTTTGTCTCGACCTGATTGCATCAGTGCCACTGCACTGCGACTGTATTCGACGACATTCGCCGTGACCGGCACTTCATCAGGTGGGGTTAACACATAAGCCCAATGATCAGCACGTTGCCAGGTGCGTTCAAAAGTGGAGAAAGGCACAGTGTGGCGTTTACTGGTGCCAGAGCGCAGAATGAGTTGTTGCTGATTCAGGTCATAGCCCACTACCACGGCATAGTGCCATTGTGGCACCCATTCCAGGGCCAGGTTCTGGAACACCAGAACGGGACGGCCGGAGGCCACTTCCCTGAGGATGTCTCCCAGGTTGTTGGCAAGTTTGTAGGTCAGTAAATCATAGCTTCGCGCCGTGGCAATCATCTCAATTTGCAGACTGCCTTTACGTGAGGGAAGGTAGACTCTGTCTACCAGTGCATCGGGTGTCACCTCGACACCCTGGCGAGTGAGCATTGTCGCCAGTGCTGCAGGGCCACACTGATATTTTTCCTGTGGGAAAAACGCGACTTCGGTGAGCTCATGGCTGGGAGGAATATCGGCCGGCGGTTCACTACTCAGGCGCTTTGTCTGTGGCGTGCCGGCACAGGCGCTGAGTAAAAGGACAAAAAAAGCGCCAGACAGGAGCCTGGCGCTTTTCGCTAGCTGATATCGCAGCATTTTAATGATTAATGTCGTGGACGAAACCGAATACATTAGTAGCGCCTAACATATCAGTCACTACAAGCACGACGAAGACAACCAACAGGGCTCCAATGATGCCGCTACCCGCCGGCATTTGATCAAATTTCTGTTGAATTTGAGCCAGTTCCTGTTGATTCATTTGCTGAATGCGTTGTTTGGCATCATCAATGTTAACGCCAGCAGCAACCAGTTTTTCCTGAACTTCCTGTTTATCGAGTTCACTCAAAATCTGGGTTTTGGTGATTTCCTGCTGTGAGCTGGCCAGTAACTGATCATTGTCCACCATCGCTGCTTGCAACGGGGCGGTGTGGATGCTCAGTAGAGCCAGGATAGACAGGATAGGTACTACTTTTCCAAGGCGTCTGAAGAAATTCATAATTACTCCTTTTCCAAGTTGGAGGATACGGTTTTAATTCACCGTACAATCCAACGTTAACAAAAGCTTAGATCGATTGCGAGAAATTAAGTCATAGCCAGGTCAGCTACTGCAAAGGTTAAGCAGAAACAGATCTGTGTATGCCTGTAACTTAGTGATTGATGTCGTTCACAAAGCCGAACACATCTGTTGCACCGAGCATATCGGTCACCACAAGTACGATGAATATGACCAGAAGGGCGCCAACGATGGGGCCAACGACACCGCCACTGCCTGCAGGCATGTTTTCAATATCCTGGGCAACTTGAGCCAGCTCTTGCTGGGTCATCTGGTCGATACGTTGTTTGGCATCATCCATATTGACACCCATGGCAAGCAGCTTGTCCTGAACATCTTGACGATCAAGGTGGGAAAGGATCTCCTGCTTGCTCATTTGCATTTGAGACTGCGATATGAGCTGGTCATTGTCGACCATGGCCGCTTGCAGGGGGGCAATATTCATGCTGAACAGCGCCAATATCGAGAGTATTGGAACCAGTTTTGTGAAGCGTCTGAAGAAATTCATGGGACTCTCCTTATCTAACATTGAACACGCAAGATAACCTGACAGTCAGCTTGGCTAAATTGATGGAGATGAAGATTCTAGAGTCCAGGCGTTCAGGTTATTCTTAAACTGTTTGACAGATTAGCAAGGGCGAAAATTCAATGTTGAGAACTTATTCAAATTTAGTGCACTAAGGCGTCCTTGCGTTAAAGTAGGCGGTCACGAACCTCAATCAGAAGGAAATATTATGTCAGCCGAGTTTTCTTTGCCTGAAAACTGGAGCGAGGCTTTATTATCTGCCTCAACTGAAATTCAAAATACGGCAGAAACCGTGCTGACTCTGAGTGATTTCGTCAGCCAGTGGGGGCAAAGGCAAGCGGAGCAACTGACGACTTTGCTGAGCTCCGGCACTATTGAACGCAAACTCGACAAACCAGCTTTTGAAAACAAGCTGGCTCAACAGCTGGCTGATGTCAGCGATGAGAGTGCCCTGCAACGTGAACTGCGTTTTTTTCGTCAGCAGCAGATGGTTCGCATTATCTGGCGGGACCTGGCGGGTTGGGCGGATCTGGCTGAAACCATGGCCGACCTGTCAGCTATGGCCGATGTCAGCATTCAACAGAGTCTGGAACGGCTGCATGAATGGCAAACAGCCTTGTATGGTCGTCCCTGTGATGAAGAAGGCAATGAACAGGAACTGGTTGTGCTGGGCATGGGCAAGCTGGGGGCCGGAGAGCTGAACCTCTCATCGGATATTGATCTGATTTTCACTTACCCTGAGGAAGGTGAAACCCGCGATGGTCGCAAAACCCTGAGCAACGAGGAATTCTTTACCCGGCTGGGTCGTAAGCTGATTCAGGCACTGGATAATCAAACGGCGGATGGTTTTGTATTCCGTGTGGATATGCGGTTAAGGCCGTTTGGTGAGAGCGGCGCACTGGCTTCCAGCTATGAGGCGATGGAGGAGTATTATCAGACTCAGGGCCGTGAGTGGGAACGCTATGCGATGATCAAGGCGCGTGCAATCACCGGGAGTGATGAAGCCAGAAAATCGCTGTCGGACATGCTGCGTCCCTTTGTTTACCGGCGCTATCTTGATTACGGCATGTTCGACTCGCTGCGGGAAATGAAGTCGATGATCGCCGGTCAGTTGCATCGCCGTGGCATGGAAGACAATATCAAACTGGGTGCCGGCGGCATTCGTGAGATCGAATTTATCGGTCAGGTGTTTCAGCTGATCTACGGCGGTCGTGACAAACCCCTACAGCAAAGACCGATTCTGACCATCCTGGATTGTCTGGCTGAGCGTAACGTACTGTCAGATTATGCCGTGAATGAATTGAAACAGGCCTATGATTTTCTGCGCCGAACAGAGCACCGGATTCAGGCCTGGGCCGATCAACAAACTCATGTTCTACCCAAAGAGAGTGATGCCAGACAGCGTCTTGCCAATAGCATGGGCTTCGACAACTGGGAGGCATTTTACGAACAGCTATGGCAGCACCGTCAGCAGGTGCATGATCATTTCAATCAGTTGCTGGCAGCGCCGCAGGCGGAAGATGAAGCCGCCACCAATAACATCTCATTACTCAACGCCGGTGAAGAGGAAAAACTGCAATACATGACCCAGTGCGGCTATCAACAACCTGAAGCCTGTCTGGAAGTCGTGGATAAACTGCTGGATCTGCACATCTGCCGAAACCTTGGGCAAACCGGCCGTCAGCGTCTGGAAAAACTACTGCCGTTGCTGGTACAGGCGGCGGCCAGTACCGACCAGCCGGATGAAACCCTACCCAGGTTGATGCCATTGCTGGAATCGATTATGCGCCGCAGCGCGTATATGTCTTTGCTGGTAGAAAACCCGCTGGCCCTCTCGCAACTGGTTAAACTGTGTGCAGCAAGCCCGTTAATAAGTCACCAGCTGGCGCGCCACCCGGTGCTGCTTGATGAATTGCTGGATCCACGTTCTCTTTATGAAGTTCCGGCGCGCGATGAGTTAAAAAAGCAGCTGGAACTGTTTCTGGCTTCAGTGGATGAAGACGATCTGGAACAGATGATGAACCGTCTGCGCGAGTTTCGCCAAATAGCCACGCTGCATGTGGCAGCAGCGGATGTGACCGAAGTTCTGCCTCTAATGCGGGTAGGGGATCAGCTGTCTGAGCTGGCCGAAATCCAGCTGGAAAAGGTGCTGCAACTGGCCTGGTCGCATCTGGTGAAACGCCATGGATATCCGCCGGCAGCCAAAACCGATGATCCTGCCAGCTGCGGCTTTACTATCCTGGCCTACGGCAAGCTGGGTGGTCTGGAACTCGGTTATGGCTCGGATTTGGACCTGGTATTCATTTTTGATGACAGCCAGGAAGGCACGACGGACGGTGACAAACCGGTCGAACCGATGGTGTTTTATACCCGGCTGGCCCAGCGCATGATTCATCTGCTGACCACAATAACCCCCGGGGGCATTCTTTATGAAGTGGATATGCGGTTGCGGCCGAGCGGCGCATCCGGTCTTTTAGTCAGCCCTTTAAGCGGTTTTGCTGATTATCAACGCGAAGAAGCCTGGACCTGGGAACATCAGGCGCTGGTGCGTGCCCGCTGTGTGGCTGGGGACGAGTCACTGGCAGCAAGAGTCTGGCAGATTCGTGAGCAGGTTCTGGCTCAGTCCCGCGATGAAACCGCACTGGCAAACAAGGTACGCGAGATGCGAGGCAAGATGCGCGGCCAGCTCGACAAGAGTGACAGCCAACTGTTTGATCTGAAACAGGGTATCGGTGCTATCACAGATATTGAGTTTATGGTGCAATATGCCGTACTGGCTTGGTCAGCAAACTTGCCTGAACTACTGGTTTACACAGATAATATTAGGATTTTGGAAGCGCTGGTGGCGACAGGCAGACTGGCGCAGGCAGAAGGCGACATGCTCGCCGAAGCCTATCGTTTCTATCGCAATGAGGCGAATCACTGTGTATTGCAGGAGAAACCGGCGCTGATAGACAAGGCGCTGGTGGGCGATTATCCAGAGCAAGTAGCCACTATTTGGCAACGCTGGTTGGGCGAAACCTGATCAGCTCCGATTAACAGACAGACTTGGAATTTAGGATTATGGTAGCAGCAACAATGGCGGATCGTGACGGCGTTATCTGGCTGGATGGCGAACTGGTGCCGTGGCGGGAAGCGAAAGTCCACGTGCTCACTCACACCCTCCACTATGGCATGGGCGTGTTTGAAGGTGTCCGTGCTTATAAAGCCGACAAAGGGACCGCTATCTTCCGTTTGCAGGAACATACTGATCGATTGTTCCGCAGCGCCAAAATCCTGGGCATGAACATCCAGTTCGATAAAGACACCCTCAACGAAGCCCAGCGTACCGTGGTGCGTGAGAACAATCTGGAATCAGCCTATATCCGACCGATGTGTTTCTATGGTTCAGAGGGCATGGGTATTCGTGCCGATAATCTGAATGTTCACACCATGGTTGCAGCCTGGAGCTGGGGTGCCTACCTGGGTGAAGAAAACATGACCAAGGGTATTCGTATCAAGACCTCCTCGTTTACCCGTCACCACGTCAACATCACCATGTGTAAAGCCAAGGCCAACGGCAACTACATGAACTCGATGATGGCGCTGCAGGAAGCGGTCAGTTGCGGATACGATGAGGCACTGTTGCTTGATGCACAGGGCTTTGTCTGTGAAGGCAGTGGTGAAAACTTCTTCATGGTTCGCGACGGTGTTCTTTATACCCCCGAGCTGACATCGGCATTGGAAGGCATTACCCGCGACACCGTCATTACCCTGGCTCGTGATATCGGCCTGAAAGTGGTTGAAAAACGCATCACCCGTGATGAAGTCTACATCGCCGATGAAGCCTTCTTCACCGGTACCGCAGCCGAAGTCACGCCGATCCGTGAACTGGACAATCGTCCTATCGGCAGCGGCACCCGTGGTCCTATCACTGAAAAACTGCAATCCATGTATTTCGATCAGGTTCTGGGTCGGAGTGAGGTTTACCAGAACTGGAATACGCTGGTTTAAACACAAAAGTTCAAAAGTGGCCGGCTAAGCTGCCGGCCGCCGAAAATCAAGAGGTATTAAGCACAATGGCAGGTCATAGTAAGTGGGCAAATATTCAGCATCGTAAAGGCGCGCAGGATGCCAAACGTGGCAAGCTGTTCACCAAGCTGATTCGCGAGATCACCGTGGCAGCCCGGATGGGCGGCAGCGACCCCGCCACCAACCCACGTCTGCGGGCAGCGATCGATAAGGCGCTGGGCAGCAACATGACCAAAGACGTGATTGAACGCGCCGCCAAACGCGGTGCCGGTGAACTGGAAGGCGTCAGCTATGAGGAAATCCGCTATGAGGGCTATGGCCCAAACGGTATTGCCATCATGGTCGACTGCATGACGGATAACAAAAACCGGACTGTTGCCGCGGTACGTAATGTGTTCACTAAACGCGGCGGCAATATGGGGACCGATGGCTGCGTCGCCTTCATGTTCAATCAGAAGGGTATTATCACGCTGCCGGCCGGCACCGAAGAAGACGACATCATGGAAGTCGCGCTGGAAGCCGGTGCTGAAGATATCGTCAACAATGATGACGGCACAATTGATGTTTTTACCAGCCCGGAAGACTACTCAACTGTTAAAGATGCGCTCGATGCCGCTGGTATTAGTGTCGAATCATCCCAGGTCACAATGCATCCGGATAACACCGTCAGTCTGGAAGTCGAAGATGCCAAAAAAGCGATTGGCCTGATTGAAGCTTTTGAAGAGCTGGATGATGTGCAGGAAGTGTATTCCAATGCCGACTTCTCTGATGAGGTGATGGCGCAGCTCGATAGCTGACGCCGGCCTGATGACTCGAATTCTTGGTATCGACCCGGGATCACGCAAAACCGGCTTTGGCATCATCGAGCTGGAAGGCAAGAAAATTAAGCATGTCATCAACGGCCGTCTTAAAGTCGGTGACGGTGAGTTTGCCGACCGGCTGAAGCAGATTTTTGAAGGCCTGATTGATCTTATAGATCGTTATCAGCCGCAGATGATGGCGATAGAAAAAGTCTTTCTGCACAAAAACGCCGATTCGGCACTGAAGCTAGGCCAGGCGCGAGGGGCCGCAATATGCGCTGCCGTCAGTCGTGAACTTATTGTCTCGGAATACAGCGCCACCCAGATTAAAAAAGCTGTGGTTGGCAACGGCCACGCGAAAAAAGATCAGGTCCAGTATATGATGTCTGTGATCCTGAACCTGCCGGAAGTTCCGGAAGAAGATGCCGCCGATGCGCTGGCCTGTGCACTGACACATGCCCACCATGCATCCGTCGGCAGCAGTCAGCGCAAACTGCCGGAAGGCATGCGCACAAGCCGTCGTGGAGGACGATATAGTCGATGATTGGACGTTTGCGGGGCATTATTATCGAGAAGCAGCCACCTGAACTGGTACTGGATGTCCAGGGAGTGGGTTATGAACTCTCAGCGCCGATGTCGACTTTCTTCAACCTGCCGGCGGTTAACGACGAAGTCACCCTGTTTACCCATATGATTGTGCGTGAGGATGCGCAGCTGTTATATGGTTTCGCTTCCGAGCGGGAACGTCTGCTGTTTCGCAGCCTGCTCAAAGTGAACGGCGTCGGTGCCAAACTGGCCTTAACCATTCTTTCCGGCAGTGATGTCGATACCTTTGCCCGCAGTGTGCAGGACGGTGATACTGCCAGCCTGACCCGCCTGCCCGGGGTTGGCAAAAAAACGGCGGAAAGACTGATTGTGGAAATGCGTGACCGGCTCAAAGAAGTCAGCTCAGCGATGGGGCTGCAGAATTTTGCACCGGACAGTGCGCAAGCCGCGCCAGCTGGTGGTGCCCGTAACGAAGCCGTGGAAGCTCTGATGGCACTGGGTTATAAATCTGCCGAGGCCGATAAAATGCTGCGCAGTTTTGACAGCGAGGGTATGAGCACCGAACAAATCATTCGTCAGGCATTGCAGAGGCACTGATGGAAGAACGTTTTATTACGCCGCAGGCTACCAACGACGAAGAGCGCATTGATCGAGCGATTCGGCCGGTCAGTCTGGATGACTATATCGGTCAACCGGTGGTGCGTGAGCAGATGGAACTGTTTGTGTCTGCTGCCAGAAAACGTAATGAAGCCCTCGATCACACCCTGATTTTCGGCCCGCCCGGGCTGGGGAAAACAACCCTGGCCAATATTATCGCCAATGAGATGGGCGTCAATCTCAAACAGACCTCAGGTCCGGTGCTGGAACGTCCCGGCGATCTGGCGGCATTGCTGACCAATCTTGAGCCCAATGATGTGCTGTTTGTGGATGAGATTCACCGTCTGAGCCCGGTGGTAGAAGAAGTACTGTACCCGGCGATGGAAGACTATCAAATCGATATTATGATCGGTGAGGGGCCGGCTGCACGCTCCATCAAACTTGATTTAGAACCTTTCACGCTGGTGGGGGCGACCACCCGGGCAGGCTCTTTAACTTCACCGTTACGGGACCGCTTCGGTATCGTGCAGCGGCTGGAATTTTATTCGCCGCAGGATCTGAGCACTATCGTCCAGCGCAGTGCCGGCATTCTCAACGTGACGCTGGAGCAAAGCGGCGCTGCTGAAATCGCCCGCCGTTCCCGCGGCACACCGCGTATTGCCAACCGCCTGCTCAGACGTGTGCGCGACTACGCCGAAGTAAAATTCAACGGTGAAGTGACTGCTGAAGTCGCACGCCAGGCATTGGACCTGCTGGATGTCGATAATTACGGATTCGATATGCTGGACCGCAAATTGCTGCTTGCCATCATCGAGAAATTTGAGGGCGGTCCGGTCGGTATTGATAATCTCGCCGCAGCCATCGGCGAAGAAAGAGGCACCATTGAAGATGTGCTGGAACCCTATCTGATTCAGGAAGGTTTCATCATGCGCACACCGCGTGGCCGCGTCGCCACTAAACGCGCCTGGCTGCACCTCGGACTGAGCACACCGGATTTAACGCTGGACGGGAATTAATGGGTGAATTCGACTGGCCGGTAAGGGTTTATTATGAAGATACCGACAGCGGCGGAGTGGTGTATCATTCGCAATATTTGAACTTCATGGAGCGGGCTCGCACAGAATGGCTGCGTGCATTAGGGTTTGAACAGGACCTGCTCAGGAATGAGCATATGCTGTTGTTCGCTGTGCATTCGATGCAGATAAGCTACCGAAGGCCGGCGCGTTTTAATGATGCATTGTTGATCAAATCACGTTTACTAAAAGCATCCGGTGCTAGTATGCAGTTTGAACAAAACATCTATCGTGGCGAGGAACTGTTGTGTGAGGCATCAGTCAGAATTGCGTGCCTCGACGCCGAGTCTTTTCGCCCCAAATCCATACCATCCTTCATTTTGACGGAGATGCATAGTGTCTGCTGATCTATCCATTATTGCGCTGATTTCTGAAGCCAGTCTGCTAGTTAAACTGGTGATGTTGGCGTTGCTTTTGATCTCGTTTTACTCCTGGCTGCTGATCTTCCGTAAACGCAGTGAACTCGAACAGGCAAAACGGGATGCAGATGCCTTTGAAGACAAGTTCTGGTCCGGGAATGAATTGAATCGCCTGTATGAAGATATTTCTTCCCGCCCGCATGCCAGCCGCGGCATGGAAGGCATCTTTGAGGTTGGCTTCAAAGAATTCGTACGACTGAAAAAATCCACCAACGGCAGTAATGCGGTGCTGGAAGGCTCCCAACGGGTGATGCGTATTTCACTGGCGCGGGAGATCGATCAACTGGAAACCTCTTTACCGTTTCTTGCCACCGCCGGCTCAACCAGTCCCTATATTGGTCTGTTTGGAACGGTCTGGGGGATCATGAACTCATTCCGTGCGCTGGGTAATGTGCAGCATGCCACGCTGGCAATGGTGGCACCTGGTATCGCTGAAGCACTGATTGCAACTGCGATGGGCCTGTTTGCCGCGATCCCGGCGGTTATTGCCTATAACCGTTATTCGCACGAAGTGGAAAGGCTGATTAATCGTTACGATACCTTCCTTGAGGAATTTTCTTCCATCCTGCAGCGTCAACAGGATTAAACCATGGCTGTGCATAAATCGATACGACAACGCCGCAAGCCGATGGGCGAAATCAACGTCGTGCCATATATCGACGTGATGCTCGTGCTCTTAATCATTTTCATGGTCACAGCGCCAATGCTGACCCAGGGCGTCAAGGTCAACCTGCCGCAAGCGGAAGCTGAAGCTGTTGAAATGCCTGATGAAAACACCGAGCCATTGGTTGTGTCCGTTGATGCGGAAGGTAACTTTTATGTTGCGATTGGTGATCGTCAGGATGAACCGATAGCTGCCCGCGAACTGATGACGAAAACGGCTGCTGTACTGAGACGCAATCCACAGACACCGGTTATGGTGAGAGGTGATACTGAAGTTAGCTATGGCTATGTGGTATCAGCCATGGCATTGTTACAGGAAGCGGGTGCGCCCAGCGTAGGGCTGATAACTCAGCAGCCCGAGCCAGTGGCGAACAACGAATAAGATAAAACAATGAAAAAGGCTTTCGTTGAAAATTTTCTGGCAGGCAGTTATTCACTGTTACTGCATCTGATCCTGGTGGTTCTGCTGGTAATAGGGCTGGAGTCCACCAGTACGCCGGAGCTTGCATCCAATCCCAACGTGGAAATTGTGCAGGCCACCGTGCTGGATGAAAATCAGATAATGCAGGAAATGGAGAAGCTGGAACAGCGTGAAAAGAAAGAACGCGAAGCGGAAACAGCGCGTCAGCAGAAGCTGGAAGAACAACTGCAGAAAACCCAGGACGAATTAGCGCGCCAGGAGCAGGAATACCTGGATATGCAGGAACGCGCGGAACTGGATAAAAAACAGCGCGAAAAAGAAGCTCAGGCTGAACAGGAGCGAATTAAAGAGCTGGCAAAGCAGCGTGAGCTGGAAGAACAGAAAAGACTGGAAGCCGAAAAACAGCGCCAGTTGGAGGAACAGCGCCGTCAGGAAGCTGAAGCGGAACGCAAACGCATAGAAGAGCAAAAACGTCAGGCCGAGCAAGAGCGCCAGCGTATAGAGCAGGAAAAGCAAAAGGCTGAAGCCGAGCGTCAGCGCATTGAAGAAGAGAAACGCAAAGCGGAAGCTGAGCGTCAGCGCATCGAAGAAGAGAGACGTAAAGCGGAAGCTGAACGTCAGCGTCTCGAAGAAGAAAGACGTAAAGCCGAGGAAGAACGGAAACGCGCCGAGGCTGAAGCAAAACGTAAAGCGGAAGAAGAAGCCAAACGTCGCGCCGAAGAAGAACGCAAACGCGCCGAAGCTGAAGCAAAACGCAAAGCGGAAGCAGAGGCAAAACGTAAGGCGGAGGAAGAGGCCAGGCTTCGTGAGCAATTGCTGCAGGACCAACTTGCGGCTGAAGCGGAAGAGATGAACCGTAAAAGAGTGGCGGGTGTGCTTAACATCTACGCTCAGCAGATTCAGAGCCGAGTGAAGCGTTACTGGTCAAAACCCATCAATGCGAGATCAGGGATGACGGTGACACTGGAAGTAAAACTGATTCCTGGTGGTGACGTGAAGAGTGTCAAAGTCATCAAGTCGAGTGGGGATCCGGTTTTTGATCGTTCTGCCGAGAATGCTGTCTACAAAGCCGCTCCAATGCCAATGCCATCTGATCCTGATGCCACGCAGAAGATTATCAGTGAAGGTATTGAGTTTGAATTTAAACCTGAATAAGAGGAAAACCTAATGGCACCGACTGTCTTGCGTTATCTTTTGCTATTTTTAGCAATGGTATTGCCATTACAGGCCAATGCCGTTTTGAAAATCGAAATCACCGGTGGTTCAGAAGCCGCCTTGCCGATTGCAATTGTCCCATTTGGTGTTGAGGGGTATGCCCCACCAGAGGATATCTCCGACATCATTAGCAATGACTTGGCCAGCAGTGGCCGTTTCGCGCCGCTGGAGAAGCGTGACCTGATTTCCCAGCCGCATGAAGGCGAACAGGTTAACTTTCAGGACTGGCGTTTGCTGCGCTCTGAGGGGTTGCTGATTGGTAAAGTCAGCAGTCAGGATGGCGAGAACTATCAGGTCCAGTTCCAGCTGTTTGATGTCTATAAAGCTGAGCAGCTGGTTGGTAAACGCTACAACGTGCCGGCTTCTGGTTTACGTAGTCTGGCGCATCAGATTGCCGATATCGTTTATGAAACTCTGACTGGAGAGAAAGGTGTCTTTTCAACCCGTCTCGCCTTTGTCACCGAGATGAAAAATGCTGATGGCAGCAAGCGTTATGCGCTGCAGGTTTCAGATGCCGATGGTGGCAACCCGCGCACGGTGCTGCAATCAACTCAGCCTATTATGTCGCCACATTGGGCCCCGGGTGGTGAACGCCTGGCTTATGTCACCTTCGAAAACGCCAAAGCTGAAGTCTATGTACAGGAGCTGAGCAGTGGTCGCCGTAACTCGGTAGCGTCATTCCGCGGGCTGAACAGTGCCCCGGCCTGGTCGCCGGATGGCAAGAAGCTGGCCCTGACTTTGTCGAAAAACGGCAATCCAGAAATTTATGTACTGGAACTGGCATCCGGTAATTTATCGCGTGTCACGCATAATTCCGGTGCGATTGATACCGAAGCCGTCTGGATGCCCAATGGCCGTGAAATCCTGTTTACGTCTGATCGCGGTGGACGTCCGCAGATCTATCGGGTCGACGCTGATGGCGGTCGCGCCGAGCGGGTCACCTTTGAAGGCGGTTATAATGCGTCTGCAGACATCTCCCCGGATGGCAAGACTATGGCTATGGTCCATGCAGTCAATGGTAAATTCCATATTGCCATTCAGGATTTGCAGACAGGTGCAGTACAGGTGTTGACCGACACCACTGCAGATGAATCCCCGAGCTTTGCGCCTAACGGCCGCATGATCTTGTATGCTACCGAGCAAAAAGGCAGAGGTGTATTAGCGGCTGTGTCCGTTGATGGCCGAATCAAACAGCGCCTGGGAGAATCAGGTAGCGCGGTACGTGAACCAGCATGGTCGCCTTTTAGACGTTAATCCGATAGGAGATTTTCAATGAAGTTTTTTAAATTATTTGCATTGGTACTGCCTCTGTTTTTCCTGGCAGCTTGTAGCTCTTCACCCGATAAAGGGATGAACGGCGGTGATGTCGCGGTCGAAGAACGTGGTGCTGATACTGCCGGTGTCGATGGTCAGGGTGCTGATGGCGAAGATATGGGCGCTGAAGCTAGAGTCGTGGTCGGCGAAGATGGTTATGCCGGTAATGAGCTGAATGACCCTAACAGTCCTTTATCCAACCGTGTTGTCTACTTTGACTATGACAGTGATGTGGTTCGCAGTGAAGATCAGGAAACCCTGCGCGCTCATGGTGCATACCTGGCTAAGAACCCGAATCTGACCGTGCGCCTGGAAGGTCATACCGACGAACGTGGTTCACGTGAATACAACCTGGCTTTGGGTGAACGCCGTGCACTGTCAGTGCGTCAAATCCTGATGCTGCAAGGTGCGAGCATTGACCAGTTCCAGGTCACCAGCTTCGGTGAGGAACGTCCTGCCGAAGACGGCAGCAGCGAATACGCCTGGTCACAAAACCGTCGTGTTGAACTTAAATACATAGGTCGATAAAAAATGCAGTTTAACGGCAAGAAAACGATTCTCAGTGCCGTGATTCTGGCTGCTACTCTGCCCGGCATCAGCTGGGCAGAGGAAGCGGAACCGCTACAGCAGCGTGTTGAGCGCCTGGAGCGCATCATCCAGGGTCAGGGATTGATGAACCTCATTACGCGAGTGGATCAATTACAGAACGAAGTAAAACGTCTCAATGGCGAAAATGAAACGCTGCGTCATGAAATCAATCAGATGCAGAAGCGTCAGCGTGAAATGTACATCGACCTGGATGAAAGACTGACTCAGCAAGCGCAGGCGACACCCCCCGCACAAGCCGAGACACCAAGGAATTTAAATCCTGAATTGTCTATGTCGTCCGACGGCAACACCCCTGGCGCCGATCAGTCTGCGGAGAATACTGCCAGCGACTCCGCTCCGGCTGCAGTAGAAAACGGTGAAGCCGCCTACCAGGCTGCGCTTCAATCCCTTCGCAGTGGTCAGTATCAAGAGGCGATAGACGCGCTGCAGTCTTTCCCCGAACAATACCCGGGCAGCATTTATTTGCCTAATGCCTATTACTGGCAGGGTGAAGCCAAATATGTGTTGCGTGAATTTGCTGATGCAGCGGCCTTATTCCAGATCGTAATCGAGCAGTATCCATCCAGTACAAAAGTGGCGGATGCACTACTGAAGCGTGGTTTCAGCGAGCATGAAATGGGCGATACCCAACGTGCTGTGGCTTCGCTGAATCAGGTTATTCAACAATATCCCGACAGCTCAGCTGCCAAGCTGGCGCAGGTCAGACTGGATCGTATCAATCAAACCCAATAATCACTGAGCCGGAATTTGTTATGGCCCAGTGCCGCATTACCGAAATCTTTTATTCTTTACAGGGCGAGTCAAGAACCGTGGGCTTGCCAACGGTTTTTGTCCGGCTGACCGGTTGTCCACTGCGCTGCGGTTACTGTGATACCGAGTATGCTTTTTACGGTGGCGAAAAGATGGACATCGCCGATATCGTCAAGCAGGTTGCCAGTTATAATCCACGCTATGTGTGCGTCACCGGAGGGGAGCCATTGGCCCAGCCTAACTGCATCCCATTGCTCTCTGCTATTTGTGACTTGGGTGTGGAAGTGTCACTGGAAACCAGTGGTGCGATGGATATCAGTAAAGTCGATCCTCGTGTTGTGAAAGTCATGGATCTGAAAACGCCGGGTTCTGGTGAAGAAAGCAAAAACCGCTACAGCAATATCGAGCTGCTGCGCCAGCAGGATCAACTGAAGTTCGTCATCTGCAGCCGTGATGATTATGACTGGGCACGCGCCAAGTTGGATGAGTATCAGCTCACCGCTCGCTGTGAAGTTCTGTTCTCGCCGATTCATGGCGAACTCAAACCCGCTGATCTAGCCGACTGGATTGTAGAAGATAATCTGCCTGTCAGAATGCAATTACAGCTGCACAAATACTTATGGGGAGACGAGAAGGGCCGATGAAGCGTGCCGTCGTACTTTTGTCTGGTGGTCTTGACTCGGCAACCGTGCTCGCGATTGCCAAGTCAGCAGGCTATGACTGCTACACCATCAGCTTTGATTATGGTCAGCGCCACCGCGCTGAGTTGTTGGCTTCGTCTCTGTTATCCGAGCAACTTGGTGCTGTCTCCCACAAGGTGATTAACATCGATCTGACTGCGATAGGCGGTTCCGCCCTGACAGATACCAGTATTGCTGTGCCCCATGAACACCAGGAAGGGATTCCGGTCACCTATGTGCCGGCGCGAAATACCGTTTTCATGTCGATAGCCCTGGGCTGGGCAGAAGTGCTGGAGGCCGAGGCCATTTTTGTGGGCGTCAATGCCGTGGACTATTCCGGCTATCCGGATTGTCGTCCTGACTATATCGCGGCATTCGAGACGATGGCCAATCTTGCCACCAAGTCCGGGGTAGAAGGTCATCCGCTCAAGATCGCCACCCCTTTAATTGATCTGAGCAAGCAGGACATTATCAAGCGCGGTATTGAACTCGGCGTTGATTACAGTCTGACAGTTTCCTGTTATCAGGCTGATGAAACCGGCCGCGCTTGTGGTGAGTGTGACTCCTGCCGCTTTCGCAAGCAGGGCTTTGAGCAGGCGGGTATCAAAGACCCCACACGCTATCAGCCCTGATCGAGGCCAAAGCTCGGCAGCTCATCGGTTTCGGCTTCCAGTTCATAGGTGTCAAAAGCTTCCAGTGCTTTGATAAGCTTGGTATGTAATTGCGCGTCTTCGCCGAACCGAAGATATTCCTCAGCGGCATCAGCAATAGCCTCCAGCATCCGGCAACGTTCCTCCAGGTACAGTAAGGCATGGCCGATATGGTGATGATCATTGCCGGTTTCACGCAGCAACTCGGCGTTGTTGAGAGCAGTTGAAAAAGTGGGTTGATCAGGTTTAGTAATGACGGCCATGTATGCCACCTCAATAAATATAAAAAAATATGTAATTAGGGGTTGTCATTTATCTCAAATAAGGTATCATTTTGCGCTTCTTCGGGGCCGTTAGCTCAGTTGGTAGAGCACCGGACTTTTAATCCGTTGGTCCTGCGTTCGAGTCGCAGACGGCCCACCAAGAATTCAAAAGGGTTATGCTTTCAGCATAGCCCTTTTTCATTTCTGTCTCCATCAAAGTTTCACCTGTGCCAGGCAGCCTGTCTGTCAACATTCTCCTGCACACCATTCCAATCATTACCAATAATAGCGGTTGGGTCTGTGACCGGACTCACAGTGGCCAGGCAAAAGCCCCTTTT
>CAYMEE010000008.1:55038-61000 GCA_964389455.1 uncultured Methylophaga sp. | reverse complement strand
CCGAAACCGATATGAATGTAGTCATGAACGAAGCCGGGGCGTATATTGAATTACAGGGCACTGCTGAAGGCCATGCCTTCCGTGCTGATGAACTGCAATCCATGCTGGACCTCGCCAAGAAAGGGATTGAAGAACTGATGGAAAAACAACGGGAAGCACTGGCGGCATCATGAGCCAAATCGTACTAGCCACTGGAAACCAGGGAAAGCTGCGCGAATTCTCGCAGCTACTGGCCCCGCTCAGTATCGATGTTGTCACTCAGGCTGACATGGGCGTGACCGAGGTCGCTGAAACCGGCCTCAGTTTTGTCGAGAATGCTATTCTCAAGGCCAGAAATGCCTGCGCCCAGACGGGTCTGCCAGCCATTGCCGATGACTCGGGACTGGAAGTCGATGCCCTGCTCGGTGCACCCGGCATTTATTCCTCCCGCTATGCCGGTGAAAACGCCAGTGACGCAGACAATATCGACGCGCTACTGACCGCCTTGCAGGATGTCCCAGAAACAGAACGACAGGCCCGCTTCCAGTGTGTGCTGGTGTTTATGCGGCATGCGGACGATCCCACCCCGCTGATCTGTCAGGGCACCTGGCACGGGCAAATCCTGAATGCCCCGGCAGGTGAGGGTGGCTTTGGTTATGACCCGGTGTTTTTTGTCTCTGAAACCGATTGCAGCGCGGCTGAACTCAGTGCCCAGCAGAAACATGCAGTGAGCCATCGCGGTCAGGCGATGCGTCGCTTTATCGAGGAGTTTCAGTATGCGAGGCATCTGCCCTGAGGCAACCCGTTTTGAAACACAGTCATTGCCCGTTGCCGCTGATACTATTACTCAGCCTGCTCATCAGCGCCTGCAGCACGACGCCATACAAAGAGCAAGCCATCAAACCCATCTGGTTGCAACAAAACCTGCATGAAAGCTGGGCTTTATCACATCGATATTTCATCGGCTTTCCGCAGCCGACAGCGTTTTCAGTCTGTCATGATTTAAGTTGTCGCAGCGTCAGTGATACGCAATTGAGTGCTGATGAATGGCGTCGAATTCAGCGACTATTTTCCGGCGCTATTTACTCAGCTGAACAGGAACGTCACCAGATTCAGCAGGCGGTGGCACTGATGGAAACGCTGGTTGGCCACAAAGTCGGCACCAGTCATGACCTGGCTCAGAATGAATTGCGTGGCAGCCGTATCGGTCAATTGGATTGCATTGATGAAGCAACCAATACTTCAGTGTATTTACGCATGCTGGAAAATGCGGGTTTACTGCAGTGGCACCGTACCGCACCGCGGACGTCCCGCGGCATTTTTATCGGCCGCGCACCACATAATACGGCCACCATCGTCGAATTAGACACGGACACCCGCTACGCGGTGGATGCCTGGTATTTTGATAACGGCGAGCCGCCTGCCATCGTGCCGCTGACAAGCTGGAAACAAGGCTGGCGACCGGAGTCTATTGAGAACTGATGTTTAACTTTACTGCCCTGCCCCCGCTGAGCCTGTATATTCATGTGCCCTGGTGTATCCGTAAGTGTCCTTACTGCGATTTTAACTCACACAAAAGTCCAGAAGAGATTCCCGAACAGGCCTATGTCGACGCCTTAATCCGCGACCTGGAACAGGAAGTGCCGCTGATTTGGGGCCGCTCGGTGCAAAGCATTTTTATTGGTGGCGGCACCCCCAGCCTGCTGTCGGCAGAGGCTTATGACCGTCTGTTCTCGGCCATCCGTGCCCTGCTGCCCTTACAGCACAATGCTGAAATCACGCTGGAGGCCAATCCGGGCACGGTCGAAGCCGGACGCTTTGAGGCTTATCGCGCTGTCGGTATTAACCGCCTCTCTATCGGCATCCAGAGTTTTGATGATGACGCGCTGAAAGCTTTGGGACGGATTCATGACAGCCAGCAGGCCATCGCTGCAGTGGAGACCGCTCGCCAGGCCGGCTTTGATAATTTCAACCTGGACCTGATGTTTGGCCTGCCGGGTCAGGACGAAGCCAAAGCCCGTCATGACATCGAAACGGCCATTTCACTCAATCCCGCACACATCTCCTATTACCAGTTGACCATCGAGCCCAACACGCTGTTCTACAGCCAGCCACCGGTATTACCGGAGGATGATCCGATTTATGACTGGCAGTTAGCTAATCAGGCCAGGCTGGCTGCAGCCGGTTATCAGCAATATGAAACCTCCGCTTATGCCCGTAAAGGCAAACAATGCCGGCACAACCTCAATTACTGGCAATTTGGCGACTATATTGGTATCGGCGCCGGTGCGCACGGCAAAATCAGTAGTGCTTCACCCCAGCAGATTGAACGCCGCGTGAAACAGAAACAGCCTCAGGCCTACCTCGATACCGCCGGCAGCGACGATTGTCTGCTGGAGCGGACGCTGGTCGATGAAAAAGAAGTCGGCTTTGAATTTATGCTCAATGCCATGCGTCTGCTTGATGGTGTACCCACCCCTTTATTTCAGCAGCATACTGGCGTGCCGATCTCGCATATCAAAAAACCGCTGGCAGAAGCAGAGAAGCTGGGCCTGATTGATCACGATATTCATCGACTGCGTCCTACCGAAAAAGGTCAGCGTTACCTCAACACGCTGATTGAGCAATTCCTGAGCGCGTAGTATTCTGTTATCAATCACTCAAGGAGCGTATCGATGCGGAACATCAGCCTAGTGCTTGCAGCGTTTTTTCTGAGCCTCACGGCGGTGCAGGCAGAAGTTATTTCCATCGCCGACCCGCGTTATGACGTGCCTAACAGCGACGCCGGCATTATGCGGCCGACTCAGGGCATGAACATGACTCAGGTTGAGCAGACATTCGGTACGCCTGACACTAAAACGCCGGCCGTCGGTGAACCACCTATCAGCCGCTGGATATACAGCGAATTCGAAGTCTTTTTTGAATACGACAAGGTGATTCACTCCGTCGTGAAGCGCGCCGAGCAGCCTTAAGCCACTGTGCTCATCCGCTCAGTCAACGTTTCTCTGCCAAAACAGGTTCAGCACAAGAATAAAACGGTCTCCACCGGTATCTTCAAGCAAGCGGTATCAGGCCGCGTGACTGTTAATGCCTTCAATCTGGATGGCGACAAGCAGGTCGATCTCGTCAATCATGGTGGCGAGCATAAAGCCGTTTATGGATTCGCTGCTGAGCACTACGCATTCTGGCAACAAAAGCTGGGGCTGGCGGCATTGCCTTTCGGTAAATTCGGTGAAAACCTCACTGTAGCGGGCCTTGACGAAGCCAAGCTCTGTATCGGTGACAGACTCAAAGTCGGTCAGAGTCTGCTTGAAATCTCTCAACCCAGAGTGCCGTGTTTTAAGCTCGGCATCGCCTTTGAGCGAGACGACATGCCCAGATTGTTTGTAGAGCAGGCTGCGACCGGTATTTATTTCAGAGTGATTGAAACCGGCTCGGTCGCCGCTGGCGATACGGTCACCCTCGCGGAACCGCATCCGACCGAACTCAGCGTACAGCGTTTATTCCGCGCCTATTTCGACAAAAGCCTGCCCGAAAACGAAAAAACGCCTGTATTGAAACAGGCGCTTGAGATTGATGCACTCTCACACGAGTGGCGTGAGAAACTGGAAAAACGGCTCGCCTAGTCCTCAGATGGTGGCGGCTCAATGCCCAGAAAGCGGCGTAAGGCCCAGCCCGGCAGAGTACCGACACGGGCGTGATGCAAAGAGTCAGACTCGATAACAATCAGCACCAACACAGAGACCAGTGTTGGTAGCAGACTCAGCCCGCCAATCATGCCGTAGACGGCTTCCTTCATCATCCCCAGGTAGGTTTTACCCAGCCAGCCCAGCACGGCAAAGGTGGTGACTATCGAGAGTACAATGAAAAAAACCTTACTCCAGCGGCGTGCTATCTGCCAGTGCGCCCAGACAAACTCGCTGTCTTCACGACGGATGTGGCCGGAGCGGTAATAGGTGTAAGCCAGTGCCGTGAAAGATAACAGCGGCACCAGCACCAGGTACTTGATATAAGCCGGACCAAAGGTCGAGATCGCGGTAAAAATCAGTATATGATTACCGATTAGATTACTCAGAAAAATATCATGCGGCCGCTTGGCCAGCAGCCTTTCCCTCTCACTTGGATCCGGCAAATTCGTCATAGACGCTACTGTGCCATATTTTGAATAATGGCGTCACGAACCGATTCAAGGTTTGCGTCCACAGTCACGACAGCAGATGTGCTTTGCTTAATCGCGGTATCCGGATCTTTCAGGCCATGACCAGTCAAAGTGCAGACGATGGTGCTGCCTTCCGGGATTTTGCCGGACTTCACATCACGCAGTGCACCGGCCAGTGAGGTCGCAGAAGCAGGTTCACAGAACACCCCCTCTTTTTCCGCCAACAGTTTCTGTGCTGCCAGAATTTCTTCATCGCTGCACTCATCAAACCAGCCGCCGGACTCTTCTTTAACCTGCCAGGCTTTATCCCAGCTCTGCGGATGACCAATACGAATTGCGGTGGCCACAGTTTCAGGATCATCGACCATGTGACCACGCATAAACGGCGCGCTGCCGGAAGCCTGATAACCAATCATTTTCGGACGATTACCGACAATGGCACCACCGGCGTATTTACACTTGCCATCACAATAAGCACAGGCATCAGTCACATGCTCCCCGGAATCACAGGAATATTCGCAGTAACCAATCCAGTGAGCGGTGATATTACCGGCATTGCCAACTGGCAGGCAGTGGTAATCCGGTGCCCGGCCCAGTTCTTCAACGATTTCAAAAGCCGCGGTTTTCTGACCCTGAAGGCGATAAGGATTAATCGAATTTACGATGGTGACCGGTGCATGTTCAGCCACTTCCTTAACCAGACGCATGCCTTCGTCAAAGTTGCCTTTGATCTGAATCACGGTAGCGCCGTGCATCATTGCCTGTGCCAGTTTGCCCTGGGCGATTTTACCGTCAGGAATCAATACAAATGCCGCAATACCGGCACGGGCTGCATAGGCTGCCGCAGCCGCTGAGGTATTACCGGTAGAGGCGCAGATAATCGCTTTACTGCCCTCTTCAACGGCTTTAGTCACGGCCATGGTCATGCCACGGTCTTTAAATGAGCCAGTCGGGTTCAGACCCTCGTATTTGACGTAGATATCGACATCCTTACCCAGCTCCTTAGCAATATGGTTGAGCTTGATAAGCGGTGTGTTCCCCTCGCCCAGACTAATCAGGCGAGTGTCGTCATTGACCGGCAGCCGATCGCGATAGCGTTCAATCAGTCCAGTGTAACGGGGGCGAAATGACATAGTGTTTTCCTCTAAACTAAATTCGATGGGCCGGTTTGGTTTATTAACCGCCCAGAGATTCCATGCGAATGCGCATGATGGAATCAGGCACAGTATCCAGTGCTTCAATCTCGCTGATGGCGCGGTCCATATTTTTCTCAACCACGGCCTGCGTCAGCATGATGATGGGCACCATGCCTTCATGTTCTTCCGGTTGTTTCTGCAGGATAGCTTCGATATTGATGCCCTCTGCACTCAGAATGCGGGTGATATCAGCCAGCACGCCCGGTTTATCCAGCGTGTGAATACGCAGATAGTAGGATGTGACCACCTCATCCATCGGTAAAATCGGCGTGTCTTTCAAAGCATCTGGCTGGAATGCGAGATGCGGCACACGATTTTCAGGATCCGTGGTCAGAGCGCGGACGATATCAACGATATCGGCGACTACTGCTGAAGCGGTAGCATCAGAACCGGCACCGGCACCGTAGTACAGTGTCGGACCAACCGCGTCACCTTTTACGACAACGGCATTCATCACACCGTTCACATTGGCAATCAGGCGACGCTGTGGAATCAGAGTTGGGTGGACCCGCAGTTCGACACCGGAAGCGGTTTTCTTGGCAATACCCAGGTGCTTGATGCGGTAACCGAGTTCAGCGGCATACTGCACATCTTCCTGCGAAATTTTGCTGATGCCTTCGGTGTAGCA
>CAYMEE010000008.1:41380-54938 GCA_964389455.1 uncultured Methylophaga sp. | reverse complement strand
CAGCGGCATACTGCACATCTTCCTGCGAAATTTTGCTGATGCCTTCGGTGTAGCACTTGTAATACTGCAGCGGAATACCAAAGGCGATGGAAGCCATGATAGTCAGCTTGTGAGCCGCATCGATACCTTCGATATCAAAGGTCGGATCGGCTTCTGCATAACCCAGTGCCTGCGCTTCTGCCAACACATCGGCAAAGTCGCGGCCTTTTTCACGCATTTCGGTGAGAATAAAGTTACCGGTGCCGTTGATGATGCCGGCCAGCCATTCGATACGGTTACCTGCCAAGCCCTCACGCATAGCCTTGATGATGGGGATGCCACCAGCCACCGCGGCTTCAAAGGCGATTGTCACGCCTTTTTTCTGCGCCAGTTCAAACAGCTCATTACCATGCATCGCAATCAGGGCCTTATTCGCCGTGACCACATGCTTGCCGCTTTCAATAGCCTGTACCACCAGGTCTTTAGCAATGCCGGTACCGCCGATGAGTTCAACCACGATCTGAATGTCGGGATCATTAATCACCTCAAAGGCATCATCCGTCAGGTTGATATTTGAGGTATCACAACTCTTGGGTTTATCCAGATCACGATCGGCGACGCGATAAATTTCAATATCACGACCGGCACGACGGCTGATTTCTCTTGAGTTGCGGGTCAGAACATTGACGGTACCACTACCGACCGTTCCCAGACCCAGGATTCCGATTTTTACTGATTGCACACAGCCCCCTAAGCTTTTCTCATCATGTCACGGATCCCTCGGATCGCCTGACGCGTACGATGTTCATTTTCAATCAAGCCAAAGCGAACGTATTCATCACCGTATTCACCGAAACCGATTCCGGGAGATACGGCGACTTTCGCTTCTTTGAGCAGTTTTTTACTGAATTCCAGTGAGCCCATTTCACGGTAACGCTCCGGAATGCGGGCCCAGACAAACATGGTGGCCTTGGGCTTTTCCACCTGCCAGCCAATCGCATTGAGTCCATCACAGAGCACGTCACGGCGGCTCTTGTAAGTCGCTACGATTTCATCAACGCAGTCCTGAGGACCTTCCAGCGCGGTGATTGCTGCCACCTGAATCGGGGTGAACATGCCGTAGTCGAGATAGGACTTCATTCTGGCGAGCGCTGCGATCAAAGTCGGGTTACCTGACATGAAACCAACCCGCCAGCCGGGCATATTATAAGTCTTGGACAGGGTGTAAAACTCGACCGCGACTTCTTTGGCCCCGGGCACCTGCAGAATTGACGGCGCTTGGTAACCATCAAAGCAGATTTCGCCGTAAGCGAGATCGTGCACGACCCAGATTTGATGTTCTTTGGCAAAGGCCACGATGCGCTCGAAGAACTCCAGGTCGACACATTGTGTTGTCGGGTTACCCGGGAAGTTCAGGACCAGCATTTTGGGCTTGGGCCAGGAGTCCTTGACTGACTTTTCCAGTTCGGCAAAGAAGTCGACATCCGGCGTTAACGGCACATGCCGGATATCGGCACCGGCAATCACAAACCCATATGGATGGATCGGATAGGCAGGATTAGGCACCATCACTGCATCGCCGGGGCCCATGGTGGCCAGCGCCAGGTGGGCCAGACCTTCTTTGGAACCGATGGTCACGATGCATTCCGTGTCCGGGTCCAGGTTGACGTCGAACTTGCGTTGATACCAGTCGCAACAGGCTTTGCGCAAACGCGGAATACCTTTGGACACGGAATAACGGTGGGTATCCGGTCGCTGGGCCGCCTCAACCAGCTTATCAACAATATGGGCCGGGGCCGGTTTGTCCGGATTCCCCATACCAAAGTCGATAATATCCTCACCACGCGCACGTGCTTTTGCTTTCAAATCATTTACAATGTTGAAAACATAGGGCGGAAGGCGTTTGATTCTCGGAAACTCGTCGTTCAACTGAATACCTGCGATTAGCTAAAACTGTCGGCAAACTAAGCAAAATAACTGAAATTCATCAACACTTCAAATTCATTTACCAGAAGCGAAACCCATGAGCGAACAAGACGTATTTTACAACACTATCCTGGAGGAAATGGACAGCGGCAAGCTTGTCCTGCCAACCCTTCCCGAAGTCGCACTGCAAGTTCGGGAAGTTGTCGATGACCCTGAGGCCACTGCCAAACAACTGGCTGACATCATCACCACTGATGCCGCCCTGTCAGCCCGTTTGCTGAAAGTCGCCAACAGCCCACTCTACCGTGGCCGTGTTGCCATAGACAGCGTGCAGATGGCGGTATCGCGTCTGGGCCTCTCCATGGTGCGAAATCTGGTCACCAGTCTGGTCATGGAACAAATGTTTCAGGCTACCAATAATCGTCTGGATAAACGTCTGCGCGGCCTGTGGGAACAGAGCACCAAAGTCGCTGCCGCTTCTCAGGTCATTGCTGGCAAACTGAGTGGCATCAGAACCGATGAAGCGATGCTGGCCGGTCTGATTCACGCCATTGGTGTGCTGCCTATCCTGATGAAGGCCGATGAAGATGGCGATCTTATCAGAGACAGCAAAAAACTGGATCAATTGATTGAGAATCTTTACCCGCGTCTGGGTGCTGCCATTCTGAAGAAATGGGAATTCCCGGATAATCTGGTGACTGTCGCCCGCGAACATGCCAATCTTAATCGCAATAGCGGTGACAACGGTCCGGATCTGGTCGATGTGGTTCAGGTCGCTGTCCTGCAAAGTTATAACGGCACGGATAAAGCGGTGGATCCAGTCAGACTCAATGATGTGGTGTCTTTTAAACAAGTCGGTGCCGATACCGGCTTCAGTGTGGAAGAACTGGACGAAGACAGCGAGGAATACCGCGAAGCTTTGGCCCTGTTTAACATGGGCTGAGTTCCGCCATTGATCAGCATCATAAAAACCCGGCTAAGGCCGGGTTTTTTATTTCTGCCCTTAGTCTGCTAACCCGCGCAAGCAGTTCATACCAATCTCTCTGAGTCACGAACAAAAAGCCTGTCTTTGTTGACTACTTTATTAAACAGTTAATTTAAGCAAGGAGTTTTCAATGCGAATTGGCTATGCAAGAGAAAGTCGTCAGGGTCAGCCGCTGCAAATGCAAATCGATAAACTCAAAGACTGCGATACTGTCTTCAAAGAAAAAGCGGCGGGCGGCGACAGGCAAAAAACGCTGGATGCCTGTCTGGATGCCCTTCATAACGGTGATATTCTGGTAGTGACCCGCCTTGATCGGTTGGCAGACAACACCACAAAACTGGCACAAATCGCAGAAAGACTGCATAAACAGGGAATTGACCTGGTGGTTCAGGATCAGGCTATTGATACAACCAAAGACGCCAATGACGCTGCGTTGAAAGTCATGACGGTAATCGCTGACCTAGAGCAAACTGACTCAGACACAAAATCAGCGACTGTCACCCCCATACACAATGGTAAAGCGCTTGCCAGTCACACCGGGGTTCAGTTGTCGAAAGAACAGATCGCTGAAATGCAGTACCGGATAGCCTGTGGTGAAGAGGTTTCTGAGCTTTGTGACGAATACAACATCAGCATTCCAACTTTTTATCACTTGACGTACTGAGACTGTCTCAACTGCTCGCCCTGCACTGGTTTTTTCAGCCTGTGAGCGGTAATTTATATACTAGGTTTCCTCACCATGGCTGCAACTGAATAACATGCCTGCGCTGTCTGTTTTATCACCATTGTCTCGCTGTCTGCCGCTACTGTTGTTGCTGGCCCTGCTGACAGGCTGTGGCAGCAGTCCCAAAGTGCCCTCACCAGCTTTTGATCCCGGCTCAGCGCCAAGCTCGCCAGATACGCGCGCTACGCTGTCACGACTGTATCAACAGCATGACGACTGGCAAGGCACGCCCTACCGTCTCGGCGGCCAGAGCCGCAGTGGTGTGGATTGCTCTGCTTTTGTGCAAATGACTTATCGGGATGTGTTTGGACTCAAACTGCCACGAACCACCTCACAGCAGTTCCTAGTCGGCCAGCCCATTAACAAAACCGATCTACAGGCAGGAGATCTGGTGTTTTTCCGCAACGGCAATCATGTCGGTATTTATCTGGAAAACGACCGTTTCCTGCATGCCTCAACCCGCCTAGGTGTCACTATTTCCAGCATGAATAATGTTTATTGGTCACGAAAATACTGGCGCTCAATCAGGGTCCGGCCATAACGTCTATAGCGGTTTCAGGGTCCCACTTGTGACACTGAATAGGTCGTTTCCGAAATGCTGACTGACAGGGAAATCGTCTCAGCACTTTCGACACTGATAACGACCGGAATCAATGGGTATCGCGTCTTTTGTTTACGCTGCTGAAACAATTTCTGACTTCTCAATACCAGCCTGTAGACACCTCGATGTTCATCCCCAGGGAGAAAGCCATTAATTTTCCCCTCTTGATTAGTGACCTGACTGTCCACCAACCGCCAGGTCGAGCGAGTCTCACTGAAATGAAACAGCACCACCTGCATGCCCTCAACCGGTTTGCCTGAGCCAGCTTCAGTCACGGTCAGGCTCAAGTGGGGGGCAGCTTCTCTGGCCTGAAGCTGGCCCGTCAGCAGTAAAGCGCAGAGTATTAGCAGCGTTTTAGGCCACATCACTGGGAACGATAAATGGTTTCGTACTCAGGATTTTCCAGCCGCGGGTCATCTGCTTCGACACACTGAAAGGTGATGTCATATCGATAGCGAACCTGATGCTGCTTGAAAATTTTAGTCACCAGCAAGGCTTTTCCCATCTCTTTACAGTGATGTTCAGCCAACCCCAGCGCGGTGCCCTTGGCTGTGGTGTCATCCAGATCATCGACAGTAATGGTATAAGTCTCACCACCGAGTGTGCGAACACCCGAGGTTTTAACGCCACAGGCACTGACCACAAACAATGCCAGCAAGGCGGCAATAACAGCAGTTGTTTTCATTGAAATTCCTCAGCTAAAAACGCCATAAGGTGCGACAAACATCATTATCATCGCATCTGATGACTGCCACAATGGGTATGACTCAGTGAAAGAAAATCACCGTAACGCCTATAACGTAACTCAGCAGCACCAGCACACCTTCAAAACCGATATTGCCAAGCCCATGCCGTTCGCGACGCAGCAGGCCCAGTAATAAAATGCCCACCAACAGAATATTTAATCCCATCCAGAAACTCAGCGTGCCCGAGACCGCCTGGTAAATCGAGCCCGGTCGGTAAGCCAGGTCTGACAGCACCAGAAACAGCACATCAAAGGTATTTCCACCAATGATATCGCCCACAGCCAGTGCCAGCGCCCCCCGGCGTACCGCGGTAATCGCAATCACCAGTTCCGGTATCGATGTCACGACCGCGGTGAATACGGTCCCGAATAAAGTCTGACTCAGACCGGTATGGTGGGTAATCGCAATCCCGGTTTCGGCTATCAGCCAGCCGCTCACCGCCACCACCAGCGCCAGTAATAGAAACGGCAGCCACAAAGCAGGCCCGGCTGAAGCCATGTTCGCAGCGGGTGGTGAAGGCCGCTCCGGCTTGGTCTCGCTGGTATCTCTTGGCGACCACATCGGCGTCTTATGCGACTGTCGCAATAAACGCAGACCAAACAGATAAGCTGCCAGAATCACAAAGGACAGAATATCCACCGACCAGACAGTAATTCCCGGCCCGGACATAGCCAGCATCGGCAGTGACAACATCACCACCAGCAACACCCCCTGCATCAGATTCACTTCTGACGCCGCTGCATGCTCGAGGTTGACTTTGCGATAGAGCATATCGGCAATCACCAGAAAGGTGGTCTGCGCCGCAATGCCACCAATCGCATTACCAAAAGCCAGCTCTTCAGCGCCCTCCCAGGCAGATGTTACCGAAGTGATAGTGCCTGCCAGTGAAGTGATAATGCCGAGAAACACCGCGCCCAGAATCGCCTGGCCCAGGCCGGTAATATGCGCCAGCTGTTCTGCTCTCTCTGTCAGCCAGACGCCGCAGATACCCACTACAGCGCCGCTGACGAGGAAGATGATGATATTGATGCCTAAACTGAGGTCGACAAACATGTGACTCCGGTTTGGGTTAAGGTTTTAGTTCTATCCTAGCGGGTGGGGTTGGGGGTTGTCATTGTTGGTAGTTTTTAAGGAGTTCACAGCTCAGTTCCAGCACCTTAGCTTTGGGATAAGCTTAGAATCCCAATTTCGCCTTGAGGGCGAGTCAGGGAAATGCGTGCCCATTTCCCTAACAACCCTAGGGCACCCCACAGTGCTGGCCTGCGGCTCCACTCGTCATAACATTGATTCAGGCGGTCGGCTAAAACTCGCTACGCTCAAACACTAGCCGCCCTCAGACCTGAATCAATGCTATTCCTCGCCAGCACAAACGGGGGAATTAAAGGACTTGCCCGACACATTTTTCAGTCGTTCTCTCCCAAGAGGTAGAGTGGCGGGGTCAGGTTGAAACCGCCCTTTTGCGCAGCCGAGCATCGCAGGCGGGACTGGATAAGCACGAGCGCCTGTCTGAGCGTAGCGATTTCGCGAGTGCCCAGTCACGGCGAGAAGCGCAGGGAACCCGCAGGGCAAGCATCGGGCCGGCCTTTTTTGGTTCGTTTTTTGGCCGCACAAAAAATGAACTCGCCACGAAGGCGAAATACTCGGACCAAAATAAAAAAACGGGCAGATGAAAATTCACCTGCCCGTCTCTGCAAAGCTTTCGAAAAAACTTATTCCGGCCGCATATGCGGGAAAAGAAGCACATCCCGAATTGATGGCGAGTCCGTCAGCAACATCACGAGACGGTCAATACCAATCCCCTCACCTGCTGTCGGCGGCATACCGTACTCAAGGGCGCGGATGTAGTCGGCATCAAAATGCATCGCCTCATCATCACCGGCATCTTTCTCTGCCACCTGCGCCTGGAAGCGCTCGGCCTGATCTTCGGCGTCATTCAGCTCCGAGAAGCCATTGGCAATTTCGCGACCACCGACGAAGAACTCGAAACGTTCGGTGACAAACGGGTCATCATCACTGCGGCGGGCCAACGGCGAGACTTCAGTTGGATAGGCGGTGATGAATGTCGGGTCCATCAGGCGGTGCTCAACCGTTTTCTCGAAGATCTCGATTTGTACCTTACCTAAGCCATAAGTCTTCTTGAGCGGAATATCGAGACCCGCGGCAATTTCACGGGCGGCTTCCAGTGTTTCCAGATGCTCCGGCTTAATGCCCGGATTGAAGTGCAGGATCGATTCCTTAACAGTCATCCGCGTGAACGGCTTGGCGAAGTCGATATCGAGGCCCTGGTAATGTACCTGTGAGGTGCCCAGTACATCCTGGGTAACAGACCGCAGCATATCTTCGGTCAGATCCATCAGGTCGTGGTGGTTGGCATAGGCCTGATAGAACTCGACCATAGTGAATTCCGGGTTATGGCGGGTGGAGAGCCCTTCATTACGGAAGTTACGGTTGATTTCAAATACCCGCTCAAAACCACCGACAATCAAACGCTTGAGATAGAGTTCGGGCGCGATACGCAGGAACAGGTCCATATCCAGCGCATTATGATATGTGGTGAATGGACGTGCGGTCGCACCACCCGGAATCGCCTGCATCATTGGCGTTTCGACTTCGAGATAGTCCTTACTCATCAGGTAGCGGCGAACGCCATCGATAATGCGGGTACGCAGACGGAAGACGTCGCGGCTGGCTTCATTCATGATGAGGTCAACATAACGCTGACGATAGCGGGTTTCCTGATCGGACAGACCATGGAATTTTTCCGGCAATGGGCGCAGCGACTTGGTCAGCAGACGGATATTGTCGACCAGCACGGACAGCTCACCTTTCTGGGTACGGAACATGACGCCTTCAGCAGCGATAATGTCTCCCAGGTCCCAGCGTTTGAACTGGGCATAGACGCCTTCAGGCAGATCATCACGTTTCACATAAAGCTGCATATCACCCGACATATCACGGATGTTGGCAAAGCTGGCTTTACCCATCACCCGCTTGGTCATCATGCGGCCAGCGATTTTTACACGGCGCGGCGTTTCGGTCAGTTGCTCGGCGCTCCAGTCGGCATATTCACTGCTGAGTTCAGCATTCATCACATTACGACGGAAGTCGTTGGGGAAGGCATTACCCTGCTCACGCAGTTCACTCAGCTTTTCGCGACGCTGCGCGATCAGTCGGTTTTCGTCCAGTTCAGTTTCGGTTTCGTTGCTCATGCTTATAATCCTGATTTCAGCGACGCTTCGATAAATTGGTCCAGATCGCCATCGAGCACGGCCTGGGTATTGCCGGTCTCCACGTGGGTGCGCAGATCTTTGATGCGCGATTGATCCAGCACATAAGATCGAATCTGATTACCCCAGCCGATCTCCGATTTTGATTCTTCCGCGGCCTGTTTGACTTCGTTCTGCTTCATCAATTCCAGCTCATAGAGCTTGGCCCGCAGCTGGTTCATGGCCCGGTCCCGGTTCTGATGCTGACTGCGCTCAGTCTGACACTGCACTACGGTGTTGGTTGGCACGTGGGTGATACGCACTGCTGAGTCGGTGGTGTTAACGTGCTGACCACCGGCACCGCTGGAGCGGTAGGTATCGACACGCAGGTCGGCCGGATTGATTTCGATTTCGATGGTGTCATCGACTTCCGGATAGACAAACACGGAAGCGAACGAGGTATGACGACGGGCACCGGAATCGAACGGCGATTTCCGTACCAGACGATGGACACCGGTTTCGGTGCGCAGCATACCGAAAGCGTATTCGCCTTCAAACCGCACTGTAGCACTCTTGATACCAGCAACCTCACCGGCGGAGACTTCCATCAGCTCGACTTTGTAGTCGTGGTCTTCACCCCAGCGCAGGTACATACGCAGCAGGATATTGGCCCAATCCTGCGCTTCGGTACCGCCGGAACCGGATTGAATATCCAGATAAGCACTGTTTTTATCCAGTTCGCCGGAAAACATGCGTTGGAATTCGAGTTTTTCCAGACCGGCTTCCAGTTCATTCAGATCAGCAATCACTGCCTCGAAGGTGTCCTGATCCTTTTCTTCCGCCGCCAGTTCCAGCAGATCCTGGGCATCGTTAAGGGTGTCACGGTGTTTCGACAGCGTGCTGACAATTTTTTCCAGACTGGCTCGCTCCTGGCCCAGTTTCTGAGCCCGCTCTGGATCGTCCCAGACAGCGGGTGATTCGAGTTCGCGGGTAACTTCGATTAAACGTTCAGACTTTTCATCGAAGTCAAAGATACCCCCTAAGATCGTCACTGCGATCACGAAGGTCTTTAATACGTTGTAATGGCGCGCCTAGTTCCAAGGTTAACCTCTGATATTGAGTAAAAGGTGAAACGCCGGATAAAACCGGCAAAACGCTATATTGTAACGGATTAATCGCGTTTTTTGTGGTTCAGCGCTTGGGCAGGAAACGCATCGGGTCGACCGGCTTGCCGTTGCGGCGGATTTCAAAATGCAGCTGATCGCGCTGGGTACCGGTGCGTCCCATCATGGCAATTTTCTGACCGCTTTTGACGACCTCGCCTTCGGTCACCAGCAGCCGATCACTATGCGCATAGGCACTGAGATAAACATCATTGTGCTTGATGATCAGCAGGTTGCCGTAACGCGGCAGGCTGTTACCGCTGTATACCACTTTACCTGAAGCTGCAGCATAAACCGGCTGTCCTGACTTTCCAGCGATATCAATACCTTTACGTCCGGGACTGCTGTTGGAATAGGTTGATACCACCCGCCCTTCTGTCGGCCAGCGCCATTGCAGATTCTGATTACCGACGAAAGGCGTCTGTGAAGGTTTTGGCTGTGATTTGGCAGCAGTGGCCGGCTTGGGTGCTGGAGCGGGTACCGGTTTGGCCTGTGGCGACGCGCTGGGCTTTACCGGCTGGGTTTTTGTCGGCTGCGGGCTAGTTTGGCGCTGTGCTGTCGTGGTTCTGGTCGGTTTGAAACGGATTTTCTGCCCGACATAGATGGTATAGGGCGAACGGATGTTGTTAATGCGGGCAACATCCTTGTAATCCATACCATAGCGCCAGCTGATGGAATACAAGGTATCGCCTTTTCTGACCGTGTAGTAACTGGGTGGTGAGGAAATTTTGCGCTCGGCACGCGGTGCATCATTACTGTATGAACCGACTGGCGCTACAGCCCGACCACCACCGCCACAGGCGGTCATTGTGATCATCAGCAATAGCGGCAGAATCCATTTCATCTCTATGCAAATATCAGGTAAGCCATCACCAAAATCAATACCGTCAGCCAGCCCAGCCTGTCTACCCAGAGGTGCAGACTGGCCTCCAATTCCGGTCCGCCCCAACGCATCAGGCCCGCAACCAGGAAAAAGCGCATACCGCGCCCTATCAATGAGCCGATTAAAAACGGCAGCAGCAACATATTGGCAGCGCCGGCGGCGATAGTAAAAATTTTATAGGGTATCGGGGTAAACCCGGCAATGAAAATCGCCCAGAAACCCCACCGGTCAAACCAGGCCGAAGCTTCCTGATATGCATGCATATAGTCCAGTGAAATCAGCCAGGGTTCCGCCATATGAAAGGCAAATAAACCAATCGCATACCCCAGCAGACCACCGAGCACCGAAGCGATCGTCGTCACCGCGGCATAAAACCAGGCGCGATCGGGGCGGGCCAGGCTCATCGGTGCCAGCATCACATCGGGCGGAATCAGGAAGAAGGAAGACTCACTGAAACTGACCAGCGCCAGCCAGTAAGTCGCATATTTATGACGTGCCCAGTGCATCACACGGGCATAAAGACCGGAAAATAAACGCATCAGATTTGACCGCTCAACAAAGGTACAAAACTGACCGGATCCAGTTCGGTCTCCTCATATCGATCACCTACACGGTCTATTACCCGCAATGACTGTCCCATACTGCCTCCAACCGGGATCACCAAACGGCCGCCCGGTGCCAATTGCTTAAGCAGCTCATGCGGCACCTGTTCGGGCGCGCAGGTCACGATAATGCCGTCATAAGGCGCATACCATTCCCAGCCCCAGTTACCATCACTGTGCTTAAGCTTGATATTGTTCAGTTTGAGCTGGTAGAACCGTTCACGAGCCTGGTTCTGCAGCGGCGAAATGCGTTCAACGCTGAACACACGGGACACTAGTCTAGACAGCACCGCGGTCTGATAACCGGAACCAGTACCAACTTCGAGCACTTTTTCCCGTTCGCCATCACCGGCGAGCAGAATTTCGGTCATTTTGGCGACAATATAAGGCTGGGAAATGGTCTGACCATGGCCGATGGGCAGTGCCGTATCCTCATAGGCACGGCTGGCCAGCGCTTCATCAACAAACAGATGCCGTGGCATTTCTCGAATCACAGACAGCACTTCAGAGTTAACGATGCCACGATCCTGCAACCTCGCCACCAGCCGGTCGCGGGTCCGTTGTGATGTCATCCCTATACCGCGGTAATCCGTGTTCATATCAGCAGTCTTTCAGCCACCTGGCGACACCGTCGATGGCGTCATATCGGGTTAAATCGATTTGCAGTGGCGTGACGGATACCGCACCGCGGCGGATGGCATCAAAGTCCGTGCCGGGACCGGCATCTTCTTCATCTCCGGCCGGACCAATCCAGTACATGGGACGCCCGCGCGGGTCGAACTCTTTAATGACCGGCTCAGCCTTATGACGGTGGCCCAGACGGGTGCTTTCGATACCGGTGATTTCTTCAATCGGCAGATCCGGTACGTTTACATTAAGAATGGTGTCAGCCGGCAGTGAGGAAGTTTTCAGTCTGGCAACCAGCTTCTGCGCAACCCACGCTGCGGTTTCATAATGGGTACCGGTGTGTGAAGTCAGTGAAATAGCAATGGCCGGGAGTCCCAGAAAACGCCCTTCCATCGCGGCAGCAACGGTACCGGAATAGAGCACGTCATCCCCCAGATTTGCGCCGGCATTGATACCCGACACCACCATATCCGGATCTTCATCCAGTAAACCGGTAATCGCGAGGTGAACACAATCCGTGGGCGTGCCCTCGACGCGGTAGACACCGTCCTCCTGCTTCTCCAGCCGGAGCGGGTTTTCCAGGGTTAAAGAGTTACTGGCACCACTGCGGTTTCTATCTGGTGCCACCACCGTAATATCACCAAAACTGGTTAAAGCATCGGCCAGGGTGCGAATGCCCTGGGACAGGTAACCATCATCATTGCTGATCAGGATTTTCATTATGATTTTAGCCTAATTGGAGCTCTGAAATACGCTCCATATCTTAGCAAGAATGTGAACTGCTAGTTAGAAAAAAGGCATCCTAGGATGCCTTTTTTATTGGAAATACCGCTTATAGCAGTACGTTTTTCGACTGACCACCACCGTAACTGTAGAACTGCATCGGTTCACCACCCGGGGTGACATTAACCGCGCAATACTTGAACTCGGGGATTTTGGCCGCCGGGTCCAGCGCTGCATTGGATAACTTATTGACTGCAGCTTCGTAGTAACAGAAAGCCATGAAGATGGCTCCGGTCGGCACACCAATATCAGCACGCGCAATCGCAGAGACACTGCCACGGCGGGTCGATAAGGTCATCAGCTCACCAGGTTTAACGCCAATTTCATCCAATGTCATCGGATTCACTGTGGCGACTGCCTCCGGCTCCAACGAGTCGAGCACATTGGAACGACGAGTCATCGAACCGGTATGCCAATGCTCCAGCATACGCCCGGTAATGAGCACAAACGGGTAGTCTTCATCCGGTCGTTCATCAGGCGGCACAATATCGGCCGGTACAAACAGGCCACGGCCGTCCGTTGTTGGGAATCGGTCGGTGAAAATCACTTCTTCACCCGGATCGCCCTCATTCTCGCATGGGTAAACCACACTGTGCTCACGCTCAAGGCGCTCCCAGGTGATCCCTGCCATTGATGGTACGGCTTTCCGGATTTCACTGAACACTTCCTGCGGCCCCTGATAATCCCAGGCCAGTCCCATGCGCTTGGCGATTTCCTGAATAATCCACAGGTCCTGACGTGCATCACCCGGCGGATCTATGGCCTGACGGCCCAGCTGAACTTGTCGATCCGTATTGGTGAAAGTCCCGGTTTTTTCCGGGAAGCCAGAGGCCGGCAGAATGACATCGGCCAGATAGGCAGTTTCAGTCAGGAAAATGTCCTGCACCACCAGGTGTCTTAATTCGGACAGGGCTTGGCGCGCATGATTAACATCGGGGTCCGACATCGCCGGATTTTCACCCATGATGTACAGGCCATGCAGTTTACCCGCATGGATCGCATCCATGATTTCGACCACGGTAAGACCCGACTTAGGATCGATCTCGCCTCCCCAGAGTTCTTCCAGGTAAGTCCGGGCGGTTTTATCTTCGACTTTATAGTAGTCCGGCAGTCGCATCGGGATGAGGCCCATATCAGAGGCCCCCTGCACGTTGTTCTGACCACGCAGCGGATGCAGACCCGTGCCCGGACGGCCAATCTGGCCGGTCATCAAGGCAAGAGAAATCAGACAGCGTGCATTGTCAGTACCATGCACGTGCTGTGAAACGCCCATACCCCAGAGGATCATTGAGGCTTTCGACTTGGCATAAAGACGCGCCACTTCTCTCAATTC
>CAYMEE010000008.1:2108-41280 GCA_964389455.1 uncultured Methylophaga sp. | reverse complement strand
GCTTCCCGGAATACCTTGTCGATATCGCTTGGATCCATTTCAAAGTCAGGATACTTGGGCGCATCCTCACGACGGATCATCGGCTTGGTCAGACGATGTGGATGGTGAACATAGTCAAAGCCGTAACGGCCTTTCACACACAGACGACCATGGTTAGCCGGTCCGTCACGGCCCTCAACGTGGAGGATTTTGTTGTTTTTGATGTTGTAAGTGAGCTGGCAACCGACACCACAGTATGGGCAGACCGAATCGACTTTTTTATCCGGCTCCACCATGCCCACATCATTGGCAGGCATCAAAGCCCCTGTCGGACAGGCTTCCACACACTCGCCACAGGCGACACAGGAGCTTTCGCCCATGGGGTCATCCAGGTCAAATACGATTTCAGTATGATGACCGCGCATCGCCAGGCCAATAACATCGTTATTCTGTTCATCGCGGCAGGCCCGCACACAGCGTGTGCATTGAATACAGGCATCCATATTGACCGCAATCGCCGGGTGCGACAGATCGGACTGTGGATTCTCACGCGGTTTGAAACGCGGGGTGCTGACGTCCAGTTTTCCGGCCCAGTAGTCGAGTTCGGAGTTCAGGGTGTGCGGCTGTTCTGAGACATCAGATTTAAGCAGCTCCAACACCATTTTCTGCGATTGCAGCGCACGTTCACTCTGTGACTGCACTTTCATGCCTTCGGTGGGATAGCGGCAACATGAAGGTGCCAGTACGCGCTCACCGTCAATTTCAACCATACAGGCACGGCAATTACCATCCTGTCCCTGGCGCTCTGAATAGCATAAATGTGGAATTTCCACGCCATGACGCTGCGCCGCCAACAGAATAGTCTCACCCTCTTCGGCAAAGACTTTCTTGCCATTCAAATCAAAGGCAATCAGTTCGCTTTCAATTTCCGGGTTGATAGCCATTATTTCAACTCCTCAGGGAAATACTTAATCACGCAGCGCAACGGATTGGGTGCTGCCTGGCCGAGACCACAAATGGAGGCGTCAACCATCACTTGTGACAACTCTTCCAGTAAGTTCTGATCCCACTGTTTCTCTTTCATTAAGGTCACAGCCTTGGCTGTGCCGACGCGGCAGGGTGTGCACTGACCGCAGGATTCATCTTCAAAGAATTTCATCGCATTAACGGCTAGGTCGCGCGCCTTGTCCTTATCGGAAAAGACCACGACCGCCGCGGAACCGATGAAACAACCATAATCATTTAGAGTATCGAAATCGAGCGGAATATCCCCCATTGAGGCGGGCAGAATACCGCCCGAAGCCCCGCCCGGGAAATAACCGTAAAACTCGTGGCCCTGCTGCATGCCACCACAGTATTCATCGATAAGCTCACGCATGGTGATACCGGCCGGTGCCAGATGCACACCAGGTTTGTTAACACGACCACTGACGGAGAAAGACCGCAGGCCTTTACGACCATGACGACCATGATCAGTCATACATTGCGGGCCTTTTTCGAGAATATCGCGGACCCAGTACAGTGACTCCATGTTGTGTTCCAACGTTGGTCGCCCGAACAGCCCCACCTGAGCCACATAAGGTGGCCGCAGACGCGGCATGCCACGTTTACCTTCAATCGACTCGATCATCGCCGATTCTTCACCGCAGATATAGGCACCTGCGCCGCGGCGCAGATAGAGTTTGGGCATATTGGCGACCGGTGGATTCGCGACCAGTTTGGCGATTTCAACTTCCATCATCTCGCGAATCGCCGCGTATTCGTCACGCAGGTAAATGTAGATTTCATCAATACCGACTGCCCAGGCGGCAATCAGACTGCCTTCAAGGAAACAGTGCGGGTCACGATCCAGGAAGTACTTATCTTTAAAGGTGCCGGGCTCGCCTTCATCGATATTAACGGCCATCAGTTTCGGAGCCGGTTGATCCCGCACGATGCGCCATTTGCGGCCGACCGGGAACCCCGCACCGCCCAGACCACGCAGACCGGAATCATCCATGGTGTCGAGCACTTTCTCGACATCATATTGACCTTCCATGCAAAGACGGTAGGTGTTGTAACCGCCCTGCTCCACATACTGTTCAAAACGAATCGGTTCTATGGTTTCCGGTTGGGTCTGTTTGTTTTCAACCAATTCAGACACACGGGCAGTATCGGCATTTTCTACCGGATGCATGCCGACAACCGCAACCGGTGCTTTATCACAGCGGCCGATACAGGGAACACGTTGCACACGAACATCACTGCCAAGCCCCTGTTCCAGTGAATCAATCAGCTCATTGGCACCCAGCATCTCGCAGGTCATCGAGTCACAGACACGCACAGTCAATGCTGGTGGTGGGGTCTGGTCTTCCTTGATGACATCGAAATGATGATAGAAGGTGGCGACTTCGTAGACTTCGGCTCGGGACAGTTTCATCTCATAGGCCAGTGCCACCAAATGGGGGGCCGAGATATATTTGTAGTTGTCCTGAATTTTGTGCAGATGCTCAATTAGCAGATCTTTGCGTCGCGGTTCATCTCCCAGTAATGCCTGGACTTCGGCCAGGGCTTTGGGATCCACCTGTCTGCCCTTATTGACAGCCCGCGGCAATTTAAGCTCTTTGCCCAGCTTTTGAGCACTGATTTGCTGCCCACTCATGAAAAAGGCCTCTCTCTATCTTTTATGCCATCGTTGGCTTTTGTAGTTGTTAAACAGACAAAAATTAGCATGGCTAAGTTTTACTGTGAAGCTGCATCATTTGCCATAACTGTCTGTAAAACAGGCATTTGCCTCGTTTTGGTGCAGATTCGGGCTGTTCCAGTCATCACCGGGATGTATTTTCCCGGCTGCAGGACACTATCCAGCCTAAGCCTAAACCTAGGGGAGTTTCTAAGTCATTGAAATGACTAAAAAGTAGTAGTCGGGGTAGAAAGCAGGCAAAAAATTGATTTATTTACAGAAAAAAAATGCTCAAAAATGCGTAACTGGTTGCTGACAACCAAAATCTCAGCCCATTTGCGCAAAATCAATCTGGTGCATCGGATGAGCTGGTATTGTTTTTTTCACGCATCTCCTGCAACCAAAGATCGTGATGCTGCTCTGCCCAAGCCACATCAACCTGACCGGTGGTCATGCCTTCCAGCGCGCCTTCGGTGCCGATGGTACCAATGTAAATATGACCGAATGAGAAGGCGATCAGCATCAAAGCCGTGGTCAGGTGAATGACATGTGCCAGTTGAATCACTTCACGCTCCTGCCCGAAATTAGGGAAGTCCAGCACCAGTCCAGAGAAACACAGGGCGACACCGGCAGTCGCCAGCGCCCAGTACCAGACCTTCTCACCACCGTTCATACGTCCGGCATGGGGATGATTATCGCCGACCATGCCGCCGTAGGCTTTGAACCATTCGAGATCGACTTTATTGAAAAAGTTATGCCGGAAAAACTTAATCAGAATCCCAAACAGGGCAATCATAAATACCGGGCCCAAGGTGTTATGCATGAACTTAGCCACGCTGGCATAAGCGGAGAAACCGGGATACCCAAGTAATGGAATTAACACTGCACGACCATATAAGAGGCTCAGGCCAGTGATGGTCAGCAGGATAAACAGGACTGCTGTCGTCCAGTGTAGCCGTCGTTCGTTCAGGGTCCAGCGTTCAACAGTTTCACCAGTGCGGGGATGGGTGAGTTTCACCTGACCGCGCATAATATAAAAAGCCAGAATCGCAACTATTACAAAGCCCAGAAACCAGCTGCCATAGGTTGCCATCGGTCCGTTACGTACCTGACGCCAGCTTTCGCCAGAGCCCTGAATCAGTTCATTGGCCTCCTGACCCGTGATCGCGGTATAGCCCTCATTGCCGCGTCGGACCTGACGCCATGTATCAGCTCGGGGGTTAGTTGGTTCAGCAGATTGCTGCTGTGACTCATTGAAACCGGTCACCAGGTAACCACTCATCGGCAGAACAACAATGGCAAGCAGAATAACGATTCCACTCCAGAGCATCATTTTTTTGCGTTTATTCAGCGAGTCTGCCACTGCCATGTCGCCTCCGCTAGCGGTCGGTCTGCACTTGTTGGAAACGGGTTGAGAGAATATCTTCCCGCTCTTCATAGGATTTCATATGACTATCCGGTTTGCCTTTGTAGACACCGGGCTCATGGATCGTGACATCGGTGTCCTCATAACAGGCACTGAGTGCAAACAGGGCGATAATTGGCAGAAGATATTTCATAGCTGTTCTTTATAAGCGGTATCCCAGCCCCAGTTGTCAGGACGACCACCGCGACGTACTACACGGTTTCGGAACAGGTCGGCTACGATATCGCCGTCGCCGGCCAGCAAGGCTTTGGTTGAACACATCTCGGCGCAGAGTGGCAGTTTGCCCTCAGCCAGTCGGTTACGACCGTATTTGTCGAGCTCGGCCTGGGAGTTATCTTCTTCCGGCCCCCCGGCACAGAAGGTACATTTATCCATCTTGCCGCGGGCACCGAAGGCGCCTTCCTGCGGATATTGTGGCGCCCCGAACGGACAGGCATAGAAACAGTAACCGCAGCCGATGCAGATATCCTTGTCATGCAGCACCACCCCTTCCGGCGTAGTGTAGAAACAATCAACCGGGCAGACCGCCTGACAAGGAGCGTCGCTGCAATGCATGCAGGCCACCGAAATTGATTTTTCATCACCATGATGACCATCATCGATGGTGACCACCCGGCGCCGGTTGATGCCCCAGGGCACCTCATGCTCGTTTTTACAGGCAGTGACACAGGCGTTGCATTCAATACAACGTTCGGCATCACATAAAAACTTCATTCGAGCCATGATTTGACCTCTTTGTTAAGCTGCTCTGACCCGACACAAAGAGACCTTGGTCTCCTGCATCATGGTGACTGAATCGTAGCCATAGGTGAAAACGACATTACAGGACTCACCCAATACATGCGGGTCAGTGCCTTCCGGATACTTGTCCCTCAGCACTTCACCCTGATAGTGACCACCGAAGTGGAACGGCATAAATACGGTGCCACGCTCGACCCGCTCGGTGACAAAGGCCATGACCTTAATTGAACCACCTTCAGGGCCATCCACCCAGACCTGATCACCATGTTTGACATCGGCATTATTGGCATCCGCCGGATGAATCTCGATAAACATGTCTTGCTGCAATTCAGCCAGCCACGGGTTGGAACGGGTTTCATCACCGCCACCTTCATATTCCACCAGTCGGCCACTGGTCATAATCAGCGGAAATTCCTGGCTGAAGTCTTTGGCCTGCACTGAACCATAGCGTGTCGGTAGACGATAAAAACTGCGGCGATCTTCATACGTGGGATATTTTTCTACCAGGTCGCGGCGGTTGGTATACAAAGGCTCACGATGGATCGGTACCGGATCCGGGAACTGCCAGACAATCGCTCTGGCCTTGGCATTACCATAGGGAGCGCAGCCATGGTTGATAACGACCCGCTGGATGCCACCGGACAGGTCGGTTTTCCAGTTTTTGCCTTCAGCTTCTTTCTGCTCTTCCGCCGTCAGCTCACTCCACCAGCCCAGCTGTTTCAGCATATCGGCAGTGAACTCAGGATAGCCGTCTTTGATCTCGGAACCTTCAGTATAGGAATCTTCGGCCAGCAGGTTAACCCCATCGCGTTCAACACCGAAACGGGCACGGAATGGGAGGCCACCGTCTTTGACCGGCACCGAGGTGTCGTAAAGAATCGGGCTGCCCGGATGTTTCATATCACCGGTCCCCCAGCATGGCCATGGCAAACCATAATATTCACCATCACAGGGGCCGCCCTGCGCTTTCAGTGTGGTCTTATCAAAGGTATGCAGATTCTCCAGCTGCCGTTTCATCCGCTCGGGTGTCTGACCGGTGTAGCCCACCGTCCACATGCCACGGTTAAATTCACGGGTGATGTCTTCGATATAGGGTTCTTCACCATTGACCTGAATATGTTTGCAAAGCTGTTCGGCAAAACCGAACTTCTTGGCAAACTTGTACATGATGGTGTGATCAGGCAAAGACTCGAACAGCGGATCAATGATTTGCTCGCGCCACTGAACCGAGCGGTTGGATGAGGTCACCGAACCGTAGGTTTCAAACTGTGTCGCCGCAGGTAGCAGATAGACCCCGTCAGTACGGTCGTTCATGACCGCAGACACGGTGGGATAAGGGTCGATGATGACCAACATATCCAGTTTTTCCATCGCCGCTTTCATTTCCGGGCCACGGGTCTGACTGTTAGGTGCATGGCCCCACAGCACCATGGCGCGGATGATTTCGTTCTGGGCGATGTTTTCCTTGTCTTCCAAAACACCGTCTATCCAGCGCGAAACCGGAATACCATTGGTGTACATGGGTGATTTGCCCGCTTCAGTGGGACCATCTTCGCCCAGTCCCTCTTCCGGCTCGTAGACGTTCTGGTCAAACCGTTTTTTCAACCATTCGTAATCAACATCCCAGACCCGGGCCCAGTGCTTCCAGGCGCCCTCTGTCAGGCCGTAATAACCGGGCAGGCTGTGAGACAGCACACCAAAGTCGGTCGCGCCCTGCACATTGTCATGACCACGGAAGATATTGGTACCGCCACCGGAGACGCCCATATTGCCGAGCGCCAGCTGGAAAATGCAGTAAGCACGGGTGTTGTTGTTACCGATCGTGTGCTGGGTACCGCCCATGCACCAGACAAAGGTACCGGGACGATGATCGGCCATGGTTTTGGCAGCTTGATAGACTTCAGCTTCTTTGGCACCGGTGACCCTCTCGACCTCAGCCGGTGTCCATTTGGCGACTTCTTTACGGATTTCATCCATGCCATAAACCCGCTGACGAATGAATTCCTTGTCTTCCCAGCCGTTTTCAAAAATATGCCAGAGCATGCCCCAGACAAACGGCACATCTGTACCAGGGCGGATCCGGATAAACTGATCCGCATGCGCTGCGGTGCGTGTCATACGTGGGTCCACCACAATCAGCGGTGCACCTCGTTCTTTACCGCGGAAAATATGCTGCAGGGAAACCGGATGCGCCTCGGCCGGGTTGGCCCCGATAATAAAAATCGCTTTGGCGTTATGAATATCGTTATAAGAGTTAGTCATCGCGCCATAGCCCCAGGTATTAGCTACCCCGGCTACGGTGGTGGAGTGACAGATCCGCGCCTGATGGTCGACGTTATTGGTGCCCCAGAGGGCGGCAAATTTACGGAACAGATAAGACTGCTCATTGGAGTATTTGGCGCTGCCCAGCCAGTAAACCGAATCCGGGCCAGACTGTTCGCGGATCGACAGCATGCGATCACCGACTTCCTCGATGGCCTGCTCCCAGCTGATCCGCTGCCATTTGCCATTGACCTTTTTCAATGGATATTTGAGCCGCTTGTCGCCGTGACCATGCTCACGCACCGAAGCGCCCTTGGCACAATGGGAACCGAGGTTGAAAGGATGCTCGAAGCTGGGCTCCTGACCGGTCCAGACACCGTTTTGCACTTCGGCAACGACACCGCAGCCGACGCTGCAGTGGGTGCAGACACTGCGTTTAGTGGTGGTTTCCCCATCTGCATAGCTGATGCGTTGTTCACCGGCGGCTTCTGCTTTCTGCATCATTGCCGGCGGCAATACAGACAGGAAAGCGGCACCGCCTGCAGCGATACCGGAACCTTTCAAAAAGGCGCGACGATTAACACCATTCGCTTTGTGGCTGGGAACGGAGGCACGTTTAGTCAGTTTCATGGCTGGCACTCAGGGCTTAGAAATCGGCAAGGCGGTAATACGTCTCAACATGCTCGGTATGTTGATAGCCTTTCTGACCGGGTGAAGATTTTGTTTCAGCCTGCGGCTCTGGCTTGGCCGTTGCGGCCTGAACCATACTCGATGACGCAGCAATGGTGGCGGCACCGCCGCCGACTGCTGAAGTCAGCTTGACCAGAAAGTCCCTGCGTGAGCGACTGTTTTGCGTGCTCATAACGCCTCCGAAAAACCGAGTGCCGAGTTTTTTCTCAGCATGAATTATTACAAACGATCTGAGGTTTGCTTGTTATAAAGTTCTAACTATGAGTATCGCGCAGCTATCGAGCGCTATCAAGGGTTTATTGATGAAATATGTCAATCATTGCCTATTTCATCGCCTGTGCCTCGGATTGCATGAAAACTGCACCAAAATGGGCCAGTCTGCGATAGAAATTGGCACTATTCGCTTTAGCCAAATCCTCAAAAAACTGATTTACCCAGGGTGAAATATGTCTGCTGAAAAAAGTCGACGCATCAACCACAGGTGTCCCCTGCGCAGACAGTATCAAACGCATCACATCACATTCAGCTGCGATATGATCTTCCGGCTCTTTTCTGTCTTGTTGCCGTTCGAGCCCCAGTAAGGCCAAATCCTGGCGAAGTTTCGCCAACGGCTTTTCATGAAGAAAACCGGTCTGGTAATAGGAACCATAGGGAATCACTTCGCCCTGGGTCAGACCGATAAACAGATCATCAAATTCCTGCTTTAGCGCACTCGCTTCAGTAGCGCCAGCAGCCTGTTTGAGCTGTAACCAGGCCCTGCCCATTTCAGATTCCGGGTCGCTAACCTCCACTGCAGCGATGTTTTCCAGCAGGCTTTGCGCCGGTGGTGCAGCCAAAAGCGTTGCCAGTAAAGCATAATGCTGGGCCCGCCATGCATCCTGTTCCATTTCTCAGACCTTTGTTGCTTTAGTGTTTAAACATGGATTTGACCCGGCAGTCTTCGCACATTTTGAGCCGATCCAGGGCCTGGCCCTGGAACATCGGATGATCGGCCAGTTTGCCGATCATGGTGTCAATCATTTTCTGAGTCGCAAACGGCTTGTGACAGCTGATGCAGTTGAATACCGGTTCTTCATGCAACAGACGTTTTTGTCGGGCCTGATTTCTGTCGAAAACATAGCGCGGTGACAAATCGATCGCGTCCTCGGGACAGGCTGTCTCGCACATGCCGCATTGCACACAGAGATCCTCAATAAAATGCAGCTGCGGTTTATCGACCCCATCGACCACTGCCCCGACCGGGCAGACAGACACGCAGGACATGCACAGAGTACAGGCCTGTTTATCTACCAGGATTTCACCAAAAGCCGCCCCTGCTGACAGAGTCATCTGTTCTGGTTTTAAGACAGCCTGCTCATGCAGATGCGTCAGGGCCATGGTGGTCATCCGGCGTTTGTCGTTAATGCCGGCAAAACGGGCAGCCTCAATTTCGGTGACCTGTGGCGTCTCTGACAGCGCTGATTGCAGGGCTTCGATATCCCTGCTTTGAAGATACTCAATGCGGCGATCCGACAAGCCCAGTTCAGCCAGCATGGCATTGCTTTCCTGCATACTGCGCTGCAGTTCCTGCCAGTCATGATCGTCATGGCTGCCTGCATCCCAGACAACAATGCGTGATACACCGTAGGCAAAGGCTGAGAGCCAGAAGGGCTGACCCAGCGCACCGATTTCTTCAATCGAAAACGGCACAACATCATCAGCAAAAGGATAATCGTAGGCTTCCAGTTGCTGTTGTCCCAGGTTTTCATCATGAATCAGTAACTGTGGCGGCTGAAATTGATACGAGTGGTATGCCTGCAGCATCTGCCGCAGGCGGTTGATGCTGACATCCAGTGTCGGCAAGGCATAACTGATAGCGCCGGAAGGACAAACCACGGTACAGCTGCCACAACCCTGACACAGATTCGGATTCACATTAATCAGGTCACCACCGCTACTGATCGCTTCAGCGGGACAGGCCTCAATACAATTTGTGCAGGCTTTGACGCCGCGGCGACTGTGGGCACAGATATCCGGTTTGTAATCAAAAAAACGGGGCTTATCAAATTCGCCCACCAGCTCCGGTAACTGTTGCAATGCTTCAGCCAAAGCCTGCGGATCATTGCCGGCTGCGAAATAGCCGAGAGGTGCCACTTTGCTTTGAATTCTGGGTGACTCACTGAGATCGAGTACCAGGTCTATGCTCAGCTCATGATCACCGAAACGGGCATGGAATTCACCCAGCCAGCCATTCAGCTCGGAAAGCCTCTGCCGTATCACCGTCACCGATTCATCGACTTCGAGTTCTATCTCATCGGTGGCCGCAGCAAACAGTTCCAGTGTCGACAAACGAGGAAGGATCCGGTTCAGAACAGTCGCCGGGCCGATAAGCAGACATCGGCCACTGGTTTCAAAGCGGATCTGTTCTTCAGGCTCAATTGATATCTCACCGGCTTCTACCACGGCTTTAAGCAAGGTCTTTATCCTCTTTATCTTGATTGTCCGACTGCTTATCAGTCTCTTTTTCTGCCCTGTTTTCGGGCATTTGCGGCGGCCGGGTTTTCTCTTCGGCCAGTTTCAGCATCCGTTTCATCTCATGGGTAACAATATTGCCCAAGCTGGCAAACTTCGTGAAGTCATCATCGTATTCATTGAGACCATCACGGACATTAAACTCGGGCTTACGAAACAGTGCGCGCAAGGCCGACTTTCTGGTGTCCTCATCGACATCATCACGCTGCCAGAGCGGTTTTTCCTGCTTTGTTTCAGTATCAGTAATCTGGTCGGGCTGTTCGGCTGTTTCCGCTGGCTCTTCAACTGCCGGAGTCAAGGATGGTTGCTCCGCATTGCTGTCTTGGTCCAGTTTGCGCTTTGACCAACGGCTCAGAAAACCCTGTTCATGCTCATCGTTCATTGTGCATCCCCTTTTTCTGCGGCATGCCATTTGCGCCGGCGACGCTTTTTGGGGGCTGCCGGTTGGTAATGAGCGACCACAAAATGCTCCAGCCAGACGCACAATGCATCGGCCAGCGGGGCATCAAACACGACTTCATCCGTTTCCATAAAGGAGGCGGCCTCATCAAAATCGACCGTGGCCAGCATCGGTGCCAGTTTGTCTCCTTCTTCGCTGCAGATAAGATAGCCTTTGGGTTTAGCTGACATCAGGTTGTGATAGTAGGCATCACAATGCTGTTTGTGCAGCTGGAACTGCAACTCAGTGAGATAAACCAGTTCGCCCTCGCTGGCAGCCTCTTGCAGCAAGGTTTCATCGAGTCCGGGCATAAAACCCAGTAGCTTCCATGAGGTTTTCAGCCAGCGGTGCTGACTGGGTTTTCTCAGTAATACCGCGGTGACCGGAAAATGAGCGGAAGGTGTGTCCTGCATAGATCCTGAGACTGCGAAGGCGAACTAAAGTTTATTCAGCAACTTCAACGTCGCTCACCTTCTGCAGACCGCGTGGCAGTTTATGACCTCGCTTACCGCGTTCACCGGCATAATGCGCCAGATCTGCCGGTTTCAGTGTCAGGTGACGACGTCCTGCATGCAGGGTCAGGCTGCTTTCCTGGGGCACGATAATGACTGACTGCATCCATTCCTGTCCGGCACTGAATCGGGCCTGTGGAATATTAATCAGGCGAACACCCTTGCCTTTGTTGAGCGGCGGAATTTCACTCACTGGGAACACCAGCAATCTGCCATCGCCTGAGGCGACCGCGATCTGATCCTGTTCTGGGTTGTCCAGCATCAGTGGCGGCAGGATCTTAGCGCCTTCCGGCACATTGAATACCGCTTTACCGGCTTTATTCTTGGCCAGCAGATTCTCCAGCGTAGTGACAAAGCCATAGCCGGCGCTATTGGTCAGCAGTACTGGCTTGTCAGCATCATCGACCGCCAGCACCGCAACGAAACGCACTTCCGGTGGCGACTGTAGCCGGCCGCTCAGCGGTTCGCCCTGACCTCTTGCCGAAGGTAATGAGTGAGCAGACAGCGAGTAACTGCGACCGCTTTCATCGAGGAATACAATCTGCTGGTTACTGCGGGCTTTGACTGAAGTCAGATAACGATCGCCGGTACGGTAATTGAGTGACACCGGATCCACATCATGCCCTTTGGCGGCCCTAACCCAGCCGCTCTCGGAGAGCACAATGGTTAACGGCTCGGTCGGCAACAGTTCCGTGGCATTCAGCGCTTTGGCCGCCCTGCGCTCGACGATATGGGAGCGACGGTCATCACCAAATTTTTCGGCATCGGCGGTCAGTTCCTTGCGGATCAGGGTTTTCAGACGATTATCCGAGCCCAGCAGCAATTCGAGTTGCTTGCGTTCCTTGGACAATTCATCCTGCTCACCGCGGATTTTCATTTCTTCCAGCTTGGCCAAATGACGCAAGCGCAGTTCCAGAATCGCTTCTGCCTGACGGTCACTGATGCCGAAACGTTCCATCATCACCTGTTTGGGCTCATCCTCATTGCGAATGATGGCGATGACTTCATCGATATTGAGATAGGCAACCAGCAGGCCTTCCAGCACATGCATTCGGTCCAGCACTTTATCCAGCCGGTACTGCAGGCGGCGGCGCACGGTCGTGACCCGGTACTCCAGCCATTCCACCAGCATATCGCGCAGGTTTTTGACCTGCGGACGGCCATCCATGCCGATCATGTTCATATTCACGCGGTGGCTGCGCTCCAGATCGGTGGTCGCAAACAGATGCGACATCAGGCCTTCAACATCGACCCGGTTGGAGCGCGGCACAATCACCAGTCTCACTGCATGCTCGTGATCCGACTCGTCTCGCAGATCCGCCACCATCGGCAGCTTCTTGGCCTGCATCTGGGCCGCGATCTGCTCCAGAATTTTAGCGCCGGAAACCTGGTAAGGCAGCGCATCAATAATGATTTCGCCCTCGACTTTGTCGTAGGAGGCACGTTGTTTAATAGAGCCGTTGCCGGTTTCGTAGATCTTGCGGATTTCGTCCCGGCTGGACACGATTTCGGCACCGGTAGGAAAGTCCGGCCCCTGAATATCTTCCAGAATCTCATCCAGTGTGGTGCGGGATGATTTAAGCAGTTTGAGACAGGCTTCGACCACTTCGCGCAGATTATGCGGCGGGATATCGGTGGCCATGCCTACCGCAATACCGGTGGTCCCGTTGAGCAGAAGATTGGGCAGCCTTGCTGGCAACAGCGACGGTTCATCCATGGTGCCGTCAAAGTTCGGTACCCAGTCTGCGGTGCCCTGCCCCAGTTCACTCAGCAGCACCTGTGCATAGGGGGCTAAGCGTGCTTCGGTATAACGCATCGCGGCGAAGGACTTGGGATCATCAATCGAGCCCCAGTTGCCCTGGCCGTCAATCAGCGGATAGCGGTAAGAGAATGGCTGCGCCATCAACACCATGGCTTCGTAACAGGCGGAGTCGCCGTGCGGATGGTATTTACCTAATACGTCACCTACAGTCCGGGCTGATTTTTTGTGCTTCGACAGCGCACTCAGGCCCAGTTCCGACATCGCATAAACAATGCGTCGCTGTACCGGTTTCAGGCCGTCGCCGATATGGGGTAGCGCCCGATCCAGAATGACGTACATCGAATAATCCAGATAGGCTTTTTCCGTGAAGTCACGTAGTGACAGCTGTTCCAAATCATCGACAATGGCAGTCATGGTTTTATCTCTTGTTGCTTACAGGGCAGCCAGATCGGCAAGATCGCCGTGCTGTTCCAGCCAGGCTTTTCTATCCGAGGAGCGTTTCTTGGCCAGCAGTTTATCCAGCGTCATCAGGGTATCGTCTTCGGCCTCAATCGTGAGCCGGACGAGGCGTCGGGTATCCGGTGCCATCGTGGTTTCACGCAGTTGCATCGGGTTCATCTCACCCAGGCCTTTAAAGCGCTGAATACTCAGTTTGCCCTTAATGTTCTCTCTTTCAATACGGTCCAGAATGATTTGCCGCTCTTCATTATCGAGTGCGTAAAACACCTGTTTGCCGACATCAATACGATACAGCGGCGGCATCGCCACACAGATATGGCCTGCTTCCACCAGTGGCCGGAAATGACGGACAAACAAAGCACAGAGCAGCGTGGCAATATGGGCACCATCCGAATCGGCGTCAGCCAGAATACAGATTTTGCCGTAACGCAGGCCGCTTAAGTCGTCCGAGCCCGGATCCACACCGATGGCAACGGCGATATCATGCACTTCCTGTGAGGCCAGTACCTGAGTAGGTTCCACCTCCCAGGTGTTCAGAATCTTACCGCGCAGTGGCATGATGGCCTGAAATTCACGCTCCCGGCCCTGTTTGGCTGAACCGCCGGCTGAGTCCCCCTCTACCAGAAACAGTTCAGTTCGGGTCGGATCCTGCGATGTGCAGTCTGCCAGTTTGCCCGGCAGCGCGGGGCCTGACTGCACCCGTTTACGCACCACTTTCTTAGCCTGTTTAAGCCGGGACTGGGCATTGCTGATAGCCAGATCGGCAATCTTTTCGCCGTCTTCAATATGGTGATTAAGCCACAGGCTGAAAGCATCTTTCACTGCACCGGAGACAAAACCAGCACATTGTCTGGATGACAAACGCTCCTTGGTCTGACCGGAAAACTGCGGGTCTTCCAACTTGACCGAGAGCACATAGCAGCAGCGTTCCCAGACATCCTCCGGTGTCAGCTTGACGCCGCGGGGCAGCAGGTTACGAAACTCACAGAATTCTCTTAAGGCATCCAGAACACCACTGCGCAGACCGTTAACATGGGTACCGCCCTGCGCCGTGGGAATCAGGTTAACGTAGCTTTCTGTCAGCACTTCGCCCGGCTCCAATTGCCACATAATCGCCCAGTCGACTTCTTCATTTTCTTCACTGATATGACCAACGAAGGGGGAAGCCGGCACACAGGGCTCATCTGTCATGGCGGATGACAGGTAGGATTTCAGTCCGTCTTCATAGCACCAGCGATCTTCGACTTTCTCTTTGCCACTCAGATCAGTGAAGGTGACCACCAGTCCCGGACACAAAACGGCCTTGGCACGCAGCACATGACGCAGTCTGGCCACCGAATATTTCGGGCTGTCAAAAAAGGATTCGTCTGCCCAGAAACGCAGGCTGGTACCGGTGTTACGTTTACCCACCGTGCCGATTTCAGCCAGTGGTTCTTTTAGCGCTCCGCCTTCAAAAGCGGTGGCGTACTCAATTCCGTTTCGCTTGATTTTGACTTCCAGGCGAGTAGACAGGGCGTTCACCACTGAGACGCCAACGCCGTGCAGCCCCCCGGAGTATTTGTAGTTCTTGTTGGAGAATTTACCGCCGGCATGTAAACGGGTCAGGATGACCTCGACGCCCGGCACCCCTTCTTCCGGGTGGATATCGACCGGCATGCCGCGACCATCATCGCTGACCTCCAGTGAGTTATCTCTGTGCAGGGTGACCTGGACCTGGCGGGCGTGACCGGCTATCGCCTCATCCACACTGTTATCGATGACTTCCTGAGCAAGATGGTTAGGTCGGGTCGTATCGGTGTACATGCCCGGTCTCTTGCGGACCGGCTCGAGTCCTGTCAGGACTTCAATCGCCGAAGCATCGTAGGTATTTGTCATCGTTTACAAATCAAGTTGAATTTATTCCCACCGAAGATTATCAGCATCAAAGCCTAACACACAACATTTAAGCTTTTTTGCTGCTGAATGCTTGAAAGAAATATTCACTGACGAAATATTAGCAATTACTAATTTTTAAACATGGAGTCATCATGAATCTCGATCGTTTTGTCATGGCCTTTGCCGGTTCAGTTGTTTTGATCAGTTTATTACTGTCTCAGCTTCATCATATCTACTGGCTGTGGCTGACCTTTTTTGTCGGGGCTAATCTGCTCCAGGCCGCCTTTACCGGCTTTTGTCCCCTTGCCCGCTTGCTGAAAAAGCTGGGCGCGCCTGCCGGACCAGCGTTTGATTGACACTGCTGACGCTGGCCTTGCCGAGATTCATATCCAAAGCTTCACAGGATAAGCCGCATTCAGGGGGACTTCTCAGCGTCATTAGCTGATGATAGTGTGAATATATACATTTATTCGCTTGGTTCGTGTGCACGCCGTTTGCTGATGGATAGAATCATCAGCGGCGTTTTGAACCTGAAGTGATGCCAAATGATGATGCTGTCTGAGTGAGGATATATCAATGTTGCGATCGTTAGCCATCGTTCTGGCCCTGCTGATTATCGGCATGATGGGCGTCAGGGCCGAAGAGACCAGCCAACAGGCGTTTGAGAAAGACGCACAGGCAGCCATCAAGGAACTGGCCACCAGCCTCAAATCCTCTCTGATGGCAGCTATGAATGATGGCGGACCGGCTGAAGCCGTATCAGTCTGTAAACTGATTGCGCCCAGCCTAGCAGCCGAGATTTCCAAAAAATATGGTCTCGAGATTGGACGCACCAGCCTCAAGGTCCGTAACCCGGCTAATGAAGCTGATGCCTGGGAAACTGACGTGCTGCAACGCTTTGAAACCCGGCTGGCCAGTGGCGAAGCGATACAGAAACTGACTTTCAAAGAGAAAGTCGACAGCGAATCAGGCAGTCAGTGGCGCATGATGAAAGCCATCCCCACTGATAAAGTCTGCCTGTCCTGTCACGGCAAAAAAATCGCTGAACCCATCCAGGCCAGAATTGATACCCACTATCCTGACGATATGGCGACCGGTTTCAAACTGGGTGATATTCGGGGCGCCTTTACGGTCAAAAGGAATAGTGTCGATTAAGCCTATTTGAGACTAATCATCTCGCTGCGGCCTTTAAGCTCAAAACTGAGCTTGTCTTCTTTGGCCAACCAGCCTAATGCACGATGCAGAACTTTGCTATCCAGCTTAGTCTCCTTGGCCAGTTTACTGGCTGAGACAACCCCGTTTTCAGCCAGATACTGCCAAACCACCCCTGCAGCCGAACCAATTGCATCTGTCATAGCTTCTCCTCCGATATCAGTCGCATGATGTTCTAAAGCATTGATTATTTGGCAACTTTTATGCCAATCAAAGGCGCATGATAAATCGGCCATTTTTCAGCAAGATGACAGTCTAATGCACTTTTTCGGCGCAGAAGACGATATTGATGCACTGAAAATTAGCGTTTTAATTGCTCAACGGCCTCAGCCATTTTAGCCAGTGCCGTGTTCAGCTGAGCTCGGGGACAGCCCATGTTGAGACGCATAAAACCGGCCCCGTTATCGCCGAAAACATAACCCGGATTCATGCCCACACCCGCTTGCTCGATAAAGAAACTGCGCAGTGCCTGATTATCAAGCCCCAGCTGACGGCAATCCAGCCACAAAAGATAGGTCCCTTGCGGCTCTATCAGGTCAATGCCCTCCAGCTCGCCACGGATAAAGCTTCGCGCGGTATCCAGTGACTGTTTGAGATAGGCCATCAGGTCATCCAGCCAGGCTTCACCATGGCGGTAGGCCGCTTCATAGGCCGTGATGCTGAAAGGGTTCGCGGCACTGATATGCCAGCTCTCAAATACCTGATTAATCGCTTTGCGGTCAGCCTTTTTCGGGACCACCAGCGAAGAAAGCCCCAGGCCCGGTATATTGAAGGTTTTGCTTGGCGCGATGGCAGTCAGCACGTTGACTGAATCAGTCAAATCGGCCAAAGGTAAATGTGTCTGGTCCGGGAAGATCAAATCAGCATGGATTTCATCAGAAATGATGGTCATTTCATAGCGCGCTGCCAGCGCCAGCAGCTCCAGTAATTCCTGACGCTGCCAGACTCTGCCAACCGGGTTATGCGGTGAGCACAACAGTAGCAGTCTGGCACCCGCTTTGGCACAGTCTTCGAGATGCTCAAGATCCATCGAATAATGACCGTTATCCAGCTTGAGCGGATTCAGTACCAGTTCGCGCCCGGTTTGGGTGACCGCGGAAAAGAATGGAAAGTATACCGGTGGCTGGGCGATGACTTTATCGCCGGGCTTGGTCATCGCCTCAATCGCGGCATGAAGTGAAGGCACAACCCCCGGACACATCAGGATATGACTGCGCTCTACCGACCAGTCATAGCGGCGCCGGCACCAGTCAATCAGAGACTGATACACAGCATCAGGAAATAATGTGTAACCGTAAATCGGATGTGCTGCTCTGGCCACCAGTGCTTCGGTCACGGCAGGCGGCGCAGCAAAATCCATATCTGCCACCCACATCGGCATGACATCCGACCGGCCGAAATAGGCCTTTCTCGCATCAAACTTGAGGCTGCTGGAGCCGCTGCGATCAATGGGACTATCAAAATCAAAGCTCATGGCTTAAACCCGCTACTCTTATTTCTGATTGACCAGCGAGTTTAAGGTCTTCCTGACCACCTGAGCAATGCATGACCGTATTAAACGTTAAAGGCCTGACTTATTCCGCTGTCGAGCGCAGCTTCCACACCGTAACTTCGGACAGGGTATGCTGGAATTTACGGCTGGTTTCGCGTATCACAAACGGCACAGATTCCGGGCCCCGAATGAGTTCAAAATGCGGTTCCAGAATCGCTTTAAGCCCGTCCAGCGTGGTAAAGCTCTCCCCATCTTTTTTAAAGCCACCCAACCATTCTGACTTCTCGGTGTGCTCTTGCAGCCAGGTGTAGGGTGAAGCCAGCATGAGAATGCCGCCCTCATTGAGCCTTTCATGCACATGACGCAGGAACTGCGCCGGACGATATAAGCGATCAATCAGGTTGGCGGCCAGAATCAGATCATAATCCCGGTAATTCGCTTTGAGATTACAGGCATCGCCCTGCATGAACTCGACTTTATCTGCCACTTCTGCCAGCCCCAGTTGATCCAGGCGGCGTTCTTCATAATGCACCAGCTCACCTTCATCAGTGATGGTGTATCGCACCACGCCTTTTTGCGCCATCTGCACACCCAGGTTGATGAGTCGAGCTGAAAAATCAACGCCGGTGACTTTATCGAAATGATGTGCCAGTTCGAAACTGGCACGGCCAACCGCACAGCCGATATCCAGCGCATAGCCTTTGGGCTGGTCACCCATCACTTCGACAGCCAGCTGCGCCAGCGTTTTAGGGAAATTGGCGACATTGAAGTAGCTTTCACCGTAGTGAAATTCAGCATACTGCGAGAGCATCTGGTCGGTTTCATAGTTGGAGCTGTGCTGTTCCACTTCATTATCCGAGACCACATAACGGAACCCGGCATGCTGGAAGAAATGACGACGGAAAGCATAACGTGAGGCCAGCCGACTTTCATTGCCACAGGAAATCCAGGAGCCGCCTTTAATCAGATTATGCTGGCCGTCAAATGTCGGTGTGGTGAAATCATCATAAATCGGATGCACCTTGAAGCCGTCAAACGGATAGGTCGGTGTTTCTGTCCATTGCCAGACATTACCAACCACATCATAGAGCTCGCCGTGAGCGAACTGATCCACCGGACAGGATGAAGCCGCATAATCCAGATGAATATTCGCCACCGCCGGTTTCTCATCCAGTTCGCTCAGACCCGAGTGATCATAAATCCGGTACCATTCATCCTCGGTCGGCAGGCGTACAGGCTGTCCGGTCTGCTCGGCCTTCCAGTTACAAAATGCCTTGGCTTCGTGATAATTGACATCCACCGGCCAGTTCCAGGGCATGTCGACAAGTTCGGTCATCAAGCGCAGTTGCCAGCCTTTGGGACTTTTAACCCAGAAAGTGGGATGCTTCGCCTGAGTAAACTCACGCCAGGACAGGCCTTCTTCCTGCCACCAGTCATCCTCCTGATAGCCACCAGCTTCGACAAAGGCCAGAAACTCCTGATTACTGACCAGAAAGCGTGATGCCTGGAATTCGTTGATGTCGGCTTGATGCTGACCATATTCATTATCCCAGCCATATATCAAGTCATTGCAATCTTTACCGAGCCGGACCGTGCCTCCCGGAATGTCTACCAGACTGTTTTCCGGTGCTTTGCCTTTGTCTTTGAACGGCTGCCACTCAGGTCTTGACTGCACCAGTTCCAGTTTCTGCTGGCGAATCAGTACCGAGGAGGTCTCAAGATGAATCTGTTCGTGTTCAATCCCCATCAGGATCGCCCACCAGGGATTGTCCCAGTCAATCGGCAGTTTGAGCGGTGCTTTTTGAATGACCTTGTTAATCATCGCCTTGACCTGATCACGATAGGCAGTGACTTCCTCTACTGCAGGCCATTCGTAATGATCGTCATTCAGATCATCCCAGCTCATTTCATCGACGCCGACAGCAAACATCGATTCGAACTTGGGATTAATACGTTTATCAATCAGGCCCGCCAGCAGCATTTTGTTTACAAAAAATGTGGCGGTATGCCCGTAATAAAAAATCAAGGGGTGACGCAGAGGAATCGACTTGCGGTAAAAAGCCTCATCGGATTTCAGCGTGTCGAAAAGTGATTGATAGCGCTCAAAAGTGAAGTTGAAATAATCAGCGATTTCGCGACGCTTGGTGGCGGGATCATCGCCATCCAGCAGCGGGGTCCGTAAAATATTATCCTCAGCCGCTGCGTTCTTTTTGAGGGTGCTTTCAGCTGTCATGATCCTACTCCGTTATGACTTTCAATGGGTCGTTATGACTAGTGAAGCGTGAAATTGTTGCGAAAGAATGGCTGTGCGGCGGTGATTACCTGATTTGTCTCGCCAGCCAGGCTGTTTTGGCCGACAATTCCAGCGAACAACTCCATTTATACGCGAGATTAATGGTTTCTGCACAGGCGTAGACCCCATGGCCTGCGACCACAGTGACTTTGAAGTCTTTGAGTTTATCGGCGACCATCGCCGGCGATCTGGCCACATAATCCTGATAGGGAATGGTCACCACAGGCACCAGTGGGAAATAAAACTGGCCTTCAAAATCAACCGGCACGAAATCCTGTCCCTTCAGCGTCAATGCTACTGTATGCGGCCCATGACTGTGAAAAACAGCCCGGGCATCAGGATTTTGCCGGTAAACTTCAATATGCAGTGGGGCATCAAGTGAAGCACCGTCTTCGCGGCTGCCATCGATATGACAGCGAATCAGGTCTTCAGGCTTTAAGGTATCGGCACAACAACCGGTTGGGGTCACCCAGACTTCATCATGCCAGCGCAATGAGGCATTGCCACTGTGAGAATCATTGCAGCCATATTGGCGCAGCCAACGGTAATGCTGCACCAGTTCCTGCTTGAGCTGATTCAGATCAGCTTGCCTCGGCATTTTCCTGTTTCTCCAGCAGATCATCGATATGGCGCAGCCATTGGCCGGCCTGACTCGACTGATTCTTGAAAGCCATCGCCCGGCTGAATGCCGATTTGGCCTGTTCCAGTCTATCCAGGTGGAAATAACTGGTACCAAGTAGCAGCTGTGCCCGACCTTTTTCATTGCCTTTGAGCTGGTCGACTACCGGTGTCAGGGTATCAATGACTTTTTGCCAGTCTTCGGTGCTGATATAAACCTGGGCCAGTTTCAAGTGACTTTCACCACTGCTGTCTTTAGGCAGCATGCGAGTCAATGTCTGAGCAGCCAATTCATCTTCACGGGCCGCCAGCCAACTGTCAGCGAGTTTTTCAAGATGTTTGAAGTTAGCTGGAATGACGCCGTCATTCATCGCCCGCTCCAGCAGCTTGCCGGATTTGTAGGGCACCCGCAGGTAGCGATACATATCGGCGAGATTAACCAGCGTTTCTGCATCCCCCAGATCGAGGCGATCGGCCAGCATGCGAACGGCCAGCGATGTGAATTCTTTTTCCTGCTGCAGGTAAAGCGCCGACAACTGATCCCAGTAAATCTTGCGATGCGGATAGCGGGTGATCAGCGTTTCCAGCACATTAATGGCTGACTTGTACTGTTTCAGCGACATATGTGCTGACAGCTGCAGGCGATACCAGTCTTCTTTGGGGTCCCGGTCGTTTTTAATCGCGGTGCTAATATGCTCAACCACTTTGCTGTAATTCTCCACCCGGTAATAGGCGGTTGCCAGCAACACATAAACACTGTTTTCGGGCTGACGCTCACTGGCAAGCCAGTCTTCCATTAGCTTGATGCCCTGGCTGTATTGACCATCGGCAATCAGCAACTGCGCGAGATTATAGCGAAGGTTATGCGTCACATCCTCGGGTAAGGCATCAGCTTCCAGCGCCTGCTGAAACGCTGCCGCCGCCTTATCGTACTGATCCTGCTCTGAATACAGATAACCAATCGTCTGCTGCACCACTGCGCGGTCATAACTGCCCACATCAGTCTGCCCCAGCAGTTCATTGAGTTGTCTGCCCGCCTGAGTGTACTGCTCGGCTTCCATGAGTTCCTGAGCCTTACTGAGCGATTTATAGGTTTTCTCAGTCAGCAGGTACTCATCATCCTGCGCCTGCACAGGCGATAGCAGCAAAAGACTCAGCAACAGTGAAGGGATCAGCAGTATTTTCATCGTGACAGTTTAAACTCGATTTCCTGGGTCGCCTGACGTTCTACCGGCTGACCTTCGACCAGTTTCGGCTTGAACTTCCATTTCAGCACAGCTTCAATCGCTTCGTCATTGAACACATTAGACGGCTCCGCCTTGATGACTTTGGCGTCCCTAACCGTCCCATCTTTGGTGATAATGAACTGCACTGTCACCACCCCTTCAATACCTCGTCTGGCCGCGACACGCGGGTATTGGGGCGGAATTCGCACCAACGGCACCACTTCATTATCGATAATGGGTCCCTGAACCGGTGCTGGCGCTGGCGCCGGGGCCGCTTTAGGTGCTTTGGCAAAATCACCCAGATACGGTCCACCGGTGATATTCATCGGCACATCAATCTGTGGCACATCCAGCTGCGGCTTGGGTGGTTCCGGTTTATCAGTTTGAGGGGCCGGCGTTTCCGGCGGTGGTGGTGGCTCTTCAGGCGGAGGCGGCTTTTTCGGCATTTCGCGCTTTTTGGTTTCCGGCTGCGTTTCCTCGCGCTTGAGGCGCACAAAATCGAGCAGCCGAATATCTTCTGTCACCTGTTTATCAACTTCTTTGTTGCTGATCATGTTCTGCATCAGCACAAACAGGCCGAAGTTCACCAGCAGCGCCAGAATGATTCCAATCGCCAGTCTCATAAATTGCTGTTATTCCCGCTCGGCTGCAATCGATACGTTAGCCACACCGGCCAGTCTTGCCTGATCCATGACCTCAATCAGCAGTCCGGTTTTGGCTTCTTCGTCGGCAAGGATAATGACTGAGCCTTCCGGGTTCTCGGCGTGCATGCGTTCCACATTAGCCCTGACCGCCCGACGATCAATCTGGCGTTTATCCATCCAGATTTCATCGTTAGCCCGGATTGATATCAGGATATTGGCCCGCTCCTTCTTGACCGCTGTTTTCGCCGTGGGCCGATTCACATCCACCCCGGTTTCCTTAACGAAGGAGGTGGTGACGATGAAGAAAATCAGCAGAATGAACACCATATCGATTAATGGCGTCATATTGATGTCTGCAATGCCGCCGCTTTGTCTGCGGGAGTGTCGGTTTCTCATCTCTAATTCCTAGTCTCTTCGCAAGGCATCGGCGACGTTATCGACTTCACGCGATACCCGCTGACTCAGTTGGGTGCTGAAATACAGCCCTGACAGTGCTGTCAGCAGACCGCCCATGGTGGTTATCAGGGCGACCGAGATACCACCAGCCATGCCTCGGGTGTTACCCGTGCCGAATACCGTCATCACATCAAAGGTCTGAATCATGCCGTTGACGGTGCCCAACAGGCCCAGCATCGGCAATGCGACAGTCAAAGTCTTGATCGACATCAGGTAGCGCGACAGTTCGATCCGGCTTTCGGCAATCATGCCCTGCCGGATCTGATGCGCATACCAACTGGTGCGGTCGCGACGCTCATGCCACTGGTCAATCAGCTGTTTGACCTGTTTCGGGTGTTGAAAATAGACGTAGATGTAACGCTCTATAATCAGTGACCACATCAGAATCGATGCCAGCAGAATAATCCACAGCACAAAGCCGCCGCTTTCCATCAGCAGCTGAATCTGAAACAGGCCGCTAGTCAGACTGTCCATGCTGGCTTTCCGCGTTGCGGGCCACAATCGAGGCACTTTCCTCATCCAGGATCTGGATCAGGCGATTGGATTTGCTCGACAGACCACTGTGAATCAACAGTAAGGGGATTGCGACAGCCAGACCCAGCTCGGTGGTGACCAACGCCTGCGAGATACCGCCCGACATCAGTTTCGGATCTCCGGTACCAAACAGGGTGATCGACTGGAAGGTTTCAATCATGCCCGAAACGGTGCCCAGCAGGCCCAGCATCGGCGCAATCGCCGCCAGAATCGCCAGCGTGATCAAGCCACGCTCCAGCTTGGGCATTTCACGCAGAATGGCTTCATCCAGTTTCAGTTGCAGGGTTTCTACATCCTGAGCCAGCTTGTCGTTGTATACCGACAGAATGCGGCCCAGTGGGTTTTTGTGGCTGATTTCTTTCTGTTTCTGCTGCTTGGCGACACCACTACCAGCGCGTTGCAATGACAGGAACTGCAGCAGGGCCACCAGCAGACCGACCGCCCCGAGAATAAGGATGATGTAACCAATCCAGCCCCCTTGCTCGATACGCTCTTTCAGCGTCGGGGTCTGAACCAGCAGCGCCATGATTGCGCCACGGGTCGGGTCGACCACGGCCGGCATCAACTCACCGGCATCAGCATCAGCGAAGTCGATCATATGTTCTCTGAGCCGGTCGACCGGTTGTCTGGCCAGTTCCACCAGATTACCGGTTTCAGACAGGTAACGCAGGAACTTGCCTTCACTGAAAGCGGTGAAAACACCAATCCGCGTGACATTCTGTTGCTCGACATCACCGGTCACTGTAATCACCGGCGCTTCGAACTGTTTGACCTTACCTGAAGCAGTCATTTCTTCCTGCAGAGTCAACCACAGTTGGCGCAGTTCATCGATCGTCGGCTGTTGCTTGCTTTCACTCAGCTGCTGCAGAAATGCGATACGATCTTTGCGGCTGACCGAGGTCATCGAGCTTTCAAGCACGCCACCACTGTCGCTGGCAATCTGGCGCACGGTACCGAACAATTCACCCAGCGAGCCGGATTTTTCATCCAGCAGCGCCTGCTGTTCAGCCAGGGTCTGTTCCAGTTCATTGAAGGCCTGGTTCAGGTTCTGACTGCGTTTTTCTTCCGCAGCCAGTTGTTGACGGGCTTTTTCCAGCAATTGCGCCTGCTCATCATGGGCTTTGACGAATTCAGCTTCACGCAGTTTATTCTGTTGCTGTTCCAGTACCCGGTCGCGTTTGACCTGCTCCAGCAGTTCATCCAGATTTGCCGGCTTGTCCTGTGCTACCAACGGCAGACTCAGTACCAGCATCAAAATCAGGGAGATAAAGGATTTCATTGCTCACCTCCCGAAGCTTTGAGCGGCAGGACCATGAGATCTGGTGGTAATTGTTTGCGGGCGACTTTCAGACCGTCACTGACAGGCTGCAGATAACTATCCGGCAGGGTTTGCCACTGACCGGTCTCGGCATTCCAGATACCGGCTTCACGGCCATCCAGCGTCAGATAATAGAGACCGACACGACCGATACGGAGGAAATCGACGGTTCGGCTGTCGCCGTCACTGTCCAGATCCGCCTGATAGGCTTCGATGGTCCGACCGTATTCCGTTTCCACCTGATAGGCTTCCATGATGCGACGGTATTTTTCTGACAGGGAAACGTCGGCACGGCCCATCATGGTTTTGAGGGCGACGATACGGCCATTGCGTTCCTGCTGCAGGAAAGGAATATCGAGTGCCACAAATTGCTCCAGCACCTCGATCATTTTAGTCATCAGCGGCACGATGTCGCGCTGAGTGGTTTCGATGTTTTGCAATTGCAGACCGATTGATTCCAGCTCTTCGCGCTGGGAGTTAACCAGTTGATCTAACTGGTCGTTGTAAGCCTTGAGGCTCTGGGTCTGGCGCAGAATATCGCGATACTCTGCCAGCATATCGGTGGTTTCATCGGCCAGGTTATCAATTTTTTCCTGTGATTCCTGTGCGGCGATATCGGTGTCGACCTGGGTGTCGATAGCCTCGTCAAGAGCACCGGCGCCCGCTGTCAGCGGCAGCGCTATCATCAACGCCAGAGGCCAGCCCCGTCTTATCGTCTGCTTCAATTGCATAGATATGAAATCCCATAGTTACCGGTTTACGGCATTGTAAAAGCAACATCGTAACAAGAGAAGGCATTTTATGGGAAACAATATATATTCGCAATTAAGAATCGTTATCAAATTCAGATTGCAAGCAAAAAAAAGCCGGGTAACAGGGTACCCGGCGAAACCTTCATAGAAGGAGAGAGAAATATAAGACTATAGAAGCTGAAAATTTCTATAACTTGATGACAAGTTTACAGCTCGCCAGTCTTCCAGGGATGAGCGACTTGTCCCAATAAAACGGGAATTTATTCCCTCGTTTCTCCCACCGGATCTACAGTTCAGGAAGACAAGCCATGACTGATGGCAAACCGCATCAGCTCGGCGGTTTTGTTGATATCGAGCTTACTTTTAATCTGGGTCAGATTATTGGCAACGGTTTTATAACTGATACCCAAAACATCTGAAATTTCATTCATGCTCTTACCCTCACCCAGCAGACGCAGTATTTCCAGTTCACGACGCGACAAATCACTGAGCGCACTGGTGCCTGCATCTATGTTAAGCATGGCCAGCTGCTGGGCCATATCCGGACTCAGATAAATCTTGCCATCCAGCACTTTTTCCACGGCTTCAACCAGATGGTCCGCCGCGTTGTTTTTGGTGATGTAACCGCGGGCACCGGCCTGCATCGCACGTGAGGCAAATACCGGATCTTCATGCATGCTGAACATCAGCACCTTGGCATCTTCACGGTTGGCGCGTATGCGTCGCAGCACTTCAAGGCCGCCCATACCCGGCAGTGTAATATCCAGGAGCACCATGTCCGGATATTGCTCCTGAAACAATCGGTAGCCTTCCTCGCCGGTCTCGGCTTCGAAAACTCTAGCTGAGGGAATTTGCTGGATTAGCTGACGACAGCCGGCCCGAACTATCGGATGATCGTCCACCACCAATATCGTTACTGCCTGTTTCATTATTAGTTTCACCTTTCAATGGAATTAATACCCGCACCTGCAGGCCGTGTCCTTCTTCTGTATCAAATGCGATGCGGCCACCCAGCGCGGTCACCCGCTCGCGCATCCCTATCAGGCCGAAACCACGCACCATGTTGGAATCCAGCCCCTTACCGTCATCGGTGACCGCGACTTTCATCGCATCACCATCACGGCGAACCTCCACCTTCACATGACTGGCATGGGCATGCCGCACGCAGTTGGTTGTACATTCCTGCACCACCCGATAAACCGTCACCTGCAAGGTATCAGGCAGATCATGGAAGTCACCGACAAAATCCCATTCCCAATCGATTTCCGGCTGACGGTCACGCCAGTTATGCAGCATATCGCGCAAGGCTTCCGCGAGGCCCAGATCATCCAGCGTCATCGGCCGCAGGCGGCTGAGCATCTTACGAACCAGCGACTGGATATGATTGGTAATGGTTTTGACTGAACCGACTTTCTCTTCAATCTGCGGAATCTGTTTTTCTTCAGCCAGCCGCTCGATTTCCCCCAAATCAACGCGGATACCGAACAGACAAGGTGCCAGTTCATCGTGCAGTTCACGCGCCAGATCGCGACGCTCGGACTCCTGAAGACTCAGCATATTGCCGGCCAGTGCATGGTTTTCCGCCATGGTTTTTTCCAGCACGCTGGCCATGTGGTTAAAGCGAATCTGAATCGGGTTCAGCTCCTTAACCGCAGTGGTATCAACCCGGGCGTCAAAATCCCCCTGCTCCAGATGTCCCAGGGCATCTGACAGCTGCGACAGCGGTTTCAGCCCCTGCCTGAGTGCCATATAAATCAGTGCCAGAATCAGTAACAGGAACACCAGCCCTAACCAGAACAGCGTATTGATGTCCTGCCAGACTTCTGTAACCTCATCACTGGGGTCGGCCTCAACCACGAGGTAACCATAGGATTTACTGCCCTTGGTGATAAGACGTCGGAAAGCGACCGCCTCAGGTTCCATCATGCGGATAAACCAGTCTGGCGCATCAGGCTTATTAAAAAAGCCAATCTGATCTTCCTGACCAATCAAGGGCTGACCATTCATGTCTTCAAACCAGGCGCGGATGTGGCGGGTATGACGCACACTGTCAACAATCAACGTCAAACGCTCGCTCAAATCATTGGAAAACCGCAGCGTCGGCAGCGCATTGACCAGCAAACCTTTTGCCAGTTGGGTACTGGAAGCCATTTCTTCCGCCAGTGCCTGTCTGGCATTCTGTACCATCAGATAACCCGCGGCAGCGAAGTTAATCAACAGAATGATGGTCACGATGATCAACAATCGTAATTTTAAACTCATGATCATTTGCTTATTGCATAGATAAGATAGAATTATCGCATATCTTACTTCTACACATTATCGGAGAGATTTAGGAAACAGCATGCAAACCAATCACGAATTGTTTCAAAAAGCACAAAAACATATTCCCGGGGGAGTCAACTCACCAGTGCGGGCATTCAAAGGTGTCGGCGGTGACCCGGTGTTCTTCCGCGAAGGCAAAGGCGCCTGGCTGACCGATGCCGAAGGCAAACAATACGTGGATTACATCGGCTCCTGGGGTCCGATGATTGTGGGTCACGCACATCCTGATGTCTTAAACGCAGTCAGCGAGGCGGTGAAACACGGTCTGGGTTTTGGTGCCCCGACCGAAGTGGAAACCACCATGGCTGATCTGGTCTGTGAGCTGGTCCCTTCCATGGAACTGGTACGAATGGTCAGCTCCGGCACCGAGGCGACGATGAGCGCGATTCGCCTGGCCCGTGGTTACACCGGCCGCGACAAAATTGTGAAATTCGAAGGCTGCTATCACGGTCATGCGGACTCGCTGCTGGTCAAAGCCGGTTCAGGCGCATTAACGCTGGGCGTGCCTTCTTCCGCCGGTGTGCCCGCCGCGCTGGCTGAGCACACGCTGACGCTACGCTTCAATGACATGGATTCAGTGCGTGAGTGCTTTGAACAGGCGGGTGATGACATTGCCTGCATTATCGTTGAACCGGTCGCCGGCAATATGAACTGCATCCCGCCCGAACCCGGTTTCCTGGAAGGGCTGCGTGAAGTCTGCGACCAGTATGGCAGTGTGCTGATTTTTGATGAGGTGATGACCGGTTTCCGTGTTGCCCTCGGTGGTGCCCAGGCCCACTACGATGTGACACCGGACCTGACCACCTTCGGTAAGGTCATCGGTGGCGGTCTGCCTGTCGGTGCTTTTGGCGGTAAACGGGAAGTGATGGAACATATCGCCCCGCTCGGCCCGGTTTATCAGGCAGGTACCCTGTCCGGTAACCCCATTGCCATGGCGGCCGGTCTGGCGACGCTGAACCTCATCAAACAGCCCGGCTTTCATGATGATCTCAGTGCCGCTACCAGCAAACTGGTTGATGGTCTGCAACAAGCAGCGAATGAAGCCGGTGTGCCGATGACCACCAATCACGTCGGAGGCATGTTTGGTCTTTTCTTCACCGAAGAGAAAAAAGTCAGCTATTACGAACAGGTAGCAGCCAGCGATCAGGAACGTTTCAAAAAATTCTTCCACGCCATGCTGGATCGCGGTGTTTATCTTGCTCCGTCGGCATTTGAGGCCGGTTTCCTGTCTGCCGCCCATGGTGACAGTGAAATCGCCAAAACCATCAGTGCCGCGAAAGAAGCCTTCGCGACCCTGTAAGGCTTTCTCTCGTTACACAGCCATACATCGCACTGCGGTGTATGGCTTTTTTATGTCAGCTTGTTCTCTTGGCAAGCCTCGGTTAACTTAAGTTCACTCACCTTCAGACACAGACATTTTATGACCACGCTATATTGGCACGACTACGAAACTTCCGGTATCGATCCCCGTTTTGACCGGCCCATGCAGTTCGCCGGTGTCCGCACTGACGAGGATTTGAATATCATCGGTGAGCCCCTGATGATTTACTGCAAGCCCGGTGGTGATTTCCTGCCCCATCCACAGGCGGCACTGGTCACCGGCCTGACTCCTCAGCAGGCTGAGAAAGAGGGACTGTCTGAAGCCGAATTCATTGCCCGTATTCATGATGAACTGGCCGAGCCCGGTACCTGTGGCGTCGGCTACAACAGTCTCCGCTTCGACGATGAGTTCACCCGCTTTACCCTGTTTCGTAATTTTTATGATGCCTATGCCCGTGAATGGCAGAATGGCAATTCACGCTGGGATATTATTGATATGGTGCGGCTGACTCGCGCCTTACGCCCTGAAGGCATCCATTGGCCCGATCGTGAGGATGGCAGACCCAGCTTTCGCCTGGAAGATCTGACCGCGGCCAATGGTATCGAACACACCGGCGCGCATGATGCGCTGGCTGATGTCTATGCCACGATTGAGATGGCCAAACTCATCAAGAATGCCCAGCCCAAGCTGTATGACTTTGTATTCAACCATCGTCGCAAGCATGACATCGCACCATTATTGAACCTGAACGAACGCAAGCCGGTGATTCATGTGTCGAGAATGTATCCGGGTGAGTACTGCGGCACCGCTCTGGTGGTGCCGCTGGCCAAGGATCCGACCAATAACAACGGCATTATTGTCTACGACCTGCGCCATGATCCCAGTGATTTGATTGAACTGGATGCCGACACCCTGCGGGAAAGACTGTTTACTGCCAGTGCCAATCTGGAAGACGGCGCCAGCAGACCCGCCCTGAAAACCCTGCACATCAATAAATGTCCCGTGGTCGTTCCGGCCAGCACGCTGGATGATGATGCTGCAGTCCGTTTACAGATTGATCGCACAGCGCATGACAAACATCTGGCTATGCTCAATGCTGCCGGCGATTTAACGGCCAAGCTCAAAGCCATTTTCACAAAACCCGAGTTTGAACCGGTTGAGGATCCGGATGCCAGCCTATACAGCGGTGGTTTTTTCAGTGATAACGACAAACGTAAGATGGAAGTCATCCGCAGCGCCGAGCCGGAAATGCTCAAAACCCTGTCCATCCCCTTTGAAGACAGCCGTCTGCATGAACTGCTGTTTCGTTACCGCGCCCGTAACTGGCCTCAGACCCTGGATCCAGCAGAACAGGAAGTCTGGCTTCATTATCGTCAGCAGCGTCTGGGGGATGCGGCACCAGACAACATACTCAACCTGCCCCGCTTCGAGCAGGCTTTGGCCGATTGCCGTCAACAGACACTCTCATCAGAACAAACCGAGGTGTTGAGTCAGCTACAGGATTATGCCGATGCGCTGCGAAAAGAACTGACTTTATGATAGGTCTGCCTGTAATGACAGGGTATAATTAAGTCTTTGTTTTCAAAGCATCCTTTTCCTGAACTGAATTTATGTCAACACAGCGCGATATTCTGCTGAGCACACTCAACGCCCGCTATATGCACACTGCATTTGGCCTGCGCTATCTCTATGCCAACCTGGGTGAATTACAGCCTGAGGCTGAAATCGTGGAATTTACCATTCAGGAAAGACCGCTGAATATTGCCGAAAAGCTGCTCAGTTTCCGGCCCAGGCTCATCGGCTTCAGCGTCTACATCTGGAATGTTGCCGAAATTCATGACACCGTCGCTTTAATCAAGCAAATAGCACCGGATATCACCATTGTGCTGGGTGGCCCTGAAGTCAGTCATCATCCGGATTTACCCGCTGTCTGTGACCTGGCGGATTATGTCATCAGCGGTCAGGGAGAAAGCAGTTTTGCCGCATTATGTCAGCAGGTGTTGAATAAGGACCTACCAGCCGAAAAGTTTATAGAAGGACAGCCTGCCAAACTGGATGAGCTGACTTTGCCTTATCAGTTTTACAATGATGAGGATATTCGTAACCGACTCATCTATGTCGAAGCGTCTCGCGGCTGTCCCTTCAAATGCGAGTTCTGTCTGTCGGCACTGGATAAAACGGCAACCCCTTTCCCACTGGAAGCGTTTCTGCAGGAAATGGATCAGCTCTGGCAGCGGGGCGTGCGTAATTTCAAGTTTATTGACCGCACCTTCAATCTCAAAGTCAGCACCAGCTCCCGTATTTTGGAATTTTTCCTGGAGCGGATGAGCGAGGATCTTTATCTACATTTCGAACTGGTTCCGGACAATCTACCGGAAAAGCTCAAAGCGGTACTCAAACAATTTCCGCCCCGGAGCCTGCAATTTGAGATTGGCATTCAGACCTTTGACCCTGATATCCAGACGCTGATCAGCCGCAAACAGAACAACGACAAGACCCGCGACAACATACGCTGGCTGCGTGAGCATACCGGCGCGCATCTGCATACCGACCTGATTTTCGGCTTGCCCGGCGATACGCTGGACAATTTCGCCGACAGCTTTAATCAACTGGTCGCGCTCAAACCACATGAAATTCAGTTAGGCATTCTTAAACGACTGCGGGGTGCGCCGCTTAACCGTCATAATGATCCCTATGATCTGCGATTCAATCCGCAGCCACCCTACAATATTCTGTCGACCAACTCTGTCGATTTCATGACCATGCAGCGGGTAAACCGCTTTGCCCGCTTCTGGGACATGATTGGCAACTCCGGTCGTTTTATCAATACGCTGCCCCTGATCCTGGGCGACCAGGCTTTTGCCCGTTTTATGCAACTGTCAGACAAGCTGTATGAGTTGGCCGGTCAGAGCTACAAAATTGCGTTGCGGCGGCTGTTTGAAATGATTTATGTGGTGATGACCGAAGACCTGGCGCTGGATGCGGATAGGGTGAAAGCACAGCTTAAACTGGATTATGCACGCGCCAATATCAAGGGCGTACCGGATTATGAAAAACTGCCCAGCCTGAGCAAAAAAACGAAAGCCGGTGTCGCCAACAAAAGGCAGATGCAGCACGTCTAAGAAAAAATGCACTGATCTCGGGCTTCCTTCCCCAGCCCATTTTATTGCCAAGCAACCAGCATTATTTTTGTGAACAGTTAAAATAGCGAGCATGAGCCAGCCCAACTTTGTCCCCAGCCCCTGTATTCGCAAATGCGGACTTGATGAGCGCGAGATCTGTCGTGGCTGTTTCCGCTCGATTGATGAAATTATCGGTTGGGAATCAATGAACAGCGAGGATCGTCAACAGACGCTGGAAAACTGTCGTCAGCGTCGTGAAAAAAGAGCGCGGCGTTAGGCTTCAGACAATCAGCTTGGAAAGCTTTTTAAACTCAGGATGGCTGGCATCCCCCAGCCATTCGAACAGCACCGACTCAAGATTGGTGATAACCGCCCCGGCCAGCCGCATTCTCTGCAGGGCATTGAATTGATTACCCTTGGCACGCGAGCTCACTGCATCTTCAATAATAAAGACTTCATAACCCAGTTTCAGTAAGTCCAGCGCAGTCTGCAGAATACAGATGTGGGTTTCCATGCCGGCCAGAAAGATTTGTTTACGGCTATGCTGTGTCAGCGCCGCACTGACAGCTTCAACTTTGGCTGAAGAAAAGTTGGTCTTTTCAATCACAGGAGATCCCGCCGGCAGTTTTGCCAGAATCGGTGCCTCCAGTGGCCCCAGTCCTTTGGGATACTGCTCTGTGGCAATGACCGGAACGGACAACGCTTCTGCTGCGGTCAACAGAACCTCTACCTGCTCAACCACGCGGTCCCGTACACCTTTAGGCATCGCTGTGGTGAGTCTTTCCTGTATATCGATCACCATCAGCACACTGTTATTGCTGTCTGCAATCGACATATTAATTTCCATTTTAAGCTCCCAGCCAAGTGTTGATCTGTTGTAAATCTTCAACCGTGACGATACCGGCGGCCTGTTTCAGACGCAAGGTGTTGAGAATGTAGTCGTAACGCGAGCGCGCATAATCGCGACGGGCACTGAACAGATTACGGCGGGCATTAAGCACGTCGACGGTGGTGCGTGTTCCCACTTCATAACCTGCCTGAGTTGATTCCAGCGCCTTTTCGTTGGAAACCACGGCCTGTTTCAGCGCCTGAACCCGACTGATACCGGAAATCACCCCGTTATAGGACTCACGGGTCTGACGGGTTACAAAGCGACGCTGCTGTTCCTCATTCTGCATTGCTTCATCAAGACGGTAACTGGCTTCTCGGGTACGCGACACAACTGCGCCACCCTCATAAATGGGGACATTCAACTGAATGCCGATAACATCGGTGTGGGTTTTACTACTGCCGCTGAAGTTACCATCGCTTTGCGAGTCGTAATTCTTCTGAGCGACCAGATCGAGACTGGGGTAATGTCCGCTTTTCTGCAGTTCAATGTTCTGCTCGGCGGTATTGACGTTAGCTCGCGCCACCATGATTGACGGGTTCTGTGCCAGCGCCGTCTCGCTCCACTCATTGATATTGGCAGGCTCAGGACTCACCAGCGGGGATTCCTCTTCCAACTCGGCAAGATCATCAACATATTTGCCGGTGGTCTCACGCAGTTGTTCATTCGCATTGGCAAGGGCATTTTCTGCTTCAATCACGGCGGCACTGGCCAAGTCGAAGGCTGCCTGTGCTTCAGTGACATCGGTAATCGTCGCCATACCGACATCAAAGCGTTGCTGAATCTGCTCCAGTTGCTTGGCAATCGCTGCTTTTTCAGCGAGAGCAAAGGTCAGGTCATCCTCAGCGCCTAGCACCGCAAAATAACGCTCGGCCACTCTCAATATCAGAGACTGCTCAGCCGCTGCATAACTCGCCGTCGCCCCATCAATCGCTATTTCAGCCTGGTTTTTCTGGACAAAATTCTCACGCCGGTAAATGGGCTGAACCAGGCTCAAGGTGTAACCATGATTGTTGTAATCGGTCTGACCACCGAAGTTCTGCGCTGAGGCATCCACCCAGGTTTTATTGGTCGTGGCGCTTAAATCCATCTGCGGCAGAAAATTAGCCATAGCCTGATCATCCAGTTCACCAACCGCAAGACGGGAAGCCGCCTCTGCCAGCAGTTGCGGGTCACTTTTCAGTGACAGGCTAAACACATCCATCAGATCTTCAGCCCAGACCTGGGGTGACATGATGGCTGATGCCAGCATGGCGCTTAGAGCGAGTCTTTTCATCTTCCTTCCTTAGGCATTGCGATGTTTGAGCAGGCCTGTCTTTACAAAAGTGGTTATAAATCACCGCTTTTCAACAAACCGACCAGTCGGTATGTTAGCTGGAAATCACAATATAGCCAAACGCAAAAACAGTTTTTCTTATGACGATGGCAGTCGCGACTGCCAGCAGAGGTGGACTGCTGTCTCAGTAGACCGTCATGCTGGTGTCAACTTGGCTGGCCCAGTCGTTCATGCCGCCATCCAGATTAATGACGTCATTGAAGCCGACATGTTCCATAAACTGACCGACCTGCGCACTGCGTTTGCCACTGCGACAAATCAACACCACACTCTGATCCTTGTAGGAAGCAAATTCTTCCAGGCGGCCTGGAATGTCGTTCATCGGGATATGCACTGCACCTTCAATGACACCGTTAGCCAGCTCATGGGGCTCACGCACATCGATCAACAAGGGTTTAACACCACTTTGCAGCAGTGCCTGCAGCTCGGTTGCACTCATTTGTTTCATGGCTTTTCTCAGTCTTTCAGAATTCAAATTCAGCTTTGGGTTCAGCGTGGATCATGGCCGGAATCACGGTCTCAAATAAAGCGCTTGTCTGCCATTGCCGCTCGCTGATTCGCTGTATCAATTGTACCGACATCGCCGGTGCCTTGCCGACCACCGCCACAAGACGTCCCCCGACCTTCAACTGGTTGAGATATTCATCCGGCACTGTCAGCAGGGCTGCAGTGATCACAATTGCATCCATCCTTTCAGTCAGAGGCCAGGATTTGGCGGCATCCCCCACCTCAAACTCGACATTGTGCAGCTTGAGATCCTGTAAACGGTCATGGGCTTCAACTGACAACTCCTCGAAGTATTCGACCGTGATGACTTTTGCGGCGAGTCTGGCTAGTAATGCAGTGAAATAGCCGGAGCCCGTGCCAATTTCGAGTATAGTCTCGTCGGACTGCAATGCGAGTGCCTGCAGCATGCGGCCCTCCACCATCGGTGGTAGTACTGTCTGACCACAGCCTATCGGCAATTGAACATCGGCGTAGGCAAGCCCCTGAAGCGACGGATCCAGAAATTTTTCGCGGGGAATATCCGACATCGCTGCCAGCACCCTGGCGTCAGCGACTTCATTGGGACGCAGCTGTTGATTGACCATGTTGGAATGGGCTAGATCGGACTCAGACACCGGCGACTCCTGTTGCTCACACATTAGCGGGACGAAGGGCTAGGATAAGTGCTTTCTTATATAGCTGCAAGCCATGATAAATGCCCACCTAAAGCCTTGATACAGCCCATCGGCATCCAGCTTATTCGGCGTCGAAGTTTGCTCTCACAAAGCTTTTTTCAGGGCTTTTTACCAGTCACCCGATGGAACAATGGTTCGTGGACTGATTCACGTGAAAAACGCCAACAGGCAATAACGATGGCCAGTGCCGAAAACCCGGCCAGAACCACAATGTCTGTCAGGATAGAAAAATCACTCGCTGCCGCGGGTACCGCATGTTTCATCAAATCAACCCCGTAGCTGAAGGGATTAACCAGTACCACATACTTGAGCAGTTCGGGGAGTTGAGACACCGGATATAAAGCCCCACTCAGGAAGAACAACGGGAAAATAAAGAAATTCATGATCACCGCGAAATTATCCAGCGTTTTCGACCAGGCAGCGATCAGGCCGCCGATTGCCGCGCAGCAGACTGCTGTGGCAAAAGCAGGGATCAACAATAACAAGGCAATATCCCATTGAATCAGACCTATCAGTACAAGAATGACCAGCAGTATCAATGCCTGAACCATCGCGATAATGGTTGCCGCAATCAGCTTGGCGATGACGATCCAATAATGCTCGATAGGCGCAATCATCATCATTCGCATGACGCCAAATTCTTTGTCATAAACCAGCGTTAACGCCGACAGTAAAGCAGCAAACAGCAGGGTCATGGCCACAATGCCTGGAACCAGGAAAGTCAGGTAGCCATCCTGCTGACTGCCTTGCAGCATGCTACCGACACCGCTGCCGATAACAAGCAACCAGATCAGCGGCCTGACCATGCTGCTGATAAGCCGTCCGCGCTGACGGAAGACTTTGCTTAATTCACGTCCGGCAACAGCTTTCACGGCCAACCAGTTCTTCATGTGACCACTCCGGTTTCAGGTGGACACACCGTCCACAGATACACGTCATTCAAATTGGGTTTACGCCATTGCAGTGAAATCACAGCATCGCCCAGTGACTGCTGCAACTGGGTGAAATCAACATTTTTATTTTTGACCCGATAAGTCAGATGCTCGTCTTCCCAGATAGGCTGACCGAATTCCGGACTTAATGCCCGGTTCACAGCCTCGGTGTCGGCACAGTCAATCTCGAGAATATAAGCCGCGAGATCGCGAATCAAAGCATGGGGTGCGCCGCCGTATTGCAATTCACCTTTCTGGATAAAATCCACACGGTCACAAGCCACGGCTTCTTCCAGATAATGGGTGGTGAGGAACACCGTCATGCCCTCTTCTTTGCGCAGCTGTTCGACAAAGCGCCAGATGGCACGCCGGTTTGGCAAATCAAGACCGATGGTGGGTTCGTCAAGAAACAGGACTTTGGGCTTGTGTAACACGCCGCGGGCAATATCCACCGCACGGCGCTGACCACCGGATAAGGCAACCAGCTTCATATACCGTTTTTTCTGCAGGCCGAATATCGATAACAGTTCCTCAATACGCGCATTGGCCTGGGCAGGTTTCAGATTGTAGAGCGCTGCCGCAAACTGCAGATTTTCATCGACCGTCATCATCCGGTCGAGTGCAGAATCCTGAAACACCAGCCCCACGGTGCCGCGAATCGCCACCGGCTGTTCCAGTACCGATTTATCCGCGACAAAGGCTTCACCGGAAGTCGGTGAGGTCATCGTGGTCAGCATGTGAATGGTGGTACTTTTACCGGCTCCATTAGGGCCAAGCAGACCATAAAACTGGCCAGGTTGTATCGTTAAATCGAGCTTGTTTACAGCAACGGCCTGACCATAGCGTTTGGTCAGGCCGTTGGCGCGAATCGCAAATTTAGGTGCCACTGATTTCTTTTGAGTTTTTCGGGTTTCTGAAGACTAAAGGTTTGGCTTCCTGAGCGGGCTTGGCAGCTTCCTCACGACCGCGTTCAATCGCTTCAAGGATCAAGTGATGATCCGGAGACTTGCTGCAAACCGGATCAGCCATCGCTGGATCACCGGTCAGCATGTAAGCCTGGCAACGGCAACCACCGAAGTCTTTGAAACGTTCATCACAGCTACGGCAAGGCTCTTTCATCCAGTCAAAGCCACGGAAGCGGTTAAAGTCGTTGGAGTCTTCCCAGATTTCCCTGATGCTCAAGTCACGCACATTGGGCAGTTCCATGCCGGGCAGTTCGCGTGCAGCATGACACGGGAGCGCCGTGCCATCCGGTGTCACGGTCAGGAAGACGTTACCCCAGCCATTCATACAGGCTTTAGGCCGTTCTTCATAGTAGTCGGGCACGACGTAGTAGATCTTCATATTGCCCTTCTGCTCTTCCTGATAACGATGAGCGATTGCTTCGGCACGCTCCAGTTGCTCTTTCAGGGGCAACAGTTGATCACGATTATGCATGGCCCAGCCGTAATACTGAGTGGTCGCGAGTTCAACATAGTCGGCATCAAGATTGATCGCCAGATCCAGAATATCTTCAATCTGGTCGATATTTTGGCGATGTGTAACAAAACACAGCACCATCGGATAGCCCGCCGCTTTAACGGCTTTAGCCATTTCGATTTTATGCTGGAATGCATCAGTACCGGCGATCAGGTTGTTAAGATCTTCGGAGCTGGCCTGGAAACTGACTTGAATGTGATCGAGACCAGCATCCTTGAACGCCTGCGCTTTGGACGCATCCAGGCCGATACCGGATGTAATCAGGTTGGTGTAGAACCCAAGGTTGCGAGCTTCCTGAATCAACTCGATGATATCGGGACGCGCCAGCGGCTCGCCACCAGACAGACCTAGCTGGGTCGCCCCCATTGCCCGCGCCTGCTTGAAGACGTTGATCCACTCTTCAGTGGTCAGTTCGCTCTTGATGTTAGCGAAATCCATCGGGTTGGAACAATAAGGACACTGCAACGGACAGGCATAGGTGAGCTCAGCCAGCAGCCACAAAGGCTGACGGATGTTATTACGGGCATTGAGGCCCATTTCGCCACCGGTGCTGCCCGGGGCTTTATTCTGCTCTGATCCAGTCGTTGTCATGAGCTTCCTCCAAAAACTGATAGACGTCATCGTCCAAATCGGCGCCATTGAAGGCGGCCTTCAATTCAGCGATGAGTTCGCCTACGGTTTGTTTTTTCTCGCTGACACGCTTCAGAATTTCGCCGGCGGCCGG
>CAYMEE010000008.1:0-2008 GCA_964389455.1 uncultured Methylophaga sp. | reverse complement strand
TAAGCGTCAATCGCGAATCTTACACCTGGTAAGACATGTTCGTATGACCAGAGTTCTTCACGTGTCAGGCCAACGGATTCCCCCAGTTGCAGCCAGGCTTCGATACCCCCTTCCTGACCTTCATAACCATCATGATCCAGAATGCGTTGAACCCAGTGTTTGCGGACTTCGGCATCTTCACAGTTAGCCATGATCGCCGCATCCTTGATAGGAATGGCAGTCTGGTAGTAGAAACGGTTGGCAACCCAGCCCTGAACCTGTTTCTGGTTCAGCTTGCCCGTGTGCATCAACTTATGAAAAGGATGGTTGATGTGATACAGCGCTTCTTTATCGCGCAGTTTCTGTTCGAATTCTTCACGGGACCATGGGGCGGGTTTGTCTGACATGCTTTCTTCCTCTCTCTAATCTGATGGCAGTACTTACAGTTCGATATCCATGCCGTCGAAGGCAACTTCGATACCGGCTTTGTTCAGGATCTGCCGTTGTTCCGATTCTTCATTGAGGATCGGATTGGTGTTATTGATGTGAATCAGAATCTTGCGTGGCTTTTGCATCGCATTGAGCAGGCTCATGATACCGCCTTCACTGGACTGATCCAGATGGCCCATTTCCTGGGCACGTTTGTCACTGATGCCTTCGTTGGACATCTCATCATCGGTCCAGACTGTACCGTCAACCAGAACCGCATCAGCATTGCTCATGTATTCCAACACATGCGGCTCAGCGACACCCAGGCCCGGTGCATAGAACAGGTTCTTACCGGTACGGGTGTCTTCAATCTTCATCCCGATATTGTCACCCGGCACGGTGTTGTGGCGATGGGGTGAATATGGCGGCGCTTCGCTTTTCAGCGGTACCGCAGTGAAAATCAGACCTTCGGCACTGGGAATGGTAAAAGAAGACTGATCGGTCGCGATTTCATGGTGATTGATACCACGGAAATGCCCCAGAATATTAAAAACCGGGAAACCGGTGGTCAGATCTTCATAAACGGCCTGGGTGGTGTACACCTCCCAGGGCTTGTTATGTTCACGCAGCGTCAGCATGCCGGTGCTGTGATCAATCTGTGCGTCAGTAATAACAATTGCAGAGATCGCCGTGTCGCGCACTTCCCGTGCTGGCTGCAGCGCCGGGAAATCATCCAGTTGCTTTTTGATGTCCGGGGAAGTGTTAAACAGGATCCAGTCCTTGCCATCAGCGCTGACCGCAATCGATGATTGAGTGCGGGGGCTGGCTTTGATGGTGCCCTCTCTGACGCCCTTACAGTTGGCGCAGTTACAGTTCCATTGTGGGAAGCCGCCGCCGGCACCGGATCCGAGTACGTGTACAAACATAAATGCCTCTATCTATCTGCTAAACCGAATCACACTCGGTGAATGGGATTGGGTTTAACGTTGCCCGGGGCCACTAGGACCCCGAGCATACATCAATAACCGATATTAACGGTTGCAGATGTACATGGTTACTTCAAAACCAAAACGCATATCTGAGTATTCAGGTTTAGTCCACATAGTTATATCCTCTCTAAATTTTTTAGAAACTTTGGTCACCCGACCCATTCGGGTGACGGTTAAATGCTACACAGCTATCCAGTAAGCGACGTCAGGATTCCCCGCCTTGCCGTTCAGGATTTTCCTGATTTGCTTCTCAGCCTGAAAACAAGTTGCAGTGCGGTTTTTGAGCCAGAAATCCAATGTTTGATCAGGCATTTATCTCTGATCGCCGGGAAATTTTTCTCTGTAGTGAAAGGGAAAAAACACCCTGTTTGTTGGGCTGTTTTGCTCAGGTATTTTTGCAGCCAGTCCAATACACTATGACACTGATATAGACATCAGCTTATATCTCTCTCGTTTGGCACTCGCATTCCCGATGCCAAAGCTTTTTTAGCCGGACTTTCGTCCGGCTTTTTTTTGCATAAAAAAAGACCCGACATCTTACGATGCCGGGCCTTTTTCAGACTTGTTAGATTAATTGCTTAATCTATTTGGGTCTTGGTCTTACAGGCTAA
>CAYMEE010000007.1:59861-72479 GCA_964389455.1 uncultured Methylophaga sp. | reverse complement strand
ATCAGCACAATCATCAAAGCCGCCGTGCCATTGTGCAGCACTTTCAGCCAGCGACTGGCGGCCGGCAAGGGCCAGCCCCGGTAGCTATGCAACACGCGCCAGCTGATCATCAACACAAAGGCAAGACCAACCCAGAATGGTTGATACACGAAGTGTGGCAGCGCGCCAATAAACAGGGCGATGATCAGATGATTAATCGCGTGGTGATCGGGTGAGGTATCTGCTTTAGCCATGGAACAAAGCCAGGGTTTTGAGACAAAGATGCTGATGCTGCGGCCCGCTGTCGGCTTCGATCTGGACTCCCGGCAGCTGCAGGCCATAGCGGTGACCGGCGCGTTCTGCCTGCATCACCCAGTTGCTGAGCTGAGACAGTTTGGCTTCGGTATCTGTGAGACTGTCCAGATCCTGCCAGCGTAAAAGCAATTCATGACCTTCGGGACTTGAAAACTGTTTGCTGCGCATCACCTCATCCCGCGCCATCGCCTTCCAGGCGACGCGATGCAATGGCTCACCCTCACGGTAGTTGCGCAGGCCGGCAAAATCATCATCACCCAGCTGTTCGCCTTTAAACTGCTGTTTGCCGCCGCCGGGCGGAGCCGGGAGGGGCAGTTTACCTATGGCCTGGGGATAAACCAGCACCTGTGCGGTCTGCGGATAAATCGTCCAACTGTAAAACAGGCCGAGCGGATACAGACTGGCGACGCGCAGCGGGTTGAGTGACTGCCAGCCACGTCGGTGCGTTTTTATCTCGAGATTGCAGGAAGTCATGTTGTCGGCATCGATAAAAGCGATTTTCTGCAAAGGCTCATAGGCTTTGAAAAATCGCCAGCGCGACATTTGCGGATGTTTCTTGTGAGCGATTTCCAGCTGATACCGGTCACGGCTGTCTTCGTTCTGAATGCTGAGCTTGAAGCGGGCATTCTGTTCACAGAAAACCGGTTCCAGCGGTGTGACCCTGAGGTTCAGCAGGCGCAGGTTGCGATGGCTGTGATGCATGGTGACATGCCCGAGGCTCGCCAGTAAAAAGCTGAGCAGATGCCCCAGACTGTTGTTGTAATTAATAGCCCCGAGCAGCATTAGCAACAGCAAACCCGCAAAGCCATAACCGGCACGGGTAGGCAGAATGTAGATTCGCTGTTTTTGGCTATCGCGAAGACGTTGCCAGATGGCTGCAAGCGCGTTGGTCATGGCTCAGGGGATTGCCACCTGACGAATTAACTGGTCAATCCAGTCTTCCGGGCTGTCTTCTTCACGCCGCAGCAGGCGGTGACTGACGATGCTGGGTAAGACCGCCTGAATATCTTCTGGCAACACATGATCACGGCCTTCCAGCATCGCCCAGGCCTGACCAGCACGTAGCAGACCAAGACCGGCCCTCGGTGACAGACCGCTGTGGTAGTGTCCCGAGTCTCTGGTATGGCTGAGGATGCGCTGAACATAATCAACCAGGGCATTGGAAACATGAATAGCGGTGACCTGTTCCTGCAGCGCCAGCAAATCCTCGACACGGATCACGGCTTGCAGGTCTCGCAGTAATTGGCGGCGATCCTGACCCAGTAGCAGGGCGCGTTCCGCCTTGGCATCGGGATAACCGAGCTCAATGCGCATTAGAAAGCGATCCAGCTGTGATTCGGGCAGAGGGAAGGTACCAATCTGGTTGGCCGGGTTCTGGGTCGCAATAACAAAGAACGGAGAAGACAGACTGTGAGTCGACCCTTCCACGGTTACCTGCTGCTCTTCCATCGCCTCCAGCAACGCGCTTTGAGTTCGCGGTGATGCACGGTTCACCTCATCGGCCAGAATCAGCTGCGTGAAGATGGGACCCGGATGAAAACTGAATCTGCCGCTGTCACGTTCAAACACCGAGACGCCGATAATATCGGCCGGCAACATATCGCTGGTGAACTGAATTCGCTGAAAAGAGAGTCCGAGCGTACTGGCAATGGTGTGCGCGAGTGTGGTTTTACCGACACCCGGTAAATCTTCAATTAATAAGTGGCCTCTTGCCAGAAGGCAGGTGAGAGCCAGTTTGATGGGATGCTGCTTACCGAGAATGACATGATTGATACTCGCCAGAATCGCGTCGAGTTGGGTTTGGGCCATAAAAAGTCCTGTGGCTGTTGTCCTGATTTTCCGTTAGGTTGAAGTGCTGACTTCCTTCTAGACAGGATAGGTTTACCATGGTTCTGCTGTCAGTTGGAGTCAAAAGGAAAAATTCATACTTTGAAATGCGAAAAGCTTATTCAAGCTTAAGAAGCTTTCTGCAGTTTTTGCTGGTGGTCTCTGCGATGAGCTCAGCGGATTCGTCACGAAGCTCGGCCAGCTTTTCAAGGACTTGCGGAATCATTTCCGGTGAATTGCGTTCGCCCTGATGGCCGGCTAATGGCATATCGGGTGCATCGGTTTCCAGCACGATCGAATTCAAAGGCAGCTCACAAAACAGTCGCTGCAATTTCTGAGCGCGCGGGTAAGTCACTGCGCCGCCGACACCGAAAAGAAATCCCTGCTGCATGTAAAATTCGGCCTGCTGCATACTGCCGTTGAAGGCATGGACAATACCGCCTTTAAGTCCCTTGGCCTGACGCAGTACTTTCAGCACTTCATCATGCGCCTTGCGAACATGCAGAATCACCGGTAGTTCGCAAGCAATCGCAATCTGGATCTGCGCTTCAAATAGTGCAGTTTGAGCGTCTTTATCATGACCGTTGAGGAAAAAGTCGAGGCCGATTTCTCCGATAGCGATGGGACGGTGATTTTCTACCGCCTGTTCCAGCGCCTTCAAATCCGAGGTCTGATGTGCCTGCATAAACATCGGATGTAGTCCCAGCGCCGGTCGCATCATCTCATGTTGCGAGCATTGATTCATCAGTGCGGGCCAGCTCTCGCGGGTGACGCCGGGAACAATGATGTGGGTCAGGCCCAATGCTTTGCACTGCTGCAGCACCTGCTCGCGATCATGGTCAAAAGCGTTGAAGTCGAGATGACAGTGACTGTCAATCAGAGGCATCATAAGCGCTATCCTGTCTAGCAAGGGAAACAGATGCAAGCCAGCGTCCTGCCCGCCAGTCTTCCGCACGAGAGAATGATGTTGAATCTGGCCCTGTTTCACATATTGCTTCCGATTGTAGCGCTGGCCTCAGGCTTATTGCTACCTTTACTGAGTCTGGCTCTGGCCGGGTCATTAATCAGTATCGCCTGGATTGGCTGGTATGCACGCCATCATGCGTTTGCTGCCGACCTGCTCAAACAGCATTGGCAGCTCGCCTGGCGTCATTGCCGCTGGTTGCTCTATGCTTATGGCGCGTCGGCTTTCATCATGCTCTTGGGTGGCTTGCTAAGCCTATTGCAGGCTGACAACAATATGGCGTCGATCATACTGGTTATCTTTAGTCGCCTTGCAGTGGTGCCAACCCTGCTGATGGTGTTGCTGTTGTTTGTATTGGAAACCAGCGCTCTGGCCGAGAGTCGAACAGGTAACTGACTAGGGAGAATGTTTGGATGACTGAAGATGCCAAAAAAGCGAGTGATGCTCACGAAAGGCTGCTGTTCAACCTCTCGGTGGTACATTTCCTGTTGCCGGCCATTTTGTTCAATACCGAAATACTGTGGCTGATCGTGGGGCTGCCCATGTTGATTTCGACCAGTGTTGTTATCTCCATTATGAGACGCGCCGGTAAACGGGAACAGTCTGACCTGATATACGCTCACTGGCTGCTGGCCTGGCGGCGTGGTCGCTATCTGCTACTGTCTTATTTGATCTCTCTGGCGTTATTCGGCCTGGGATGGTTTTTCCTGTTGTTACAGGCAGATCAGGTCATGCGTGATATTCAGCTCGCCGTCGTGGGCTGGTTCAGTCTGCTGCCGATCTCGCTGACGATTATTATTCTGATTATTCTGGAAACAGCATCACTGGCGCAGGCAAGACAGGGAGAAATGCCTAAGCAAATCAGCTGGTGGTTTAAGGCCTGATTGGCCTGACTTCGGCCAGGCCCTCACCGCGGGGATCGCTGGCAGCTGCCACTTTGCCGCTTTGTTTGTTGACTACCACGGCTTGCATATCGCCATAGCGACGAGTCAGTTTTTTAATCGCATGGCCGCGTTGTTCCAGCGCCTTCATTTCCGCTTCACTGAACCCGTCTTTTTCCAGCTGAATCACATCCGGCTGATACTGATGATGGTATCGCGGTGCGGCAACAATCTGTTCAGCTGAATCACCATCGACAAAATCCAGCAGGCCCAGCAGCACCATGCTAATGATGCGGCTGCCGCCAGGTGTGCCGGTAACCATCAGGCGCTGATCATTTTCAATAAAGGTCGGTGACATACTGGATAAAGGGCGCTTGTAGGGTTCAATCGCGTTGGCTTCATTGCCCACCAGTCCGTAGACATTAGCAACGCCTTCTTTGGCAGAAAAATCATCCATTTCGTCATTCAGCAGGACGCCGGTGCCCTTAGCCACAAAGCCGGAGCCAAAGGGGTAATTGATGCTGAGTGTGGCAGCAACACGGTTGCCATGTTGATCGATGACAGAAAAATGGGTGGTGTTCTCACCGGCTGTGTTGTTCAGCGGCAGGCCATCGCTGGCTGTGGCTGTATCATCGTCAATACTGAGACTGAGCTTTCGGCCATAGGCTGGATTGGTGAGGTGATCGGGTATTTCAACAAAGTCGGCATCGCCAAGGTAACGGCTGCGATCAAAATAAGCCCGGCGCATGGCTTCCACCACCCAATGTTGGCGCTGAGTCAGATCAGCATGTTGCAGATCAAAGGCAGCCAGTTGGTTGAGGGCGAGCATCAGTACAATTCCGCCGGAGGAGGGTAAGGCTGCGGAGGTAATTTGGTTACCACGATAATGTCCGCTGACTGGCTTACGTTCAATAATGTCGTAGTGCTTGAGATCAGCGTGTGTCCAGATACCGCCGTGTTGTTGCACAGCAGTCACCAGCCTGTCGGCAGTCTGTCCTTCATAAAAGCCGGCCCTTCCCTGGCTGGCAATGGCTTTCAGTGTCACGGCAAGATCCGGCTGACGGATTTGGCTGCCGATGGCTGGGACTTCGCCCTTATTCAGAAAGATGTTGGCAGCTTCTGGGAATTGCCGCAGGGTATCTTGACGAAAGCCAGCCAGATGCTGATACCCCTCTGTGACGGCAAACCCTTGTTCTGCATAGTGAATCGCGGGTTGCAAACTGCGTGCGAGAGGCAACACACCATATTTCTGGCTTAAATGCACAAGACCGGCGGGGACACCCGGGATGCCGGCGGCCAGTGGACCATTCAGTGACCATTCGGGCTCAAACTGACCCTCAGCATTCAGATACATGTCTTTGTGGGCTTTGCCGGGTGCCATCTCACGGCCATCAATCATGACCTGGTGATTATCTTCAGCACGGTGAAGCAGCCAGAAACCGCCACCGCCAAGTCCGGAACCGGCGGGTTCGACGACTGCCAACGCGGCCGTCACAGCCACAGCGGCATCAAAGGCGTTGCCACCCTGTTGCAAAATCTCAAAACCGGCTTTGGTGGCCAGTGGATGAGCAGAGGCAATCGCGGCCGGATTAGTCTGCGCTAGGGCTGTGCAGGTAAAAAGGCAGAGACAGAGGCTGGCAATCAGATGACGCATATCAGCGTGACTGTTTTTCTGCTGTCTGTTTGTCGGCTTCGCGCCGTTCACGTTTTTTACGGCGATTCAGCTCTGCTGATTCAGCCGTTTCCTGACCGATATGCGCTTCACCGCGCAATCGGGCCAGTTGGATCTGCTTTTCGCGTTCCGCAAAACGCTGTTTCTGTTCTTCGCTGGTTTGATCATAGCAATGTGGACAGCTGACCCCTTTTTGGAAAAGCGGACTCTGCTTGTCTGCTTCGGTAATCGGCAGACGGCAGGCATGACACTGATCATAGTCGCCTTTTTCCAGATGATGATTGACCGTCACCCGGTCATCAAACACAAAGCATTCGCCTTCCCACATTGATTGTTCAGTCGGTACTTCTTCCAGGTACTTGAGAATACCACCTTCCAGGTGATAAACCTCTTCAAAGCCCTGTTCCTTCAGATAAGCAGTAGATTTCTCGCAGCGAATACCGCCGGTGCAGAACATCGCCACTTTTTTATGCTTGCTCGGGTCCAGGTGGGTTTTCACGTATTCCGGAAATTCGCGGAAACTGTCGGTTTTAGGATTCACTGCATTTTTAAAGGTGCCGACCTGGACTTCATAGTCGTTGCGGGTGTCGACCAGCAATACATCCGGTTCAGAAATCAGTTGGTTCCATTGCTGAGGTTTAACGTAGGTACCGACCACGCGTTTGGGGTCAATGCCTTCGACACCCATGGTGACGATTTCTTTTTTCAGTTTGACGCGGCTGCGCATAAACGGCGAGCTGTCGGTGAAGGATTCCTTGTAGCTTATCTCAGCCAGACGCGGGTCTTCTCTGAGATAGTCGAGCAGGGCATCGATGGCCTCACGGGAAGCGGCGACCGTGCCGTTAATACCCTCTCTGGCGAGCAGCAGGGTGCCGCGAATATCACGCGCCAGCATGAAGTCCAGCAAAGGCTGTTTCTTTGCCTGAAAATCATCCAGGGTGACAAATTTATAGAGGGCGCAAACGACAATCTCGGCCATGGCGGTGCTTCCTGAGGTGCTGAATAAACCTGTTATTTTACTTGGATTTAGTAGGGCTGTCCTGTCAATAAGTTGTTGGGGATTTAAATTGGTATCTGAGAATTTACTTTTGTTACGACAGGCGTACTATTAACGAATAATAATATAGTACAACCACCATGCAACGTTCTTAACGGCAGGAGTGGCTTCACCATGGACGAACAGGAACAGCTCAGATTGACCAATGACCAGTGGCAGCAGGATGATGCGCGCTGGCAGGAAGAAATTCAGTATTGGCAGCATGAAACCCAGCGCCTGGTCGCGCTGTTATACATGCTGGAAAAAGCGCTGCCTGAGCATTCCTCCAAACTCGATATTCACAAGGCGCGTATCGATAAGCACAACGAAGATCTTAACCGCTATCGATGTGGACTTGAAAAACAGTGTCCACCTGCATGCCCCTCGCATATCGAAGTTGAAAAAAACAAGCATCTACATAAGATGATGGCGCGTAATCACAAGGATATGCAGCGTGAACACGAGACTTTCCGCAAGGAATATCACAAAAAGATGCGACGCTTCCGTGATTTGGCAGAAAGGCTGATGGCCGAGCTTGAAGACTTCAAATAAAGCTTAACCCTGCCAGCTGCGTACGCGACCGGTATCGATATGGATAAACTCTGATCCCGGGTAATAACCGACACCGCCGACTTTCAGACCCATTGCGGTTTTTCTTAGCTCATCAAGCTGACGTTCGGGCAGGCGAATATCAATCGCCTTGCCCAGCATGTGCAGGCTTTTCTTGGCCACACCGTCGCTGTTCTTGCGCAGCATCTGATTGGTCTTAGGCGAGCGGTAACCGGAAATGACATGAAATGGCTGTTTTCCATGCATTTTCTGATGCAGCAGATTCAGCATTTCAATCAGATTCTGATCGATTTCATGGATATCGCCGGTGCGGTGATCCCGTAAAACACGGTGGATCGCTTTTAATTCGTCTGCCTGGTAAGCGCCTTCGGCCCAGTAGGTGGCTTTGACCTGTTCACCGGTGTGCAGATTCATCAGGTTGATAGCACGTTCCGGCTGTTTCAATACATTGGCAAAGGCATTGGGCATCGCCAGAGTTGCAGTGGCCCCTAATCCAATTTGAAGAAAACGGCGTCTGAATTCACAGGTTTCACCGTCGATGTAGGGAGATTTTCTGCCCTTTTTTGCCAGCATAAGGCCACCTCTGCGTTGTACAAAATTTGAACAATTATAACCAAAAGTTTTTTTGTTACAAGAATTTAACCATTCGTTTGTCGCGCTTGTAAGGATCGGAGGAGAAGAATACTTCGCCATCATAGGGCCATACGGTGAAATAGACGGCATAGACCGGTAAAGCTGAATCCAGTTTTTCTCCCAGGTTACGACCGCTTTCGATTCTGCTGATCACGGAGTCGCGCGCATCGTCACGATTAAGACTGAACTCAGCCAGCTCCAGAGGCTGTTCGACGCGAATGCAACCGGAGCTGAAATTACGCTGTGCCTGATCAAATAGTGCTTTATCAGGGGTGTCATGCAGGTAGATATTCCAGGGATTGGGGAACATGAATTTAAGCCTCCCCAGGGCGTTATGTACACCGGGCCGTTGCTGCAGCCGAAACGGAAAATCACGGGCACTGACTTCATCCCAGTTAACCAGATAGGGATCGACTTGCGTTTCAGAACCGGTCTCTCGCAGGAAGATATTGAACTCATTCAGATAAAAATAATCCGGGTCTGCTTTCTGTTTCGGCAACAAGTCACGTCTGGCCAGTTTGTGAGGGACGTTCCAATAAGGATTAATGACAATATGACTCATCGCGCTGCTAAAACTCGGTGTCGATCGGGTTTCCCTGCCGACAATGACTTTCATATTGAGTTTGCTCTCATTATTTTCGACCGCAGTCAGTTGGTAACTGCCGAGATTGACCAGCAGATAACGCTCACCCAGATCATCCGGTAACCAGCGGAAACGCTCCAGGTTGATGCGGATCTTATCGACCATGTCCTCTGCCGAAACATTCAATGCCGCCAATGTATTCGGACCGACAATACCATCCTGTTTCAGTCCGTGTTTTCGCTGAAAAGCCATGACCGCCTGCACCAGTCTTTGGTCATACTGCTCAGAGCCGTCAAATTCCGGTCGGGTGAGATAGGCATCTTCTATCGCTAAACGCTCGCGTAATGCCGGTACAGTCTCATGTTCCGAGTCCGGTTTCAGCAGCAAGGGCATGTTGTCAGGTAGCTGTTGCCAGCCACCTCGGGCCACGTAACGACGGTATTCAGATAAGGCTTCGGTCATCTGATGATACTGGCTGGATTGAGGTATCAGTTGATTCAGCGTGTTGCGAACATGGGGGCTGAGCAGGGCACTTTGCAGAATCGTAGCCGGATCCACGCTATCACGCTCAATATGCCACTGAGGATCGGCCTTGGCTGGATCCAATCGACCTATCGCCAGATCATGAATCAGATCCAGCAGGGCATCGGTCAGCAATACATCAAGGTAGCGGGCCTGCTCGGTATTGTCCGGGGTAGATAACTTTTGCAGCAGGCTTAGATGATAGTCTTCAGGCTCAAGTCCATGCTGAGCAACCGTCGAGATAAAGCTCAATACCTCGCGGCCCTGGTGACTGAGCTGTAAATCGTTCAGCCAGATAGGCTCGTGATTGTCGGTAAAAACCCAGAGTTGAGGGTGATCCGGAACCGGCTGATCATCTGATAAAGAATAAGCTGGAGGTGGTGAGCTCAGGCTCATCACCAGAACAATCATAACCAGACCTTCCCTTGCCGTCACAGCTGCCCCGTTGTCATTGCCTTTTCAGTCTTAATTCGATGATCACATGCCTGATTAATCAGGGTCAAGCAGTGCGACGGCTTCGCACCAGAAGCCACAGGAAAAAGGGGCCACCGAGCAGCGTTGTGATAATGCCAACCGGCAACTCGGCCGGTGCGATGATGAGCCTCGCCAGCGTGTCACAAAGAATCAGAAAGCCGCCGCCGAATATCAGGGTGGCTGGAATCAGCCAGCGGTGATCAGTGCCGATAATCAGGCGGCATATATGCGGTACCATCATGCCGACAAATCCAATCGGGCCGCACAGCGCCACAATCGCACCGACGCAGAGTGAGGTAGTGAAAAATAAAAGATAACGGACCCGCTTCACGGCAACTCCGCGGCTGATGGCAATATCATCACCGGCCATCAGCAGGTTAAGTTCACGGCTGAGCCAGATCATGATGCCGACACTGAATGCGACTATCGGCAGCAGCTGCAGCAGGGACTGATAACCGCTGATACTGAGCCCGCCCATCAGCCAGCGCAATATCCGGAAAGAATCATTGATATTGCTGAGGTACTGAGTAAACAGAATCAGGCTGGAAAAGAAAAAACTGGTGGCAACACCGGTCAGTAAGAGCGTTTCAATCGAAAAGCTGTAGTGCAAACGGCTGATGCCGTACACAAAACTGATGGCAGCAAGTGCCCCGACAAAGGCACCGAGGGTAATGGCATCAAAGCCGATCAGCGAGACATTAAGCCCCAGAAACACGGTTAAAGCGGCGCCGAAGGAAGCACCACTGGCAACACCGAGCGTAAACGGGGTCGCCAGAGGGTTATGAAACATCGCCTGAAACACCATGCCGCAAAGCGCGAGGCCGGCACCGGCGATAAAGGCGAATAGGGTTCTGGGCAGGCGGATTTCATAAAGGATCTGTTGCCGGACCATTTCATCAGCAATATCGCCGAGACCGGCAAAAGGTGCCAGCAGCATCACCGTTAGGCTTAATAAAGACAAGAGGGAGAGTTTCGCTGTTGCTGTCATAGCGAATCTGCCAAAGCGATAGTACGACCGCTACGAGGGTGGGTCACAAAAACAAACTCCTGTTGATAGAGCCGCTGCAGGCGTTCCTGCTCCAGGAAGATTTCACCAGGGCCCTGCCAGACGGCTTCTCCAGCAGCGAGGGCCAGTACCCGGCGGCCTTTCTGTCCGGCGTGATTGATATCGTGGCTGACTTCAATGACGGTAATGCCCAGTTGCTCATTCAGTCTGGCAATCACACGGTGCACCTCCACCTGATGATGTGGGTCCAGGTAGCTGGTGGGCTCGTCCAGTAACATGACCGGTGTCTGTTGCGCGAGGGCGGCAGCAATCATCACCCGCTGACTTTCACCGCCGCTGAGGGTGGTCATCTGGCGCTGGCGGAACTGCGCGGTGTTAGTGATACGCAGGGCATCTTCCACTGCCGCCTGATCGTCGGGCTGCCACTCAGACAGCGCGTTGTGATGAGCGTAACGAGACATTTTGAGGAAGTCTTCCACCGCAAACGGCAGTTCGCGGCCACTGCTCTGCGGTACATAACTGACCAGTCGGGCCAGTTCCCGCTGCGAGTAGTCAGACAACGCCCGGTCATGGAATAAAATTTCGCCGCTGTCCTTCTCAATGATGCCTATCATGGCCTTAAGCAGACTGCTTTTGCCGGCACCGTTAGGGCCGACCACGATCAGATAATCACCTGCATTGAGCTCAAAGCTGATATCGGAGAGCAAAGTTTTTTCCTGCAGTGTCACCTGCAGTGCCTGGACTTCAATCATCAGCGGCCTCATTCCAGTTCAATTGCGGGTGCAGCAGGCGGGCAAAGTCTTCTAGCAGCCTGAAAATCCTGGGTCCCGGCACACTGGCGTAATCACGCTGAATGATATGAATACGACCAGACTTAACAGCGCTGATGGTGTCCAGTTGCTGCCACTGCTGCATCACAAGGTTCATATCGCTGTGGTGGTCGTCGGCTTCAGGAAAAACGTCGATGATAACATCCGGGTTCATCCGGATAAGGCCTTCCTGACTGACTGAGGGCACCATGACTTTTGTCCCCTGATACACATTGATGCCACCGGCAAGCCTGAGCAGGTCATTGTAAAAGTCATGCTGACCGGCGACATACACAGTTTCAAGCTGGTCGCTGTTAACATAATGAGCAATCGAAACCAGGCTGCGCACCTCGGCCTGAGACTCGACTTTAGCGCGTATTGCGCTGATTTGCTGTTCAATCTCAGCCAGTAAAGCATCTGCCTGAGCTTCATGGCCGGTGACCTGGCCGATACTGGCAATGGCAGCCTGAATGCCCAGCAGCGTCGAGTTATCTGTGCTGTGTGTGTTTATACCGAGTTGTTGCAGTTGCTGACGCAGTTGTTGCTGACCCTGTAGCATGATGACCAGATCCGGTTTTTTCGCCACGATGGCTTCCAGGCTGGTATCGGTATAACCACCGACAGAAGGCAGCGAACGTGCGGCTGGCGGGTAATCGCAATAATCGGTAACAGCGACTAATTTGTCGCCGAGACCAATGGCAAACAGCGTTTCTGTGATGCTGGGGGCGAGCGAAATAATGCGTTCATAGTCGCCCTCTGCCTCAGTTTCCAGCGGTGGGGATTCACGCAGGCTGACCAGTCCAATCAGAACCAGCATGACAGCGAAAATGATGAGCGGCCAGAATCGGCGCATGGTTTATCCTGAAACGAAATCTGACATTATATGGAAGATCAGCGAGCCATTCAGCCAAGAGGAACAAATTAAAATGACACAATACGAGGCCATGCTGGCGCAGGCGGACCTGCTTTATGACATGAATGATATCAATCAGGCGCTGGATGATATCGCCAAGGCGCTGAGCCGCGATTATCAGAATGACACGCCGGTGGTGCTGTGTGTGATGAACGGAGCTGTGATGACCACCGGACATTTATTGCCGAGACTGTTGTTTCCGCTGGAACTGGACTACATCCATGCCAGCCGTTATGGCGACAAGACGGTAGGCGGGGAGCTGATCTGGCAGTCTGAGCCGCGGATTGATTTGAATAACCGCCATGTGCTTCTGATAGAAGATATTTTTGACGAGGGTCTGACGCTGGCCGCTTTGCGTGAATACTGTCAGCAAGCCGGTGCCGCCTCCGTGCGTTGTGCCTGTCTGCTGGATAAAAACCGTGAACATAAAATGG
>CAYMEE010000007.1:0-59761 GCA_964389455.1 uncultured Methylophaga sp. | reverse complement strand
CGGGTGAATTATCGGGCCAATATTGATGCATTAAAACAGCTGGGCGTCACCCATATCCTGGCTGTTGCGGCCGTGGGCGGTATCAGCAGCCAATACGGACCGGGAACGCTGGCGGTACCGGATCAGATCATAGATTACACGCATGGCCGTGAGCAGAGTTTTTTCAGCGATGCTTTCAGCGCCGACAAGCATATCGATTTCACTTATCCCTATCATCCGGCAGTCAGAGCGGCAATTCTGAAAGTGGCTACTGAGCTGCGACTCAATCCGGTTGATGGTGGCACCTATGGCGCGGTGCAGGGACCCCGTTTAGAGACTGCGGCCGAAATCCGGCGTATGGCAAGAGATGGCTGTCAGCTGGTGGGGATGACTGGCATGCCGGAAGCTTATCTTGCCAAGGAAGCCGGCATTCGCTATGCCACCCTCGCGGTAGTGGCTAACTGGGCAGCCGGGGTTACTGATGCTGAGCTCAGCATGGCTGAAATCGAGCAAACGCTGGCCGCCGGGATTGATAATGTACAGGCTGTGATTGCCGGGGTTATTGGCCTTCAGACGCTTGTCTAGTCTCTGGCAGGGAATAGCTTTCCGGGGTTTTGGAGACCGCTGCTGCCGGGGCGGCGACCGGGGTCAGCTGCAGTATCGCCGCGACACGAGGATGGTCGAAATATATCAGTTCTTTGGACTTAATCCGGCGGATCTCGGATAAATGGGGATTTCGGGGGCCGCCCAGATCCACGCCATCAGTCGATGCCGCTCCCCAGTTTCTGGCAGTATTGCCGTTTTCCTTGAACCACAGATCAATGTCTGCATGCAGGTAATTGACTCGGTAGAGCTTCAGCGCACCTTCAACCAGGCCATTATCCGAACTAATCTGAATTGAACGGGCACTGCCTTTGCTCAACATGGGTTGTTGCCAGGCTTTATGGTAATGCACGCGGTAATTTGACGCATTCTGCAAGCGCTGGGAGACACCGGCGAGTGTTTCCACCCGGGCCGGTTGAATCTGGTTATTTGCCATTTGCGGGCTTAGGCTGCCGCTGCGGATGTTATTCATCACCGGCCAGTGTTCAGCGTTAGTGCCACTGAAACGTTCGAAAACGACCAGTTCTACGTGATACCACTGTTGGGCGAAGGCACTGGTACTCAGTAAAGTCAGTGTTAACAGCAGCGCGATTCTGGCAAAAAGCATATTAAGAGTCATGGCAACCTTAGCGTTAGGGTTAATGGCTATTGTCCATCGAATAACAGGCAATATTCAAGTGACGTTTACCGGTCTTTTGCTGCTATTATCGGCATGATCAATGCTGATTAACACGGAGAGCATGCAAATGGATGGATTTTCGAGTTTTGTCGTCTTCTTTTTAGTGCTGGCGGTGGTCATTGTTCTGATGGGCGTCAAATCCGTCAATCAGGGCAGGGAATACACGGTTGAACGCTTTGGCCGCTACACTCGGACGCTACGGCCCGGACTCAACCTCATCGTGCCGGTGATCGACAGTATCGGTCACAAAATAAACATGATGGAGCAGGTGCTCGATGTGCCATCGCAGGAAATCATCACCAAGGATAATGCCATGGTGCGGGTCAACGGCGTTGTTTTCTTTCAGGTGATTGATGCCGCCAAGGCCGCTTATGAGGTCAATGGTCTGGATAATGCGATTCTTAACCTGACCATGACCAATATTCGCACCGTGATGGGCTCGATGGACCTGGATGAACTGCTCTCCAAGCGGGATGAAATCAATACCCGACTACTGGGGGTGGTGGATGATGCGACTACGCCCTGGGGCGTAAAAGTCACCCGGATAGAAATCAAGGACATCGAGCCGCCGGCAGATCTGGTAGAAGCCATGGGCAGGCAGATGAAGGCCGAGCGGGAAAAACGCGCTAATATTCTGGATGCCGAGGGTGACAGACAGGCAGAAATTCTGCGTGCCGAGGGTGAAAAGCAGGCGGCAGTACTGGAAGCTGAAGGTCGTCGGGAAGCGGCATTCCGCGATGCTGAAGCGCGGGAACGACTTGCCGAGGCTGAGGCCAAGGCAACGATGATGGTGTCTGAGGCGATTGCCAAAGGGGATATCCAGGCGGTCAACTACTTTGTCGCCCAGAAATATGTGGAAGCGCTGAAAGAGATGGCAGCCGCCGATAATCACAAAGTCATCATGATGCCGCTGGAAGCCAGCAATGTGATTGGTTCTGTGGCAGGCATTACAGAACTCGCCAAAGAAGCCTTCAGCAAGAAAGGAGCTTAAGCATGTCCTGGCAAATTGACTTCTGGTACTGGTGGATCTTTGCCGTCGTACTGGTCATTATCGAAATCCTGGCGCCTAGTTTTTTTGCGCTGTGGATGGCCATCGCTGCTTTTATGACCGGTCTGGCTTTGTTACTGATGCCAGAGATGGCCTGGCAGATTCAGCTATTTATCTTTGCCTTGTTGTCTGTGTTCAGCATTGTGCTGTGGCGGCGCTACTATCTGAAGAACCCTATTCTCAGTGACGAACCCAACCTCAACCGCCGTGGTGAGCAGTACATCGGCAGGTTGGTTACCCTGCAGACGCCGATTATTGATGGCATCGGTAAGATTCGACTGGATGATTCAAGCTGGAAAGTTCAGGGGCCCGATTGCCCTGCCGGCAAAAAAGTGCGTATTGTGGCATTAAACAATGTTGTTTTCAGTGTTGAGCCGGAAGAATGAAATGCACAGTCCTGTCAGTCTGTGCAGGAGGATGAGGCCCAGCTGAAAATAGATCCCTCGGAGAAGCCGGATGGAAGCGAAGCAGACCCAGACAACAGTGATTGATTTACTACGTCACGGTGAAGTGGAAGGGGGCGAGCAATACCGGGGGCAGAGAGACTTAGCATTAAGCCCTGGCGGCTGGATGCAGCTTCGCAGTCAGATACCCATAAACCTGCCCTGGCAACAAATCGTGACCTCCCCTTTGCTGCGTTGTGCTGACTTCGCCGAAGATCTGGCACGGCAAACCGGATTGTTACTCGCTTATGAACCCAGGCTGACCGAGCGGTCGATGGGGGAATGGGAAGGCCGCAGCGCAATGGAACTCAGGCAACAGAATAATGAAGCGGTAGACGCTTATTACCGCGATCCTGTGAGTTTCACCCCGCCCGGAGCAGAACCCCTTGAAGTCTTTCAACAGCGTGTACTGGCAGCATGGCAGGATTTGCTGCAGGATCATCCGCAACGACATTTGCTGGTCGTCACTCATGCAGGCTGTATTCGCGTTATTCTTGCGCAGGTTTTGAATATGCCTTTACAGGCTATCCCAAGGCTTGCAGTACCTTATGCCGGTCTTAGCCGGATAAAGATCCGCGGCAATGGTGATTCAGCCAGGATGCAATTGATGTTTCATGCAGGACAACGATGACAGCTTTTTTTAACAGCGAACTTAGCCAGCAGCAGTTTCTTACCCAGTTCTGGCAAAAGAAACCTTTACTGATTCGTCAGGCTTTGCCGGGGTTTGACCCGCTTCTCACCATTGAAGAGCTGGCCGGACTGGCCTGTGAAGAAGAAGTAGAATCTCGACTCATTGAAGAGGTGGGGGAATCCGGTCCCTGGCAATGTCGCCATGGGCCTTTTGTTGAATCCGACTTTGCCGATTTGCCAGCGTCTCACTGGACCCTGCTGGTTCAGGATGTCGATAAACATGTGCCGGAACTGGCTCCCATCATGCGCCGTTTCAGTTTTATCCCGGAGTGGCGGCGAGATGATTTGATGGTCAGTTTTGCGCCGCGGGGGGGCAGTGTCGGCCCACATACCGATGGCTATGACGTATTTCTGTTACAGGCGCTAGGCAGCCGTCGTTGGCAAATCAGTCATGAACCGTTGCAGGAAGCGGTATTTATCGATGGACTGGACTTAAAAATTCTGCGTGAATTTGAGCCTGACCAAAGCTGGGATCTACAGCCCGGAGATATGCTTTATCTGCCACCGCATTTTGCTCACCATGGTGTCGCCCTGAATGATTGCATGACTTTTTCCATAGGCTTTCGGGCGCCGACACAGCTGGAAATGTTGGATGCATTAATGCAGACCCTTGGCGAGCATGAGGGCGGTCAGCAGCGCTACCGTGACCCGGGCCTGCAGGTTGCTGAGAATGACAAGCTGATTGATGCGGCGGCACTCAGCCGGTTTAAACAAAGCCTGATGAACGTGATCGAACATTCCGATCACTTGATCAGTGACGCTGTCGGCAGACTGATGACCGAGACCAAGCCCAGTTTGCAGTGGCTGGCTGATCTCACAAGCAGTGAGCCGCTGGATGAGATGGGGATCAGTGAAAAAATGCTGGGTGGAGAGCGGCTGGTTCGTAACAGTTACATTCGTCTTGCCTGGCTTGAAACGGAGGCCGACTTCAGAATTTATGCCGCCGGGGAAAGCGTCAGCATTGATAAACAAGCGATTGAGGCTCTCGCGGTGTTGAGTGGTGATAAGCCCATTGCGCTTGAGCAACTGAAAGTCTTGCGAGAACAACCGTCCGCCTTACCGGCCCTGTGCAGTTTGCTTGGCCTTGGGGCCTGGCACTGGGATGAAATGGAATCCTGACCCTGGCTTCAGACTTTCCGCGCGCGCTTAAACACGGTCTTGTGGCATCTCGGGCAGGGGGGGATACGGCTGGTTTTCTTAAAATGCATTTCACAGCCGCAATCACTGCAGACCAGGGTGCCGACGGCCGCTATCTCGCCAGTATGATATTCCTGTGACCACTTGGCCTGGCTGGCAAGCCGGTTCCATTCCAGACGCGTTTTATCAGCAGCCCGGGCAAACAATTCCAGCATGCGTTCTTCAACGAGATGCAGGTCAAAGCTGAACCAGCTGGACAGCTCTTTACCGGTCTTATCAAGATAATCCGCGGCTTCATGCAAGTCGCGTTTGACGTATGCGGCAACTTTGTCCGCCTCTTCGGCGGTGAGTTCGCGCAGCTCAACAGCCCTGTGGCGGGCTCTCTCGATGTTACGTTGCAGGGTGGGCATGGTCTGCTCTTCTGCGTCATCGAGCAGATCGTGTACCCGAGCCATCATTTTGTCGTAAGCGTCGACTAATTTTTTCTCAAAATTGTCCTGTTCCATCGCATTACTCCTTTAAACGTCAGGCTTTTTAAGATAACTTAGCACAAATTAATGCATCCAAGGGGACCATTTTGAACACATTTCGCGGGGTTTTTCTGGTCGGTTTTCTGGCTTGTCTGAGCATGTTGCTTGTGGCCGGTTATTTCCAGTTTATTGAGCACCTTGATCCTTGTCCGCTCTGCATTTTACAGCGGTTGATGGTGCTGGCTGTGGGCGTGATTTTTCTGCTGGGAGCGCTGCATAACCCTGTCAATGCCGGTCGCCGCATTTACGGTTTTCTGGTTGTGCTGTTGGCAGGCATTGGGGCAGCGATTGCCGGTCGTCATGTCTGGCTGCAGCAACTGCCTGCTGATCAGGTTCCGACCTGTGGGCCAGGACTGAATTTCATTGTTGAGAATTTCCCGCTCAACCAGGCAATTGATATGGTATTGAGAGGCTCAGGCGAATGCGCCGATGTGATGTGGACATTCCTGGGCCTGAGCATTCCCGGCTGGACGCTGGTGGCGTTTGTGGTGATGATTCTGATGGGACTGAGTCAGTTGTTTGGCAAACACAAACAACCCGACTTCATCTGAGGTCGGTCTGACGCGGTCGGAATGAATCAGCGGCGGGGTAGCGGCATTGAGGCCATGCCCGGCATGGCTGCCAATCAGCGTGCGCGGTAGACGATGCGGCCTTTGCTGAGATCGTAGGGAGTAAGTTGAACAGTCACTTTGTCGCCAGTCAGAATGCGGATGTAATTTTTACGCATTTTGCCAGAGATGTGGGCTGTGACTACGTGCCCGTTTTCCAGTTCAACACGGAAAGTCGTGTTAGGCATGGTATCAATAACTGTGCCTTCAAACTCAATATGATCTTCTTTTGCCATAAACTCTCATGAACCTTAGGGTTAAAAAAAGATCATTTTGCCGTAATATCACTGATTATTCAAAGCTTTTATCTAATTTACGCCAATTAGACTGATAGGCTTCAAGTGCAGAAAAGCGTGTTTTGTAACGCATCTTGGGGCTTTCCTCGATCCAGTAACCCAAATAAAGCCAAGACAATCCATAGTTTCTCGCCAACTCTATCTGTTTAAGAATCGCGAAGGTACCCAGCCCCCTTTTAGGCAGATCCGGTTCGAAAAAAGTATAGAAAGCGGACGCGCCATCATTGATAAAATCGGTGACCGCGACTGCGACCAGTTTCTCGCCGAGACGGAACTCGATAAATGCCGTGTCGCACCAACTGCTGGTCAGGAAATTGATATAGCTGTCGCTGCTGGGGTTATCCATACCGCCGCCCGGATGCCGCCCGGACAGATAACGGCGGTAGAGTTCAAAATGCTCAAAATTGAATTCAGCCGGGCGTACCCGCATTTCAATATCGTGATTCTGTTTGAGGCAACGCCGCTGACTGCGATTGGGTTTAAATTGTCTGAGGTCAATTCTGACTGGCACACAGGCCTCACAGTCAGGGCAGAAAGGCCGGTAGATATGATCACCGCTACGGCGAAAACCATGCTGAATCAGATGGCTGTATAGCTCTTTGCTCGCTGGTTTGTTGGGATCAGGATAGATATTTCTTGCCCGTCTCCCTTCCAGGTAGGAGCAGGCGTGTGGTTGATCCTGATAGAAGTCGAGACTCATAAGCTTATCGGCAGATCCGGATCAATTTGCCAGGGGACACTGACCCCGGGCTGGTGACAAAGCTGCTGAAGATGACCGATGAAATCTTGCCGCGGTATTTCTTCAGCCCCCATCCGAGCCAAGTGATCGGAATATATCTGGCAATCAATCAATGGCATGTCCCAACGCGCGAGTTGCTGACATAAAGCGACCAGAGCAATTTTGGAGCTGTCAGTGACAAAACTGAACATGGATTCCCCAAAAAAAGCTTTACCGATTGCCACACCATAGAGACCACCCACCAATCGATTTTGTTGCCAGCATTCCACACTGTGCGCATAACCCAGCGCATGCAGTTCGTTATAAGCCTTGATCATTTCCTCATGGATCCAGGTGCGGTTATCTGGATCGGTGGGTTGATTGGCCCTGGGCGCGGAACAGGCATGCATAACGCGCTCGAAAGCCTGATCAAAAGTGACGCTGATCTCCTGTTTTCGTAGCTGCCGCTTGAGGCTCTTGCTGATATGCACACTGTCTGTGAACAGTACCATGCGGGGATCCGGACACCACCACAGAATGGGATCATTTTTATTAAACCAGGGGAAAATACCATGCTGATAGGCATCCAGCAGCCTTTCGGCAGACAGATCGCCGCCTGCAGCCAGTAAACCATGCTCAGTCGCCTGTTCAACTGGCGGAAAGCGACTTTGGGATGTGGCCGCTAACCAAGTGATAGACATAAAATCAATCTTGCAGTTGTAAGTTCAGTTCTTTAGCCCAGTTTATTGAATCCAGATAGGTTCTGACCAGTACTTCTTTGGGGATAGGCGAGTGCTGCAATGACTGCCAGTGACCACGCTCGTATTCCAGCGTGTCATGCAGAGCAAATCCCGCCGGACCTTTCTGTTCAATGAGCGCAGTTTTAAGTTCGACAGACAGTGGCAGGCGTTCAATGATTTGCGACATGGGCCGGTCCATCAGGGCATCCAGTGTTGAAAACAGGCCAGCGGCAAAAAAAGTATCAGACTGACCTTTGTAGTATTTGGCCAGCAGTTCACACATCCGCGCCCGAATCATCGCCACGCTGCGTAATTCATTGGCTTTATCGTCCATACCGGATAGACAAAGCAGGCTGGCCCAGGTTTTGACCTTATTGATGCCCAGCATCATCACCGCCTGTTTCGTGCTGCTGACTTCGCGCGGCAATCCAAAAAAGGCAGAATTGATGAGGCGAAGCAGTTTGTAGCTCAGGCTGACGTCCTGATTGATGGTCGCTGCCAGCTCATCGGGCTCGACATCGGGTTCCTGCAACTTGACCAGCAACTCCATCAGGGTCTGTTGTGAGGGACCAATGGTCTTATTAACGCTGGCTTCAGGTAAGGTGTAAAAAAAGCCCTGCATTAAATCGACATCGTGGCTTTTGCAGAACTGATACTGGTCGCCAGCGTTAACATTCGTCGCGCATAAAACACTGTGACGCTGACGCCATTGCGGTAAAAATTCTGACAGGTACTGGGGTTGAAATTGATCCAGATCGATGAGCAAAGTCTGGGTACGCCGATCATTATTGGTGTTTGCGTGGCCGGCGAAGCTGAAAGCCTGATTATTGAACTGGGGTAGTTCAGAACCATCAATGTCGAGTGTCAGAGACATGCCAATATTGGGCAAGTTGAGCAGCGCATTTTGCCAAGATTCGGGAATAGTCAGCAGGGCCTTTTGCCGGTGACTGATAGCCTGCAGAATGCTGGGCAATTGTTCGATGAAATCGGGAACCGGTAAATCATCATCTAATTTGTTGCCATCGAGGCCGAGAAAAGAGAGATGGTAGCTGTCGACATCGAGCCGATTGGGAATAAACAAGGGCTGACGGTGAATGACGCCGGAGAAAGCTTTAAGCAACTCAAAAGGCGCAGCTTGTTGGGCCATAGGCGGATGCTCTCTTTAAACAGGTAAGCTCAAATCGATTCGCGACCTGAGAATGCATGAGACAGTGTACCACTGTCGATAAACTCCAGCTCTCCGCCTAATGGAATTCCGTGAGCCAGTCGAGTTACTTTAACCTGACGTGCGCGGGCCAGCTCACTAATGTAGTGGGCCGTGGCTTCACCTTCCACAGTTGGATTGGTGGCCAGGATGAGTTCATCGATCTGACCTTCGTCTAGCCATTCAGCCAGTCTGGGAATTCCCAATGCTTCAGGGCCAATGCCATCCAGCGGTGACAGATGACCAGACAGGACAAAGTATTGCCCCTGATAATGCGTGGCCTGTTCGATAGCAAGGACATCACTGGGCATTTCCACCACGCAGATCGTGTCCTGTTGACGACGATCATCGCGGCAGCGGACACAGACATCGCTCTCACATAAAATTCGGCAGCGCTGGCAATGGCGTACATTGCTCAGTGCGTCTTGCAGGGATTTTGCGAGGCGCTCAGCGCCATCGCGATTTCGCTCCAACAGATTGAAGGTCATGCGCTGGGCCGATTTCGGACCCACGCCGGGCAAGCAGCGCAGGGCCTGAATCAGCTCATCAATACTGGGACCGAGACTCGCCATAATGCGATCTTAAAATGGCATTTTCATGCCGGGTGGCATCATGCCCGCCATCCGGTCCTGGGTGGTTTTTTCCACCTGGCGGTTGGCATCATTGACTGCCGCCGCGATCAGATCTTCCAGCATGTCTTTATCATCCTGATACAGCGCATCTTCAATTTCGATACGTTTGACATCGTGTTTACCGGTCATGGTGACCTTGACCATGCCACCGCCGGCCTGACCGACGACTTCCACTTGAGCCAGTTCCTGCTGGGCTTTTTCCATGTTGGCCTGCATTTGCTGGGCCTGTTTCATCAGGTTGCCTAATCCACCTTTCATGGCAATTCCTCTTGTTAATCGACTGGTTTGATTGTTTGTTCAATTATACGGGCATTGAAGGTATTTTTGATGATTTCCACGGCAGGATCATTGTGAATCGCATCAATCGCCCGTTGCTGTTTCTCGGCGGCCTGCTCGGCACGTTCCACGGCCAGCGTCGGACCGGCTTCCACATTGTCTGTTGGATCGGCGAACACCAGCTTGAGTTCCTGACCCAGTTTTTTGGACAGGGCGGCCTGCAGGCGTTGCTTGGATTTGTCAGTGGCAAGGTGCCCAAGCTCGGATGACAGCGACAGGTGCACAGCCTGTTGATCGGTACGTACCAAAGCACTGTTTTCAGCAAGCTGACGGGTCAGGGCAGAGAGTTTCAGCTCGGCGATGATCTGGGTCCAGTTGGCCGGAGATAAATCGACTGAAATCAGGGTCTCGGCGGTAACGGTCTCAGACTCTGCCGCCGGTTCCGGTAGCACAGCAGGTTCTGGTTCTGGTTGCGGCGCGCTAACGGCTACGGAAAGAGATTGCACCGGCTCCTGTATCGGCTCAGGCTTGGACGCTGTAGTGGTTTTAGTGACTTGCGGTGAGGTTGAAGCGGGCACATCTTCCTGACTGGAAATCGCCTGTTTCAGGGCTTCTCTGGCTGACGTCCGGCCGGGGGCGGCAGACACGGCCGCCGCAACCGGCGGTGAAGTCACGGCCGGTTTACTGGGTGAGGGCGACTTTTTTAGCGCCTGGTCTCCCGTATCCGGCTGGGGCGGATTCTGGGGCTGAAAGCTCAGCATTCTGAGCAGCGTCATATCAAAGCCGCTCTGCGGGTCGGCCGCCCATGACAGATCGCGTTTACCATTGAGCGCAATCTGATACAGCAGTTGAATCGTTTCGGGATCGAAGTCTTTGGCCAGCTCCGCCAACTGAGGAGACAGTGACTCGGGCAAGTCCATGTCTGGTACCAGTTGCAATGTAGCGATCTGCTGCAGTGCACTCAGTAACAAATCAAACACCACGGAAAAATCACGCCCCAGTGCTGCCAGCTCAGCGGACTGTGCAAGCAATGCTTTGCCATCCTGAGCCAGTAAAGCCTGAAGCAGGGTGGTGAGTTGATCCTGGCTGATACTGCCGAGCATCTGGAAAACGGTGTCACTGCTGACCTCTCCGCCGCCAAAGGCGATGGCCTGATCTAGCAAGCTCAGGGCATCACGCATACTGCCGTCTGCCGCGCGGGCAAGTTGGGTCAGTGCTTCGCTTTCGAACTGGATCTGTTCCTGTTCCAGGATAAAAGCCAGATGTTCGCTGATTTGGGTTAATTCCAGACGACGCAGATTAAATTGCAGACAGCGAGACAATATGGTCACCGGCAGTTTTTGCGGGTCGGTGGTAGCGAACAAAAATTTAACATGAGGCGGTGGCTCTTCCAGCGTTTTCAGCAAGGCATTGAAACTGCTGGTGGAAAGCATGTGCACTTCGTCGATCAGGTAAACCTTGTAACGGCCACGGCTGGGCGCGTATTGCACATTATCGAGTAATTCACGGGTATCATCGACCTTGGTGCGGGAGGCGGCATCGACTTCAATCAGATCAACAAAACGGCCATTATCGACTTCGGTACAGCTCTGGCATTCACCGCAAGGGGTTGAGCTGATGCCCTGTTCGCAGTTCAGCGACTTGGCGAAGATACGAGCCAAGGTGGTTTTACCGACGCCGCGGGTACCGGAAAACAGGAAAGCATGATGCAGACGGTTCTGATCGAGGCCGTTGATCAGGGCGCGCAGCACATGTTGCTGCCCTACGACTTCCGCAAAGGATTTAGGTCGCCACTTGCGGGCCAGAACCAGATAACTCATCAGCTATACGTTGACCTTGTCCAATAAGGGTGGTGACCCACACCAGCCGAATCTCGGCGCCCGAGTCCGAAGGCTCCGCTGCTCCCTTCCGGGCCTGACGGGTTGACCAACATATCGTCGCGAGGAGACCGATGCAGGCCACCATAGAAGCGACCATTCTATGCTCTAAATGTCAGTTTTTCCATCACCGAATTGCAATTCAAACCACCACCGCAGCATAAACAAGCACTTAGCTTTGTGCTGATTGGGTAGAAGTTGAGACGATGACTTATTTGCGCACTGCGTGAAACTAGCTGAAAAAAAGTTGATGAGTTGCAGATTTTAGCCGATAGCTATAATGAGGGTGTTTAGTCATAAAAATCGCGGCATTGTCGCTAAGCGAAAGGTAAGGACATCGACTGATGCGGAGAAGTGTGTGTTGTTCATAAAGCGCGATTTATTCAGTGCGCTGACCGCTAATCTGGTTGTTTTTCTCCTTTACTCGGCGACTGGGTGGCTGAGTCTGCAGATTTCTGCCATCAACGCTTTTACTGCCGTCATCTTTTTCCCTGCCGGTGTGGCCTTGGCTGTCTGTCTGATTTATCGCCTGAATCAGGTTTTACCGGGTATTTTTCTGGGCGCCTACCTGCTTAACCTGTTCTTTACCCAGAGTCAGAATGTGCTGAGTCCAGCAGGTCATCTGTTGCCACTGACCATCGCTGTCGCCTCAAGCCTGCAGGCAATCATTGGCAGTGTGATTATCAGGCGTTATGTCAGTGCTGAATTTACCCTGAGTCACGAGCGTGAAATATTACGCTTTATTGTTTTTGTACCGCTGATTTGTCTCATCAGCGCGACCTTCAGCGTCAGCGCTTTGTCTCTACATCAGGATGGGGTTGAGACTTTCCTGTCTAACTGGGCCGGATGGTGGGCAGGGGATTCTTTGGGAATTCTGATCGCTTTGCCTCTGGTCATGAGCTTCTGCGGCCAGCCACGCAGAATCTGGCGTAGCCGGCGTTGGTTGATGAGCATTCAGGTCACGGTATCTCTGCTGATCATTGTGGCACTGACGTATGAAATTAGGCAGTTTGAAAACCGCCAGCTTTATGACCGTTTCGAAATCCGTACCCAGGAAGTAGGCACTCTATTTCGTGTCGCGCTGCGTTCAGAAGAGTTGGTCCAGGAAAGTGTCGCTCAACTGTTTGCTGCCTCGGTAGAGGTTACCCGTGAAGAATTCAGCGAGTTTGTCAGTTGGAGCACGAGTTTTTCGCAACAGCATATTCAGGTAATTGAGTGGCTGCCGAAGATTACCCATGCTGAGCGTGAACAATATGAGCAGGAACAGCGGGCTTATTTCGGGGCTGATTTTGCCATTACTGAATTCGTCGACCAGGGTTTACTCGGACCTGCCTCGGTTCGCGATGTTTATTTTCCAATCACTTTCCTGGAGCCCGAGTGGGACAATAAACCTGCACAGGGCTTTGATCCGACTTCTTCTGCCGTATCGAACCAGGTGATCCTGAATGCCATTCAGTCTGGCAAGCCCCGTGCGCGGGCGCCACTTAAAATCATGCGCGACAAAACCCGTGTCGATGCCTTGATAATCTACCGGGCGGTCTATCAAAGGGCTGACGGTAAGATGACGTTGAATCCAGCGCAAGCTGAAGTGGCCGGGCTGGTCAACATGGTGATTCGAATCGAGGATTTCATCAACGATATTCTCCAGGGAAGCGAAAACCGTGATTTCACCCTGCAGTGGCTGGATGTTGCCAGCGGTGAATTTTACTACCGACAGCCGACGAAAACAGATTTGGCGATGACACATGAAGTGCCTTTCGAGCTGGCAGGTCGGCAGATGAAGCTGATTTTTAATCCCACACCGCATTATCTTGAGACCAACCAATCCAACCTGGCCAATCTGGCTCTGGTTGGCGGATTTCTGCTGGCCGGGCTGTTCACCCTGTTATTCCTAAGCATTACCGGACGCACCTATCGTATTGCTGCTGAAGTGCATCAACGCACCGAGGAATTATCAAAAGCGACACATAGAGCCCAGGAATCAGAACGCCGGATCCGGGATGTGCTCGAAAACATGCGTGAAACTGAGCAGAAGCTGCTGCTCTCCGATGTCGCCTTTAACTCGACCAGTGAAGCGATGATGATCACCGATGCAACGAAAAAGGTGATAGCCGTCAACTCGGCCTTCACACAGATGACCGGTTATGACGCAGAGGAAGTGGTCGGGCAGTATCCGGAGTTTCTGGTCACGGGCTTGAGTGAAAAAGATTATCAGCAGTTTTCAGAAGTCTTTTGGCAGGCTATGAATACCGATGGCATCTGGCGGGGTGAAGTGACAAGTCGGCATAAAAATGGTCAGGCCTTTCCTGCTTATTTATCCATGTCGGCGGTTTACGATGCTGATCGCAATCTGACTAATATGGTGGCCGTGTTTGCCGATATTTCCGAGATTAAACAGGCGCAGGCGACCATCGAACGACATGCCAACTATGACACGCTGACTGAACTGCCCAATCGCCGACTGTTTACAGACCGGCTGGAGCAGGCAATTCGCCGCGCCCACCGTGACAATGAAAAACTGTGTCTGATGTTTCTGGACCTGGACCGGTTCAAGGATGTCAATGACACACTGGGTCATGAATTCGGTGATGAGCTGTTACGACAGATGGCCGTGCGCATCCAGAACTGTGTTCGCGAGGTGGATACAGTTGCCAGACTGGGCGGGGATGAGTTCACTATCATACTCAGCGACTTCGATAATAAGAGCGATGCAGTCAACATCGCTCGTAAACTGATCACAGAAATAGAAAAGCCGATCACAATCAAGGAACAAACGCTTCGGGTCACGACCAGTATCGGGGTCACTTTTTATCCTGATGATGCGTTGGAAACCGGCATGCTGATACAGAATGCCGACCGGTCGATGTATGCCGCCAAGGATATGGGCGGCAGTGCATTTAAATTCTATACCTCGGAGTTGGAATCCAATTGGCGTTCAAGAACCTTCATTCTCAATGAGCTGGAAGCGGCCATCGAAAAAGGGGAAATTGAAGTTTATTATCAGCCTTTGATACCTGCAACTACCCAGGATAAGGTCATCAGTGCTGAGGCCCTGGTTCGCTGGCAACATCCGGAACGCGGCTTGATCCCCCCGACTGAATTTCTGCCTCAGGCTGAACGCATGGGCATGATCGAGAAGATCGATGACTATGTATTCAGCCAGGTTTGCCGGCAGCTTAAAGCCTGGCAGGTTCAGGGCTTCGGTGATATCAACGTTTCTGTGAATCGCTCGGCGCATAACTTCGGCAGTCAGCGCGGTCGCTTAGACTGGCTGGCCTTTATTAAAGCGCAGGGCATTAACGCCAGCCAGATCACACTGGAGATTACCGAGAGCGTGTTAATGCAGAGACAGGCTGAAGCGCGTCACCTGCTCAAAAAACTGCGGCAAGCTGATGTTCAGATCGCGGTGGATGATTTCGGCACGGGCTATTCTTCACTCTCGTATCTGAAAGAGCTGGATGTGGATTACCTGAAAATTGATCGCTCGTTTATCCGCGATCTGGAATCGGATGAGAATGACCGGGCGATCATTGAAGCCATTACCGAGATGGCAAGAAGACTGGGAATTCAGGTCATTGCCGAAGGAGTCGAGTCCGAAAATCAGCGTGATATTCTCCAGCAGATCGGCTGCCACTGGTTACAAGGTTATTATTTTGCCCGCCCAATGGCGGTCGCCGAGTTTGAGCAGTACATCCGTGACAATCCGCTGATGGCTGCTGAGCAGGAAGATAAAAAACCGGGGGCGGCAAGTGATTGAATCTCTTAGTTGTTTTGACGCAAATACAGCGATTGTTTAAACTTAGGCGCTTTTTGCGGGAAGCAAGCAGCAATGATATTAAGTCCACCCTAGCGGCGACACTCCCGGGCACTCTCCCTGCCTATAACGCCTGCATGGCAGCAGGTCTCTTGTCCCTTGGACAAGCACTCAATATTCAGCAAATAACAGGAATAGTTTATGTTTCAGAATTGGAGAAATGACTGGTTCTCTAATGTTCGTGGCGATCTGCTTGCCGGTACGGTTGTCGCCCTGGCTTTGATTCCCGAGGCCATTGCCTTTTCGATTATTGCCGGTGTCGATCCCAAAGTGGGTCTTTATGCCTCTTTCTGTATTGCCGTGATTATCGCCTTCACCGGCGGTCGTCCTGGCATGATTTCGGCGGCGACCGGGGCGATGGCACTGCTGATGGTGACCCTGGTCAAGGAACACGGCCTGGAGTATCTGCTGGCGGCGACCTTGCTGACCGGTGTGCTACAGATAGGGGCGGGTTATTTCAAACTCGGGGATTTGATGCGCTTTGTATCGCGATCGGTGGTGACCGGTTTTGTGAATGCACTGGCGATTCTGATTTTTATGGCGCAGCTGCCTGAGCTGACCAATGTGACCTGGCATGTTTATGCCATGACCGCAGCCGGTCTTGGCATTATTTACCTGTTCCCGCTGCTGCCTCGAATCGGTAAAGTCATTCCTTCGCCGCTGGTCACGATCGTGTTAATGACACTGGTCGCGATGGCTTTGCAACTCGATATCCGTACCGTCGGTGATATGGGCGAACTGCCGGATACATTGCCCATCTTCCTGTGGCCTGATGTGCCGCTTAATTTTGAAACGCTGGCAATCATTTTCCCGTATTCGGTCGGCCTTGCTGTAGTCGGTCTGCTGGAATCGATGATGACAGCAACCATCATTGATGACCTGACTGATACCGGCAGTGACAAGAACCGTGAATGTAAAGGTCAGGGTATTGCCAATATCGGTGCCGGTCTGTTCGGCGGTATGGCCGGTTGTGCGATGATCGGCCAGTCAGTCATCAACGTGAAGTCGGGGGGCCGTGGCCGCTTATCAACCTTTGTGGCGGGTCTGTTTCTTATCGTGATGGTGGTCTTCATGGATGACTGGATCAAACAGATACCGATGGCGGCACTGGTCGCAGTGATGATTATGGTGTCGATTGGTACTTTCTCCTGGGATTCGCTGCGAGATATGAAAAAACACCCTTTATCGACCAATTTGGTAATGGTGTCGACTGTCGTGGTCGTGGTAGCCACCCATAACCTGGCAATCGGCGTATTTGTGGGCGTGCTGCTTGCTTCGCTGTTCTTTGCCAACAAAGTCGGCCACTTCCTGATTATCAAGAGCGAAGCCAATGAGCAGGAAACCGAGCGCAGCTATCGCATCGTCGGTCAGGTATTTTTTGCATCATCCGATAAGTTCACCGCAGCTTTTGATTTCAAGGAGGCTTTGGATAAAGTCACTATTGATTTGAGCCAGGCGCATTTCTGGGATATCACCTCGGTAACAGCGCTGGATAAGGTCGTGATTAAATTCCGCCGCGAAGGTACAGAAGTCGAGTTGATTGGCATGAACGAGGCCAGTGCGACGATTGTTGACCGTTTCGGGGTGCACGACAAGCCGGAAGAAATCGAGAAAATACTCGCCGGACATTAAGGAGATAGAAATGAGCAAAGTCATAGCCTGTATCGATGGTTCGCAAGTTGCAATGGATGTCTGTGATGCCGCGGCCTGGGCCAGCCTGAAAATGAGAGCGCCGCTCGACCTGCTGCATGTGCTGGATAAGGATGAATATCCCAAGGCAGACAAGCACGGTGATTTGTCCGGCAATATCGGTCTCGGTAGCCGTGAACATCTGCTGGAAGAGCTGACCGAGTTAGATGCCAAGCGCAGTAAGCTGGCACTGGAACATGGCAAATTGATGCTGGAGGATGCCAGAAAACGGGTCGAAACGGATGGCGCTGAGATGGTCAGCACCCATCAGCGTCATGGGAGCCTGCTGGAGACGCTGCAGGAGGCGCAACAGGATATGCGCCTGCTGGTGATGGGCCGTCAGGGCGAAGCACACGACAACCAGACACACAGTCTGGGTAGTCATCTGGAAAATGTGGTTCGGGCGATGGACAAGCCGATTATGGTGGTGGTGCCAGGCTTTAAAGCACCGACACGCTTCATGTTTGCCTATGATGGTAGTAAAACCGCTCAGAAAGCTTTGGATAAACTCGCTCAGAGTCCGCTGCTGAAAGGTTTGGAATGTCATCTTGTGATGGTCGCAGATGAAGACGACAAGCATCTCAATGAGCTGAAATCGGCCGAAGACAAGCTGAAAGCGGCTGGTTACCAGGTCAAAATTGCACTGAAACAGGGTGATGTGCAACCGGTTCTATCGGAATATCAACAGCAGCAGGGCATAGATTTACTGGTGATGGGCGCTTATGGACATTCCCGTATTCGTCAGTTTCTGGTGGGAAGTAACACCGCGAAGATGGTGCGACTGAGTGATGTGTCGATGTTATTGCTTCGATAAGGCTATCGACTAAGAAAAGTCTGTCGGCTGAGTTCTTTGAATTTTCAGCCAGAAGTCAGCGTGCTCCCCTTCTGTTAAGGGAAGGGGAGCGGTTTTTATTACAATCTCTTATTCAACCGTCCCTTAACTCTTCGAACCCGTTTCTGGTTCTGTTCATTAGCTTCCTTGAAAAACGCAGTGGCATCGTTATCGCTTTCCTTTTTGCCATCATCCATATATTGGCGGCAGATATCTTCGCCCCAGGCGGCATGCTAAACGGTGTTGATCAGGTCAGAACCTTTATCTCAAAGAGCCTCTTCGCTCATGATTTTCTCCTGAAGTGAACATGGTCTTCGATATGAAATCGTTTTTGCTTCGCGATTTGCATTTTACCTGCGCCCGGACCTATCCAGGCTGACCCAGTCCATCAATTATTAAGTGATTTTGAGCTAGGCCGTTAAGCCTTGTATGGATGTATTTGGAGGGTGGTGTGGTGTGGATACCGCTATTCATGATTGCTGTCTTTTCATGAAATAAAACGGAATATAGCTCAGAGAAGAGCCTGGAGTGACTGCAAGGGAAATCAGTTATTAATGGCGGAGAAGGAGGGATTCGAACCCTCGATAGGCTATTAACCTATACACACTTTCCAGGCGTGCGCCTTCAACCACTCGGCCACTTCTCCTAAGGGTGCGAAAGATTACCCTAGATCGCTTCTTCTGGCAATGCTGAACCGGGTTTATCTTTGTCTGATAATGCTTTATCAGAAGCTGCTTCCACCTTTTTGCTGCGGCTTCGGCGCGGCTTTTTCTTGACTGTAGGGGCATCTTCAGCAGTTTCCTGCTGCTTATCTTCCACTGGTTGCGGCAAGTCTTGGGACGGCTTGTCCTCATTAATTGCGCTGACTTCAGCCGGTTTTTCCTGCTTTTTGCTGCGGCTTTTTTTCTTGTCATCCTGACGAACATAAAAAGCCAGGCCTTTCAGCACGATATCCGGGTAGTGATTGAGATCGTCAGGTAGCAGCGGCAGCAGTTGCTCGGCATCACCACCGGTAATAATAAAGCGGACCTGATTATTAAAAGTCTGTTTCAGATCACTGATGATGCGTTCGAGCGTGGCACTGACGCTGTAGAGAGTGCCGGCATGAATCGCGCTGAAGGTATTGGTTGCCAGGGTATTGAATTCTTTTTCGCCCAGATCTTCAGTCAGGGCATCCGTGTTGGCGGCGAGGGAACTGCGCATCAGGCTCAGTCCGGGCAGAATCATGCCACCCTGATGCTGACCGGTTTTGCTGACAATATCGATTGTCATTGCAGTGCCGCAGTCAATCACGCATTGTGCCTGACGGGCATGCTGGCGGGCCGCTATCAGTGAGAGCCAGCGGTCCACACCCAGCTTTTCCGGCTCATCGTAGGCATTGCTGACACCAAAGCGCTTTTTCTCGCTGGTCACGAACTTAGGATTCAGGTCCCAGTTTTTCTGTGTCCATTCACTGAGTTGCTCTGCCAGCTTTTCACCGCCGACATTGGCGACATAAACTGCTTCGATGTCGGAAAGGTTTTTCCAGGCTTTATTGAGAGATGCTTTAATGCCGGTTTTTGCCCGCTGGAAACTGGCACCGTCATTGAGGCCGTTCTTATCCAGTGTGGCCCATTTGATGCGACTATTGCCGATATCGACCAATAATTTCATGAGGCAAACCTGATGCTGATATGGCTGTTTGAGAGCTGGTGAATCTGATTATCGCGCAGATAACGCAATTCACCCTGATCATTAATGCCACAAGCGAGTGCGGGAATGCGCTGATCGCCATCTATCAGCGTGATGGCCTGCTCGTGCAGTGCGTCATATTGCGGCCAGAGCGGCAGAAAGTCGCTAAGGCCACGGTGTTCGAACAGTTCAATTGTTTCAATCATGTTTTGAATTATTTTTCCTGCCAGCCAGTTTCGACAGGGGACGGGGTCACATAACTGCTCGAGGCTGGTGGAAGGTTGTTGGATTAAGTCGCGGGTGGATGGCGGAAGCTTAAAGTTAAGGCCGATACCCACTACCGTGTATTGTTTGGTATTGAACCTTGATTCTACAAGAATTCCTGCCAGCTTTTGTCGCTGGTGCAGCACATCATTGGGCCATTTGAGCTGTAACTGATTGATTCCAGCTTCCTTAAGGGTATTTATCAGGCTGATGCCGATGGCAATACTGAGGCCGTTTCTGGGTATATCTGCGCAATTCGGCCAGAACAGGGAGAGATACAGATTACCGGCAGCAGGAGACTGCCATTGATCACCACGTCGTCCACGACCAGCTGTCTGCGCTTCGGCCAGACAGACCGCGGGGGTTTGTTTGCCCTCGCTGAATCTAGTCCATAAAGCATCGCTGGTGGAATTAATTTCCGGGTAGATCAAAATATCTTCCAGCAGTGCCCGGCTGGAAGCAGACATAGCACGGCCGATCTCAGGCAAGGATAGCGGGGCAAAAGCGGATTGGTTCAAGGGACGTTCTTGGTGATAAATCGTGAGAGATAGTCTAGCAGGCGGGAGAGTGTATTGGGAACTGGTATAAAACGGATTGAAACAGTGGTTTAGACTTTTATATCGAGCAGACTGCCAATCATTTCATTACTGGTTTCAATAACCTTGGAAGCCGCTTCAACCTGGCGCTTGTTGGCATCAAGTTGAACCAGGGCCTGGGTCAGTTGCTCAGTGGACAGCTCATCAGCACGGGCAATTTGATTCGCATTCTGGCTGGCGCCGTAGATGCCACTCTGTACCCCGGCGATGCCGGATTGGAAAGCTGAAATGCTGTTCATCGTTTGTCTCCTGATCTCATTGAGACTTTTATCACATTATTGATTGTTCTTTTGTGACGCGTTTCGCGATTTTGCGTCCAGTTTGATGAAAGTAATACTGCCACAAAAACACAGAAAACTGAAAACCATTGCCAGTAAGGGGTACAGCAACATACTGTCGCCACTGTAGATTTCACCGATACTGTGACTGAAATAGAACAGCATCAGAAAGCTGGTCCAGGCGTGAGTGTAGGGTTTCGCATAGAGCAAACCGCGCATCGGAAACAGTAATGGCACGACACCCAGTACCAGCATCGCGGCAGTGGGGAAGTTTTCTGAATGTGGTGCAATCAGAATCCAGGCCAGCAGGGTAAGCATCAGGCCAAAAAAGCTCAGCAGCGTGAGCCAGCGGAAGAACAGGACTTTATTCATTTTAATTTCGTCGATACCCGGGCGATACGTTTACCCAGCGCACGGCAAAGCTGGGCCTCGTCATCGCTGAGTTTGCGGTTATTCTGACTGCCAGCGACATGACTGGGACCATAAGGTGTCCCGCCACTGTCAGTCAGCATCAGACCGGGCTCACTGTAGGGCAGTCCCATCAGCATCATGCCGTGGTGCATCAGCGGCAACATCATCGAGAGCAAAGTCGATTCCTGGCCCCCGTGCAGACTCCCAGTGGAGGTAAACACCGCAGCCGGTTTGCCGGCAAGTTCGCCGGAGAGCCAGATATCACTGGTCGAATCGATAAAATACTTGAGCGGTGCGGCCATATTGCCAAACCGGGTTGGGCTGCCCAGCACCAGCGCATCACAGTGTTTAAGATCATCATGGCTGACATACAGGTGACCTTCAGCCGGGATACTGTCTTCGGTGGCTTCACATACTGTGGATACGGGAGGGACCGTCCGCAGCAGGGCATGGCAGCCGCTGACAGTCTCTACACCGCGGCCGATTTGCTCGGCCATGCTTTTGACATGACCGGATCGGCTGTAATACAGAATCAGAATATCAGCCATGGTTTAAATGATATCCAGCACAGATTCAGGCGGTCGGCCGAGACGGGCCTTGTTGTTATTAATCACGATAGGACGTTCAATCAGTTTGGGGTGTTTGACCATCGCGTCAATTAGCGCATCTTCATCCAGGCTGGGATCTTTCAGGTTCAGTGCTTTGTAGTCTTCCTCACCTTTGCGTAGCAAATCACGTGCAGAAATGCCCAGTTTCTGCAGAATCGCTTTCAGCTCAGTGGCGCTCGGTGGGGTGTCGAGATATTTGATGACTTCAGGTTCAATGCCTTTTTCCTCCAGCAGGGCCAGCGTCTGTCTGGACTTGCTGCAGCGCGGGTTATGAAGAATCTGAATATCGCTCATCGAGTTGGCTCCAATAATTTTTCTAGTGCAGATAAATGAATTTCGACAGGGCGGATCGTGCCCCATTGCGAGCAGCCCGGGCACTGCCAGTGCATGGTGCGTCCGGAAAAGCCACAGTTTTTACAGGTGTAACGGTCACCTTTATGAATCAAGGCGGTGGTGACTTCCTTAATCAGCGGGATTAATACCTGATGATTGTCTTCGCCCAGCATAATCAATTGGTGCAGGCCTTCCACTGAAGGATGCTGATAAAGCTCGCGATAGAGAAATTGCTGGGCAGCCTGATTGCCCTGTTGCTTTCGGATTAGCCGGGTTAATAATAGTCGCGCTGAAGTCAGGTTGGGATGACGCTCAAGCAGACTTTGCAGCCAGTCTCGAAACAGATGCATATGACCTGTGTGCTCATAGCAGCGTTCCAGAAGTGGCAAAGCCTCTGACAGAAAGAAGTGGTTTTGTTGCTCAATCTGCTGCAAGACCCGGATGGCTTTGCGGTATTGACCTGCATGAATCAGCATTTTGCCTTCCAGCAGGCTGGCGCGCACGCAATCGGGGTCAAAATGATGGGCGCTACGTAACAGACTGATGGCCTGTTGCCGATCGCTTTGAATCAAAGGTTCAGCCAGTTCACAGTAAAACTGGGCGATCAGCGTGTGGGTGTTGGTTTTCTTATCAGTCGGCAGTTTTTTCGCCATATCAATGGCTTGTTGCCATTTCTTTTCCTGCTGATAAATGCGTAGCAACTGACGCGGGGCTTCTGTCGGGGTAGGCGAGTGCTGCAATAATTCCAGAAATAACTGTTCGGCGCGATCCAATACCCCGGCACTCATGTAGTCGAGGCCGAGTTCGACAAGGGCCTGGGTTCGCTGGGGACTGCTCAGGGTGGGTCGTGCAATCAGATTCTGATGAATACGAATGGCGCGCTCGGTTTCGCCGCGGCGACGGAACAGGTTAGCGAGTGCAAGGTGGGTTTCCACCGTCTCGCTGTTGACCTCCAGCAGACCAATAAAGACATCAATGGCTTTGTCCGGCTGCTCATTGAGCAGGTAGTTAAGGCCTTTAAAATACTCCGGGCTGAAGGCTGAATCCTGAGGCCGGTAACGACGCTTATAATGGCGACGCGCCATCAGCCAGCCGGAAAGGGCGGCCACGGGCAGCAGGAAAAAGAGCCAATGAAGCATCACGATTAATGGCTGTCTTTAATGGGCAGAATGCGCAGGCTGTTTATTTCCTGCTCTGAGACAGTCAGTCTGTGTTGCAGACGACGGATCTCGTAACGCAGCTTCAGAGTTGTCAGCACCAGCACGATCATACCAATGGCGACACCCAGCAGCATGGCTATCACCAGCACGGCGGACAAGGGTAAAGTGAACTCACCAAAATAGAAATTGACCGTCACATCAGTCATATTGAATGCGGCAAATGCGGCGCTGACTATAAAAATCAGTGCGAACAAAAGCAGAAAAAATAATTTTCGCATACTGCGCAGTCCCTCAATATTACTTAAATCAGAGCAAAGTCTTTTCAGACCTGATCATACCGCAAAAACGATCCTTGCCCAGAACAGGTACAAATCATGTAAAATGTCCGTTTAATTAAAGACAGGCTGGAGCCTGTATAACTCGTGTTTTTGGAGAATTCAACATGACCTTTGTTGTCACAGAAAACTGTATCAAGTGTAAATATACTGACTGCGTTGATGTCTGCCCAGTAGATTGTTTTCACGAAGGTCCGAACTTTCTGGTCATCGATCCAGACGAGTGCATCGACTGCACCCTGTGTGAGCCGGAGTGTCCTGCAGAAGCGATTTTCTCGGAAGATGACTTGCCTGATGAGCAAATGGAATTTCTGCAAATCAATGAAGAACTGTCACGTGTGTGGCCGGTTCTGTCTGAGAAGAAAGACCCACTGCCTGATGCTGAAGAGTGGGATGGAAAACCGGACAAAACCCCGCTGCTGGAAAGATAATTCGACTTTCAGAACAGAAATAAAAAAGCCCGCTTTGAGCGGGCTTTTTTTATGTTGCAAGTTTGGCCTCAGACCATGAGTTTCTTGAGCTTCTTGATGGCATTGTTTTCGATCTGACGAATACGCTCTGCAGATACTTCGTATTGTTCAGCCAGCGTATGCAGCGTGGCTTTGTCATCTTCTTTCAGCCAGCGCTGAGCGATAATATCGCGGCTGCGCTCATCCAGCGTTGAGAGGGCATTAGCCAGTTTCTGTTGCTGGTAATCGCTGAAGTCATCCTGTTCCAACTGCTGGGAAGGGTCAGTATTTTCCGGTGCAGCGAGATAAGCCACCGGCGAATAATGATTTTCTTCATCATCCGTGTCTGCCGGGAGATCGAATGAGGCATCAGGCTGAGCCAGTCTGCGCTCCATTTCCATGACATTGGCAGGAGTCACCCCCAGGTCCTCAGCAACCGCTTCGACTTCTTCCTGATTCAGCCAGCCCAGGCGTTGTTTGGCACTGCGGAGGTTGAAAAACAGCTTGCGCTGCGCCTTGGTGGTCGCAATTTTCACAATGCGCCAGTTGCGGATCACATATTCGTGAATTTCAGCACGAACCCAGTGGACAGCGAAAGAGACCAGTCGAACGCCTTTTTCGGGGTTGAAGCGCTTGACCGCTTTCATCAGACCGATATTGCCTTCCTGAATCAGGTCGGCGACCGGCAAACCATAACCGCTGTAGCCTTTGGCGATACGAACAACAAAACGCAGGTGAGACAATACCAACCGTTGGGCGGCTTCAAGGTCACCGTCACGCTGCAACTTGCTTGCAAGATCGTACTCTTCTTCAGCGGTCAGTACGGGAATGGTGTGTACCAGACTGGTATAGGCATCGAGATTACCGATAGGTGCCAGCGCCAGTTCATATTGGGCCACATTGTTTGTCATCTGCGCAGTCTCCTGAGAGTCATCGCTCAATAATAGCATTAAATATTATTTTGCCACTATATGAGTGTGTAAATCAGGTAAAAGTTCCTCATTTCGTGGCCTTAAGTCGGCTCGATATCGTTGAGGTGTCGACCCACCGCGAGCCAGGCGCCAAGTACCCCTAACACCAGTCCGAACAGGGGCAGGGCAATAAACATCTGCCCGCCCAGCCAGTTCAGGGTGAATTGACTGTCATATAGCGAAGCAAGCCGGTTCACCGGTCCGCTGACGAACAGCAGTGTCAGCAGCAAGGTCAGCCAGGCAATCGCACCGCCCAGCAAGCCATACCAGAACCCGGTATAGAGAAAAGGGCGTCTGACAAAAGCGTTAGTACCGCCGACCAGTTTGATAACGCGGATCTCGGTCTGCCGATTCAAGATAGCGAGGCGGATGGTGTTACCGATCACCAGCAACACACTGAGTGACAGCAAAATAGCCAGAATGCTGATGCCGCGTTCACCGGCTTCATTGATACTGCGTAGCCGCTGCAGCCATTCCATATCCAGTTTGGCGAGTTCGACTTCCTGCATGTTCTGTAGTCTGTCGAGCAGGCTTTGCAGCGCTTGATTTTCATGCTGGCCGGCCTCGGGCTGAATAATAATCACCGGGGGCAAGGGATTGTTAGGCAGGGTATCAAGCAGGCTCTCCAGACCGGATAACTCACGGAATTCTGCCAGGGAGTCTTTGGCCGACTGATAATGCACCGCATTGATATCAGGCCAGGTCAGTAACTGTTCAGCCAGTTGCTTGCCACGCTGATCCGGTGTGTTGTGATGCAGGAACAGCGATATCTGGCTGGCTTCATCCCATTGGCTGCTGACCTGTTCTACATTTTTCAGCAGGACATACAGTCCCGCTGGTAAAGCCAGTGCAATCCCGATAACGAGCACAGTCATAGTGGTGGCAGCCGGTGTGCGCCACAACTGCCCCAGACTATAAAGCATGACCTGCAGATGACGCAGGAAATAGTTATGAATATTGAGTTTCAGCATCAGGCCAGCCGTCCCTGATGCAGCGTAATGTGGCGATGTGACATGCTGTTAATAAGCTCCAGGTCATGCGAGGCGATAAATACAGTCACACCCACCTGATTGAATTGTTCGAACAGAAACATGATTTCCCGGGACAGGTCCGGATCCAGATTACCGGTAGGCTCATCGGCTAGCAGCACCGGCGGCCGGTTCACCACCGCGCGGGCAATGCCAACCCGTTGCTGCTCACCACCGGACAGGGCGATCGGCAGGCTGCGTTCTTTCCCCAGCAGCCCGACTTTATCCAGCGCGGCTCTGACTCTTCGCCCAATCTCGCGGTGATTTTCACCGGCTATAATCAGGGGTAAGGCAACATTGTCGAACACAGTGCGATCGTGCAGCAGATTGTGGTCCTGAAACACGAGTCCGATCTTGCGGCGGTAGTAGGGGATTTTCCATTTAGGCAGCCGGGTGAGATTCTGATTGTTGACCCAGACCTGTCCGTGTGAACTGCGCTCAATCAACGCGATGAGTTTCAGTAACGTACTTTTACCTGCACCAGAGTGACCAGTCAGAAAAGCCATCTCACCTTTTTCCAGCTCAAAACTGAGCCCAGATAAGGCTTCATGCTGGTTGGGATAACGTTTGTAAACCTCACTGAAGCGGATCATTAATCGTTTTCTCGTCCTAACAGGGCATCAACAAAATCATCGGCATTGAAGGAGCGAAGGTCATCAATTTTTTCGCCCACACCGATGTAGCGGATAGGCAGCCCTGTCTTATCTGCAATGGCAAAGATAATGCCGCCTTTGGCGGTGCCATCGAGCTTGGTCAGGGTAATACCGGTCACGCCGACGGCTTCATTAAACTGCTGCGCTTGCTGCAAGGCGTTCTGACCTGTGCCGGCATCTACAACCAGCATGACTTCATGTGGTGCAGTCTCATCGACTTTGCCCATTACCCGTTTCACTTTTTTCAGTTCTTCCATAAGGTTGGACTGGGTGTGCAGACGACCTGCGGTATCTGCAATCAGAATGTCGACATCGCGGGCTTTGGCTGCTTCCAGGGCATCATAAATGACCGAGGCTGAATCGGCACCGGTGGGCTGGGCGATCACCGGGATTTTATTGCGTTCCCCCCAGACCTGAAGCTGTTCCACCGCGGCGGCACGGAAGGTATCACCGGCGGCGAGCATCACTTTCTTGCCCTGCTGCTGAAATTGCTTGGCCAGTTTACCGATGGTGGTGGTTTTACCGACACCGTTAATGCCCACCATCAGAATCACATAAGGGCCTTGTTTTGCCGGAATGACCAGCGGTTTGGCGCTGGGTTCAAGAATCTTGACCATGTCGTCACGCATGGCATTAAACAGAGCCTCAACATCGCCGAGCTGTTTGCGGTTAACGCGCTGCGTCAAATCATCAATGATGCGAGTGGTGGCATCAACACCGAGGTCGGCGGTCAGTAGCTGGGTTTCCAGTTCCTCCAGCAGATCATCATCAATGGTTTTGCGGCCCAGAACCAGGCTGGCAAAGCCTTCGGTCAGTTTGTTACTGGTGCGGCTCAGGCCCTGTTTCAGACGGCCGAAAAGGCCGTTTTTTGAGGAAGGCTCTGCGGGTGCTTCAGCCTCGCTTTCCGGTTGCGCTAACGGCGTTATTTCAGCAGGCGCTTCAACCTGCTCTGGCGCCGCTTCCGGCTCGCTTGCTTTGTTTTTTTTTCTAAGGAAACTAAACATATTTTCTGCTTGTCGTTACACTTCGACGGTCAATCTTATCACGCAGCCATTAAAGAGATGCAGATGCTGAAATTAAAAAATCTAGTCTGGCTAGCCCTGTTACTGCCCGGCATTGTACAGGCACAGGTCAGCGAATTTGAGCTGGAAAACGGACTCAAGCTCATTGTGAAGCAAGATCACCGGGCACCGGTGGTTGTCTCCCAAGTCTGGTACAAAGTCGGTTCCAGTTACGAATACAACGGTATCACCGGTATTTCACATGTGCTGGAGCATATGATGTTCAAGGGCACCGAGAATCTGGCGCCCAATGAATTTTCTCAAATCATTGCCCGTAACGGTGGGGAACAGAATGCCTTCACCGGCCGTGATTACACCGCCTATTTTCAGAAACTGCATAAAGATCGCCTGGAGGTCAGCTTCAAGCATGAAGCCGATCGTATGCGTAACCTCGTGATTGAGCCTGCCGAGTTGCTCAAAGAGCGTGATGTGGTGGCGGAAGAACGTCGCATGCGGACTGAAGACAATCCTCAGTCCCTGTTACGCGAACATTTCAATGCTGCCGCTTTCATGAGCAGTCCTTACCATCATCCGATTATCGGCTGGATGAGCGATATACAACATTATGAGGCAGACGATTTAAAAGCCTGGTATCAGATGTGGTACGCACCCAATAACGCCACGGTAGTGGTGGCTGGGGATGTGGAGCCCAAAGCGGTACTGGATCTGGCGAAAAAATATTTTGGTCCTCTTGAGCCGGAAACCGTTGCCGAGCTCAAGCCACGCATCGAGGTACCTCAAAAAGGACTCCGAGAAATTAAAGTCAAGGCACCGGCTGAATTGCCCTATCTGATGATGGGCTGGAAAGTACCCACCGTGACCACAATGACCGAAGAAAACAGCTGGGAACCTTATGCACTGGAAGTGCTGGCAGGGGTTTTGGATGGCGGCAACAGTGCCCGCTTTGCCAGAGAGCTTGTGCGTGAACAACGGGTAGCTACCAGTATCGGCGCTGGTAATAGCCTGTTTTCAAGATTGAAAGATTTATTCCTGGTTGCTGGTACCCCTGCCAACGGCAAAAGTGTTGAGGAGCTGGAAGCTGCCGTGAGGGAGCAGATTGAGCAACTCAAACAAAACCCGGTGACTAAAGAAGAACTCGACCGTGTGAAAGCCCAGGTGGTGGCAGAAACAGTGTATGAAAAAGACAGTGTGTTTTATCAGGCTATGCAAATCGGCATGTTGGAAACAATCGGTCTTGACTGGATGGTCGGCGAGCAATACGTCGATAACATCAAAGCGGTCACCGCTGAACAAGTGCAGATGGTGGCCAAGAAATATTTTGTTGACGACAGCCTGACGATTGCTGAGCTGGTTCCATTACCACTGGATGGACGCCGTCCTGTTTCAAACGCTGGAGATGCGCATGTTCGCTAGAGCTTTTGTATTTGTATTCACGCTGTTAGCTGCCGGCCTGAGCTGGGCCGGACCTGAAATCCAGCACTGGACTACCGACAACAATGCCCGGGTCTATTATGTCCCTGCACCAGAACTGCCAATGGTGGACATCAGCGTCGTGTTTGATGCCGGTGCGGCACGTGACGGCGATATGCCGGGCACAGCAAAAATGACCGCCGCCATGATCGACGAAGGTACCGAAACCATGACGGCCGATGATATCGCCAGTGCCTTCGCCAATGTCGGTGCCAAATTCGGCGCCAGTTCCGAGCGCGATATGGCCGTGTTCAGCCTGCGCACGCTGACAGAGAAGCAGGCTTTTGAGCAGGCGCTGGACACATACACAAAGGTGCTCTCAGCTCCCGCCTTTCCGCAAGACGCTTTTGGTCGTATTCAGCAAACCCTGCTGACCGGTCTGCAGGCAGAGAATCAGTCTCCACAGGCGATAGCGACCCGGGCGTTTTACGAGAATCTTTACGACCAGCATCCTTATAGCGTGATGCCAGCCGGTAACGCCGATACTGTTAAACAACTGAGTACGGCGGACCTGAAAGCCTTTTATGACCGTTATTATGTCAGCAGTAATGCAGTCGTGGTGATTGTCGGTGCCGTAGATCGCAAGCAGGCTGAACAGATGACCAAACGGCTGACCTCCGGTCTTGCTACCGGTCAACCGGCGGAAAAGCTGCCTGAAGTAACCGCATTGAAACAAGCGCAGCAAATCAATAAAAGCTTTCCATCAACCCAGACCACTATCGTGATGGGACAGACCGGCATCAGCCGCGATGATCCGGATTATTTCCCGCTTTATGTCGGCAACCATATCCTGGGTGGCAGTGGCCTGGTTTCACAGCTCAGTGATGAACTGCGGGAAAAACGCGGTCTGACCTACGGTGTGTACAGTTACTTCCGGCCGATGCACCAGAAAGGGCCTTATCAGTTTGCATTGCAGACCCGCAATGAAAAGGCACAGGAAGCGCTTACCGTGCTGCAGGAAACACTGAAGAAGTTCATCACCAACGGCCCCACCGAAGCGGAATTAACCGCGGCCAAACAAAATATCACCGGCGGCTTTGCACTGCGGGTGGACAGCAACAGCAAGATCGCAGATTACCTAGCTATGATAGGATTCTACGACTTGCCATTGGACTACCTGGATAACTTTAACGATAAAGTGAACGCAGTGACCTTGGCGGACATTAAACAGGCATTTGAGCGACGTGTGAATGCCGACACAATGCTGACGGTGCTGGTAGGTGGCGAAACAGAAACAGAATAAATCAGGTTCATTACGACTTATCGCCGGCAACTGGCGTGGCAGGCAGCTGACTTTCCCTGATGTAGAGGGCCTGCGGCCAACTGGGGACCGGGTGCGCGAGACCCTGTTTAACTGGCTGCAGCCGCTGCTGGGGTTTAGTCGTTGTCTGGATTGCTTTGCCGGTAGTGGTGCGCTGGGTTTTGAAGCTGCATCAAGAGGGGCTGCAGAAGTAGTGATGGTCGAAGCCGACCGGCAGGCGTTTGATACACTCAAGCAGAACAAAGCCTCACTTCAGGCTGAGCAGTGCGAGTTGATTCACGGCAAAGCCGAAGCTTATCTGAACAGCATTGAAAAGAAATTTGATGTGGTTTTTCTGGATCCGCCATATCAACTTGATTTGTGGTCCCAAGTCGCCACGATGCTGACAGAAAAAGACTTATTGAATGCCGGTGCACGCATTTATCTGGAGTATCCTCGACGTGAGCCGCAACCTGCCTTGCCTGAATCCTGGCATTGTTTGCGAGAAAAGCAGGCAGGTGATGTAAAATATGCCCTGTTTGAATTTGAACCCGGAACCGCCGACGGATGACGACTGCTATCTACCCGGGCACATTTGACCCGATTACCTACGGCCATATCGACTTGGTCAATCGCGCAGCCTCGCTGTTTGACAAGGTCATCGTGGCCATTGCGATTAACCCCGGCAAACAACCGATGTTCAGCCTTGATGAGCGGGTAGCAATGGCCCGCGAAACCCTGCAGGATCTGAACAATGTCGAAGTTCGTGGTTTTGAAGGACTGTTGGTGAATGAAGCCATCAGCATGGGCGCCAATGTCATTATCCGGGGGCTGCGTGCGGTGTCAGATTTTGAGTATGAATTGCAGCTGGCAACCATGAACCGGCGTATGCAGTCGAAAGTGGAAACGCTGTTTTTGACCCCGGCAGAAAATCTGAGCTTCGTATCTTCATCGCTGGTAAAAGAAATTGCCATTCTCGGCGGTGATGTGTCGGAGTTCGTTGCCCCTTGTGTGCAGGCTGCATTGAAAGCCAAATTGCCTGCCCCCAAATAACAGCGATAAGATCGCTTAAATATCGAATTGTGGAGTAAGAGATGTCCCTGTTTATCACCGATGAATGCATCAACTGCGATGTATGCGAGCCAGAGTGCCCCAATGGCGCAATCTCGCAAGGTGCTGAAATTTATGAAATCGACCCGGATCTGTGCACCGAGTGTGTAGGCCACTTTGATACGCCGCAGTGCGTCGAAGTCTGCCCGGTCGACTGTATTCCCAAAGATCCAGACAATGTCGAATCGCATGACCAGCTCTATGCCAAATATGAAACATTGATGGCCGCCGGTAAATGAGTGTTCGGCGCTATGATGCGCAGTCGGCATAGTCGTATTAACAAAAGCAGCCTGCGGGCTGCTTTTTTGTTGTGATTAAGCACAACTATATTTTGAGCCTTTGCCGCGCTGAGGTATCCTAAGCGATTTCAAATTTCCCCTATCCGAAGAGAGTCCATGCAACAAGAATATCGCCCTGATGAAGTGGAAGCCGCTGCCCAGCAATTCTGGCAGGAGAACAACAGCTTCCAGGTCACCGAAGATCCTGACAGGGAAAAATTTTATTGCCTGTCGATGTTCCCGTATCCAAGCGGTCAGCTACATATGGGGCATGTGCGCAACTACACCATCGGTGATGTGATTTCTCGTTATCAACGCATGCAGGGCAAAAACGTGCTGCAACCGATGGGCTGGGATGCGTTTGGTTTGCCGGCTGAAAACGCGGCTATCAAAAACAAGGTCGCACCGGCAGCCTGGACTTATCAGAATATCGATTACATGCGTGGACAACTGCAGCGTCTGGGGCTGGGCTATGACTGGCAGCGCGAACTGGCGACCTGCAAAGCTGACTACTACCGCTGGGAGCAGTGGCTGTTTACCCGCCTGTATAAAAAAGGTCTGGTATACAAGAAAACCGCGGCAGTGAACTGGTGCCCGCACGACATGACCGTACTGGCGAATGAACAGGTTATCGATGGCTGCTGCTGGCGCTGTGATACCAAAGTGGAGCGCCGTGAGATTCCACAGTGGTTCATGAAAATCACTGATTATGCGGATCAACTGTTGGCCGATCTGGATCAGCTTGATGGCTGGCCGGAACAGGTTCGCACCATGCAGGCCAACTGGATTGGGCGTTCACAGGGCGTGCAGATTCAGTTCAACATCGCCGATCAAAATGACAGCCTCGCTGTTTATACGACCCGTCCGGATACCCTGATGGGGGTGAGTTATGTCGCGGTCGCGGCAGAACATCCACTGGCACTGAAAGCAGCAGAAAGTAATCCCGAACTGCAAAGCTTTATTGAAGAATGCCGACGCATGCAGACCTCGGAAGCCGCGCTGGAAACCGCCGACAAGAAAGGTGTAGCGACCGGTCTGATGGCGATTCATCCGGTGACCGGTGAACAGGTCCCGGTGTGGGCTGCCAACTTTGTGCTGATGGGCTATGGCACCGGCGCCGTCATGTCAGTACCGGCCCATGATCAGCGTGATTTCGAATTTGCACAGAAATACAGCCTGCCGGTGAAGCAGGTGATTGAAGCCGTTGATGAGACTGAGGTTGACCTCAACAAACAAGCCTTCACTGAAAAAGGCCGTTTGTTGAACTCAGACCAGTTTGATGGCCTGACCAGTGAACAGGCTTTTGATTCGATTGCGGATTTCCTAGCAGAAAAAGGGCTGGGTGAACGTCAGACCAATTATCGTCTGCGTGACTGGGGCGTCTCCCGTCAGCGGTACTGGGGCACACCAATTCCGATTATCAATTGCCCGAGCTGTGGTTCTGTGCCAGTGCCGGAAGCCGACTTACCGGTCACTCTGCCTGAAGATGTCATAGTGGATGGTTCCGGCTCACCCATTAAATCGATGCCCGAGTTCTATCAGACCCGCTGTCCCGAATGCGGTGGCGAAGCAGAGCGTGAAACCGATACCTTCGATACTTTCTTTGAGTCATCCTGGTATTACGCCCGTTTTACCTGTCCGGATAATGAGCAGGCGATGCTGGACGAGCGCGCCGATTACTGGCTGCCGGTGGATCAATACATCGGTGGTATTGAACATGCTGTTCTGCATCTGCTTTATGCGCGTTTCTTCCACAAACTCATGCGTGATGAAGGGCTGGTCTCCGGCGATGAGCCATTCAAAAACCTGCTGACCCAGGGCATGGTGCTGAAAGACGGTGCCAAAATGTCCAAGTCCAAGGGTAATACCGTCGATCCGCAGGCCTTGATTGACGAATACGGTGCCGACACCGCGCGCCTGTTTATGATGTTCGCGGCACCGCCGGAAATGTCACTGGAATGGTCGGACAAAGCCGTTGAGGGTGCTAACCGTTTCCTCAAGCGTCTGTGGCGGGCGGTTAGTGAGCATGTGGCTCAGGGGCAGACCGCTGAGATTGATAACGATAATCTTTCGGATGATCTGCAGAATCTGCGGCGTCAGACCCATCAGACTCTGACCAAAGTCACCGATGATATCGGTCGCCGTCATACCTTTAATACGGCGATTGCCGCAGTGATGGAACTGATGAACGCCATTGCCAAGCTGGATGACAGCAGCGAACAGGGCCGTGCAGTACTGCAGGAAAGTCTGGAACTGGTAGTACTGATGTTGTCACCAATCACACCGCATATCAGCCACGAGCTATGGCAGATGCTGGGGCATCAGGAAGCCATCGTCGATGCCAACTGGCCTGCAGTCGATGAAGCGGCACTGAAGCAGGATAAAATTGAACTGATGGTGCAGGTTAACGGTAAACTCAGAGCCAGAATCGCCGTGCCGGCAGAAGCCGATCAGAAGGCGGTTGAAGAAATCGCCTTTGCCGAGGAGAACGTGCAGCGGTTTACCGAGGGTAAGGAAGTCCGTAAAGTCATTCTGGTACCTGGCCGCTTGTTGAATATTGTGGTAGCAGGCTAATAAAGGAAATCAAACATGAATCATGTGGTGTTCAGAAGCTTTATCGCACTGGTCATTCTGACCCTGACGGCCTGCGGCTTTCAGCTCAGGGGCGCAGCGGCAGTGCCGGAAGAACTGAAAACGCTCTATATTCAGGGCGTCAACACACGACAGGATTCATTCGGTTTGCAACTCAAGCGGGCGCTGCAAAGAAACGGCATCAACGTACTTGAGGATTACCAGGAAGGGGCGTCTCTGTTTACCGTGCTGGAAAACCGCTATCAGCAGAATGTGCTGACAGTGGGCAGCAATGCCAAGGTGCGTGAATATGAATTGGAAGCCTGGGTGATCTATCAGATCACCGATGAAAACGGTGAACTTATCGGTGATAAGCAACGGGTCGAGGCGAGACGCGATTACCAGTTTGATCAGAATCAGATCCTGGCGATGGACGAGCAGCAACGGGTATTGCGCGAGGATATGTACAAGCAGATGGTACAGAGCATTATCCGCCGCCTGTCTGCCCTTAATTAATTCATGCGGCTAAAGGCGGAACAACTCGACGGGGCCTTGCAGCAGTCTCTGTTACCGGTCTATCTGGTGCATGGTGATGAAGCGCTGCTGGTGGAAGAGGTCGCCGATAAAATCAGAAAACGGGTACGCGATGCCGGGGCGAATGATCGCGAAGTCTGGCATGTCGAAGGCCGTTTTGACTGGTCACAAATCAAGTGGCAGGAACAGAGCCTGTCGCTTTTTGCCAGTCAGCGGCTGATTGAAATCCGTCTGCCATCGGGCAGCCCGGGAAAAGAGGGCGGTGAAGCGCTGCGTCGCTTTTGTGCTGATCCACCGCAAGACACCACCCTGATTATTATCAGCGGCAAAATTGATAACCGCTCACAGAAAGCCAAGTGGTTTGCAGAACTCGACAGCCTGGGCGCCACAGTAGCAATCTGGCCGGTGGATGCGACGCAGTTACCGCGCTGGGTTATGCAGCGGATGAAACAACGCGGTCTGAGTTGTGATAATCGACTGGCAAGCCTGATTGCAGAGCGGGTGGAAGGCAATTTATTCGCCGCCGCACAGGAAATCGACAAACTGGAATTACTCAGTGACGATGGTGAACTCAGCGAGGCATTGATACTGCAGTCGGTCGCTGACAATGCCCGCTTTGAAGCCTTCGGCTTAATGGATACCGTGCTGGCAGGACAAGCGCAGAGAATCCCCCGTATAATAGAGCGCCTGCGCGCAGAAGGTGTTGATATCCTAGCGGTTTTTTCTGCTGTTGCCTGGTCCCTGCGGCGGATTGTGGCGATGTCGGTGGAACTGCAGAGCGGTCGTCCGCTGGAGCAGGTATTTGCTGCTCAGAAACCACCGGTCTGGGATAAAAACAAACCCTTAATGCGTGAAGCCTTACAACGCTACGATAGTCAGCGCTGGCAGCAGTTTCTGACGCAGATGGCCGATATCGACAAAGCGGCGAAAGGCGTGTTGAAAACCTGCCCATGGCGATTGCTGGAAAAACTCTGCCTGCAGGCGGCAGGTGTTAGACAAGCCTGATAGAAAAGAGAACAAAGGAGTCTTTTGTTGGACGTTAATGAGTACATGCAGAGCCTGGGGCAACATGCCCGTCAGGCGAGCCGCGCCCTGGCTCGCGCCGGCACTGAAACCAAGAACAAAGCCCTGCTGGCGATGGCAGCCGAGATCCGCGCGGCCACCGAAACCCTCAAACGTGAGAACGAACGTGATCTGGAAGCCGGCAAAAGCAAAGGTCTGGAAGCGGCGCTGCTGGACCGTCTGACCCTGTCGGATGCACGTATTGAATCGATGGCGGAAGGCCTGGAACAAATCGCGGCACTGCCGGATCCTGTCGGTGAAATCAGTGATATGACTTTTCGTCCTTCCGGTATTCAGCTGGGTCGTATGCGTGTTCCGCTGGGCGTAGTCGGTATCATTTACGAATCACGTCCGAATGTGACGGCTGATGCCGCCGCTTTATGTCTTAAATCCGGTAATGCCACCATTTTGCGCGGTGGCAGTGAAGCGATTCACTCCAACCAGGCGATTGCGGCCTGTATCCGTCGCGGTCTGGAGCAGGCCGGTTTGCCTGAAACCGCCGTACAGGTGGTTCAGACCACTGACAGGGCCGCCGTCGGTCAGTTGATTACCATGCCGGAATATGTCGATGTGATCGTGCCCCGTGGCGGCAAAAGCCTGATTGAACGGATTAGTAATGAAGCCAGGGTCCCGGTGATTAAACATCTGGATGGCATTTGTCATGTTTATATCGACAGTGAAGCTGATCTGGATATGGCCGAAGCTATTGCCTTCAATGCCAAGTGTCATCGTTACGGTGTCTGTAATGCAATGGAAACGCTGCTGGTGGATGCGGCTGTTGCAGATACCATCCTGCCACGACTCGCAGTGCGTTACAGTGATGAAGGCGTGGAATTGCGCGGCTGCAGCCGTACCCGGGCGATTCTGAAAGACATTAATGCTGCGACCGATGCCGACTGGGATACCGAGTACCTGGCACCAATCCTGTCGATTAAAGTTGTCGACGGGCTGGATGAAGCCATGGAGCATATTCATCATCATAGTTCCGGTCACACCGAATCGATCGTGACAGAAAACTATCAGCGGGCTCGACGTTTTCTGGCGGAAGTGGATTCAAGCTCGGTGATGGTTAACGCGTCGACTCGTTTTGCCGATGGTTTTGAATATGGTCTGGGTGCCGAGATTGGCATCTCTACCGATAAAATTCATGCTCGTGGCCCGGTCGGGCTGGAAGGGCTGACATCACAAAAATGGATAGTCTTGGGTAGTGGGCAAATCAGAAACTAAAGCTGCTGTTGGTATTCTGGGCGGGACTTTTGATCCGGTTCACTTCGGCCATCTGCGTACCGCGCTGGATGTGGTAGATGCACTGGAACTGGACCATCTGCGCCTGATTCCCTGCGCCTTGCCACCGCATCGGGTGGAGCCGGTGGCGAGTCCGCAGGAACGCCGTCTGATGCTGGAACTCGCGATTAAAAATCATCCCAAACTGGTGGTCGATGATCGTGAGCTGGATCGTGAAGGGCCCTCCTATACCGTTGATACGCTGCTCAGCCTGCGTGATGATTTGCCGGATAATCCCCTGTTTGTCCTGATGGGCAGCGATGCTTTTCGCAGTCTGAACAGCTGGTCACGCTGGCAGCAGATTATTGAACTGGCGCATATTGTCGTGATGCAAAGACCAGAAGAACAGCTTGAGATGGCAGATGAACTGGCGACCTGGTATCACGAACATCAGGCGGAACCGGGCGATGAAACTCTTGCTGCAGGCAGCATCTGGACCATACCGGTCACGCAGCTCAGCATTTCAGCGACCAGCATCCGTGAGAAACTCTATGAAAAGCGTGATGTACGTTATCTGTTGCCGGATGCCGTGATAACGCTGATTGAACAATTGGGGCTGTATCAGATCAGGCCGCAAGCCTCCTGATGGATAATCTGTTTTTTGTCACATCCAAGTTGATCTGGGGATTGTTGAGCCCGGCCAGTCTGTTGGTCTGGTTGTTAATCCTGGCCACTTTGTTGTTGTGGCTTAATTACCTTAAAGCGGCCCGCCGCTTGTTGACCTTGCTGAGTCTGCTGGCGTTTGCTGTGATGGCCTACCCGGTCGGAGACTGGCTGATGCAGCCATTGGAAACCCGTTTCCAGAAGCTGGCAACGATGCCTGAAAATATCGACGGTATTATCGTGCTGGGTGGTGCCGAAAACCTGAGACTGTCTACTGGCTGGAATAGCGCCGAGGTGGGTGACAGCGCCGAGCGCATTCTCGCAGCTGCTGAGCTCAGCCGCCTCTATCCTGAGCTCCCCATCATCTATACCGGGGGCAGTAACCTGGTGCAGATGCCCGATTTGGATCGCGAGGGTCGGGTGTCGATGACATTGCTGACTCAGGCCGGCATTGATCCGGAAAAGATCAAGCTGGAAAGTCGGGCGCGTAATACCTATGAAAATTTTGAAATGATTCAGCCGCTGTTGCCCGGGGCTGATGGCAAATATCTGCTGGTAACCTCAGCCTTTCATATGCCACGCTCAGTCGGAGTTGCCAGAAAGCAGGGCGTTAATGTGATTCCCTATCCGGTGGATTACCGCAGCAATCAATCTGAGCAACGCTACTGGGATTTTGCTTTATTTGCGCATCTTGAGACGCTGGAAGTTGCCTGGCATGAATGGCTGGGACTGACCGCCTATTTTGTAACAGGTAAAACCTCAGCCTGGTTACCAGCCCAGCGAAGACAGCATAGCCAGTAGCATTAATCAGACAGCAACGTCTGGCGACCTTGCGTTACACTATTATTAACTTTTATTGATACGGAGAGCCCAATGCAGGCTGAAGAACTCAAATCACTGGTTATCAACGCGCTTGAAGACATCAAGGCGGAAGATATTCAGGTTTTGGATGTCACTGAAATGACCGATGTCACTGATTTGATGATTATCGCCACCGGTAAATCCAGCCGCCAGGTCAAAGCGCTGGCCAATGAAGTTGTGATGCAGGCTAAAGCAGCCGGCATTCAGCCTCTCGGTGTCGAGGGTGAAACAGTGGGAGAGTGGGCGTTGGTGGATCTGGGTGATGTAATTACACATATCATGACCCCGCAAACCCGTCTGACCTATAACCTGGAAAAACTCTGGAGTGTGCCCGAGCAAAGCGAAAAGCTGTCGGCTGACAAGGAATGAAAATCAACCTGGTCGCGGTCGGCACCAAGATGCCTGGCTGGGTGACGCAGGGCTTTGAGGAATACAGTCGCCGCTTGCCGCGAGAGTGTTCGCTGCAACTGCAGGAAATTGCGCCGGCCAAACGCGGCAAAACCGCTCAGCCCGAACAATGGAAAAAAGAAGAAGCCAGCCGCATTTTGTCAGCGATTCCAGACAATCACCATGTGATTGCCCTGGAAGTGGAGGGTAAAAACTGGAGCACCGAAACGCTGTCAGAACACATGCAGTCCTGGCTCACCGATGGTCGTGATGTCACTCTGATGGTCGGCGGTCCGGATGGACTGGACAGCAGCTGTCTGCAACGCGCCGATCAGAAATGGTCTCTGTCAGCACTGACGCTACCGCATCCTCTGGTGCGTATCGTGCTCGCTGAACAACTCTACCGGGCATGGACTATTCTGAAAAATCATCCTTATCATCGCGCATGAATTTCCCCGCTATCTATCTCGCCTCACGTTCGCCAAGGCGACGTGAACTTCTCAGTCAAATGGCAGTCGAGTTCGCTGTGATTGCAGCAGACGTGGATGAGTCAGTGCAGCCCGGTGAATTGCCGCAAGACTATGTTCAGCGTATTGCCGTGGAAAAGGCGCGGACTGGTGTCTCATTGTTGGCGTCAGATGATAAAAAACCGGTCCTGGCTGCAGACACTGCGGTGATTGTCGATCAGACAATTTTTGGTAAACCGGTCAATGACGATGATGCCAGGCGTATGTTAAAACTGCTGTCAGGTCATAGTCATCAGGTCATGACGGCGGTGGCACTGGCTTCGGATTCTGAGCTGAAAACAGCACTCTGCGTCAGTGAGGTGCACTTTGCGGCCCTGACTGAGGCGGAAATCGACTGGTATATCCAGACCGGTGAAGGCCGCGATAAAGCGGGTAGTTACGCCGTGCAGGGACTGGGTGCGATTTTCATTGACCAAATACAGGGCAGTTACTCCGGTATTATGGGATTACCTGTCAGGGAAACAGGACAACTTCTAATGCAGATCTCAGAAGGGTAAATGGACAGTCGATGAGCAGTGAAATCCTAATCAATATCACGCCCAGTGAAACCCGTGCCGCCGTGGTCGACAATGGCGTCTTACAGGAAGTGTTCATCGAACGCAGTGAATACCGGGGCCTGGTCGGTAATATCTACAAAGGCAAGGTCTGTCGGGTCTTGCCCGGAATGCAGGCAGCATTTGTCGAAATTGGTCTGCCGCGGGCCGCATTCCTGCATGTGTCTGATATATCTATCCCCAAAGGCCAGACCGGTGATCTGAAAGAGGCGCCGAATGTTGAGCCCACCATCAGTAGCCTGTTGCGTGAAGGTCAGGAAATTCTGGTGCAGGTGATTAAAGATCCGATGGGCACCAAGGGCGCGCGTCTGACCACGCAATTGTCAGTCTCTTCGCGTTACCTGGTTTACATGCCGGAAACCGAAGGGATTGGTGTATCGCTCAAAATTGAAACCGAAGAAGAGCGTGAACGACTCAAAAACTGTCTGACGAGTCTGCTGGAGCCAGGTACCGGCGGTTATATCCTGCGCACTGCGGCGGAGGGCGTGTCAGAAGCGGAACTGGAAGCCGATCTCAAGTTTCTTTACCGCCTTTGGGGCAAACTGGAAGAACGCAAGCAGATGGTGAATTGCGGCGACCCTTTACATGAAGATCTGCCGCTGGCTATGCGTGCCTTGCGCGACTTGTTTAATGCCGATATCGAGCGGATCAGAATCGATGCCGAAGACGTGTTTCATAAAGCCGTGCATTTTGCTGAAGGCTTTATGCCCGAGTGTGCTGCCAGGTTAGAACACTACGATGGCGACCTACCCCTGTTCGATCTGTTTGGGGTTGAGGATGAAATTCAGAAAGCGCTGCAACGCAAGGTGCCGCTGAAATCCGGTGGCTACCTGATTTTCGATCAGACCGAAGCCATGACCACGGTAGACGTCAACACCGGTGGTTTTGTCGGCCACAAAAACCTGGAAGAGACCATTTTCAAAACCAATCTGGAAGCGGCGCATGCGATAGCCCGCCAGCTGCGTGTTCGCAATCTGGGTGGCATTATCATTATCGACTTTATTGATATGGAAGAAGTCAGCCACCGTGAGCAGGTATTGCGGGCGCTGGAAAAAGCGATGACGCTGGATCGGGCACGCCACAATATCAGTGCCGTCTCTGAGCTGGGGCTGGTTGAAATGACCCGCAAGCGCACCCGAGAGAGTCTGGGTCATATTCTGTGTGAAGCCTGCCCCTGCTGCGAGGGCAAAGGTTACACCAAGAATGTGGAAACCGTATGCAATGAAATCTTCCGTGAAATCATGCGCGAAGCCCGCCAGTATGAGACCAAGCAATTTCTGATTCTGGCATCACAGGATATTATCGACAGACTAAATGATGAGGACTCAACCAAGGTGGCAGAACTGGAGCAGTTAATCGGCAAACCGATTCTGTTTCAGTGCGAAGCCCAATACGGTAGAGAACAGTTCAATGTGGTATTGATGTAGGCGCTGAATGTTACTGAAGAGCCTTCATATCGCCAGCCGCCAGCTATTCTATTTGCTGGTTGTGGTCGTCATCCTGGGCTTACTGGGGCTGATAGCTGCCATGTGGCTGTCGGAAGAAGTCGCAGATCGCAAAGACGAGATTGCTGCCTGGGCCAGCCAGAAAACAGGCTATCCAGTCAGCATTGATTCAGCGGGCTTGTACTGGTTCGACCTCATCCCCAAGCTGGAAGTCCGCCAGGTGAAGGTAAAGCAAAAAACCAGTGAAATCCCGATTATTACAGCGGGTCAGGTTTACCTCAGCCTCGATATTCTGCAAACCATCACTAGCGGCGAACCGGTGGTAGCGGATGCCAGCATCCGTCAAGCGCATCTTAAACTTGAGCGTACACAGCAGGGAAACATCAGGCTTAACGGGCTTGATGATGAGCGTCGGAACCAATCTGGAACCAGTGTGGAAGAGGTCATCCGCTGGTTCAGCTGGCTTAAGCAATTAGAGCTCAATGCGATCTCTGTCGATTATCTGGACAGAAAACAACCCGGCCTCAGTGGCGTTTATCAATTGCAGCAACTGGCTCTGCAGGTTGCCGGTCGCGAGTGGCAGGCTGATGCCAATATTGTCCTGCCGGACTCACTGGGCAGCGCAGTCACATTGAACGCTGAAGCGGAAATCGATGAGGACTATTCTCTATCCGCCTGGCAAGCTGAATTGACCACCGACCATTTGTCTCTGGCACCCGTATTAAATGCGGTACCGATGCGGGGGATGAAGCTGGTTGAAGGCCTGTTATCAGGAACAATTAAAGCCAGTCAGAACGCGTTAGGTGATATTTCCACTGAGCTCAATACCAGCCTCACTGACATCACTCTGAGCAGTGAAAAAGCCACTGAAGACTTTGATCAGGTCACGCTGGATAAACTACAGGGGCAGTTCCGTTTTACCCACCAGGCCGATAGCTGGAGTCTGAACGCCGAATCTGTGCAAATACACATGGCGGGAGAGGCCTGGCCTCTCACCCAATTGAATATTCATCGATACCAGGATGGCGAGATTGAGGGGGCAGCAGACTATCTGCGTTTGAGTGATGTCACTTCATTGGCATTGCTGATGCGGGATATGCCGGGCTGGCTGGTAGAAACCAAGCCGGCCGGTGATGTCTACGCGCTCTCTGCGCGTTATCAGCAGAACGCAGGTTTGCAGGCATTGCAGCTTCGCAGCCAGGACCTGGCTTTTTTACCATGGCAGGATTATCCGGGCGCCAATGACTTAAGCTTTGAACTGGACTGGCAGAATAATCAGGGCGAACTGAGCCTGAACAGCCATAAAACCACGATCTACGCCGATAATTGGTTGGATGAAGCCGTCTATTTGGAATCCCTGACCGGTCATGTCAGTTGGCAACATCAGCAGAATAACTGGCATGTCTCGGCTGAACAGCTGAACCTGTGGAATGAAGACCTGAACCTCAGTCTGAACGGGCGCGTGAATCACCACAACGGTGAGACGGATACGGATCTGAGGCTGGCGTTAGAGGATGTTCAGGTCAATCGCTGGCGTGATTATGTGCCCGGGGCCATTATCCCGGAAGACTTCGAGAAATGGTCCAGAGATGCCTTCAGGAAAGGCATTATCCGCTCTGGCTATATCGAGTTTAAGGGAAACCCGGCCGCATTTCCTTTTGATGAAAACCCCGATCAGGGCAGTTTTGACATGAAGCTGAAGGTGGAAGACACCCAGCTGCATTATGCTGAGGGCTGGCCAGACCTGATGGCGGTTGACGGCACAGTCAGTGGTCAGGGGAATAACCTTCTGATTCAAAGTCAAAATGGCAATATCGCCGGATTTTCGTTTCGCGAGGTGACGACCACCATTTCCAATCTGGTCAGGCCCAACCCGATATTGCGTGTCGATGGCACCCTGACAGGCACAACCGCCGATGCGCTGTCATTTTTGCAGAACAGTCCTTTGAAAAAACGCTTTGGTTCAGTGGCAGAGTGGATTGAAGTCAGTGGAAACAGCAACATCAAGCTGGATTTGATGGTGCCGCTGGTTGATCCCAATCAGACAGAAGCTGCCGGTCACGTTACTTTTGCTGACAGTGGCCTGCAATCCAAGGCAATGCCAGGTTTGACTATCAGCCAGATCAATGGCCAGCTCAATTTCAGCAATGAGGGTGTCGATGCAGAAACAATTAATGCGGTGATGCTCAATCAGCCGATACAAGTTGATGTTCTGCCCGATGCAGAACAAACCCGGGTGGAAATCAATGGCAGTGTGGCTGTAACAGACTTACGTAGTGTCTGGCCAAAGCAGATCCCGGATTTTGTCAGTGGTGAAACCGATTATCTGGCCCAACTGATGATTGAAGAACCGCAGAAAGGGCAGTTTGAGGCCGTCGTGCATATCGACAGCGATCTGTTTGGCATCACTGTTGACGCACCAGCACCACTGGGTAAAACAGCCAGACAACGTTATGCCGCAGAATTACAGATTGATACCAGTGAACAGACTGTTATTCGCTTCAGCCTGAATGACTGGCTAAAGGCTGCACTGGCTTTGGAGGGTGATAAACCACGCGGTCAGATCATGTTGGGGGGGGATTCGCCAACATTAGACGCCAGCGGACTTGAACTAGGCGGTCGGCTGGAAAGCCTCGATCTCAATGCCTGGATGGACTGGCGGGCAGCACGCAGCTCGCTGAGCTCCGAAAAGGCGGTGGTGGATGCGATGGACCTGTCCATCGGCGAACTCAAAATTGCCGAGCAGACGTTGAATGAACTGCAGCTTTCAGCCAGCCAGTCGCGCGGTCAGTGGCAGCTCCAAATGGCTTCTTCGAAAGTCAGAGGCAGTATCAGTCTGCCATCACCCATCAGTAATGAGCAGCCTTTAGTCGTCTCGCTGGAGCACCTGGACCTTACCCTGCCGGATAATGACTCGACCCCGAAGGCGCAGGTTAAAGGTGATTTATGGCCGTCAATACGACTGGATATCAGAGAGTTCGTACTCAATGGGATGCCACTGGGCCAGTTCAATTTGCGGGCAAATCGGGTTGCAGACAGCTGGAAGGTGGAATCGGCAAGTCTCACTTCACCGGTGTTGCAGGCATCTCTGACAGGCAGTTGGACTCAATCAGCGTCAGGCAATCGCAGTGAATTTGATATTGTTGCCTCCAGTGATGATTTGCGCGCATTACTGGCATATTATGGTTACCAGGAAGTCATTGAAGCCAGACAGGTGCAGTTGAATAGTCAGCTCAGCTGGCCCGGAGACCCGACCGCTTTTTCTGTGGCGAAAATGCAAGGCGATATGACACTGTCAGTCGGTCGCGGCAGCTTACTCGAAGTTCAGCCGGGAGCGGCAGGCCGTATTTTCGGTTTGTTGAGTATCGCCGCGATTCCGCGCCGACTGTCGCTGGATTTCAGTGATCTGTTCGGCAAGGGCTTTGATTTCAGTGGGATTAATGGTCAGTTTCAATTCAGTAATGGCATTGCCCGCACTGATAATTTCACTATGCAGGGCGATTCAGCACTGATTGAAGTATCGGGGCCCACTGATATGGTGGCAAAAACCTACGACCAGATTGTTAAGATCACACCCAAGGTATCTTCTGCCTTACCTCTGGCGGGGGCGGTCGCCGGTGGCCCCGTGGGCCTGGGGGTCGGCACCGCTATTCTGCTGTTCGATAAGATTGCCGGGCAGGTGTTTGATCGCGAAATCGTTGATCTCATCAGCTACAGTTATCAGCTGACCGGTCCCTGGAATAACCCTCGACTTAATGTGTTGGGACCAGAGCCGGAACAAGGTCAGGCCTTCCCTTAATCTGCTATCATATTGGCTTTATAGCGACAGCAATTCTTGAGTTGATGAAAGCATCTATTTCCGAACAAGTTCAACAGCAACTGCTGCTGCCTGCCGGCCTGACCGAGCAGGATCTGGAAAACGCACTGAGCGCCACCATGACCGGTGGTGTCGACTATGCCGATCTGTATTTTCAGCAGTCACGTCAGGAAAACTGGGTGCTGGAGGATGGCATCATCAAAGATGGTGGTTACCATCTGGAGCAGGGGGTCGGGGTTCGCGCCTGTAGTGGTGAGAAAACCGGTTTCGCCTATTCTGATGACCTTGTTCTGCCAGCCCTTCAGCAGGCAGCCAGCGCCGCACAGGCTATTTCCCGCCAGGGACAGGAACAGCAGGTCGCTGTCTGGAAACGTCAGACGACCCCAGTTTTATATTCCAGTCAGGATCCGATTCTCGCGCTGAGCGTTGATGAAAAGCTGGCCTTATTACGTGAAGCCGATGCGGCAGCACGCAAGGCAGACCCTCGAGTCAAGCAGGTCAATGTCAGCCTCGCCGGTGAACTCGACAGCGTGTTGATTGCTGCCAGTGATGGTACCTACAGCAGTGATATCCGGCCGCTGATTCGAATGAATGTCAGTGTGATCGTCGAGAGCAATGGCCGACGCGAGCGTGGCAGTGCCGGTGGTGGTCGCAGAATGGATTACCGTTATTTCCAGGATAACAATCTGGCACAGGGTTACGCCCGCGAAGCGGTGCGTATCGCGCTGGTGAACCTGGAAGCGGTAGCCGCACCCGCTGGCACCATGCCGGTGGTGTTGGGTAGTGGCTGGCCCGGCGTATTGTTGCATGAAGCGGTCGGACATGGCCTGGAAGGTGATTTTAACCGTCGTGGCACCTCGACTTTCTCCGGCAAAATGGGGGAACAGGTCGCTTCCCCGCTGTGTACGGTGGTCGATGATGGCACCCTCGAATTCAGACGCGGTTCTCTGAATATTGATGATGAAGGTGAGGCCACCCAATATACGACCTTGATCGATAAAGGTCGCCTGGTTGGCTACATGCAGGATAAGCACAATGCCAGGCTGATGGGAACTAAAAGCACCGGTAACGGCCGCCGTGAATCCTATGCTCATCTGCCAATGCCCAGAATGACCAATACCTACATGCTGCCCGGTGATCACAAGGCTGAAGAAATTATTGCTTCGGTCGACAGGGGCATTTATGCCGTCAATTTCGGTGGCGGCCAGGTCGATATCACCTCGGGTAAATTCGTGTTTTCGACCAGCGAAGCCTATCTGATTGAAAACGGCAAAATCACGACCCCGGTGAAAGGGGCGACGCTGATCGGTAACGGACCGGAAGTGATGCAGCGTATTTCGATGGTGGCCGATGATCTTGAACTCGACAGTGGTGTCGGTAACTGTGGCAAAGAAGGCCAGAGTGTCCCGGTCGGTGTCGGACAACCTACATTAAAAGTTGATGCCTTAACCGTAGGCGGAACAGCTTAGATTTAAAAATTATGACAAAGCAACACAAAGCAGTCGCCCTGATCTCAGGCGGCCTGGATTCCATGCTGGCAGTTCGTGTGCTGCAGGAGCAAGGCATTGAAGTTGAGGGTATTAACTTCTATACCGGTTTCTGCGTTGAAGGCCACACGCATGCGATTCGCAATCATGATAAAGACAAACAGAAACGCAACAATGCGCTCTGGGTAGCCGAACAACTCGGTATCAAGCTGCATATTGTTGATGTCATTGAAGAGTACAAGGATGTGCTGCTCAACCCCAAACATGGCTATGGGGCCAATATGAATCCATGCCTGGACTGCAAGGTTTTCATGGTGAGCAAAGCGGTCGAGTGGGTGAAAGAACATCACAAGGATGGTTTCGATTTTATCGTTACCGGCGAGGTTATCGGACAGCGGCCGATGTCGCAGCGAAAATCCACTATGCCGATTATCTCTGAAGAGTCGGGCGCTGATGATTTGCTGTTGCGCCCTCTCTGTGCGAAAAACCTGCCCGAAACCAAGCCGGAACGGGAAGGCTGGGTTGACCGCGAAAAGCTATATGACTTCCATGGTCGTAACCGCAAACCGCAAATTGCACTGGCTAAACAGTTCGGTCTGCATGACTTTGCTTCTCCGGCCGGAGGCTGCTGTTTCCTGACGGACAAGAGCTATTCAGACAAACTGGTCGACTTGTGGCAGGCCCGCAACAGCCGTGAATATGAGCTCGATGACATCATGTTGCTCAAAGTGGGTCGTCATATCCGCCCTAATAATGAGTTTAAGCTGATCATCGCACGCGATGCGGGAGAGAGTAAGTTTCTGGAAGGTTATCGCAAGCAATACACCAGTATTCATGCGCTCAGCCACAGTGGACCGATGGCACTGGTTGACGGCGAGCTCAAACAGGAACAATATCCACTCGCTGCAGCTATCGTGGCGCGTTTTGGTAAAGGCCGCAGTGCTGAAGAGGTGGAAATCGATATCGCCACACCTGATCAGCAAAGGCAACAGCTTAAAACGGCACCGCTCAGTGCTGATGAAGTATTGCAGGAGTGGTACGTATGAGCCGTCAGCAACTGGATGCGCGACGGATGCTCTGCCCAATGCCGGTGATCAAAACTCAGAACCAGGTAGCAGCCATGCAGGCAGGTGATGAAATTGAGGTTATCTGCACCGACCCCGGGGCATTAAATGATATCCCAGCCTGGGCCCGGATTAACGGTCACAGTGTGATCGACACGGTTCAGAGCGAGGATGAGATTCGAATTACGGTTCGTGTTGGTGCATAGCACCAAAATGATCCATTGGTGTGTTTTAATGCACCATAACAGTGCTAATGTTAGGTGCGCTTGCACCTAAATGGTTGATTTATCGTAACAGTTAAAGTTGGCGTGATTTCTGCTGTACTATGTCGCGAGTTTTTTTGCACAACGCTATGTGCAGTTTCTAAAAATTGGAGAAGTTAAATGTCTGTCGAAAATGTGCTTCAAATGATCAAAGATGAGGACGTCAAGTTTGTTGACTTCCGTTTCACCGATACGCGTGGTAAAGAGCAACACGTCTCATATCCAGCGCATTCTATTGATGAAGATACCTTCACAGAAGGCGCAATGTTCGACGGCTCTTCTGTTGCTGGTTGGAAAGGCATCAATGAATCAGACATGATCCTGATGCCTGACGCATCAACTGCATTCCTCGACCCATTCATGGACGACACAACACTGGTTGTTTCATGCGACATCGTTGAACCAGCAACCATGCAAGGTTATGAGCGTGACCCACGCAGTGTGGCTCGTCGCGCTGAAGCTTACATGCAATCTACTGGCATTGCTGACACCGCTTACTTCGGCCCTGAAAATGAATTCTTCCTTTTTGACGACGTCAAATGGGGAAGCGACATGTCAGGTTCTTTCTACAAAATCGACTCCGAAGAAGCTGACTGGAACAGCGGTAAAGAATATGCCGACGGTAACATCGGTCACCGTCCTGGTGTTAAAGGTGGTTACTTCCCGGTCCCACCAGTTGACTCTCTGAACGATATCCGTGCGGCTATGTGTCTGACACTGGAAGATATCGGTATGACGACTGAAGTTCACCATCACGAAGTTGCTACAGCGGGTCAGTGCGAGATTGGTGTTAAATTCAACACCCTGGTTAAGAAAGCTGATGAAGTTCAGCAGCTGAAATATGTTATCCACAACGTGGCTAACGCTTACGGTAAAACTGCTACTTTCATGCCTAAACCACTGGTCGGCGATAACGGTAACGGCATGCACGTTCACCAATCTATTTCGAAAGATGGCGAAAACCTGTTCTCAGGTAACAAATATGGTGGTCTGTCTGAAACTGCACTGTACTATATTGGTGGTATTATCAAGCATGCTCAGGCTATCAATGCGTTTGCTAATGCGTCTACCAACAGCTACAAACGACTGGTTCCTGGTTTCGAAGCACCTGTCATGCTGGCTTATTCAGCACGCAACCGTTCAGCTTCAATCCGTATTCCTTTCGTTAGCAATCCAAAAGGTCGCCGTATTGAAGTTCGCTTCCCAGACTCAACAGCCAACCCATATCTGGCATTCTCTGCCATGTTGATGGCTGGCCTTGATGGCATCAAGAACAAGATTCACCCTGGCGATGCCATGGATAAAGACTTGTATGATTTGCCACCAGAAGAAGAAGCGCAAATTCCACAGGTTTGCTACTCTTTTGAACAAGCACTGAAAGCTCTAGATGCAGATCGTAGCTTCCTGACTGAAGGTGGTGTTTTCACTGACGACATGATCGACGGTTACATTGCCTTGAAGATGGAAGAAGTGACTCGCCTGCGCATGGAAACTCACCCTGCAGAATTCGACCTGTACTACAGCGTCTAATCCAGACGAGTGAGATCTCGACAACAGAAAAAGCGCCCTTGTGGCGCTTTTTTTGTGCCTGACAGTTGCGCCGAAGGCTGCTTCGTCCTATGCTTCAGATTATGAGACTCATCACTTTATTGATGCTGCTTTTCCTGTTGCCGGTTCACGCGGAGATTTACCGCTGGGTCGATGATAGTGGCAATGTCGTGTTTTCAGATGAGCCTCAACCTGGTTCCGAGAAAGTTGATCTACCGCCTGCCACCACTTACACCCCCGTAGATGAAGAAGCCGTGACGGATGACATTCTCAAACTCTCACCCGAAGAGAAAGAGTCAACACCGCAACAGAGCTTGCCTGATTATCAAATCCGTATTGTGGCTCCTGCCAATGATGAGAGCATCTGGGTTAACAACGGTGATGTCACGGTCAGTTTGATTGTGGAGCCCTCCCTGGACACAGAGCGTGGTGATCAGGTTATATTGCGGCTGGACGGTGAAGCGGTCTCTGAACCCCGTAATTCAACAACTTTTCAGCTCAATAACCTCAGCCGCGGCACCCATACACTCAATGCCGAGGTTGTCGACGGCAACGGTGCAACATTAACCAGCACTGGTACTGTTACGTTCCACCTTCATCGCGCTTCAATTCAAAACAACACCGGAGTAACACCGCCAGGACCTACCGGTGGTGCCCCGACCTCCAGCAATAATTGATGCACCCTGTTGGTGCATTAAAACCCTGTTTAAATGCTATATTGCTTCTTTCATCAGCGGCAAACTCGCTAGTGCACGATAGGTTTTAAGCGAGTTTGACCAACAATCAACAGCTTACCGGTCAGCTGCCAGAAAACAGGATGAAGTGGAGCGTTTTTTGCTAACAGCTGACCATGTATATGAGTGTCACCACAATGAGTCACGATGCCATTGCCAGTAATGATGTGCTGGAAAACCTGACAACCGCCGTTCTGGTTCTGGATGCATCTTTACGTGTCTGTTACATCAACACGGCTACCGAAATTTTATTTGAAATCAGTCAGCGCCAGGCTGAGCATATTCCTTTACAGACACTGCTGCCGGGAGAAAAGCGGCTGCTGAATTCACTCAGAAGGGTCGTCTCGACTGGGCAGGCGCTCATAGAGCGTGAGGTGCGCTTATTTTTACCGGCAAGCGGTGAGATCCTGGCTGACTGTTCGGTAAAAATGCTGGATGTCGATGAGCCTTATCTCATTCTCGAACTGGCACAACTGGATTATCAACAACGTATCAACCGTGATGAAAATCTACATACTCAGCAGCAGGTAGTGCGTGGTCTGGCGCATGAAATCAAGAATCCGCTGGGTGGGTTGCGTGGCGCTGCACAGCTACTGGAGCGTCAGCTCGACTCGGAAGACCTCAAGGAATACACGCGTATTATCATTGCTGAAGCGGATCGCCTGCAGAATCTGATGAACCGAATGCTGGGCCCGAACCAGCATCCGGAAAAGCGTGATACCAATATTCACGAAGTCCTGCAGCATGTGAGACAACTGGTAGATATCGAAGTCGATGAAAGGCTCAAGTTCAAAATTGACTATGACCCGAGCATTCCCGAACTTTATGCCGACTTTGATCAGCTGATTCAGATCTTTCTCAACATCGTAAGAAACGCGGTGCAGGCAATGAATGGCGTCGGCCTGATTACATTGCGTACCCGCATACAGCGCAACATCACCATAGAAAAGCAGTATTACCGCTTGGGCGTTCTGGTTGAAATAGAAGACAACGGCCCCGGCATACCAAAATCATTACAAGATAGTCTGTTCTATCCGCTGGTTACCGGACGTGCTGATGGCACCGGTCTGGGACTCTATCTGGTGCAGAACCTGGTCCAGAGAAATGGCGGCACAGTGTCGTGCAATAGCCATCCGGGACAGACAATTTTCTCAGTTATATTTCCTCTGGAGTTAACACGTGAACGCCACTAAAGCGATAGCCTGGATAGTCGACGATGACCGATCCATTCGATGGGTCTTGCAGAAAGCATTGGAAGCGGTAGATATCACGGTCCGAGCCTTTGAAACGGCTGATGTTGTATTACATGAATTGAAGCAGGGGCGTGAACAGGCGCCTGATGTACTGATCAGCGATATCAGAATGCCGGGCATTGATGGACTCCAGTTATTGTCCGAAATCAAACAGCGGTATCCGGAACTGCCGGTCATCATCATGACTGCGTATTCCGATTTGGATAGCGCGGTATCTGTATACGAAGGGGGCGCCTTTGAGTACCTGCCCAAGCCTTTTGATGTCGATGAGGCGGTTGAACTGGTGCAGCGTGCAGTCGCGCACAGCAGAGAGCAGGAAAAAAGCCCTGCCGAAGACTTTAACCTTGGTGCCGAGATTGTCGGTGAAGCGCCTGCGATGCAGGAAGTATTCAGAGCCATTGGCCGTCTGGCACGTTCCAACATCACGGTTTTGATCAACGGTGAATCCGGCACCGGTAAGGAACTTGTTGCCCAGGCTCTGCATCGTCACAGTCCTAGACGACAGGCGCCGTTTATTGCCCTGAATATGGCGGCCATTCCTAAAGAATTACTGGAGTCAGAACTGTTCGGTCATGAGAAAGGGGCTTTTACCGGCGCCCATGTACAGCGTAAAGGCCGTTTTGAGCAGGCCAATGGTGGCACCCTGTTTCTGGATGAAATCGGCGATATGCCGATTGAATTACAGACCCGTCTGCTGCGTGTGCTGTCAGACGGTGAGTTCTTTCGTGTCGGCGGCCATAGCGGCGTAAAAGTCGATGTTCGCATTATCGCGGCAACCCACCAGAACCTGGAAAAACTGGTTGAACGTGGTGACTTCAGGGAAGATTTGTTTCACCGCCTCAATGTTATCCGGATTCATATTCCTTCACTGCGTGAACGTCGTGAGGATATTCCGGCATTGGTTGCTTATTTCCTGAATAAAGCTGCGAAGGAATTAAACATGGCGACCAAGAGTGTGTCGCCGGAGGTTGAAAGTTACCTGTCGCAATTACCCTGGCCGGGTAATGTCCGGCAATTGGAAAACACCAGTCGTTGGTTGACCGTCATGTCACCGGGACAGGTTGTTCAGATGGACGACCTGCCGGTCGAACTGTCTGCTGATAGCTCAGAGGGAGGCAGCCGCCAGGGCAGTGACTGGCAGCAGTTGTTCCGCCAATGGGCAGCCAATAAGGCATTGAGTGGACAGGAGGGGGCCCTGGCTGATGTTGTGCCCCTGATCGAGCAGCTACTCATGGAAGTCGCGTTGGAGAAAACGGCCGGCAAGAGACAGGAAGCAGCCAAGCTTTTAGGCTGGGGTAGAAATACGCTCACAAGAAAGTTAAAAGAAAATTAGAAATCGCCTTGCATGCCCCCAGGGGGCTATGTATAATGCGCAGTCTAATCAGGTGCGGGGTGGAGCAGCCTGGTAGCTCGTCGGGCTCATAACCCGAAGGTCGTCAGTTCAAATCTGGCCCCCGCTACCATCGTTCCCATACACTTGGGAGCGTCCTGAATAGATAGTAATGAGGCCAACTGGCCGTGTACCTCGATACCGACTTCGCCGGTTTTCGGGGTTATCACTATCTTCTCAATCAATCTTCTCACTTCTGCAAATAACGCCTCTTTACCCTCGGCGTCTTCCATATAGGCTTGCAGGTTGGCCACAATCTTTTTGTATTTCTCTGCTGCTGCAGGATGAATAGAAATTGGATCAAGTTGCTCTTGCTGCTGCGCAATTTCTTCCTCAAGCTGTTTCTTTTCGGCTTCCATCTGCTTAACCTTCACCGCCAGACTATCTGGTGCTAACCCCTTCAATAGCAACTCAACACCTCGATCAATTTCTGCTGTCAGCGTTTGGATCTGTTTTTGTTTCTGCTGGATATTTCCGCGTGAGGCTTTTTGCAGCTTCTTGCGCTCTTCGTGATAGACGCGCGCATACTCTGCGATCAGTTCCGGATCGGCTAATTGCTTGTGCAATGTAGAGAGAACCCGCCTTTCAATGTGGCTTCTTGTAACTGTACGTTTATTATCGCAGTCTCCGCGCTCACGATGCCCGGCACAGACTAGACGTCCAGTAGAAAACACGGTGTAACTCGCACCACAACAGCCGCATTTAATCAGCCCTGAAAATACATGCTTCGGCTTCTTCGGTGACAGGAAGCTGCCCTGACTCTTTGACGATTTCAGCGTGGTAACCGACTGCCACTGTTTATCATCGATGATTCGCAGATGGGGTGCGTCATGTATGATCCACTCGCTCTCCGGATTGACCCGCGAAACACGTTTGCCGGTGCTAGGATCTTTGACGAACCGCTGACGGTTCCACACTATTTGACCGATATAAAGCCGATTTTGCAATATGCCGTTCTGGCGCTGTTTACTGCCGTTAATAGTGGATGCGTTCCACTTAACACCTCTTGGTGAAGGAATATGGTCAGCGTTCAAATCTCGAGCTATCTCACGTGGCGTTTGGCCTGATTCGTATTCGTTAAATATGCGCCGGATGACTTCTGCCTGTTCTGCGTTGATTGCAAGCTCACCAGTGCCGGTTTTGTCATAGCCGTAGGATTTGCCGCCAGCCTGACGACCTCCATTCACGACGGCCTGCATGCCGCGCTTTGTCTTCTGCGCCAAGTCTGCCAGATACAGTTCACCCAAAAGTCCTTTGATGCCAATATGGATCGTGCCGACTTCACCGTCCTGAACAGTATGAATGCCGACACCGTAGAAATTCAGCGTCTTTCTGATTTGAGCAAGGTCAGCCTGATCACGGCTTAACCTGTCCAGCGCCTCACAGAGAACAGTATCGAATTTGCCTGCCTGCGCATCTGCCATGAGTTCAGCAAGAGCAGGGCGGTTATGTGTCGATGCACCGGATATGGCTGCGTCCTGATAACTATCAATCACTTCAAAGCCATTACGCTCAGCCCAAATAGAGGCAAGCTCTATCTGGTCGCGGCAAGAATTCTCATTCTGTCTATCTGAGCTGAAGCGTGCGTATATCACGGCACGGTTATTAGTCTTTGTCATGATCTTCCCTTGCTTCTTGTTTTGCCAACACTCTCACCAAATTAAGAAGCAACTCACGCTGGTAGCATTTGATGCTAGTTTCATTAGTAATGCGCGAACCGTCATTAGTTAATTCACACGCAATGGATTTATTATCCAGCCATGAAATTAGGTTTCTTTCTTGACTACACTCATTGCATTCACATAAGAGCTCTGGTGTAGCTGATCCACTCATGAGTTCACCCCAATACGTGAACTCATGAATGATCTATATCTTGATCGATCTGGATTAACTCTTAAGAGTGGTGGTGGCCATATCATTGAGGGGATGACGTAGCATTCACCATGCGAGAGTGTGGTTTCGGTCGTTATTATGTATTGTTGTGTTAGATGAATTGGGTTTGCTTCAAAACTGAGAGCCCGAGCAGTGATTATAAGTGAATGCATATGTTCTCCTTTTATTCTCTGGAACAAGAATAAAATCACATGATTCACGTATCACTTTTGTGACAAATGTCACATATTTCACAGGTGTAATGTCGACTTCAAATTTCATATAAAAAACTAGCTTAATTTTTTATATGAAATTTTAATTCCAATTAAATCAATTGCATAAAAGTTCTTGATCCAAGTCGACCTGTTAATGGTTTTGCGCAAAATGGAAGTGATCTAAGTTAACGGCGGGGCGTCACTTCGCATGGAAAAACACAAAGCGAAGCGACTGTTTTTCAGCCCCGCCACCAGATTAAAACATGATCGCTTTGGAACCCTTGATCATCTTTATGTAAGGTTCCGGTGACGAAGTATCAGCAGTATCTTGTTTATTTAACTTGGGCTGATTGTTATCAGCTTCACTTTGATCGAAAGGGGACTCTGCTTCGACAACAACTGTGTTCTCAGGGCAAGTCATTGCCTTGATTTCGTCGGTTGTTACTTCAGAATCCACTTTCTCTGCTGAGACACTTTTGGCCGGTGGTGTTGAGACCTTGATATTCCTCACCGCATCAAGCGATTCATCGGTGACATCAATATTCATTTTTCTGCCGCCATGACGTCTGTCACCATAATCATTCACGCTTTCTACTGATGCATGTCCCATTATGGCCGCCACGGTGATTCTATCCATTCCTGATGCTTTCAGGTCGCTGCCAAGCTGGTGACGATATGAATAGAGGGACGGGTAGCTTTCACGCTCTTCAAATACCTTCCTGACCACTGTGTACAAGCGATTTTGAACGCGTTTCATCGGACGTTGAGGTGAGGCATCTTTTTTGTTGAACTCGGTCATCAACTGAGTCCAGGCTTTTTTTATAATCAAGTAATCATCGGGTTCAAGAAGCAGGGTTCTATCAATGCCACGGTCACCCTTGGTACGCTTTTTAGCACCTGTGACGAAGATACTTTGATTACTGTCATCAAAATTCATAGAGGCCATTTCTGAGGGGCGTACGCCGATGGTTCTTGCAATAGTTACTGCACCAAGAACCGCTTGGTCATCTGTTTTCTCAAGGTAGCTGACAACTTTGGCGTGCTCGACATCAATGACTTTATGCGTTCGCTTCTGCTTTTTGGGTATTAATGCTCTTGTTTCCTTGTCAGCAGTCTTATCGGTCACAGGGTTAACCATCATCTTGATGTCGCAAGCAAGCTCAACATCATCAGCAAAGTCAAAGTAGTGAGCCAGTGCATTACGTCGATTTCGCCATGTACCTGGCCGGCATTTAAAAGCATGGGCATGCAGGCTCCTCAATAGCCTATCTGGGAAGATTTCTGTTTCAATTTCTGGAAGCATATGCAGTCTAAAGAAGCTTTCTGCAATTTTCATCTTGTCGATGTCAGGTTGTTCTGCACCAATGCAAATATCATCAGCCATTGTGTTCATAGTTAACTCCTGGTTTTAAAGTTAACTTCACTATAGAACGGCTGCTGAAATACCCCATGTGACCTATGACACGTTTTAGACATCTCATAAGCACACAGATGACTGAAATGTGATGCTTGGCAACTTTGGGGATTGATTCAATTTTTACCAAAATCAAATCAACCCCATACATACTTCCCTCTGAATAGCTACAAATCAGCTGGGGGAAATATGCCTATACCCGTTTGGGGAAGTATGTCTCTAAAGTTGCCCTAAGCGTAAGTCATCTGTAGCTTGGATGTCTGACTAATGTCCCATCAAGATTCCGATAATTTATCTTGAAGAGATCCGGAAAGAATATTGGAAAGGCAGCGGTATATTCTTCGTAAGCAGGCTTTTTAGAAACAGAAAGCAACTTCAATGCTTAATCCTGAACATGCTTGAATGCTTTCTTTAAGTCCTCTTCACTGGCTGAAAATAATTCATCTGATGCTTTCGAGACTTTCTCAGAGGTAAGATTTTTATAAAGCGCTTCAGACTCAGGTCCTCGGTCAGTCTTTTTGGGCCTCTTCTTTTGCTTAAGATCATTAGTCATAGATACCTGCCTTAAGTGAGTATCAATCGGTCTGATCAGAAAGCTTTTCATCGATATGAATGACTGCCGGTTGGTAAGCTGTGTCTGTCAGTGTTTGCAGGTGAGGATAGCCTTGAGCGTGACGACATATTCTGGTTGTCCCAATATTAAATGAGTTTTCACCATGCACATGGCCGTAAATCCAGACATCTGGTTTATGATTTTCAATCAAGCTATCAAGTCGGCTGGCATAGGCCGCAGAAATCAAATCAGATTGTTCATGCCCCGGAAGGCATCGTAGGGATGGGGCATGATGTGTGACAACCACTATGCTCTTTGCAGCAGGCATCATTAGTGCCTGCTCAATAAACTGTTTTTCAAGTTTGTGCCAAAGTAGAGTGTCTCTGACTGTTAGCCTGGGCGAAAACGGTTTATCGGGCAGCCGAATTTCAGCATAATCAGTCATGTTGAAACTGGCATGACTGATTGCCAGATGATGCTTTGCACTCCCAAACAACATGAAATCCGTCCAAAGTGTCACGCCAATAAACATCACATCATTAATAATGACCGTGTCACTATCCAGAAAGTGAACATTTGTGTTCCTGGTCAGGCTCTCTACTTTATCCTTAACCGAAGGGCTGTCTGCCTGGTAAAACTCATGATTACCGAGCACGTAGATAACAGGCAGCCCTAGAAGCTCGCTTTGCCGAATAGCATATTGAGCACCATACTCCTGCACATCAACATCGCCAGCCAGAATCAGCACATCAACTGGTTCGTTAAGTTTTATATCAGGTACGGGTAAGCCGGCATCACGAAGAAACTCATTGTGCAAATCACTGATGTAAGCAATTTTCATATGAGCCCCTTATGCCAAACTGGCCAAAAATCCGATTCCTGCCCGTTTAAGTTCTTTGCCTTGTATATTCACATCGATGGGCATAAGACAGATGGGTCTGGAATCTGACGCTGTTCTGGAAGCCGCGTGTGCTAATGCCTTTTCCAATTCCAATTTAATTAGCCTGGGTGGCATGCCAGCAAAAGCATCAATAACACTCTCATCCAATTCTTTGTCAAAATGCTTGCCCCAGGCATTGGCTTCCAGCAATTCTCGGTAAATGGCTTTTACAATCTCCCTGGATTGGGCAGCACTTGGCGGCTGGATTTCTATTTCAATCATCCGTGATCGAATCGGTGCAGGAATACGCTCAGGATGATTTGCTGTCGCCACCCACAGCACGCCACTGAGGTTCATCGGAATATCGAGATATTCATCTTTGAACTGGCACGCCGTGTGAGATTCAAACAGACTATAAAAAGCACCGAGTGGATCAAAGCGTAAGTCAGCAGAGACTTTATCTATTTCGTCGAGCATGAAAATGGGATTGGCATAACGGCTCTTTCTAATACTTTCACTGATAAACCCAGGTTTACTCTCGCTCCATGAACTGCTGTTGCCAGTGACAATAAACCCTGACGAGAGTGTCGAAAAATCGAGAGAGAAAAAATCAGTCCCAAACACTTTGGCAAGCTCGGACATGAAACGGGTTTTGCCGACACCCGGTGGTCCCGATAACAATAACGGGGGAAAGCTGATGACCTCAGGTGACTCCAGGCTGAATAACTGCAGGTTACGCTTACAGAGCTCAATCACTTCACTGAAATTAGCAAACTGTTCAGCCAAATTATCTAACTCATCAACCAGCGTTTTTCTGATCAAGGCAAAGGGCTTCCAATTGTTTTCCTTGCTCAAGTCTTTGAGGATTTCCTTGCGTGTCTGATTCAATTCACGTTTATACGCACTAATGACATGATCTTGTTTGTAAATATAGAGGCCGGTACCGACTGCAGGCGGTGCTTCCTCCAGTTCACGAATGTGAAGCTCATCAGACAGGCTGGTGCCGGTGGGTTTTCCAAGGTTGTCATCAACAAGTTCTCTAAGTGATTTTTTAGACATAGTTACTCCGAAGCTGAGGTTGGTCTCCCTCCATCCGCCAGGATGGAGGGGGTGGATACGGCTACTTCAGTCTTGAGAGTTTTTGAGCCCATTTTTCACGTATATCGTAGATTTCGGCAGTCCACCCTTTTGAGCCTGGTCGTTTACCCATTTTGCCTTCAGTCCACATCCTAATAGCGATTTCGGCCTCATATTGTTTACGTCGCATGAAAGGTTTCAATTTCTTGATTGCCTTTAATGCGTGGTTGCTGTCGTAAACCAAAGCATATGCTTGGCGATTACTTTTGCTATCGCGTTTTAGTTTAGATATGAAACTTGATTCACCAATAATGCTTTGCAGCTCCTGAAGAACTTCAAGGTTATTCTGAACAATAGAGAACTTGAGTCGGTGACATACTTTGTCGCGATCTTTGTACCTCTGTTTTGCGATACCAATACAACCATCCCCATCCACAAAGCCCGCAGCCCAGGCCAATTCCAACATTTGATTCATTAGTACTGAACTTACATTATTAATGGCTCCCATCGAGTACACTCCTAAGCAAAAATAATGACGAGTCATTTCGCCATTTGCTAATCAATGTACTCGATAAGTACGTTCATGTCAACCCTTTTGTATTTGATATTGTGTTTGATGCAGAAAAGCTCTAGCAGGCCCTCTGGTATAACTCTATGATTATACTTGCCTTTTTCTATCTCCCAGTTTTGCCAT
>CAYMEE010000006.1:71985-81140 GCA_964389455.1 uncultured Methylophaga sp. | reverse complement strand
CCGAACAAACCGCACAGGATGTGCTGCAGAACATTTTTGGCTACCAGGCATTTCGACATAACCAGGGTGATATTGTCGATCAGGTCATTGCCGGCGGCGATGCGCTGGTGTTAATGCCCACAGGCGGCGGTAAATCCCTGTGCTATCAAATCCCGGCCCTGGTGCGCGAGGGTACAGCCATTGTGGTTTCCCCCCTGATTGCATTAATGCAGGATCAGGTCGTTGCGCTGAGAGAATTGGGGGTCAAAGCGGCCTATCTGAATTCCAGCCTGTCTGCAGATGAAGCCCGTGCTGTCGAGGCAAAGCTGGAAGCGGGTGAGATTGATTTGCTCTACGTCGCCCCGGAACGTCTATTGGGCGGACGCATGCTGAGTCTGTTGAGTCGCATCACTATCGCGCTGTTTGCGATTGACGAAGCCCACTGTGTCTCACAATGGGGGCACGATTTCCGGCCTGAATACCAGCAACTTCGGGTGCTGCATGAACGTTTCCCGTCTGTACCGCGCATTGCCCTGACAGCGACCGCTGATAAACGTACCCGTCTTGAAATCATCGAGCAGCTGAATCTGCAGTCTGCCAATGTCTATCTCAACAGCTTTGACCGGCAGAATATCTTTTATTCAATTGCTGAGGCCCGCAACGCCAAACAACAGCTGTGGCAATTTATCAGCTCGCAGCATGCCAGAGACGCCGGCATTGTCTATTGCCTGTCACGGAAAAAAGTCGAGGCCATCGCTGAGTGGCTGCAGGACCAGGGACGAGTCGCGCTGCCTTATCATGCTGGCCTCCCAGCCGAGTTGCGAGCACATACTCAACAGCGCTTTCTTCGCGAAGATGGTGTGATCATCGTCGCCACGATTGCTTTTGGTATGGGGATCGACAAACCGGATGTACGCTTTGTCGCCCACCTAAATCTGCCTAAAAATATTGAAGCTTATTACCAGGAAACCGGGCGAGCGGGTCGCGATGGTCTACCCGCTAATGCCTGGATGGCCTATGGTCTGCAGGATGTCATTACTCTGCGCCAGTTTATGCAGGACTCGGATGCGCCCGACATCATCAAACGGGTAGAACATCATAAGCTTGAAGCCATGCTGGGCTTGTGTGAACTCATTACCTGCCGCCGCCATGCTCTGCTCGCCTACTTCGATGAACAAGCCCCACAAGAATGCGGACATTGTGATAACTGTCAGAATCCGCCTGAGCATTTTGATGCGACCGAAGTGGCACAGAAAGCCTTTTCCTGCGTATTTCGCAGTGGCCAGCGCTTTGGCGTGAATTATCTTATCGATATTTTGCTGGGCAACGACGATGATCGCATTAAACACAACCAGCATGACAAACTCAGCACCTTCGGCATTGGTACTGAACTGAACGCGACGCAATGGCGCGGCGTATTCAGACAACTGATTGCCACTGGCTACCTTGATATTGATATCAATGCCTATGGTGCGTTGAAACTGACGGAAAAATGTCGACCGGTGCTGCGTGGTGAAGAAACACTGCTGCTGAGAAAGCAGCAGGAACGGCAGAAACCGGCTAAGACGGGCAAGAAACAAACAACCGTTCGACCACAGGATGAAGCTCTGTGGGAGGCGCTGCGACAGCATCGCGCTGAAATCGCCAAATCGCATGGGCTGCCGCCATACGTCATTTTCCATGATGCTACCCTGCAGGACATGTGCAAGCAGCGTCCACAGGACATGGCATCAATGCGCCGCATCAGCGGGGTGGGTGAGCAGAAACTGTTACATTACGGTCAGCAGTTTCTCGATATCATTCAGCAGCATCCGTTGCCAGAACTGCTAAACAATGGCTTGAGCGATACCATCAACCAGACATTAATGCTGCATGAGCAGGGAGTGCCGCCCAAAGATATTGCTCGCCAGCGTGATTTGAAAGAAAGCACAGTTTTCAGTCATTTGGCGGCCGGAATCAGTGCCGGCCTGCTTGATGTCAGACAGGTGCTTCAGTTACAGGACAATCAGCTCAGGGAGATTAGCCTCACGATCGAATCGCTGGGTGACGAAGCAAACAGTCTGAAGGCGATTCATCAGGCACTGGATGAAACTTATGATTATGGCGTCATTCGCTGCGTGCAGGCGTCTTTACAATAATCACACGCTGAACTGTAATCATTCAGCTAACCGCGATGACTGATCCGGGAAGCATCCCTGCCCCGGTCATGTCTAAAAATTATTTTCCCGGCAACGCGTAATCGTAATCAATGGTAAGCGGCGCATGATCGGAAAAGCGCTCATCACGATAAATGTCGGTCGCTTTAACGGTGCCCTTCATCGACGGCGACAGCACGTGATAGTCAATCCGCCATCCCACGTTGTTATCCCAGGCCCGGCCCCGGTTCGACCACCAGGTGTATTCATGCTCCTGCTGCGGCAATTCGCGAAACGCATCAATAAAGCCCATTTCATCAAACAGCTTATCCAGCCAGGCGCGTTCTTCGGGCAGGAAGCCAGAGTTTTTCTGATTGGCTTTCCAGTTGCGGATATCTTCATTTTTGTGGGCGATGTTCCAGTCACCGGTAATCACATAATCCCGGCCCGAGTCTTTCATTTCCTGCATCTTTTTCTCGAAGAAATCCATGCAACGGTATTTCACCAGTTGTCTCTCTTCCTTGGAAGAACCTGATGGCAGGTAGAGTGAAATCACACTCAATTTGCCAAAGCGCGCCTCAATATAGCGACCTTCGACATCAAACTCCGGGTTATCCATGCCAACGATGACTTCATCAGGTTCGTGACGGCAATATAAAGCAACGCCGCTGTAGCCTTTGCGCTCGGCATCATGGTAATAACAGTGATATCCTTGCGGTGTGAATACAGCGTCTTCCAACTGATGGACCTGCGCTTTGGTTTCCTGAATGCAAACTACGTCAGCATTCTGTTTCAGCAACCAATCAAAGAAACCTTTACGGGCCGCCGCCCTGATTCCATTCACGTTAACCGTTATAATGCGCATAGTGACCTCATGAGAAAATTTTCTCATCATACCATTTACAAAGCATATGAAAATCAGGATAATGGCGTGTTCATCTGATATTGATAGCTGAATTTTTTAGGAGAAGCACTTTGGCAAACTCGGCACAAGCAAGAAAACGCGCGCGTCAAGCGGAAGTACACCGTCAGCGCAACGCCAGCCAACGTTCAGCGATGCGTACCAGCATCAAAGCACTGAGAAAAGCAATTGCAGCTGGTGATAAAGAAAAAGCTGTTGCTGCTTTCCAAGCTGCTGTACCTCAACTGGACCGTATGGCCCGTAAAGGCATTATTCACAAGAATACTGCTGCTCGCGGTAAGAGCCGCCTGAACAACGCTGTTCGCGCAATGTAATTGAAGCTGAAAAGCTTTTAAAAAAACCGGCCAAGGCCGGTTTTTTTGTGTCTGTCATTTAGCTGGTCACCACCAGATTATCACGGTGGATAAGCTCAGGCTCATCGACATAACCCAGCAGAGACTCAATCTCAGCACTGGCATGTCCTTTAATGATACGGGCTTCTTCAGAGCTGTAATTACTGAGACCTCGGGCAATCTCGCGACCATTGAGATCCCGGCAAATCACGAGTTCGCCGCGGGTGAACTCACCTTCCACATGCTTCACACCCACCGGTAAAATGCTGCGGCCTTTTTCCCGAATCACTGCGACAGCACCATCATCCAGAACGATCTGGCCCTTGGGAAGTAAATGCCCCACCAGCCACTGCTGGCGGGCTTTGATAGGCTTATTGTCAGGCCACAGCAAGGTGCCAACCCCATTACCCGCCGCTAAATGCCGTAGATTATCCGGGTACTTACCGGAAAGAATCACTGTATAGGCCCCGGAGCGTGCAGCACGGCGGGCGGCAAGCAGCTTGGTGGTCATGCCACCACGACCCAGTTCACCTTTACTGTCACCAGCCATCTGATCCAGTGCCGGATTACTGGCGGCGGAGGCCGCAATCATGCGGGCATCGGGATTGCTTCTGGGGTCGGAGTCAAACAATCCGTCCTGGTCAGTCAGAATGACCAGCACATCGGCCTCAACCAGGTTGGCCGTCATCGCTGCCAGGGTGTCATTGTCACCAAAGCGAATTTCCTCGGTGGCGATAGTATCGTTTTCATTGACCACCGGCAGAATGCCCAGCTCCAGCAGAGTATGCAGCGCACTGCGGGCATTCAGGTGACGACCACGGTCAGACAGATCAGAGTGAGTAAGCAGAATTTGCGCAGTCTGAATGCCATGTTTACTGCATTCGGTGGCATAAGCATTCACCAGGCCCATCTGGCCGACACTGGCGGCCGCCTGAAGTTTATGAATTTCATGAGGACGGCGCTGCCATCCCAGACGCTGCATTCCTGCCGCCACCGAGCCGGAAGTCACCAGCACCACTTCCTTGCCCTGACGACGCAGCTCGGCAATTTCACCGCTAAGCCAGCGAATGCGTTCAATATCCAGCCCCTCACCAAGTCGGGTCAGCAAAGCACTGCCGATTTTGATGACCCAGCGTTTGGTGTGAATAAGCTGCTGGTGAGGTTCGGTCACGGGTTGTTATTCCTTGTTATCGTCTGATTCAGACTGTTCCTGTTCGCGGCTGTGTTCCAGATAGGCCATCACATCTTCACAGAGTTGATCACAGCCTTCACCGCTCTGACCGCTGATGCGATAAACCTTACCCTGCCAGTCGAGTCTGTCAATGACTTCGTTGCACAGCTCCTCGCGGATATCTTCAGGTACCAGGTCCATTTTATTCAGCACCAGCCATTGGTCCTGGCTGCCCAGTGCTTCACTGTAGCGTTCCAGTTCACGGTTGATGGTTTTGACACTCTCTACCGGATCCTGCTCGACATCGACCGGTGCCATATCCACCAGATGCAACAGCAGACGGGTGCGGGTCAGGTGTCGCAGGAACTGTATGCCAAGGCCGGCACCTTCAGCTGCCCCTTCCACCAAACCGGGCACATCGGCAATGACAAAGCTGCGAACGTCTTTGAGCGTGACAACACCCAGATTAGGATACAGCGTGGTAAAGGGATAATCCGCAACTTTCGGCTGTGCGGCCGAGACCTGACTGATAAAAGTGGATTTACCGGCGTTAGGCAGACCCAGCAGACCGACATCGGCCAGCAGTTTCATTTCCAGACGCAGGTTACGTTCCTCACCAGGCGTACCGTCAGAGGTCTGACGCGGAGCTCGGTTGATACTGGATTTATAACGGGCATTACCGAGGCCATGCCAGCCACCTTTGGCCACCAGCAGCTTGTTGCCAGCTTCAGTCAAATCGCCTATTAACTCGTTGGTGTCGTCATCCCAGGCTTCAGTACCGACCGGCACTTTGATGACCAGGTCCTGACCCCGCGCACCACTGCATAGGCGACCACGACCATGTTCGCCGCGCTCGGCCTTGAAATGACGCTGGTAGCGGAAATCAATCAGGGTGTTGACCTGGGTGTCGGCCAGCAGGTAGACGTCGCCACCATCACCACCATCACCACCATCAGGCCCCCCAAAGGGAATAAATTTCTCACGGCGAAAACTCAGACAACCGTTGCCACCGGCACCGGCCATCACTTTGATTTTCGCCTCATCTACAAACTTCATGGATCCAACCCGCTTAATTCTCTATCTGACAAACGCCAGAAACAAAAAACCCCGCATCAGCGGGGCTTTCGGCTGTTTGCCCCAAACGGGCTAACATGTATTTTTAGTCAGCAACGACACTGACGAAAGTGCGCTTTTGTGGACCTTTGGTCTCAAACAGCACTTTACCTTCAGCAGTTGCAAACAAAGTGTGGTCTTTACCGATACTAACGTTGCGACCAGCGTGATAACGGGTACCACGTTGACGAACGATAATGTTACCGCCGATAACCATTTCACCGCCGTAGCGTTTTACGCCAAGGCGTTTACTCTCGGAATCGCGGCCGTTACGTGTACTACCACCAGCTTTCTTATGAGCCATGATTAAACCTCTCTAAACAATCTTAGGCTGAAATGCCTGTGATTTCGATTTCAGTGTATGCCTGACGATGCCCCATCTGTTTCTGATGGTGCTTACGGCGTTTGAACTTGATGATTTTGACTTTGTCGCCACGACCGTTGGCAGCAACTTTAGCCGTCACTTTGGCACCATCCAGGTAAGGTGCACCGACTTTGACGTCTTCGCCTTCGCCTACCAGCAGTACTTTATCCAGCTCAACCGTATCACCGGCTTCAGCATTCAGTTTTTCAACGCGGAGCTTTTCGCCCTCTTTTACCCGGTATTGTTTACCGCCTGTCGCGACAATAGCGTACATCGCTGTCTCCAAAAATAATGTGTTAATGCAGGTTGCCCAACAAAAGACCGGCAATTGTAGCGCCTTTCTAATAGGAGATCAAATCTCAATATCCGGGTATGCTGATCTTCGTGATTTGCGGTGAAATCCGCATGGTTTTATTATTTGCGCACATCTCTCGTGCATGAGAAAGTACGCGTTTTCAAACATATTATAGGCAGATTTTTGCACTGTGGATATTCAATCCATTTATTCTCTGATAAAGGACGATCTGGCATCGGTCGATAAGCTGATTCAATCCCGCCTTCAATCCGATGTGGCGCTGATTAACCAGCTTGGCTTTTATATTATCAACAGCGGTGGCAAACGTCTGCGCCCGGCCATTGCGCTTCTCAGTGCCAGGGCATGCGGTTATCAGGATGACAAGCATATTAACCTGGCAACCATCATTGAATTCATCCACACTGCGACCCTGCTGCATGACGATGTGGTCGACAACTCGGAATTGCGCCGTGGTCAGGAAACTGCCAACAATCTATGGGGTAACGAAGCCAGCGTTCTTGTAGGCGACTTTCTCTACACCCGCTCCTTCGAAATGATGGTGGAAATGGATTCCATGCGACTGATGCAGATCCTGTCGCGCACCACCAATATCATTGCCGAAGGTGAAGTACTGCAACTACTCAACTGCCATGATGCAGATACCACAGAAGCCCGCTACCTGGAAGTAATCCACCACAAAACTGCAAAGCTGTTTGAAGCCGCAGGACAACTGGGCGCTGTGATCAGCAATGCTGCTGAAGACATCGAGCGGGCAATGTCACTCTATGCCATGCATCTGGGCAGTGCTTTCCAACTGGTCGATGACCTGCTCGACTACAGCCAATCCAGCGAAACTATCGGCAAAAACATCGGTGATGATCTGGCTGAAGGCAAACCCACCCTGCCATTGATTTACGCGATGCGTCAGGGCAATGAGAAACAGGCAACCATCATCCGCCAGGCGATTGAAAATGGGGAACGTGATCGGATTGACGATATTGTCCGTATCATCAACGAGACCGGTGCTATAGACTACACGGCCCGTGCTGCCAGCAATGAAGTTGCCCATGCCAAGGCAGCCCTTGATTTATTGCCTGACAGCGATTATAAACAGGCCCTGCTGGGGCTGGCTGAATTTGCCATTAACCGCGACTACTGATTCAAGCTGCTGGCATTAGTGCCGATTAACTGGATAAGATAGTCATCGAATTGTTGCCGGGGTGGGCCTGTGATCAAACCAAATTTTGCCTGTCATGATATCTAAGCAGGAAATTCTCAACGCCAATATCCTGCTGGTTGATGATCAACTGGTGAATATCAAGCTGCTGGAGAAGATGCTGCGACAGGCCGGTTTTACCTCGATTTTTTCCACCACCCAGCCGCAGGAAGTCAAAACCCTCTACTTCGATAATGAAATCGATCTGATTCTGCTCGATATCCGTATGCCGGAGATGGACGGTTTTGAGGTCATGTCTCAACTACAGGCTGAGATTGAAAACGATTACCTCCCTGTATTGGTCGTCACTGCCGAACTGACCAGCCAGACGCGGGAGCGGGCTTTAAGCAGCGGCGCCAAGGATTTTATTACCAAACCTTTTAATCAGTCCGAAGTGCTGCAGCGCATTCATAATATGCTGGAAGTCCGGCTGCTGCACAAAGAAATCCGTTTGCAGAACGAAACCCTGGAACAGCAGGTTCGACATCGTACTCAGCAGCTGGAGCAGAGCCGACTGGAGATCATAAAACGGCTGGGCCGCGCTGCTGAATATAAAGATAATGAAACCGGCAACCACATCCTGCGCATGAGCCACTTTGCGCATATGCTGGCTACTGCGGCCGGACTCCCCGAGGAGATGGCGGATAACATCCTGCTCGCCGCGCCGATGCATGACATCGGTAAAATCGGTATTCCTGACAATATCCTGTTGAAACCCGGCAAGCTGAGCACGGAAGAATGGGAAATCATGAAAACCCACGTCAATATCGGTGCAGACCTGCTCGATGGCACAGATATTCCACTACTGGTAATGGCCCGCAATATCGCCCTCAGTCATCATGAAAAATGGGACGGCAGCGGCTATCCACAAGGCCTCAAAGGAGCGGCAATTCCGGTTGAGGGCCGAATCTGCGCTATCTGCGATGTGTTTGATGCACTGACTTCAGAGCGACCCTATAAAAAAGCCTGGCCTATTGAGGAAGCCATCGCCTTTTTACATCAGCAAAAAGGCAAGCATTTCGATCCGAACCTGGTGGATTTGTTTGAGACCATACTCGATGACATTCTGAGCTACCGCGCCGCCCATCTCGACAACTTCAACGATCAGGCTGAGTCAGCCTAAAAAGCTTTTTCCTAAGCCACAGGTCAGCTATCCTAAACGCCTATGGCTCAAATCTACCAATATCATCTGTTTTTCTGTACTCATCACCGTGATGACGGCTCGGCCAACTGTGGCGAGCATGGCGCCCAATCCCTGCGCGACTATGCAAAACAGCGGGTCAAGGAACTCAAAATCAAGAAAGTGCGGGTCAATAATGCCGGTTGTCTCAACCGCTGCAAGCTGGGACCGATGCTGGTCATCTATCCCGAGGGTACCTGGTATCATTACGAAACGCGTGAAGATATCGATGAAATCATCGACTCACATCTCCTGCAAGGGAAAATCGTGGAGCGGCTGCAGCGATGACGCCGGATGAATACTGTCGGGACAAGGCAGCAAAAAGCGGTTCCAGTTTCTATTACAGCTTTATGTTCCTGCCGCAGCAAAAGCGGCAGGCGATCATCGCCTTGTATGCATTTTGCCGCGAGGTAGATGATGCGGTTGATGAGATCGCGGATCCGGATGT
>CAYMEE010000006.1:64735-71885 GCA_964389455.1 uncultured Methylophaga sp. | reverse complement strand
AAATACGCCGAAAAGCTGGGACTGGCCTTCCAACTCACCAACATCATCCGTGATGTGCGTGAAGATGCCGAGCGTGGCCGAATTTACCTGCCGGAAGAAGACCTGCAGCGTTTTAATGTGAGCCGCGAGGATATTCTCGGTTTAAGACAGACCCCGGCGCTCACCGGCCTACTTGAATTTGAAGCCCAGCGTGCCCGGGAGCTCTATCAGGAAGCCAAAAGCCTGCTGCCGGAGGAAGACCGTTTTAACCAGCGCACCGGGCTGATTATGTCAGCCATTTATGAAGCCACGCTGGATGAGCTTGAACGTGAAGGTTTCCAGGTAATGCAGCACCGGCTGTCTCTGACCCCGTTGCGTAAACTCTGGCTGGCCTGGAAAACTGCCCGTCGGGAAAGAAAACGCGCCCGATGACCACGCTGATTATCGGTGGCGGCTGGAGCGGTCTTGCTGCCGGGGTACGCTTAACCCAGCAGGGACAAAAGGTTCAACTATTTGAAGCTGCCAGACAACTAGGCGGACGGGCTCGCAGTATCGACTGGCAGGGCTTGGCAGTCGATAATGGCCAGCACCTGATGATTGGTGCATACCGGCAAACCCTGTCTTTGCTCGCCGATATCGGTGCTGACAATGCAAGTATGTTCAGCCGTCTGCCGCTGAATATCGACATTCATGATCCGGACTATCCGCGCCTGCGGATCGCTGCTGGTCAGGGTTTACCCTGGCCATTCTCATTAGCCTGGCGTCTGTGGCGTGATAATGACAGCAGCTGTTTAGCTCAAATCAGCCGAATCAACCTGCTGGCGAGACGGTTTCAACCGAGTCAGGATATCAGCGTTGCAAGCTGGCTCAGTCAAGCCGGACAATCCCATCGTCTGGTTCGTCAGCTCTGGGAACCGCTGTGTCTGGCGACCCTCAATACGCCAATTAAAGAAGCTTCCGCCGCTGTTTTTGCCAGGGTGCTGAGCACCACATTCAAGGCGCGTGCTGATACCGATCTACTGATTCCCCGCTTGCCGTTGGGAGAGACTTTACCCAAGTTGGCTGAACAATATATCCAGCAGCATGGTGGGGAGATACACCTGCAAAGCCGGGTTGAAAACATTGAGATTGATGCTGGCAGAGTCACAGGCCTGATCACCCAGCGTGGCGAGCGCTTTGATGCTGATAATATTATTATCGCTACGCCACTTGCGGCCAGTCGGGCACTGTTGAGCGACCATCTCAGCCTGCCTGACTGCGACAGCTTTCCCATCGCCACGGTCTACCTTCAGTATCCGTCCTCATGCCGTTTGCCTGCCCCGGTCATCGGAATGAGCGGGAGTTTGAGTCAATGGCTGTTTGATAGACATGAATTACGTCCGGGCCTGCTGTCAGCCGTTATCAGCGGCCCGGGTGAACATGAAAAAATGTCAAAGGCTGCTTTACTGGAACAGGTTGCCAGAGAAATCCATCAGCAATGGCCTCTATTTCCCGTCCTGCCTGAAGATGGCCTTGTTATTCGTGAAAAAAGGGCCACCTTTGCCTGCAACGTTGACATTCAGCGTCAAAGGCCCAACAATCGCACTGAGATCACGGGTCTGTGGCTGGCTGGTGACTTTGTTGCCAATCCCTACCCGGCAACTCTGGAAGGGGCAGTCCTTAACGGTGAGCAAACTGCGATGAAGTTAATGGATCATATCAATGCCAGTCGCTAACATCGTGATCCATTGCTATACTTCGATTTTGCACAATAACAAATAGGGAATGCCATGTTGAATCATATTCGTTTGATGTTTATCGCACTGTTTATGGGTCTGTTTCTGATCGCCTGTGGTGATGACAGCGCTCAGCAGGATGCAGCTGAAGAATCTGCAGCCCCATCAGAAATGACCTCTGAAGAGACAGCAACAGACACCGAAGAAGCCGCTGCAGCAGAAGAAACTAATTCTGTTGAAGGCATGACAGAAGAAGAAGCGATTGCTAAATGGGGTGAGCCTGATGTGACTCAAACCCAGACTATCGACTCCTTGACTATCACTCATCATGAATGGCACGGCGAAGATGGTACAACGGCTGTTCAATTCCAGAACGGTGTTGCTAAATTCAGCCAGTTCGTTCCTGCTGAATAAGCTGCATGTCCATCCATGCTGAGGCTGACAAGCTCAGAGATCGCGTTATTCTGATTACCGGTGCCGCTCGCGGCATCGGTGCCTCAGTGGCTCAGGCCTGCGCCGCCCAAGACGCTACGGTTGTATTGCTGGATAAACACGTTCCGGGACTTGAGTCAGTTTACGATGACATCATCGCGTCCGGTGCACCTGCTCCGGCTATCTATCCACTGGACCTGAAAGGGGCTTCGGTTCCTGACTACCAGCAACTGGCGGATACGCTTCAATCCCAGTTCAGTCGTCTCGATGGTCTTATTCACTGTGCTGCTGCACTCGGTCAACTGGCACCGGTTGAGCATCAGGACAGTAAAACCTGGCTGGAAACCCTGCATATCAATCTGACCGGGGCCTATCTGCTTACCCGGGCTTGTCTGCCTTTGTTAAAACAACAGTCCGGCAGCAAACTGATATTTAGCTCAGACGCTCACAAACACAGTGCCTACTGGGGTGCTTACGGCATCAGTAAAGCCGCAATTGAAGCGCTGGCAGCACAAATTGCCGAAGAGTCTGAAGCTCAGGCCAAACTCCGTGTTCATACTGTTGATCCGGGGTCTGTTCAAACAGAACTGTTTGCCAGAGCCTTTCCGGCAACTGACCCGGCCAATTTGCCAAAACCAGAGCAGATCGCCGAGCAATATATTGACTTATTATGTGAATCGGATCACAGACAAACCCTTGACCCTTGATCAAACCGATCTGTCAAAACGCTGACGCGAAACATCAACTCGTTGATTTTAATTAGCTTTTAAATACTGGCACAGATATCGCTTATAACACTTACCTTCTGTAAGGATAAGTGTTATGGAGCAGCAATTACCGAACAATAACAGCAAGCTGAGCCTGGTGGACGGCGGAGTGAGTGCAAAGCCTGTCAGCCAGAACAGTACCGTGCCGGCAGATTACATTATCAGCCGACTGCCTGGCGTGCTGCAGACAACGTTGATTGTGGAAGAGTTATTGCCGCTGTTCGAACAACAATTACGCCAGGTCATTCACTTTGATAGTTTTCACTACCAGCATCTGGCGCTCAATTTCCATATCGACAGTGACAGTCAGCGCCATCATCGCTGCCATTACAAACTGGATATGAATGGTCAGTACCTGGGTGATCTGACGCTGACACGTCGGCACAAATTCACTGAAAAACAGATCTCACTGATCGAGGATCTGTTGTGCCAGCTTGTCTACCCTTTACGCAACTGTTTGCTCTATAAGCAGGCTCTGAACTCTGCGCTGCTCGATGATTTGACCGGCCTGGGGAACCGTGCAGCCTATGAGAAAAGCCTGCAACGGGAAATCGATCTGGCGCAACGCCAGCAATCCTCGCTGTCTCTTATCATTCTTGATATCGATAATTTCAAGGCCATCAATGATGCTTATGGCCATAGCAGTGGAGACCGGGCTCTGAAAAGTCTGGCTGAAACCATGAGCCAGACGATGCGTCGCAGTGATATGGCATTTCGCTTCGGCGGTGAGGAATTTGTGCTTCTGCTCAGCAACACGGATACAGAAGCGGCGGCAATTCTTGCCGAGCGCCTGCGGATCGCCGTGGCAGAAACATTGTGTCACGACGGCAAACGCGGTTTCGGCTTTACCGTCAGTCTGGGTGTCGCACAGCTGGAAGACAGAGAGCACGGCTATCACCTGTTTGAAAGGGCTGATATGGCGCTTTATCAGGCAAAGCAGAACGGCCGCAATACAGCAGTCTGCGCGACAACCAGACAGGAGCTCTAAATTAGCGCCCGCGAATACGTGGCCGGCGTTTAGGCTTGTCTTCGCTGCTGGCTTTACCTTTATAAGGGGAAGATGCTGGCTTGGCAGAAGCCGGGCGACCTTTATCTGACTTTTGGGCTCGCTTAGCGCCTGCTGCCGGTTTTTTGGCAGTGGCAGACTTCATCCCAGCCTGTTCGTAAAGATAATCCAAATCACCGCCTTCCAGCTTGGTCCAGTGACCGATACGCAGGTTGTTCGGCATGATAATCGGTCCGTAACGCACCCGCATCAGACGACTGACCTGCACACCCTGGCTTTCCCAGAGACGACGCACTTCTCGGTTACGGCCTTCCTGAATGACCACATGGAACCATTTATTGGCGCCTTCGCCACCCGCTTCCTGTATGTCATTGAACTTGGCTTCACCATCATCGAGCATGACCCCGTCGCGCAGCGTCTGCATAATTTCCGGTGTGACCTCACCCAGCACACGGACAGCGTATTCACGGTCCATTTCATTGGCCGGATGCATCAGACGGTTGGCAAGCTCACCATCGGTGGTCAGAATGATAAGACCACTGGTATTTAAATCCAGTCGGCCAACACTGACCCAGCGGCCCTGCTCTGGTTTGGGCAGAGACTGGAAAATGGTACGGCGCCCTTCCGGATCACGGCGGGTGCAGACTTCCCCTATAGGCTTGTTATAAAGAATCACCTGCTGCGGTTGTTGCCACAGGCGTTTGGGCGACAATGGCTTATTATCGAGGCGCAGGCGATCACCTTCGCTGATTTGATCACCAAGGCTGGCGGTTTCACCATTACGACTGACCCGGCCTTCTTTAATCCAGGTTTCTATCTGCCGACGAGAGCCATAACCGGCCCGGGCCAGGACTTTTTGAATACGTTCTGCCATATCAATCTACTTGTAGTTAAGTCCCATAGCGGTTCTCACTTCGGCCAGGGTTTCCTGTGCCACTTCTCGTGCCGCTGCAGTACCGTCATCAATAATGCGGCGCACATCTTCAGGATGCTGGCTGAAGTCATTGGCGCGCTCACGAATCGGTCGCAACTCGGCGCTAACGGCATCAATCAATGGCCCTTTACAGTCAAGACAACCGATACCAGCACTTCGACAGCCTTCCTGTACCCACTGTTTCTGATCCTCGTTGGCGTAGACCTCGTGCAGTTGCCACACCGGACAACGATCAGGATCACCCGGATCACTCCGGCGTACCCGATTAGTATCGGTCGGCATCCGTTTGATTTTCTCTGCCAGCGTGTCTTCAGGCTCACGCAGAGAAATGGTATTGCCATAAGACTTGGACATCTTCTGGCCATCAAGGCCAGGCATCTTCGAAGCAGGCGTCAACAGGGCCTTGGGTTCCGGCAGGATGACCTTACCGGCACCTTCCAGGAAGCCGAACAGGCGTTCCATATCGCCCAAAGCCAGGTTCTGCTGATTTTTCAGCAGTTCACGGGCGGTGGCCAGTGCTTCAGCATCCCCTTTCTCCTGATAGGACTTACGCAGATTGTTATAAAGCTTGGCGTTCTTCTTGCCCATTTTCTTGATCGCGGCTTCGGCTTTTTCTTCGAAGTCTTTCTCACGACCATAAAGATGGTTAAAACGACGAGCAACCTCGCGGGTCAGTTCCACGTGGGCGACCTGATCTTCACCCACCGGTACCTGGCCGGCGCGGTAAATCAGAATATCGGCGCTCTGCAGCAAGGGGTAACCCAGGAAGCCATAGGTCGACAGGTCTTTTTCTTTCAGTTTTTCCTGCTGGTCCTTGTAGGTAGGTACCCGCTCCAGCCAGGACAAAGGTGTCATCATCGACAGCAGCAGGTGCAACTCAGCATGTTCAGGCACTTTGGACTGCAGAAACATGGAAGCGGCAGATGGCTCAATGCCAGCTGCCAGCCAGTCAATCACCATTTCCCAGACACTGTCTTCGATGATACCGCTGTCTTCATAATGGGTGGTCAAAGCATGCCAGTCTGCAACAAAAAAGAAGCAGTCGAATTCATGCTGCAGTTTAACCCAGTTCTTCAGTACACCATGATAATGCCCCAGGTGCAGTTGCCCGGTCGGGCGCATGCCTGAAACAATTCGTCGTGACTGTAAAGCTACCGTATCCAAAGTGATCTCCCGATATTGGTAATCTAGTATCTATAAAATGGTGCTGAAAATTTGTGGCGGCAGATTGAAAACCCAGGCCAGCGTATTCAGCATACCGCCCACCAGAGGCCACAAAATGAGGCCCAGCAGACCGAAAAACAACAAACCGAGCAGAATAAAGAAGCCATAGGGCTCCAGCCGGCTCACCTGCCAGCTTAAGGGACCCGGCAACACACTGACCAGCACACGTCCACCATCCAGCGGTGGCAGGGGCAGCAGGTTCAGCATCATCAGCATGGCATTAATCAGAATACCGGCGACGCCCATCAACATCATCGGCTCGCCAATCACATTACCGCTTTGAGTCAGCGCCAGACCCAGCTTGGCAATCAGCGCCCAGAACACGGCCATGATCAAATTGGCAGTAGGACCGGCCAGTGCCACCCAGGCCATGTGTGCTTTGGGTTTACGCAGGTTCTGAAAGGTGACCGGTACCGGTTTGGCCCAGCCGAATACAATTCCACCCAGCAGTAACAGCACCCCAGGTACCAGCAGTGTGCCTATCGGATCCACGTGTTTGATCGGGTTCAGTGTCAGCCGCCCCATCATCTGCGCGGTGCGATCGCCGAGCTTCAGGGCCACCCAGCCATGGGCGACTTCATGCACAGTGATGGCAAACAGGACCGGAATTGCCCAGATGATGATCTTCTGGACCAGGCTGAACTCAAGCACTGATTTTTTCCTGTCCACCCAGATAAGGCCGCAAGGCAACCGGAATGGCAATTGCGCCGTCAGCCTGTTGGTGGTTTTCCATCAATGCCAGCAAAGTTCGGCCGACCGCGAGTCCGGAGCCATTGAGTGTATGCACCAGCTCCGGCTTGCCGGTTTCCGGGTTACGCCAGCGAGCCTGCAGGCGACGCGCCTGGAAGTCACCGAAATTACTGCAGGATGAGATCTCACGATAGGTCTGCTGACTCGGCAGCCAGACTTCAAGGTCGTAAGTCTTGGTTGAGGAAAAGCCCAGATCACCGGTGCAGAGGTTGACTTTGCGGTACGGCAGTTCCAGCATTTGCAGAATTTTCTCGGCATGGGCGGTCAGTTCTTCATGCGCCGCCTGGCTGTCCTGTGGTTTGACGATTTGTACCAGTTCCACTTTTTCAAACTGATGCTGACG
>CAYMEE010000006.1:14771-64635 GCA_964389455.1 uncultured Methylophaga sp. | reverse complement strand
TGTCCTGTGGTTTGACGATTTGTACCAGTTCCACTTTTTCAAACTGATGCTGACGGATCAGACCACGAACATCACGACCATGCGAGCCGGCTTCACTTCGGAAACAGGGTGTATGAGCGACAAACTTCAGCGGCAGTGTCGCGTCTTCAGTAATGGTATCGCGAACGATATTGGTGACCGGGACTTCTGCGGTCGGAATCAGATAAAACTCACCGTCATCCACTTTAAACAGGTCGGCTTCAAATTTAGGTAGCTGGCCGGTGCCTTTCAGCGATTCCGCATTTACCAGATAAGGCACATAGGTTTCGGTGTAGCCATGCTGTTCACTATGGGTGTCGAGCATAAACTGGGTCAATGCCCGTTGCAGTCTGGCCAGAGGCCCCTGCAGCGTGACAAAGCGGGCTGCACTGATTTTCGCCGCCGTTTCGAAGTCCATTCCATTCAGCGCCGCCCCCAGATCCACATGATCTTTGGGTTCGAAATCGAACTGACGGGGTTCGCCCCAGCGTGAGACTTCTTCGTTTTCAGTCTCATCCTTACCGGCAGGTACATCAGCCTGAGGCAGGTTGGGAATACCCAGGGCCACATCAGAAAGCTTGTCGAGTACTTCCGCCAGTCTGGCTTCAGCCACTTTATGACGGTCGCCCAAATCTTCGATTTCTTTAAGCAGGGGCGCGATGTCTTCACCGGCCGCCTTGGCTTTACCAATATTTTTGGAACGGGCGTTGCGCTCTGTCTGCAGTTCCTGCGCGTCCAGTTGTGCCTGTTTACGTTCCTGCTCCAGTTGCGCTAACAGGTTCAGGTCGAGTTCAAAACCACGACGCTTGAGTTGTGCAGCAAGCTCTTCTGCTTCGTTTCTCAGTAACTTCGGATCTAACATGTTAATTTATATTCCAGATTGTGCGGGCCAGCTGATGACCAGTTCCGGCTTCACCAAATCTCCCAGTTTTTCAATGGTTTCCTTCACGTGCTCAGGTTCATCAAAAAATTCGATGATAATCGGCAGCTCAGAGGAGAGCGCTAGCAGAGAGGCCTTGTGCAATCGGTGATCACTGCCGAGACCAGCAACACCTTTAAACACAGTGAATCCACGAACCCGGATATCCACCAGTCGGCTGATGATTTTATTGACATCATCACGCCCTTCGACCAGATAGATGCGTGCCATCGTCACGGCCTGACTCATAACTGCCTTCCTATTCCTAAACCAACCCAGGTTGCCAGCAGGCAACAGCTCACACTCACAAAGACATTCACCAGCGCCTTGGCCCAGTCGCCACTCTCCATTAAAGCCAGGGTTTCGAACGAGAATGAAGAAAAGGTGGTAAAGGCACCCAAAACGCCAAATAAAATGCCTGATCTCAGTTCTACAGAGCTGATTTGACGCTCAACCAGCATGATGAATAAAAAGCCCATCAGCAGCGAACCGAGCACGTTAACAGTTAATGTGCCATAGGGAAAGTCTTTGCCCATCAGGCGGTGAACATTGGTGGAGACCACAAAGCGAAGCACGGATCCCACCGCGCCGCCAATCGCAATCGCTAATAGCTGATGCACAAGCCCATCCCCGTAGCTAAAAGCGATAGTTTACCGCATTCAGGCGTTGAGCTCGCAACTGATTGGTTTGAGGTAGAAAAGGCGGCATTTTGCCGCCTTTTCTGGCGTATCCCTGACAATCAGGATAAAACCGGTTTCAGCTCACCACTCTGGTAACGATCGACCATTTTGCTGAGTGGAATAGGCTTAATTTTGCCAGCATGACCGGCGCTGCCGAAGGCTTCGTAGCGCGCCTGACAGATTTCCTGCATCGCCGCTGTGGATGCTTTGAGAAACTTACGTGGGTCGAACACTGGCTTGTTTTTCTCATCGGTCATAAACTGACGAATCGCACCGGTTGAAGCCATCCGCAGATCGGTATCGATATTGACCTTGCGCACACCTGACTTAATGCCTTCGGCGATTTCCTCGACCGGCACCCCGTAGGTCTGGCCAATATCACCGCCATGAGTGTTGATAATTTTGAGCCATTCCTGCGGCACCGAGCTGGAACCATGCATGACAAAATGCGTGTTGGGCAGTTTCTTTCTCAGTTCCCTGATACGGTCGATGGCCAGAATCTCACCGGTCGGTGGCCGAGTAAATTTGTAAGCACCATGACTGGTGCCGATAGCGACTGCCAGGGCATCCACCTCGGTACGCTTAACAAAATCAACGGCTTCATCCGGGTCTGTCAGCAGTTTACTGTGATCCAGCTTACCTTCCGCACCGTGGCCATCCTCTTCGCCCATCATGCCGGACTCCAACGAGCCCAGACAGCCCAGTTCGCCTTCTACCGAAACACCACAGGCATGAGCCATATCGACCACTTCCCGGGTCACCCGCACGTTATATTCGTATTCCGCAGGGGTTTTCATATCTTCCTGCAATGAACCGTCCATCATCACCGAGCTGAAGCCCGACTGAATTGAACGGGCACAGACACTGGGGGAAGCCCCATGATCCTGATGCAACACAATCGGAATATCCGGATAGGCTTCCAGCGCAGCCAGGATCAAATGCCGCAGAAACGGTTCACCGGCATAGCTTCTGGCGCCGGCGCTGGCCTGCATGATAACGGGACTGTCGGCTGCAACCGCGGCCTCCATAATCGAATGCACCTGTTCCATGTTATTGACATTGAAAGAGGGCACGCCGAACTCATGCTCAGCCGCATAATCAAGTAACTGACGCAATGATATGAGAGCCATAACTTCTCTCCTCTTAAAGCACTGCGCTATTCGCAGCTTTGACCATTGATCCGGGGTTCGACCATATCACCGACCTGCACCAGTTTGAGCGCATTGGTGCTGCCCTGAACTTCCAGATCACCTTTTGTAATAATAACTATATCACCATCCGTAACGACCCCGCGACGCTCAAGCTCATCAATAATTTCCCGATTCAAGGCAGCGTGATCATCATGCTGACGCGGGAATTTAATCGGATAGACACCGCGGTATAGGGTGACCCTCCGTGCCGTTTTTTCGTGGGGTGTCAGGGCAAAAATCGGAATACCCGAACTGATCCGGGACATCCATAAAACGGTCGCCCCCGACTCTGTCAGCGCCGCAATGGTTTTCACATTGAGATGGTTAGCCAAATACATCGCCCCCATCGCTATCGCCTCGTCCATCTGCTCAAACTTGGAGTCTATCCGATGACGCGAGACGCGAATTTCCCGTTCCTGTTCTGCCTGCAGACAAATCCGATGCATCGCAGCAATGGTTTTAATCGGGTTCTTACCGACCGCGGTTTCGCCTGAGAGCATCACCGCATCAGTGCCGTCCAGCACGGCATTGGCAACATCGAATACTTCAGCCCGAGTCGGAATCGGGTTCAAAATCATCGATTCCATCATTTGGGTCGCCGTGATGGTTACCCGGTTCATACGACGCGCCATGCTGATGATGCGTTTCTGTATCGGTGGCAAGGCGGCATCGCCCATTTCCACACCCAAATCACCGCGTGCCACCATAATCGCGTCGGCGGCTTCGATGATCTCTTCTATTGCATCTATGGCTTCAGCGCGTTCGATTTTGGCGACGATGGCAGCATGACCGCCGGCCTCGTGCAGCAAGCGCCGGGCTTCATGGATATCTTCAGCAGATCGTGGAAAAGACACCGCCAGATAATCGGCTTCCATTCTGGCTGCGGTGATAATATCCTGCCGGTCCTTATCTGTCAGCGCGGCGGCAGATAAACCGCCCCCCTGGCGGTTGATACCCTTGTTATTGGACAGCGTGCCACCGCTGATAACGCAGGTCATGATGCGGCGCTCATTCACACCTTCGACGCGTAGCACGATGCGGCCATCATCCAGCAGCAGAATATCATCCGCGCTGACATCATCGGGTAGTGCCTTGTAATCAATGCCGACCTGATTGTCATCACCATCCTGACTACCCAGCGCCGCATCCAGCACAAAACTGTCGCCTTCTTTAAGCTCGACTGCTCCGTCTTTAAACCGGGCGATACGGATTTTAGGCCCCTGCAGATCGGCAAGAATACCGACAGGTTTGTGGCGCATGCGGGCGCGCTCACGCACCCGCTCGGCCAGATTGATGTGATCTGTTGGATCACCATGAGAGAAGTTGAGCCTGACCACGTTCATACCGGCTTCGAACATGGCATCCAGGGTTTCAGGCCGCTGCGTGGCCGGCCCCAGAGTCGCAACAATTTTTGTTCGTCTAATGGCCGTCACATCAACTCCTTGTTAGTTAGCTGGATTCGGCGGCACGCTGCTCCAGAATTTCAACGGCAGGCAGGGTTTTACCTTCCAGAAACTCAAGGAATGCACCGCCGCCAGTGGAAATATAAGAAATATCATCACAGATTTTGTATTTGGACACCGCTGCCAGGGTATCGCCGCCACCGGCGATGGAGAAAGCGTCTGATTCGGCAATCGCCATCGCGATTTCTTTGGTGCCTTCGCCGAACTGATTGAATTCAAATACGCCTACCGGCCCGTTCCAGACGATGGTACCCGCATTTTTGAGGATGTCCGCCAGCTTCTCTGCTGTTTTAGGACCGATATCAAAGATCATATCATCATCTTCGACATCTTCGACCTTCTTGGTCTCGGCCTCAGCGTTTTCTGCAAATTTTTTACCACACACCACATCGGTAGGCACCGGAATATCACCACCACGTGACTGAGCCTCACTGCGCAGTTTGCGGCAGGTATCAAGAAACTCTTCTTCATACAGTGAGTTACCGACATTGTAACCTTCCGCAGCGATAAAAGTATTGGCAATACCGCCGCCCACGATCAGCTGATCCACCTTGGTAGAAAGGCTCTCAAGCACACTGAGCTTGGTCGAGACCTTGGAACCACCGACAATCGCCACCATGGGCCGTGCTGGGTTATCCAGCGCTTTACCCAAAGCTTCCAGTTCGGCTGCCAGCAATGGACCGGCACAGGCGATGGGTGCATATTTCGCCACACCATGGGTGGAGGCCTGGGCCCGGTGGGCAGTACCGAAAGCATCCATCACAAAGACATCACACATCTTTGCCATTCTTTGTGACAAAGCATCGTCGTTTTTCTTTTCACCAATATTAAAGCGGACATTTTCACAGATCACGACTTCGCCTGACTCGACAGGAATAAAGTCCGGCTCCAGCCAGTTCTGTTCGAGTCTGACCGGCTGTTCCAACAGCGCTGACAGATAATTGGCGACCGGTGCCATCGAGTACTGATGCACATATTCACCTTCGGTAGGACGCCCAAGGTGAGACATAATCATGACGCGGGCACCTTTTTCCAGCGCCAGTTTAATGGTGGGCAGCGAAGCATGGATACGGGTACCGTCTGCGACAACCCCTTTTTTCAGTGGCACATTCAGGTCCTGGCGGATCAATACGCGTTTACCGGCCAGGTCCAAGTCAGCCATTTTAATTACGGACATGGAATTTCCCTCTTTAAATTTTTTCACCAGTATAGTGATCTACGCCACTATTTTAGGCATAAAAAAGGCCTCCCGCTGTGCAGGAAGCCTTATTGATTCTAATTTAGGGTTTTGGCTTAGACGGCAACATGTTGCACGAGGCGCATCATGTTGCAGGTGTAGCCGTACTCATTGTCATACCAGGCCACGACTTTGATAAAAGTGCCATCCAGCGCTATGCCGGCACCGGCATCAAAAATCGAGGGTGCTGTACAGCCTCTGAAATCGGTGGAAACCACGCTTTCATCAGTGTAAGCCAGGACGCCTTTCAATTCGCCATCAGCAGCATCGCGCATTGCCTGGCAGATGGCGTCGTAATCGGCGTCTTTTTCCAGTTCTACCGTCAGGTCGACGACTGAAACATCGGAGGTCGGTACCCGGAATGCCATCCCTGTCAGTTTGCCGTTCAGATCCGGCAACACCTTACCGACGGCTTTGGCCGCACCGGTAGAAGAGGGAATGATATTTTCCAGAATACCGCGGCCGCCGCGCCAGTCTTTCATTGACGGACCATCCACGGTTTTCTGTGTCGCTGTTGCGGCATGAACGGTCGTCATCAGGCCGCGTTTGATACCAAAGCTGTCATGCAGCACTTTGGAGACGGGTGCCAGCGCATTCGTGGTGCAGGAAGCTGCTGAGACAATCGCTTCACCCTGATAGCTTTTGTGATTAACACCGTAAACAAACATGGGCGTGTGATCTTTGGACGGCGCCGATTGCACCACTTTTTTGGCACCGGCATCAATATGCGCCTGGCAGCTTTCTTCGGTCAGGAAAAAACCGGTGCATTCAATCACCAGTTCAGCTCCGACTTCATCCCATTTCAGATCGGCAGGGTTGCGCTCGGCCGTTACCCGTATAGTTTTGCCGTTAACGACCAGGTGACCATCCTTAACCTCAACCTCGCCGTCAAAGCGACCATGGACCGAATCATATTTGAGCATGTAAGCAAGATATTCCGGGTCAAGCAAATCGTTAATCGCCACCACTTCAATATCTTTAAAGTCTTTGGCTGCAGCCCGGAATGCCATCCGGCCGATACGGCCAAAACCGTTAATACCGACTTTAATCGTCATGCTTTTTCCTCTCTGGATTTAATTTGTCTAAAAACTAAAAACTCGTGCACAAGGATTTACTTTTTAGACTTTAAAGTCTCAGGCGAAAAAAAACCAGCGGGCCAAAGCCCGCTGGTCATTTTTACTACTGAGAATCAAAGCCCTTACAGGGTTTCTTTCACAGTTTTAACGACGTTCTCGACAGTGAAGCCGAAGTACTTGAACAGATCGCCACCTGGTGCAGATTCACCGAAGGTGTCGATACCGACAGTACCGCCTTCCAGGCCGACGTATTTACGCCAGAAGTCAGTAACACCGGCTTCAACAGAAACACGTTTGACACCTGGTGTCAGGACGCTGTCTTTGTAAGCTTGATCCTGACGATCGAAGACGTTGGTCGAAGGCATGGAAACAACGCGTGCGTTGATGCCGTCTGCTTTCAGTGCTTCCTGAGCCTGCAGTGCCAGATCCAGTTCAGAACCGGTACCGATCAGAATCACGTCAGCGTTGCCGCCGTCTGCTTCAGAAATAGCATAGCCACCTTTACGAATCGCTTCGAAATCAGCTTTGTCATGGGTACGGCCGGGAACGCCCTGACGGCTCAATACCAGGCTGCTAGGACCATCCATACGCTCGATGGCAGCAACCCAGGCTACAGCCACTTCGGTTGAATCACCTGGACGCCATACATCCATATTCGGGATGTAACGCAGACCGGCTGAGTTTTCGACAGGTTGGTGAGTCGGGCCGTCTTCACCCTGACCGATAGAGTCATGAGTCAGAACAGCGATGGTGCGTTGTTTCATCAATGCCGCCATACGCAGTGCGTTTTTGGCATAGTCAGAGAACATGTGGAAAGTACCGCCGTAAGGCAGCAGACCACCGTGCAGTGCCATACCGTTGATGATGGCAAACATACCGAATTCACGGACACCGTAAGAGATGTAGTTACCAGGCTCTTTACCGGAAACGTGTTTAAAGCTTGGGCAGCTGGTCAGGTTAGAACCGGTCAGGTCAGCAGAACCACCCAGGAACTCAGGCAGGGTTGGTGCCAGCGCGGTGATAACATTTTGTGATGCTTTACGAGTCGCTACTTTTTCAGCTTTCTCGTTGGTTTCAGCGATCATGTTGTCGGTGACTTCTTTCCAGTTAGCTGGCAGTTCACCGGCCATACGACGTTTGAATTCAGCAGCCAGTTCAGGATATTCCTTCTCATAGGCAGCGAATTTTTCATTCCAGGCGGCTTCTGCTTCAGCACCTTTGGCTTTGGCATCCCAACCTTCGTAAACGTCTTCAGGAATCACAAATGGCTCGTAGTCCCAACCCAGTTCTTTACGGGTCAGTGCCACTTCTTCTTCACCCAGCGCTGCACCATGGCAGTCGTGGCTGGCTGATTTGTTAGGTGAACCGAAACCAATGATGGTTTTACAACAGATCAGTGACGGCTTGTCAGTGACTTTCTTGGCTTCTTCGATGGCTTTGTTGATAGCGTCAGAATCGTGACCGTCAACAGCTTGTACATGCCAGCCGTATGCTTCAAAACGCTTGGCAGTGTCATCGGTGTACCAGCCATCAATATGACCGTCGATAGAGATGTTGTTGTCATCCCAGAATGCGATCAGGTTACCCAGACCCCAAGTACCGGCCAGCGCACAGGCTTCGTGAGAAACACCTTCCATCAAGCAACCGTCGCCCATGAAGACATAGGTGTGGTGGTTAACGATGTCATGACCTGGCTTGTTGAACTGGTCCGCCATCAGTTTTTCCGCCATGGCGAAACCGACACCGTTGGTGATGCCCTGACCCAGAGGACCAGTGGTGGTTTCAACACCCGGTGCATAACCGTATTCAGGGTGACCGGCACATTGAGAGTGCAGCTGACGGAATGTTTTGATTGAATCCATTGGCAGGTCGTAACCGGTCAGGTGCAGCAATGAATAAATCAACATAGAGCCGTGGCCGTTAGACAGGACAAAGCGATCACGGTCAGCCCATTTCGGGTTATTAGGATTGTGCTTCAGGTGGTCGTTCCACAGGACTTCGGCGATATCCGCCATACCCATAGGCGCACCCGGGTGACCAGAATTCGCCTTTTGTACTGCATCCATACTCAGGGCACGGATTGCATTAGCTAAATGTCTACGTGTAGCCATTTTCTACATTCTCCTATTAAAAAAAATTAAGCCGCCCGCCATTTGATCGAGCAGCCCATACTCGGTATCTGATTTTCTGGGCCGTGGCCTGTTTCAGCGACCTGCTTCATTGCTTCGAACAGGTCCCGTCGAACATCCGGATCGGCAGCTTGTTTACGGCTGGCATCCAGACGACCGCGGTATTGCAACTCCAGGTCTTTGTTATAGCCAAAAAAATCAGGCGTGCAGACTGCCCCGTAAGCCTGGGCGACCTGCTGCGATTCATCATATAAATAAGGAAAGGAAAACCCTTGCTGCTTCGCAACCTTTTTCATGTTATCGAACGAGTCTTCCGGGTACTCTTCTACATCATTGGCCATGATGGCAACGGAGTTGATGCCGTATTGCTTCAGCTCATTGGTATCGCGGACCAGTCTGTCAATCACGGCCTGTACGTAGGGACAGTGATTGCAGATGAACATAATCAGCAGACCATTTTCACCGCGACAGTCGTCCAGCGTCCAGATTTCGCCATCGGTGCCCGGCAGCGAAAAATCAATGGCTGGCTGACCGAAGTCACAGACTGGTGTTTCTAAAGCCATAAACGCTCACTTCAGTTGCATTTTCTCGCAGTTTCAGGTGAATAATTTTACGCATGAAACCCGTTCGGAGTTCTGCATATTACCAGACAATTTCGATAATGCGAAATCAGGCTGTCCCCTAGTTACAAAGGTCGCAGGTTCTTGTATACGGTCAAAAAACCGCTGCTGCGAGCGGCAAAAACAGGTGCACGGATCATCTCAATGGAAATCGCCCGGCTTCAGCAAAATTTAATCAGCTCAAGCATAATAGACTGCCTGTGCGAATTGACTGGTCAGAACAAGCGATCTCTACAGGCTGGAAACTGATTAACAGAAATTCTTGCAATCGTGCTCTATTCTAATTGATGGTAGCCCCTGACCCGGACATCCAAATCATTTATGGCTTCAAAGAAAACAACGAAAACTGCAAAACGCAAACCGGTGAAACGCCGCAGCCGCAGTACTTCACGCAAAAATAACCGCGGTTTTATCAGCAAAGCGACGCTGTTCAAAATCCTGTTCACCTTGCTGGTTGTGGTGGGCTTGCTGCTGCTATTCCTCGATGTGCAGATCCGGCACCAGTTTGAAGGTAAACGCTGGGCTGTTCCGGCCAAGGTTTTTGCCCGCCCGCTTGAGCTTTATGCCGGTTCACCTTTATCGATAGAAGACCTCAAAATCGAGTTGCGTGGTCTTGGCTACCAGTTTGTGAGTAAGGCTTCGAAACCAGGCCAGGCCGCATTTTCAGCCTCTCGTGCCATTATCTCGACCCGCGGCTTTAATTTTACCGACGGTAAAGAGCCCCCCCGCCGGATGGTACTCGACTTTAACCGTCAGGGTTTGTCCGCTATCAGCGACTATCAGGGCAATGAACTTGCGCTGGTTCGACTGGAACCCGTCCTGATCGGCGGCATTTACCCACTCAATAATGAAGATCGTGATCTGATCCAGCTGCAGGATGCGCCGCCGGGGCTGATTGATGCACTGATCGCAATTGAAGATCGTGACTTTTACGATCATCATGGCATCTCGCCCAAAGGCATCGCCCGCGCGATGGTTGCTAACATCAAAGCAGGTGCTTTTGTTCAGGGCGGCAGTACCCTGACTCAGCAGTTGATTAAAAACTTCTATCTCACCTCTGACCGGACGCTGATTCGTAAACTGCTGGAAATGCCAATGGCGATGCTGCTGGAGTTGCATTACAGCAAGGATGAAATCCTGGAAGCCTATCTGAATGAAGTCTATCTGGGGCAGGATGGCGCCCGCGCCATTCACGGCTTTGGCTTAGGTGCCCATTATTTCTTCGCTCAACCGATTCAGGAGCTCAAACTGCATCAGTTCGCCTTGCTGGCCGGCATGGTGAAAGGCCCTTCTTATTATGATCCGCGCCGACATCCGAAGCGCGCCAAGCAACGACGTGATCTGGTACTGCGTGTGCTCAGAGACCAGGGTGAAATCACCCAGCAACAGTATCAACAGGCCACCAGTGCAGATTTGGATGTGGTCGAAAAAGGCACATTATTGAAAGAGGCCTACCCCGCGTTTCTGGATCTGGTGAAACGTCAACTGCGACGCCATTATCGCGACGAAGATCTGAGTTCAGAAGGCCTCCGTGTTTTCACCAGCCTGGATCCGATTGTTCAAAAAGAAGCTGAACAGGCGCTGACTCAGACTATCGAGCAATTAGAGCAGGGTTACCAGAAAGTCGACAAGCTGCAGGGCAGCATGGTGGTCACTGATCCGCAGACTGGCGAAGTGCTGTCAGTGATTGGTGATCGCAATACCCGCTACAAAGGTTTCAACCGCGCGCTGGATTCCAAGCGGCCTATCGGCTCACTGGTCAAGCCGGCTGTCTATCTTACTGCCCTGGAACAGGGGTACACCCTGAGTACACGACTGGATGACTCACCCTATTCACTGCCACAGCCCAACGGCCAGACCTGGAAGCCACAGAATTTCGATAAACAGTCTCACAGCGAGGTCACGCTGATAGAAGGGCTGACCCACTCTTATAATATATCCACAGCCAGGCTGGGTATGGAAGTAGGCCTTGATAATGTCATTGATACGATGGTCAGACTGGGCGTGCGTCGTGATCTCGATCCCTATCCATCCCTACTGCTGGGGGCTCAGGGTCTGTCTCCGCTTGAAGTCGCCACGATGTATCAGACCATCGCCGCCAACGGTTTTCAGATGCCGGCCAGAGCCATACGCACGGTAACTGACAGTGATGGCAAGGCACTGTCCAGCTATCCCTTTCAGCTGAAACAGACAGTCGCGGCAGAAGATGTCTTTCTGTTGCAGACGGTGATGCAGGAGGTGACCCGCAGTGGCACTGCCGCCAGTATCTACCGCAGCCTACCGGGCAGTATCAGTGTCGCCGGCAAGACTGGCACATCGGATGATCAGCGTGACAGCTGGTTTGCCGGCTTCAGCAATAACCGTCTTGCTGTGGTCTGGCTGGGTCAGGATGATAACTCACCGCTGCCATTCACGGGCTCGGGCGGTGCGCTACGCGCCTGGACACAGTTTATGGCCGCTCAGCCACTGGAAAGCTTCCACGCAGCGACACCGGAAAACATTGAATGGCTATGGGTAAATGAGGACAATGGCTATCTCTCTGCTGCACAATGTGAACAAGCTAGGCAGTTACCCTTTATTCGCGGTACAGCGCCACAACAAACAGCGGAATGTTATCTCAAACCAGAAGAGCAGGATGACCCTGTCAGCCGTTCGATTGACTGGATTAAGGACTGGTTTCGCTAAGGAATGATTATGCGTTTATTATCCCCACGCTTGGTACTGACAGCTTTTTTTGTTGCGATGATGGCAGGCTGCAGTATCGCGCCTTCACAACCACCTAGACCGCCGGTGGAAGATCGCGGCAGCCAGGCCGAGCCCAGGCAGGAACCCAGACCGGCGCCACAGCAGCCCCCCTCTGAACCTGCTGTCGCCACGCCGCTGCCTGATTCCGGGCCGTCAGCCACGCCAGGCCCCTCCACCGCTCCTGCGCCACAGGTCCAACAAAGTCCTGCCGTCGTTGCTTTACTCAGTGATGCGGAACAGTCCCGCAACACCGGCGATTACCGTGCCGCTCAGGGCAGTCTGCAACGGGCGCAGCGTATCGCCCCCAGAGATCCGGAAGTCTATTATTCGCTGGCGCTGACCCATATGGAACTGGAGGATTATGGACTTGCGGAACAGGTTGCGCTGAAAGGCGTCTCAGTCGCTCAGGGTAATGCTGACCAACTGCGTCGCCTGTGGCAATTGCTTGCCAAGATTCGCTTACGTGCTGGTGATCCGGCCGGCTCACGCCAGGCTGAACAGAAAGCGGCCAGCTACTGAGCTGCTGTTCAGACATAAAAAAGGCCGGATAACCGGCCTTTTTTAATATCCTGCTCAACTGGACTCAGTTTTTGAGCCCCAACACGTCCTGCATGTCGAACAGACCGTTATTGTGCTGCATCAGCCACTTGGAAGCGCGCATGGCACCGAAAGCAAAGGTCATACGGCTGGAGGCTTTGTGGGTAATTTCCACCCGCTCGCCCTCACCGGCAAACATCACGGTGTGATCACCAACAATATCGCCGGCACGCACAGTGGCAAAGCCGATCGTATTGCGATCACGCTCACCGGTACGGCCTTCACGGCCATAAACAGCGCATTGTTTCAAATCACGACCTAAAGCATCGGCAACGACCTCCCCCATGCGAAGGGCGGTGCCGGAAGGCGCATCCACTTTATGGCGGTGATGGGCTTCCACGATTTCGATATCGACTTCATCACCCAAAACTCGTGCCGCCAGATCCAGCAATTTCAGTGACAGATTGACGCCGACACTCATATTCGGGGCCAGAATCACAGACACCTTCTCAGCGGCTTCGCTGATGGCCTGTTTCTGCGAATCATCAAACCCTGTGGTACCGATCACCGGACGGCATTGGTTGGCGACACAATGTGGCAGCAGTGCCATGGTCACTTCAGGCAAGGTGAAGTCGATAATAATATCGGAGACTTGGGTCGCCGCATCGACATCACTGCTCAAAGCCACATTCAGTTTGCCGACCCCGGCTAGTTCACCGGCATCAGCCCCAATCAGCGAAGAATCAGCTCGATCAATGGCTGCGCTTAGTTCTAGGCCCTCGGTTTGCGCCACTGCCTGAATCAGGCAGCGGCCCATGCGGCCGGCAGCGCCATTGATCGCAATCTTGATTGTCATTTAACTTCCCTTATTTGTTTTATTCAGTTGTCACACTGCTAAGGTTCAGAATGGCAAGTATCCCCATCCTGAGCCCTCATCGCAAGCAGGCAACGGCCTCACTCAAAAAAGCGTTTCACCGCATCCAGCCAGGAAGAATGTTTAGGGCTGTGTTTTTCACCGCCACCCTGAATATCTTTCTCAAACTGTTCCAGCAATTCTTTCTGCTTCTTCGAGAGCTTCACCGGCGTTTCGATAATCACGCGGCACAACAAATCTCCTGTCGGGCCACCTCGCACCGAGGTCACGCCTTTGCCACGCATCCTGAACTGCTGACCGCTCTGAGTGCCTTCCGGGATTTTAAGGCTGGCTTTGCCTTCCAGTGTCGGTACTTCCACCTCACCGCCGAGTGCCGCTGTGACAAAACTCAGTGGCACATCGCAGAACAGATTGGTGCCATCACGGGTAAAGACATCATGGCGTTTGACCGCGACTTCAACAAACAGATCACCAGCGGGAGCGCCGTGCAAGCCGGCTTCGCCTTCGCCCTGCAGACGGATCCGATCACCGGTATCGACACCGGCAGGTACTTTCACTGAGAGTGTCTTGTGTTCCTGAACCAGGCCTTCGCCGTGACAATCAGAGCACGGTTCTTTGATCATCTTACCGGTACCGCGACAGTGCGGACAGGGCTGCTGCATGGTGAAAAAGCCCTGCTGAATCCGAACCTGACCGTGGCCACCACAGGTGGTGCAGGTGACCGGCTCGGTACCTTTCTTGGCGCCGCTGCCCTCACAGCTTTCGCATTCGACATTGACCGGGATACGAATTTTGGCCGTAGTACCGGCAACCGCTTCTTCCAGCGACAGTTCCAGACGGTAGCGCAGATCGGCCCCGCGGAAGGCCTGCTGGCGACCACCGCCGGCGCCGAAGATATCATTAAAGACGTCACCGAAAATATCGCTGAAGCCACCAGCACCGCCTCGACCAAAACCGCCACCCATCGACTGGTCGACGCCTTCATGACCGAACTGATCATAAGCCGCGCGCTTCTGGCTGTCGGCTAAAATTTCGTAAGCTTCTTTTGCTTCTTTAAACTTGGTTTCGGCTTCAGCATCATCCGGATTACGGTCCGGGTGGTACTTCATCGCCATGCGACGATAGGCTTTTTTGATTTCGGCCTCGGTCGCCGTTCGCGAGATACCCAAAATCTCGTAATAGTCTCTTCTGGCCATTCTTCTTGTTTTCCCCAAAACAACAAAACAGGCGCCGGTCTGACCAGACGCCTGTTTGTCTTGTTAGTCCTGTCCGTCAGCAGTGATGTTTACTCGGGTAGACACTGTATTCTCCCCATCACCACAACGGACTTACAGGATTACTTCTTCTTGTCGTCGTCGACTTCTTCGAACTCGGCATCGACCACATCGTCACCGGACTGCGCGTCTTCAGCTGCGCCTTCACCGGCACCGGCTTCTGCGTTCTCAGCATAGGCACGTTCAGCCAGTTTGGCAGAAGCTTCGCTTAGCGCATTAGTCTTGGCTTCGATATCGTCTTTGTCCTCACCCTTGATCGCTTCCTGCAGCGCTTCAACGGCGGACTCGATGTTCGCCTTCTCGTCGGCTTCGACTTTGTCGCCCAGATCTTTCAGCGATTTGTTGGTCGCATGAATCAGTGCATCAGCTTGGTTACGTGCAGTGACCAGCTCATGGAATTTCTTATCTTCCTCAGCATGGGCTTCCGCATCTTTCACCATTTGCTCGACTTCATCATCGCTCAGACCGCTTGAAGCCTTAATGACGATAGACTGTTCCTTGCCGGTCGCCTTGTCTTTGGCAGACACGTGCAGGATGCCGTTGGCATCGATGTTGAAGGTAACCTCAATCTGCGGTACACCACGCGGTGCCGGCGGAATATCAGCCAGGTCAAAACGGCCCAGCGACTTATTGGCGGATGCCATTTCGCGCTCACCCTGCAGCACGTGAATAGTCACGGCAGGCTGATTGTCTTCGGCAGTTGAGAACACTTGGTTCGCCTTGGTCGGGATGGTGGTGTTTTTCTCAACCAGCTTGGTCATGACACCGCCCATGGTTTCGATACCCAGGCTCAGCGGGGTGACGTCCAGCAGCAGTACGTCTTTGACATCACCAGCCAGAACCGCAGCCTGGATAGAAGCACCCAGCGCGACCGCTTCATCAGGGTTGACGTCTTTACGCGGCTCTTTGCCGAACATGTCTTTTACCGCTTCCTGCACTTTCGGCATACGGGTCTGACCACCGACCAGAATCACATCGTCGATTTGTGAAGTCGACAGGCCGGCATCTTTCAGTGCCATTTTGCAAGGTTCCATGCTGCGGGTAATCAGGTCTTCGACCAGCGATTCCAGCTTGGCACGGGTCAGGCGGATTTCCATGTGTTTGGGACCGCTTTGATCTGCCGTGATATAAGGCAGGTTGATATCGGTTTGCTGACTTGAAGACAGCTCGATCTTGGCTTTTTCAGCTGCATCTTTCAGACGTTGCAGTGCCAGCGGGTCTTTGCCCAGATCAACGCCCTGATCTTTCTTGAACTCATCAACGAGGTAATCGATGATGCGTTGGTCAAAGTCTTCACCACCGAGGAAGGTGTCACCGTTGGTGGCCAGCACTTCGAACTGGTGTTCACCCTCGATATCAGCGATTTCGATGATAGATACGTCGAAAGTACCACCACCCAGGTCATAAACCACGACAGTGGAATCACCACGCTTTTTGTCCATGCCGTAAGCCAGGGCAGCCGCGGTAGGTTCGTTGATGATACGTTTGACTTCCAGACCGGCAATCTTACCGGCGTCTTTAGTCGCCTGACGCTGAGAGTCGTTGAAGTAAGCCGGTACAGTCACAACCGCTTCGGTCACTTCTTCACCGAGGAATTCTTCCGCGGTTTTCTTCATTTTCATCAGCACGCGGGCAGAGATTTCTGGCGGTGCCATTTTCTTGTCATTGACAGAGACCCAGGCGTCGCCATTATCGGCTTCAATAATCTTGTAAGGGACCATGTCGATATCACGCTGAACGACTTTCTCTTTGAACTTACGACCGATCAGACGTTTGATACCGTATAAGGTGTTCTTGGGATTGGTGACGGCCTGACGCTTGGCAGATTGACCAACCAATACTTCGTTGTCCTTGGTGAAGGCAACGATTGACGGTGTGGTGCGATCGCCTTCGCTGTTCTCAATCACACGTGCTTTGCCGTCTTCCATTACTGCGACACAGGAATTGGTCGTTCCCAGGTCGATACCAATAATTTTACCCATAGTTAAACTCCATCATTCTTAATATGTTGCTGGCTTTATCAGCCTATGTTCGTGTATTTGGGGGACATTTCTGCAATTTCAAGGCCCCAAACGAATTATTGTGAAACCACTACCATCGCCGGACGAATCACGCGGCCGTTAAAGGCATAACCTTTCTGCATCACGCTGATGACCTGGTTGGAATCCACCCCATCGGCAGGCTGCATCGACACGGCCTGATGCAGGTCCGGGTTAAAGGCCTCACCTTCCGGGTTGATTTGCTCCAGTCCCAGCTTGCCGATATTGCCAAGCAGCATTTTCAGCGTCATATCCATGCCTTCACGCACGGTTTCCAGCGTGGCTTCCTCTTTATGCGCTGCACTCAACCCCAGTTCCAGGCTGTCGCAGATAGGCAAGAGCTCGGCGACGAATTTATCCAGCGCGTGTTTGTGTGCATTTTCCAGGTCACGGCTGTGACGACGACGCATGTTTTCCAGATCAGCCCGGGCCATTAACAGCTCGTTCCAATGCTCATCGGCTTTGTTACGTGCATCTTCAAGCAGCTTCGCCGTATCCTGTTCCGCTTCCGGCTGGGCCTGCTGTTCTGAATCGTTGGCAGTTTCCTGTTCCTGATTGTCTTCAGGCTTTTCGATTTCTTCGTTGCTCATGAGTCATCATTCCGGTTTGCTTGTAACAGACCCACAACTTGGGGACAAAAAAATCAATTTCAAGCCGGTTTGAATGAAAAATTGAACCGGGAAAGATTTTTTAGCCGCAATTACGCAGATAGGTACAGATGACTCAAAGGGAGGAGTGTTATTTGTTTGATGGATTGAGCCGGTGCTTGCAGCACTGAGTATGCCTTTTGTGAGACCTCGGGTGATTACTCAAAACCGGCGCAAACTAAGATTTGTTATTTTTCAGCGAGCCAGACGCAGTTGCCGCCACTGGATTCATTGACCTTCTCCAGCATGGCCTGATGCGCTGCCAGTTCTTCATCGCTGGCCCTGAGAACAGTCAGCGGCTGACGGGGCTGAGTTTGTCCCGGTTCCACATCGATTTTGTCATCACTGCCCGTTTCGACAATTTCTTCCGCCGTTAATGTCAGGCTCACCTGACCACCGGTCATCGCTAGGTAGACATCGGCGAGAATCTCGGCATCGAGCAGAGCGCCGTGCAGTTCACGATTGGAATTATCTACATCATAACGTTTGCATAGAGCATCCAGGCTGTTCTTCTGACCGGGATGTTTATCACGCGCCATTTTGAGCGTGTCGAGCACACTGGCAATGGTATTAACGCGTCGGGACTCACCTTTAAGTTTCGTCAGTTCGTGATCGATAAAGCCGACATCGAAAGGCGCGTTATGAATAATCAGTTCAGCCCCCTCGATAAAGCGCAGAAAGTCTTCGGCAATATCAGCAAACAGGGGTTTGTCGGCGAGAAATTCGTTGGTGATGCCATGCACTTCTATCGCGCCATCATCAATCTCGCGCTGCGGGTTGATGTACTGGTGAAAGGTCTGGCCGGTAAGACGACGGCCCACCATTTCGACACAGCCGATTTCGATAATGCGATGGTCATCGGCGGTGCTGATACCGGTAGTTTCAGTATCGAGAATGACCTGTCTTTTCTGTACTGCTTCTGCCACGTTAACCTCGTTAAACTGCCAGCTTTTCTCTGGCTGCCACAGCCAGTTCATCGGCGCGCTCATTTTCCGGGTGACCGTTGTGACCGCGCACCCATTGCCATTTCACCTCGTGAGGTGCGATGGCTTTATCCAGCCGTTGCCAGAGTTCGGCATTTTTGACCGGCTTTTTTGCCGCTGTTTTCCAGTTTTTGGCTTTCCAGCCCGGCAGCCATTCAGTCATGCCCTTCATTACGTACTGTGAATCGGTAGTTATGGTAACACGGCAAGGGCGCTTCAAAGCCTCCAGCGCGGCAATCACCGCCATCATTTCCATGCGGTTATTGGTCGTCTGTTTTTCACTGCCTGAGAGTTCTTTTTCCATGCCTTTGGCCCGCAGGATCGCGCCCCAGCCGCCCGGGCCGGGGTTACCGCTGCAGGCGCCGTCAGTGAAAATTTCAACGTGGTCCATTGCTGTGTTCTCGGGTAAGGGGTTTGTTGACCAGCCCCGGGGTCGGGAACAGCCGTCGTTTGCGCCAGTTCTCCCTGACCGGCGTCAGCGGGATGGTGCGTTTGGCCGCTACCATAACAGAAACCCCGCCCAGCCAGGGCCATAATCGTCGCCCCCAGCGCTCCATGAACAGGCTGCCCTGCATCCATCGTGGATGCCTGAATGGTGGCCTGAAGAGGGTTTTATGCTGCTCTGTGACTTCAAAATTGAGCAGCGCCAGCCAGTCTCGGATACGAGTCTGACTGAAAAAATGTCCGTCCCAGGGCGGGCTGTCCTGCCAGGAAAACAGGCGTCGCAGGCCCCACAGGCTGAAAGGATTAAAACAGCAAAGAATCAATTTACCATCCGCCGCCAGTACGCGCTCTGCTTCTCTCAGTAACTGATGCGGATCACGTGAACGCTCCAGAACATGCAGTAATAACAGGTTGTCTATACTGTGAGATTTAAATGGCAGAGATTCTGCCTCAGCCTGCACATCCCCATCAGCCGCGACCAGACAATGGCTGCTGGCGCGATTGCTGATGGGTATACAGGATTCACTGCCGCCCAGTTGCAGAAAGAAATAGCCTGGCAGTGGCTCATCCAACTGACTGACAATCTCTCGCTCCACCTTCAGCAGCTGTTGACCCAGCGGACTTTGCCACCAGCGTTCAATATCCTTGCTGTCAGAATGATTCATGTTATTGTCCCATCCGGGAGGTTTTATGCTTACAGTACATGCCGTAAACGCTTTCAAGGATAATTATATCTGGCTGATTCAGGCAGAAAACAGTCGAAAAGTGTTGATTGTTGATCCGGGTGATGCTGAACCGGTGTTGACAGCACTGAAACAAAACAACCTGATGCCGGTTGCCATTCTGATCACGCATCATCATGCAGATCATATCGGCGGCGTCGATGCGCTACTGGAAAGCTATCCGGTACCGGTGTTTGGCCCTGCCGGTGAGAAAATTCGGGCCGTTACTCATCCACTGCAAGCCACAGATGATTTAAAAATTGACCCGGATTTTCCGTTGTTTCAAGTACTGGACACACCGGGCCATACCCCCGGACATATCTGCTATTTCGTAGAAAACAAACTGTTTTGCGGTGATACCCTGTTTGCCGGTGGCTGTGGCAGGTTACTGGGGGGGACAGCCAGGCAATTATTTCACTCGCTCCAGCGATTAAAACAACTGCCTGGCGACACCGAAGTGTATTGCGCCCATGAATACACCATGGCTAACTTACGATTTGCCAGTGCGGTGGAAGCCAACAACCCGGCTTTGCAGAAAAGGCAGGATGAGACCAGAAAACTGCGGGAGCAAGGTCAGGCAACCATACCATCACTAATGGCTGATGAACTGGCCACCAACCCCTTTCTTCGCAGTCATATTCCAGATATCAGAACCGCCGCCGAGACATTCAGTGACCGAACACTCGATGACGACGAGTCGGTCTTTGCCGCGCTCCGGCAATGGAAGGATAACTTTTAATCCCAGTCCTGATTATTACCATTGCCGCGGCCGCGGCCTTTACCGGGGTGATCGCCCTGGTGATTATGCCCTTGACCTCTTCCCTGCTTGCCTGAATCAGGATAATCACGACTGTGTCTCAACCTGGATGGGACATGATCATAGTTGATTCGGCGCCAGTCATCGTCGAAATATCGGCTGTATAACCAGTAGCCATCATGAAAACGATAGTAATGGTCATCCAGGTAATACAAATCATCATAGCCCAGCACTAAATAGGCTCCGAGCCTTGAATCATAAACCAGGTCATGATGACCATGCTTGGCACGATAGCCATGGGCCGGCGCATGGGGCGGCGGCCCTTGATGATAGCCATGATGATGTGGATGTCGGGCACAACTACTGAGCGCCAAAGCCATCAGCGCCACAGCCAGAATAGACAGGATCTTCATAGCCCTCTCCTTGTAAAGGATGGTCGGGTTAACTCTCCACTTTATTCAAGTGTACATCCATTTGCGGAAACGGGATTGAGATGCCGTTCTCATCAAAGGCAAGTTTGATTTGCTCAATCAACTCTGAACGTACTGGCCAGTAATCATCGGCATTGACCCATGGGCGTACATCGAAATTGACACTGCTGTCTGCCAGTTCGGCGACACGAATCACCGGTTCTGGCTCGGCATGCACCTTCGGATGACCTTTAACAATATCGTTAAGCAGGTTCTTGGCTTTCAGCAGATCATCGCCGTAACCAATACCGAAACTCATATCAATGCGACGGGTGTCACGGGCCGAGTAATTGGTGATGGTGTCTGCGTAAATCTGACCATTAGGGACAATGACTTCACGGTTATCGCCGGTTCTCATCAGGGTATTGAAAATCGTGATTTGCTCGATAATGCCGCTGGTTCCAGCCGCTTCGACAAAATCCCCAACTTTGAATGGGCGGAACATGACCAGCATCACGCCAGCCGCAAAATTCTGTAAGGAATCTTTCAACGCCAGCCCCACTGCCAGACCGGCGGCACCCAGTACGGCAATCATGGAAGTGGTATCGACGCCCAGTTGGTCAAGGGCGGCAATCAACACGAACAGCATCAGTACCGCATTGGCAATGACGCTGAGGAAGTTGATCAACATCGCATCCATGTTGCTGCGAACCATCATCTTGCGTGACAGCTTCACCAGCCATTTGACGACAACACGACCGACGAAAACGATCAGTGCCGCGTAAAGAATATTCATTAACCAGAATCCAACAACACCACCTGCAGCAGTTTCCATTTCAACTCCTCTTTGCGATTGTTTCGACCACTTCCCGTACTAACGACGGGCCGCGGTATATCAAGCCACTGTATAGCTGAACCAGGGCGGCACCAGCATTCAGTTTCGCCAGCGCATCTTCACCCGACATGATTCCACCTGCCGCAATGATCGGCAAGTCTTCCGGCAATGCCTCGCGGAACTGGCGGACAATACCGGTGGACTTCTCAAATACAGGCGCACCGCTGAGGCCACCTGCTTCGTCAGCATGACTGAGTCCTGATATTTCATCACGAGACATCGTAGTATTAGTAGCAATCACCGCATCAACACCGTGTGAAGCAAAGGCGTCGGCCAGTTGCCGGACTTCTTCAGAAGTCAGATCAGGTGCGACCTTGACCGCCATCGGCACATAGCGACCGTGTTCTTCAGCCAATGACTGCTGTGCCTGTTTGAGCGCTGACAGTAAAGCATCCAGTGATTCACCGAATTGCAGACTGCGTAGCCCCGGGGTGTTGGGAGAGGAAATGTTTATCGTGACATAATCAGCATGAGGATAAACCTTGTTCAGACCGATAAGATAATCATCAACCGCATTCTCAACCGGCGTGTCGAAGTTTTTGCCGATGTTAATGCCCACAAGACTCTTAGTCTTGGCTGCTCTCACTTGCTCCAGCAGGTGATCCACACCGAGATTGTTAAACCCCATCCGGTTGATAATGCCCTCAGCTTCCGGTACGCGGAATAATCTCGGCTTGGGATTGCCCGGCTGTGGCCGTGGTGTGACCGTGCCGATTTCGACAAAGCCAAAACCGAGTGCCGACATCGCCTCAATGTAGTCACCGTTTTTATCCAACCCCGCAGCAAGACCTACCGCATTAGGAAATTCCAGTCCCATGACTTTGACCTTGCGCGACGCCATTTTACGGGTCAGCAGCCAGGACAGGCCGGTCAGTTCCATCAGATTGATCCCTGTCATGCCCAGGTGATGGGATTTCTCCGCATCCAGACGGAACAGCAGACCTCGCATCAGTCGATACAGCATCAGACCTCCATCTCCACTTCGTAGCCGCTGAACTTACGCATATTAATCACACCTTTATCGAAAATCAGATACTGACCTTTGATGCCATTTAAAACGCCACTCACTTCGGGCGTTTTATCAAAGTTAAATGAAGAGACTTTCGTCGGATACGCCGACACTGGATATATAATCTGTTGCTCCTGCTCTCCCGGCAAAATGGCGATGCTGTTGTCATCAAACTGTTGTTGCAGGGACTCAATCTCTGATATGCATTCATTTAACAGTCGATCCCGCTCCGCCGCCAGATCAATCGGTTCGGCTTCGCCTTTGAGCATTTTGCGCCAGTCAGTGCGGTCGGAAACATGATTTTTGAACATCACTTCCACCAGCCCGGACTGATAACGGCTCCGGACCCGGAAAATCGGCAGCGCCTGCGTCGCGCCCTGATCGACCCAGCGGGTCGGGACCTGGTTGAAGCGGGTAATACCGACTTTCAGACCGGAACTGTTAGCAAGATAGACAATGTGATCCTGCATACAGACGGCCTGGCCCCAGTCAGGTTCACGGCAGGTGCCCTGTTCAAAGTGACAGAGCTCGGGCTTGATGAAGCACATATCGCATTGTGCCAGGCGCTGTGAACAGGGGAAGCAGAAGCCACCGCTGAAGCTTTTTTTGGTCAGTCGCTGACAATTCAGGCAATGAATTTCGCCCTGATATCTGAGGGTCAGAGTCTGGCCAAGCAGCTCGTTCATTGGCATTTTCTCATCCCCCAGGCGCATCGCATATTGGGCCCGGTTATCAGCCGGCAAGGTGACGGCCATCTTGGTCAGCTGTCCGCTGAATTTACTCACGGTTTACCTCTGCTTGTCACTGAGGCGCCTATCTTAGCGCAGATAAGCGATGGCCGACAGCCAACTAGCGCGCCTCCTGCTGCTCGCTGTCAGTAATCACCCTGATCGGGAAAGGTTCGGTCACCGAGCCGGTGTAAAGCGAACGATGCGGGAACGGAATCTCAATGCCTTCAGCATCAAAGGCTTCCTTGATTTCCTCATGAATGCTGTTTTTCAGATCGATGAACTTTTCTCGCTTCACCCAGACAGAAAACTGCATATCCAGTGAAGATTCGCCAAATCCCAGAAACACAAAAATCGGTTTAGGCTCGTCGAGACACAGCGGGTTGGCCTGCGCCACACGCTCCAGCACTTCACGGACCTTTTTGATATCTTCTTTGTAGGCGACACCGATGGCGAGATCGATTCGGCGAATCGGAAAACGGGTCAGCGTCGTGACCTCGGATTTAATCAGCGTCTCGTTGGGAATGCGGACAAACAGATTATCGAAAGTGCGCAGCTTGACCGACAGTAAATCAATCGACAATACCTCACCGGTCGTCGCCCCGACCCGAATCAAATCACCCACTGAAAACGGCCGCTCCGCCACCAGAAAAAGACCACTGATAATGTTGGAAGCCGATGTTTGAGAAGCGAAACCGATGGCGACAGACAAAATACCGGCGGCCCCAATCAGCACACCCAGATTGAAACCAATCGCGTTCAGGCCCATCACCACGAACACCAATAGCACCAGATAAGCCGCAATTCGTCCCATTAACAATTGCTGGTGCTTATCGAAACGGTGCTTACTCCATTGCCTCACACCGCGGCTCGCCATACGTGCCAGAATCAGACCGACAATAAAGTAAATCACGGCCTCGGCAATCGACCCGATTAAACCTGCATCAATTTTGGATAACCACTCGCTCACAGTCTCTCAGTCTCCGTTTACCCGAACAGGGCAGATATCGCCTTGGTGATCTTGCTGCGACCAATATCTTCCCGGGCATGACAGACCAGGGTCAATTCCGATTCATCCAGACCACCGCTGATCACTTCATCAACACTCAAAATGGCGTCTTCATTGTCGCGCCGCACCAGGGTGATTCTCGGTGTCCAGAACTGACCACAGGCATCGGCATACAAACTGAGATTAGGCGCTGGCACACTGATTTTATCGAGTGTCAGCATCTGGTCAGACTGGTTTTGAATCCTGACCTCAATGGCGGCCCTGGCCTTGTTATTGGATATTGGCTTGACATCAAGCTGCTCAGTGACCTGGGAAGCATAGCTAATCACGCCTTCGCGGGTATTAGGGCCGAACCAGGAGTCACACACGCTCACTGTCGGAATATCCAGCAGCGTCTGCTCGTTTTCACCCGTCTTTAGTTTCACCCACAAGGGCAGACAGACAAACAGCGTCACCTCCTGGAAGGGTAGCAGACTCACAGACACCACTGGCCGGCAGACTACCGGACGATCTGCCAGCGCTGGCTGTAGCGTCAGGCTGGTCGGCAGCTCGGCAAAAACAAAACGCTGTTCATTTGCCGGGGTCGGCACTGTGTCATCAAACGCTGTTTCCAGTACCGGTTGAAATTGATTGATGTCGTGTTGCCATTCGTAACCCAGCCACCATTGATTCGGTAAAAACTGTAACTGCAGATACAGGTCAGCACAGCGCAGGGTACGCTGCTCGCCTTGGGCAACCGCGAAATTACCCCACCATTTTGTATATAGTTCAGACATATATGCGGATAAGAATTTTATTCAACTAGACAAAGACAGAACCGAAATCCTTCCCTATAATAGCTCGAATTATGCGAAAACAAGCCTTTTTCAAAATCGCCCTGGCAGCAGCATCGCTGTTAGTGGTGGCCTCCTGTAGCAGCACACCGGACAAGCATGCTGAGACAACGGCTTCCCCGTCAGTTCCGTCAGCCAAAATCAAAAAGCATCGCCATACCCCATGGCAGCAGGGCAATGATGAGTCTGAAGTACTTGCCGCTGATAGCAGTGATGATTACAGCGAATCGATTGACCCCAGTATCAACGAGCCTGTTACCGATGTCTGGCAACGTATTCGTACCGGTTTCCAGATTTCCGATTACACCGACCTTCACCCAGAAACAGAGCGCCATTTGCGCTGGTTTATTGACCATCCTCATTACGTTGATCGTGTTGTTGAGCGTGCGAGACCCTACCTTTACCACATCGTGGAAGAAGTCAAAAAGCGTGACATGCCGATGGAAGCGGCGCTGTTACCTGTGGTCGAGAGTGGTTTTAAACCCCATGCCTACTCCCGCAGCCATGCCTCGGGCCTTTGGCAGTTTATTCCCGGCACCGGCAAGCTTTACGGGCTCGATCAAAACTGGTGGTATGACGGTCGCCGCGATGTGATTCAGTCAACCAGAGCCGCACTGGATTACCTGCAGAAATTGCACAATGATTTTGGTGACTGGCAACTGGCTTTTGCTGCCTACAATTGTGGTGAAGGCACAGTAGGCCGTGCGATAAGACGCAATCAGGAGCTCGGCAAACCCACTGATTTCTGGTCACTGGATCTGCCCAGCGAGACCTCAGCTTACGTGCCTAAACTGATGGCGGTCAGCCACATGGTCAAGTTTCCGGCCCGTTATGACATGAGTCTCAGCCCCATCGACAATAAACCGTTCATCGGTATTGTTGATATCGGCTCACAAATCGATTTGGCAGTTGCTGCTGAAATGGCTGGCCTGAGTGAAGATGAGCTCACTCACCTTAACCCGGCATTTAACCGTTGGGCCACAGCCCCGGATGGTCCGCATCAACTGGTATTACCGCTGGACAGGATCGACGGCTTCAAGCTGGCACTGGCAAAAATGCCCGCCAGTAAACGTGTTAAATGGGCACGCCACAAGATACAACGTGGCGAATCACTGAGCGTGATTGCTCGTCGATACGGCACTACAGTGACAGTAATCAAACAAGCCAATCAACTCAGTAATAATCAGATTCGTGCTGGTAGCCACCTGCTGATTCCGGTCGCTTCCGGCGAGTTGACCAGCACGGCACTGGCCCATGCCGGCCAGTCTAATGCTGACAGCCCGCAACAGCAAAAGCAGCTCTACACCGTCAAAACGGGTGATACCTGGTGGGATATTGCCCGTAAGCATGAGCTGGATGTGACAACTCTGGCGAGCTGGAATAAGAAAACTGCTCAGGATATTCTCAAGCCTGGTCAGCAACTGGTCATCTGGACTCAGGCCGCCAAACGTAAATCGGTGAACTACACGATTAAAAATGGTGACTCGCTGTGGGCCATCTCCCGCAAGTTTAATGTGAGCGTGGCGGATGTCCGGGAATGGAATGGCCTCAGTGACCGAACGATGCTTCAGCCGGGTCAGAACCTGAGACTCTATCTCGACGAAACCTGACAGCACGTGCTTCACATCGCCCTGTTTGAGCCGGAAATACCCCCTAATACCGGTAATATCATCCGTCTCTGCGCTAACACCGGTGCCAGACTGCATCTGATTGAACCTTTAGGTTTTGCCCTGGATGACAAGCGTTTGCGCCGTGCCGGTCTGGATTACCACGAATTTGCTGATCTTCTGATACACCCCGGATTTGAGGCGTTTCAACATTGGCAGGGCAAACGCCGCGTATTCGCCTGCACCACCAAGGCACGTCAGCATCATCATGATGTCAGTTACCGTGATGATGACGTGTTACTGTTCGGCCCTGAGTCACGTGGCTTACCCGATTCGGTATTAAACAGCCTGGCCGATGAACACAAGATCCGTATCCCGATGTTGCCTGACAGTCGCAGCCTCAATCTATCCAATGCGACCGGTATCATTCTCTATCAGGCCTGGCAGCAATTGGGCTTTGTTGGCGCTAAATTGCTGGATCCTCTCTAAACAGCTGAAATCCGGTTCAAAATAACCTGACCTGTTTCATTGTCCACTCGACGCTGCTAGCTTATGATAAGGCTGATTCAGCCTTTAGATATGGATTTTTCCCGGTCGCCATGAGCTTTCCACTGCCAGCCAATATGCCTTCCCTCAGTCTGACTATTCCGACTGAACGACATGCTGTTGGCAATGTTGAGCTTAATGAAGAGCTGCTGCATCATTGGATCCGTCGCCTCCCTGCCACTAACCCGCTGGAATTTATTGCACGCTATCTCGATGCGTTGAAACGCTTCAATGCCAATGAAGTCGGTCAGGTACAGCGGATCAAACTGTTGGATATCTACCGTGACCCGCTCTACAAACTGGTCATGGGGCTGACCATTCCCAAGCTACAGCAACAGATCAAAAACACCGATAAACGCCTTAAGCTTATCGATGATGTCAGCGAAGTCATTAACCAGCTCGCGCAGGGCTATAAAATTATCGTGGTGGAAGCGAATGAAGAGAGCAACAATCTCAAACTAAAGCCGCTGGTTCATATGGCTATTTACCGAGCGATCGATGCCATGAGCCTGCTGGCTCTTCACTGCTATAACTTCTACCGCACCTTGCCTCCGCGGCTTTTTCAGGAAATGCATCAGTTACTGATGCTGACCATGACTTCGGATATCGCTGATAAACCGGTGTTTGTGAACAGTCAGTACAAAGCAGATTTTTCAGTTCAACAGCGCTATGTGCAGATCATGTTGACCAGTATCTGCAACCCTTATGGACTTGCCTGTGGCGAAGTGATGCGCTGTTATCAACTGATGCTGCAACTGGCGCCGGCCGCTGTCCTGGATTTGTTGCCTGACGATGCCAGTCCAGAAGCCGGTCAGTTTTATATTAACTGTCTCAGCGACCGCACACCGACGCCATCGGTGCTTCCGGTACTGGATAACAATTACCGTCCAACCACGCTGATGCTCGACACCAAACCGATTCTGATCCGGGTTGATAAGTTGTTCGATCAGGCCGCAGCACAGGGGGAAAATCATCCTGCAGCTGAGAATATCAGGCTTTTACGTCAGGTGGTGCCATATCTCAACACCTCTTATCAACGTAAGCAACCCAGAGTACCGGTGGAAGGCAATATAGAAGCCTATGTGGCGGTTGGACTGGAGGCCATCCATCACAGCGTCACCAATCCGGTATCTCTGCCTGTTGCCGGAGATTCCTGGCTGGACAGAAGCTGGGAAGTGCTGAATAAAAACAGCTATGGCTATCTGCTGCAAAAGCGCAAAATCCTGCAGGCACACGATCTGAAAATCGGAGACTTTGTCGGCATTCTTGAGCAGCCACCCAATCAAATGAAACCCAGTCTCCAACTGGCCTCAGTCCGCTGGTTACGAACCGATGATTTTGAGCAAAGCAAAATGGGGCTCAAGTTCATCCAAGGTGATGCCATACCGGTATTTTTCTCTGTTGCTGACAGCGAGGAGCGCCAGCCAGCATTTTTAATCAGAGAAAATACGCTACAACAACAGCCAGCCATGCTGATCACAGCCTATGGCGTACACGCCGCAGCGGCTGAACTCACTATTAAAACGGGTAAAAAACGTTTCAATTTTACTGTCAGACCTGACAAGTTGTTAAACCAAAATGAGAGTTTTGAATGTTTCACATTTAAAGACGTCGTGAACTGAGATGTTGCCCGGCACTAAACCCTATCATTACTATGGTTTTTCATCATGGCCTGTTATTATCGACTATTTAGTCAACGCCATGTCTATGCCTCTCGTCCGCCTCGCTTTACTGTGCTTTCTCTCTGCCCTTCCCATTGGGCTAGCGGCGGCTGAGACATCTGCAGTAAGAGAGTCAGAAGCGGTTAGCTTACAGTTAAAATGGGATTACCAGTTCCAGTTTGCCGGTTACATCGCCGCCAAAGAAAAAGGCTTTTATCAGGCAGAAGGACTGGATGTGACGCTCAAGCCGCGTCGTCCTGGTATCAATGTCATTGAACAGGTCATCAGTGGTGAGGCCGAGTATGGCGTCGGTGGTATGGGCATTCTTACTCATTACGCCAATGGCGCCCCGATCAAAGCCCTGGCGGCCATTTTTCAGCATGATGCCCTAATTTTCATGAGTCTTGCCAACTCCGGCATTGTTAGCCCTTACGAGTTTGCCGGTAAGAAAATCATGTTTGATGACACCACTGGTAATGATGCAGTGCTGCGCGCTCTGCTTGATGATGCCGGCATAGATTTCGACAATATCATCGCCATTGAACAGGATATGGGCACCCAAAGCCTGACCTCAGGCCGGGTAGACGTACTGTCAGGGTATATCACCGACCAGCCCTTTCAGTTTCAACTGCAAAACACCGCCATCAACCTTATCAGCCCGCATAACTACGGCTTTGATTTTTACGGCGATCTGCTGTTCACCAACCGCGCCGAGCTGAATCAGCATCCGGGCCGGGTCAAACGCATGCTGCGCGCTTCTCTGCGTGGCTGGGAATACGCGCTCAAGTACCCAGATGAGATCATTCAAATCATCCGCGACAAATACGATTCTGAACTGAGTCTGGAACAGCTGCGGTTCGAGGCCAGGGAAACCCGTAAGCTCATTGCAGCCGATGCAGTACCCTTAGGCACGCTGGAAGTCGACAGACTGCGCAGGATTGCTGATATCTATCAACAGCTGGGAATGGCATCAGAGCTGAATGAGAACAGACTGCAGCAGTTTATCTACAGGCCTTCCATCACAGCTATCTTAAGCCCTGCCGAACAGGCCTGGCTGGAACAGCATCCGCAGATACGGGTGGGGATCGATCCTGATTTTGCGCCTTATGAGTGGATTGATGAGGACGGCAACTATGTTGGCCTAGCCGCAGAGTACCTGAAGCTGCTGGAATCCGAGCTCGGTGTCAGCTTTGAGATTATTGCTGACAAACCTTGGCACGAAATTATTGCCATGGCGAAAAACGGCGAGCTGGATATGCTCTCCTGTCTCAATATGAATGAAGAACGGGATGAGTATCTCGACTTCACCATGCCTTATGTCAGCAATCCGATTGTGATCGTCAATGCTAACCGTCATGGCTATGTCGGTTCGCTGGACAACCTCAAAGGTAAAACAATTGCTGTCGAGAAAGGTTATTTCACCCATGAATTACTGCTGAAAGATTACCCCGAGATAAGCCTGCTTACGGCCACCAGTACACGCGAAGCACTGGAAATGGTCTCCACCGGTGAAGCAGATGCCTATATCGGTGATGCCGCCTATGCCAATTTCGCGATTAAGGAGCATGATCTGCTCAACCTGCAGTTTGCCGGGCAGACTAATCATGATACGGCCTATCGCATTGGCATCGTCGAAAACAGAACCGAACTCTCCAGCATCATTAATAAAGCCCTCAATAACCTGACCAGAGATCAGCGCCAGGAAATTGAAAATAAGTGGATGGGCCTGCATGTCACCGAGGGCATCAGTGCAGATACTATTCTCCGTGGCCTTTTGATCCTGGGCCTGTTGCTGTTACCGGTCGGATACTGGGTATTCCGTCTGCGCCAGTCCAAAACGGCACTGGAAAAAAGTGAAAGCCAGCTGCGTGCCATCATCGATGCCTCGCCTATTCCGCATGCCATAGTCGATGCTGATAGCAATATCACCTACCTCAACCGGGCCTTCACAGCGACTTACGGCTATACCCTTCATGACATTCCCAATATGGCCGCATGGTGGCCACAGGCTTATCCTGATCCCGTCTATCGCGGACAAGTGATGCAGCGCTGGCTGCTTTACCTCAACCGGCAAAGCGATAACCTGCCACATGCCGATGCCATTGAGGCCGATATATACTGCAAGGATCGCAAGATCCGGCATGTTCTCGCCAGCGCCACCGATGTCAGACACGGCAATAACTGGTCGCAGGTGGTGATCCTCTACGATATTTCTGATCGCAAGAAAGCAGAAGAGCGACTCAAAATGTCTGGTCGGGTATTCAACCAGGCACATGAAGGCATTCTGATTACCGATGCTGAAGGCCACATTGTCGACGTCAATCCGGCTTTCTCTGAAATCACTGGCTTCACCCGTGAAGAGGCGATTGGCCAAAACCCGTCGCTTCTGCGATCTGATAAACACAGCCGGCTGTTCTATCAGGAAATGTGGAATAGCCTGCATGAACAGGGGCTCTGGCAGGGCGAAATCTGGAACCGCAAGAAAAACGGAGAGCTCTATGCTGAGCTGTTAACCATCTCGGCGCTGGTCGATGAACATGGCGACACCGTCAACTATCTTGGTTTGTTTTCAGATATCACCCAGAGCAAGGAACAGCAGCAGGCGCTGGAAATGATGGCGCATTACGATATGCTGACCCAGTTACCCAACCGGAGTCTGTTTGTCGATCGCTTCAAGCAGGCCATTGCCCACAGCAATCGCCATCACAGTCTGCTGGCGGTGGTTTTCCTTGATCTGGACGGTTTCAAACCGGTGAATGACCGTTATGGTCATGATACCGGCGACCAGTTACTGATCGAGGTAGCTCAGAGAATCAAAGCCAGTATCCGCCAGGATGACACCGCTTCCCGGCTGGGTGGTGATGAGTTTGTTTTATTGTTGAATGACATCAGCTCGATTGAACACTGTGAGCGCCTGATTAAGCGTATCCGCCATGCAATTGAGCTGCCTTATGTGCTTGACGGTGACAATATCTCGCTGAGCGCGAGTCTGGGCATTACCCTCTATCCACTGGACCAGGCTGATGCCGATACGCTACTGCGTCATGCCGATCAGGCCATGTATCAGGCCAAGCTCGCTGGTCGCGGCCGCCATCACTTTTTTGATGCCATGCATGATCAGCAGATCAGCCAGCAGCAAAATCAGTTCCGCGCTATTCAGGAAGCGCTGCGTGCGGATCAATTAGTGTTGCATTTTCAACCCAAGGTCAACATGCGGACAGGACAGGTCATCGGGCTGGAAGCGTTGATCCGCTGGCAGCACCCCGAACATGGACTGATCTCCCCCGCTCGCTTTCTGCCGGTAATTCAAGGTACCGAGCTCGAAATTCACGTCGGTAACTGGGTGCTGGAACATACGGTGAGACAGATTGAAGCCTGGCTCAATAAAGGCATCAGGCAGGAGATCAGCGTCAATATCTCTTCGCACCATCTGCAGTGGGAGGGCTTTTTCGATCAGCTCGACAGGATTATGGGCCGTCACCCCAAGGTCCCCTCCAAGTTACTTCAGCTGGAGATTCTGGAAAGCAGCGTGTTGAGTGATATCAACCATATCTCCAGCATTATCAATACCTGCCGCAGTTCACTGGGCATTCGGATTGCACTGGATGACTTCGGTACCGGCTATTCCTCACTGACCCATCTCCGCCACTTACCGGTCGATGTCGTCAAAATTGACCAAAGCTTTGTCCAGGATTTGATCGACGATCCTAACGACTTCACCATTATCGACGGGGTTATCGGACTGACCGAGGCCTTCCATCATCAGGTGATAGCCGAAGGCGTGGAAACGATCGAGCATGGTCTGATGCTGATGAGTATGGGCTGCGACATGGCACAGGGTTATATCATTTCCAAGCCGATGTCACCCGAGGAATGCGAGCAGTGGCTCGCTGAATATCAACCCAACCCTGCCTGGCTGGAACATGCCGGGAAAAGTCTGGATTCCGAACAGACTATTGCCCATATGATGCAGCTACAGGGGCGCCACTGGCTGGATGAGATACTGCATAACCTGCAGACCAGTCCCGATCAGATCCGCCACTGGCCGTTGATGAACCATAAGAAAAGCCACTTCCTTCACTGGATCGAGCAGGCCAAAAAACAGGATTTATTTTCTCAAGACTGGCTGGAAGACATTAGGGCAGCCTTTATCGAGCTCTACCATGAGGCCAACAGTCTGCGTTATCAGTACCAGGAGGGGCAGCGTGATGCCGCTGTAGCGGGCATGAGTGGTCTGGTGGCACGATACGATGCTATAGACACTCTGCTAGCGGAATATCTCGCCGATTAGTGCTGATACAACGCGCAATACATCTATCCAGTCATGCATCGATGCACTCCTAAGGAGACGACTAGGTTAGGTTATTGATAGCTAAAACTTGACTGAGCAGTGCTCATTAGCTGACCTCTGCTTTACCAAATCCCTTAACTCAGCACAAAGAAAAACGCCGGCAACAGCCGGCGTTTTAATGCGATCAAAACCTGAATTATTTTTCAGGTGTGAACTCAGGGTAGGCAGTCATACCACACTCGTTGATATCCATACCCTCCATTTCCTCTTCCTCGCTAACGCGCAGTTTGATGATTTTGTTAATCACCAGCAGCACGATAAAGGAAGCACCGAACATCCAGGCAAACGTCGCCAGCGTGCCAATCAGCTGACCCGTAAAGGTCGCCGCCGGATTGGTAAACAGGACAGCGAAAATGCCCCAGATACCGGCGCTACCGTGCACTGAAATCGCACCCACCGGATCATCAATTTTGAGTTTATCCAGTCCGACTACGGATAAAACCACGACCAGACCACCCACCAGACCAATCAGGGAAGCCACACCGGCACTTGGCATTAAAGGTTCTGCGGTAATCGCCACCAGACCGGCTAGGGCACCATTAATGGTCATGGTCAGGTCGGTTTTGCCGAACATGAGGCGCGACAGCAGTGCCGCCGCCACCATACCGGCTGCAGCTGCGGCGTTGGTATTTACAAAGATTTTGGCCACCGCATTAGCTTCATCGACATTGGCGATTTTAAGCTCGGAACCGCCGTTAAAGCCGAACCAGCCCATCCACAGAATAAACATCCCCAAAGTCGCGATGGGAAGATTGGCACCGGGGATGGCATTCACTTCACCGTTTTTGCCGTATTTACCTTTACGCGGACCAATGATCAGCACTGCAGCCAAAGCGGCTGCGGCACCTGCCATATGCACCACGACGGAACCGGCAAAGTCCTGGAAGCCGAGTTGGTCAAGGAAACCACCACCCCATTTCCAGTAACCTTCTACCGGGTAGATAAAGCCAACCATAAAGATGGCGAAAATCAGGAACGGCCACAGACGCATTCTTTCTGCTACCGCACCGGAGACAATCGACATGGTTGCAGCAGCGAACACGGCCTGGAAGATAAAGTCCGCCATGCTGGAATAATAGGGCGCGCCCTCTCCACCGGCTGTAACGGCTTCAACGCTGTTATCACTACCCAGCAGGAAATCAATCCCCGGGATCACTGAGCTGACCGGATCTCCCGGGTACATGACGTTATAGCCCACAAGCAGATAAACGATACAGGCCACGCCATACAGCAGCGCATTTTTATTCAGAATTTCAACCGTATTTTTACTACGGACCAGACCCGATTCCAGCATCGCAAAACCGGCGGCCATCCACATTACTAAGGCGGTACACATCAGGAAATAAAAGGTATCCAGTGCGTAACTTACTTCAATTACCATGGTATCCATCACGTTCTCCCTTAAATCGCTTCAACACCGGTTTCGCCGGTTCGGATTCGAATCACCGAATCCAGACTGGCCACAAAAATCTTGCCGTCACCCACCTGGCCGGTACGGGCCTGAGTCGCAATGATCTCAGTCACCTGCTCCACCTGGCTGTCATCTATGGCAAGCTCGAGTTGAATTTTGGGCTGGAACGCAATGTTGTATTCCGCACCTCGATAGAGCGCGGGATGGCCTTTCTGTCGGCCAAACCCCCTGACTTCCCCCACGGTCATCCCATTGACGCCGGCTTCCTGCAGTGCCGAACGTACTACTTCCAGGGCATGTGGGCGAATAATGGCTGTCACTATTTTCATTATTGGCTCCTGTTGCTATATAGGAAAATTAATTTACCCCGGAGAATCAATGGAATAGTTATGCCAGCTGGATTTAGTCTTTATTTATCAGATACTTGGGAAATTGCGACAGCGTTAACAAAGCTGAAATGTGAACCGAATCAGTGCATTAGCTGTTTCTGCCGCGCCAATATGGCGCAGCCCTAGCTTAATTAAGAATGTCTTCGACACGCTGTTTAAGCGTCGGCAACACTTCGTGCTCAAACCAAGGGTTTTGTTTCAGCCAGCGCTGATTACGCGGGCTGGGATGGGGTAAAGGCAGGTAGTCGGGCCAATAGGCTTGCCAGTTTTTGACTGTCTCGGTGACCGAGCCATTAAAGTCAGGCAGGTGATACGCCATCGCATAACGGCCAATGACCAGGGTGAGTTCCAGATGGGGCAATTCCACCAGTAGCCTCGAATGCCAGGTTTGTGCACATTCAGGCCGCGGTGGCAGATCACCGCTATTGCCTGTCCCGGGAAAGCAAAAGCCCATCGGCAGGATGGCGATGCGGTCTGCATCATAAAACTGCGACTCATCGAGCCCCATCCACTGTCTCAACCGGTCTCCGCTGGCATCCGCAAATGGAATACCTTTTTCATGGGCTTTGCGTCCCGGTGCCTGACCGGCCACGAGAATGCGGGCCTTGGTACTGAACTGCACTACTGGCCTGGGTACAAGTGGCAGCTTGTCTTCACACAGGCTGCAGGCAAGAACATCGGATAGTAAGGATGGGGTTTGTCGCATCAGGGCTGGAGCAAAAGCCGACTGGTGAAGGCCGACTCAGCCAGTTATTGATTTTGACACTGATACTGCTGTTCAACCCGGCGGTAATAACATTCATACCAGCCGGTGTAACGATCACACAGCTGTTTTTCCTCACCCAGGGCTTCAGCCTTATTAAAGCCACGCGCCTTGCAGATCTTCTGTGCCTGACTCTGCGCTTTGTCTGTATTAAGCGCTTGTGGCTCTGTATGGGTATAAACCTGCTTGACGGTAATCACAGAGTCAGATCTTGGACTTTCAGCTGCAATTGCAGTAAGACTGAAGAGCATCAGGGCCAGAGTTAAAACGGCTTTCATTGTGATTTCCTGCATATTAATGAGACAGGGAACGAAGATAGCTGGCAGTGACGAGCCTGACAAGTCAAAAAGCATTAAGCATTTGATGCCACTAAGCAGGAGAGGGATTTTTCAAGGAAGTGGTGGCTATGGGTGGATTCGAACCACCGACCCCATCATTATGAGTGATGTGCTCTAACCAACTGAGCTACATAGCCGTATGAGAAGCGCGCCATAATACGATAACGACCACCAAATATCAAGGCTGAAAACGAATTTTATAACCAGTCGCTGAGCTGGATACCGAAGCCGATGCTATTACTATGGGCGTCATAATCAATCAGGCTCTCGCCGTAACCGTTAAACCACTGCACATAGCCCCTTACACGGTCGCTGAGCGGGAAGCTCCAGCCCAGTTGGATGGCACCGTAGTTTTCACCGAAATCGAGATTATTTCTCAGCATGACCTCGAAATTGTGCCGATCCATTTTGTATAGGGCACCCAACTCAAAGTTGCCCATATATTCATCGATGTCGGGATTATCATCGTCTTCGCTGTCTTCATTAATCCGCAGCCAGGGTTTGAACGAGAGATAAAGATCGTCATATTCAAAGATGAAATCGGCATAAACGCGGTTCCAGCTGCGCGACAGCTCACCGGACTGGCCATTGGACTGGTGCGAGATCCCGGTACGAATCACAGAGTTCTTTATACCAAAGAATTCATAATCGTTACGGAATGACAGCCAGGCCTCAGGCTCATGGTTTGAATCACGAAATGGGGCCGAGCCTTCCTTGTTAAACTGTTGCCAGAAAGAACGGTTGGTATAGGCCAGATACAGATCAGCACGGTTATTAAACAGGCCATAAACTACCGGCGCTTTCAGACTGATCTGAAACTTGGTCTCCCAGGGTTGGAAGTTAATATCGTCATCCGGATCCGCCGCACGGAATGGCGCCTCATTCGGCGAGCTCATATTGTTACTGAGCATAATATAATTGGGCTTATGCGGCAGTAAGACGAAGGGATTGCGAGCTTCTTTCTTTTCCAGAAATAAGCGGCGGGTGATCGCTGATTCGTCTTCAGTTTCCACACCGTTTTCTGTGACTTCGATATCGACCGGTTCGCTGGGTGAAGGGGCAGCAGCTTCGATATCCGCCTGGGTCTCTTCACCTTCACAGAACTGGCGTAACTCGCCGACAGTCACGGTATCATCGGCAGTGGCCATTTGTGTCATCAGACACTGATTGATCTGCTCATTGGCCTGCAGTGTTGATATCCCGCCGAGCATGGCCATGAGGCCTGCTGAAATCACCATTTTCATGGGCTACCTGCCTGAAAGGGAATTAAGTAATTAATTGTTATAACAAATTAATTAGACATTGAAGCGGAAGTGCATCACATCACCATCCTGGATGATGTATTCCTTGCCTTCCAGGCGCCATTTACCGGCATCCTTAGCACCCTGCTCACCGTTATAAGCAACAAAGTCATCATAGCTGACCACTTCAGCGCGGATAAAGCCTTTCTGAAAATCCGTGTGGATCACACCGGCACCTTCCGGCGCGGTGGCACCCAGTTTCACAGTCCATGCGCGGACTTCTTTAACACCGGCAGTGAAGTAAGTGTGCAGCCCCAGCAGTTGATAGCCGCTACGAATCACGCGGTTCAGCCCCGGCTCTTCCTGGCCCAGTTCTTCCAGAAAGTCGGCTTTCTCATCGTCTTCCAGATCGGCGATTTCCGCTTCAATAGCGGCGCAAATCGGTACCACAATGGCATTTTCCTGCTCTGCCAGCTTCTGCACTGCTTCCAGTGCCGAATTGTTGTCAAAGCCATCTTCAGACACATTGGCGATATACATGGTGGGTTTGCTGGTCAATAACTGAAGATCACGAATCATCAGTTTCTGATCCTTGTCCAGGTCCATCGCGCGCACGGGTTGACCGCTGTCCAGGTGGTCGCGCATGGTGCCCAGCAGTTCCACACGGGCCTTGGCGACCTTGTCACCGCTTTTGGCATCACGGGTAGCTTTACTGATCGCTTTTTCCACACTTTCCAGATCCGCCAGCGCCAGTTCCGTATTGATGACTTCAATATCATCCAGCGGTGAGACTTTACCGGCGACATGAACGACGTTGTCATCATCAAAACAGCGCACCACGTGCGCAATCGCGTCAGTCTCGCGGATATTGGCAAGGAACTTATTGCCAAGGCCTTCGCCCTTGGAAGCGCCCTCTACCAGCCCGGCAATATCCACGAATTCCATCGTGGTAGGCATGACCCGTTCGGGGCTGACGATCGCAGCCAGTTTGTCCATACGCGGGTCTGGTACAGGCACGATACCGACATTCGGTTCGATGGTGCAGAAAGGATAGTTCTGGGCATCAATGCCGGCTTCGGTCAAGGCATTGAACAGAGTGGATTTACCGACATTAGGCAAACCGACGATACCGCATTTGAATCCCATAACTAATCCTATTGAGAGTGTAGCCAGTTCATCGCCTTGTCGAGATTACCCGACAGGACTTCCGGCAGAATTTTTAACATGTTGTCGATGGCCATCTCGATAGCCTCGCGATCGGTCGGCGAGGGTTTGCTCAGCACGTAGTCCGAGACCAGCTTGCTGTGGCCAGGATGGCCGATACCGAGACGGCAACGCAGAAAATCTTTGCCCCCGCTTTGCGCAATAATATCTCTGAGGCCATTATGGCCACCATGGCCGCCGTTACGTTTGAGGCGAACCGTGCCTGGTGTCAGATCCAGTTCATCATGGATCACCAGAATATTTTGCAGGGGGATTTTGAAAAAGTTGGCCAGCGGCGCGACAGACTGTCCGCTTCGATTCATAAAGGTCAGGGGTTTGAGCAGATAGAGTTTATGCCCCCCCAGATCGCATTGAGCCAGCTCGCCGTGATACTTTTTCTGCACCGTAAAAGTGGTGCCGAGATCACGAGCGAGCTGGTCCAATAGCCAGAACCCGACGTTATGTCGGGTTCCATCATATTGGGAGCCGGGGTTGCCCAGTCCGGCGATAATCCAGCTAGCCATTCAGCTCCCCAAGACGATTAAGATTACTCTTCAGTCGCTTCTTCGTCGTCGCCGTTTTCTTCTTCTTCGGCAGACGCTTCAGTGGCTTCTTCTTCGTCTTCTTCAACTTCCTGTACGCGTGGCATATGAATGCTCGCTACAGCCTGGTCGTAAGCAGAACGCTCGCCTTCTTCCAGGTCTTCTTCCTGGTGGTGAGTCAGTGCAACCAGGCTGACACCCGCAGGTACAGTCAGCTCTGACAAGTGCAGACTTTCATCCATGCCCAGTTTAGAAATGTCGGCTTCAATGAATTCCGGCAGATCTTTCGGCAGACAGGCAATGTCGACCTCGGTCATCATGTGTGAAACCTGACCACCTTCTTTCACGCCTGGCGCGACGTCTTCACCGATGAAGTGAACCGGTACAGTCATGGTCATTTCATGTTTGGCATCAACACGCAGGAAGTCAGCGTGCAGGATTTTATTGTCGTTGGCAGGATGACGTTGCAGGTCTTTCAAAACCACCTGATCTTTTTTGCCATCAATAACCAGGGTCAGGATGTGCGCATAGAATGCTTCTTCATCCAGGTGACGCAGAAACTGGTTGTGATTCAGTGTGATTGAGACAGGATCTTTTTCTGCACCGTAAACCACTGCCGGGAATTTGCCCGCATGACGAAGGCGGCGGCTCGCACCTTTCCCCTCGTCAGTACGTGCTTCGGCATGTACTTCAAACAAGTTTTCCATTTTTTTCTCCAAAATGTATGAACATCAGTTCATCAAAAAAACCGCCTCACGGCGGCAATTCGCCTCCCCCGCGACCAGGTTCGGCACGAAATAAGCCGGTATTATACCGGCTAATCCATATACAAGGAGCTGACTGACTCCTCGTTACTAATTCTGTACATCGCTTCAGCCAGCATTTCAGCAATGCTCAGAACGCGGATTTTGTCACAGGCTTCGGCATGGGGTTGCAAAGGAATGGTGTCAGTGACAACCACTTCATCCAGTACCGAGCTGGAAATATTATCAATCGCCGGACCGGACAGGACCGGGTGAGTCGAGTAAGCCACCACTTTTTTAGCGCCATGTTCTTTCAAGGCAGCAGCAGCGGCGCAGAGCGTACCTGCGGTATCAACCATATCGTCAATCAGAACACAGACACGGTTATTCACATCACCGATGATGTTCATGACTTTGGCTTCGTTGGCGCGGGGACGGCGTTTATCGATAATTGCCAGCTCGACATCCAGATGTTTTGCCAGCGCCCGGGCACGAACCACACCACCAACGTCAGGTGAGACTACGACCAGATCCTGATATTTATGTTTCCAGATATCTCCCAGCAGTACCGGCGAAGCGTAGACATTATCCACCGGACAATCGAAAAAGCCCTGGATCTGATCCGCATGCAAGTCCACCGTCAACACCCGATCGGCGCCAACACCGGTCAGCATATTAGCGACCACTTTGGCAGTAATCGCCACACGCGCTGAACGTGGACGGCGGTCCTGACGTGAATAGCCGAAATAGGGGACAACGAGGGTGATGCGTTTGGCCGAGGCACGACGAATCGCGTCGGTCATGACCATCAGTTCCATCAGGTTATCATTCGTCGGCATACAGGTCGGTTGCACGATAAAGACATCCTTGCCGCGGACGTTATCGAGAATCTCGACCATGATTTCGCCATCGCTGAATTTTTCAACGGTAGCTTTACCGATGGAAATACTGAGGAAATTTGCAATGTTCTGAGCCAGGCGACGGTTGGCATTGCCGGTGAACACCATCATGCGGGTGTCGGCAGTACGTTGCTGTAGCTGGAGAAGTCGGTTTTGTGTCACGGTAGTGGCGCCGAGTTTCTGTTAAAAAACAAAAGAAAGTGGCTGGGGTACCAGGATTCGAACCTGGGAATGCTGGGATCAAAACCCAGTGCCTTACCGCTTGGCGATACCCCAACTGTAAAAACTCATTCTATCATCTTGCAGTCGCATTCGACTTATTTAATGTCGACGCTAATGCAGTGAGTGGCGACCGGTTACTGCCTTTGGCCACAAAACCCTGCCAGTTGGAGGGCAGGTTTTCCACTACTTGTTGCGCCTGCTGCTGATTATCGAATCCAGCAAATAGGCAAGCGCCTGTTCCTGTCATCCTTGGCGACGCGTATTGTGCCAACCAATTCAGCGCGTTTGCAACTGCCGGGTAGCGTTTTATCACTACCTGTTCGCAGACATTTCTGCCTTCCCCTGAAAGGAAGCGCGATATTGTGATAGGTTCGCAGTCCCGTGTCAATTCCATTGCTGAAAATATTTCAGCGGTGGACACATGACAGTCCGGTTTCACTACGACATACCAAGGCTCTGCCGGGCTTATTGGCGTCAGCTTCTCCCCAACCCCTTCAGCCCAGGCGGCAAAACCTGCGATGAAAATCGGCACATCTGCGCCCAGTTCGAGTCCAAGTTGTGCCAACTCAGATTCACTGACAGCTGTTTGCCAAAGATAGTTCAGCGCAACCAGCGTCGTTGCCGCGTTGGAACTACCGCCCCCCAGACCGCCGCCCATCGGCAGTCTTTTTTCAATGTGAATGACAGCGCCTTTGTTACAGCCGCTGTATTGTTGTAAGCGCTTTGCTGCGCGGACGATCAGATTGTCTTCATCTGCAACACCATCAACGGACTGTTTGAGTTCAATCCGTGATGAGTCTGTGATTTCAAACTGCAGTTCATCGCCGTAGTCCAGAAACTGAAAAGCTGTCTGCAACTCATGATACCCGTCGGCTCGGCGACCGGTGATATGCAGAAACAGATTCAGTTTGGCCGGAGCCGGCCAGCGGATCACTTGGGAATACTCCAGTCAGACACGATGAGACGAACACTCATCTCCGGATGTTTCATAAACACTTTTTCCGGCATTGAGCTGCCCTGAAAAGGCATATAGCGCAGAAATTCGATCTGCCAGCCGGCCTGTTCCAGTTTGGTCAGCCGCCCCTTGGCATCCAGCTGTTTATTCTCCACTGGAAATTCGGCATAAGGCACACCACGGACCCAGTCGCGCAGGGCACTCACCGGCAGCAGCCAGCCCATCGCTTCAGCCAGCAACTGCTCCGGGGTCGCTGCAGATAAAGTTTCACCATCATCCAGTGTCAGCGTCACGGTCTGGGGATTGCCATCGAGTTCCACCCCACCCTGTGAGAACGGACCGGACAATTTGATATGAAACTGCTGATCCTGCTCCTGCCATTGAATGCCGGCATTCCAGCCTTCACGCCCCTGAATAATCGCGGTGCGGCCCTTAAATGCCCAAGCATCCAGTTTGGCCTGTTGGCTCAGGCGTTGCTGCCACAACTGCTCAGGATCCTGCGCCTGCTTGGATTGCCAGAGCGGCGCGCAGCCTGCCAGCATCACGATTAACGTCAGGCTGAGCAGATATCTCATAGGCCATACCTACGCATGGTTTCCTGCAGCAATTGATTGTTGGCATCTTTGTCCAGGCCTTGTTGCCAGATTTGCCTGGCTTCCTGTTTCTTGCCACGTTCCCACAATACCTCACCCAGATGAGCGATGAACTCGACGTCTGGTTGCAAGTTCATTGCTTCTCGCAGGTATTTCTCCGCCTTTTCCAGATCCCCGAGCCGGTAATAAACCCAGCCCAGGCTGTCCAGGTAGAAAGGGTCGCCCGGTTTCAGCTCGAGCGCACGGGAAATCATTTGCAGTGCTTCCTGGTGACGGTCAGTACGATCAGTCAGGGTATAGCCCAGCGCATTCAGTGCCTGCGCATTGTTCGGATCTTTTTCCAGAATCCAGCGCAGGTCCGACTCAAGCACATCGATTTTGTCCAGCCCTTCAGCAATCATTGCCCGGCTGTAGCGTAAATCTTCGCTTTGCGGATAACGATTAATGGCCTCTGATAGCAGATCAAACGCAGCCTGGCTTTGCCCCTGTTCACGCAACAGACTGGCTTCAAAAAGATAATATTGCAGCGCCTGCTGTGGCAGCTCCTCGCGCAGCTGTGCCAAATGGATACGGGCTTTGGCAATATCACCGCGTTCGACTAGAAGGTTTATATAATTGCTCTGAGCGACATCGAAACGGTTACTCTGCACCGGTACCGAGGCGAACCAGACCAGGGCCGCATCGATATTACCGTTCATTTCTTCTGCCAGTCCCATAAAATAGGAGGCCTGATAGGTCGGGTCACCCAGCTTGAGCAATTCGCTGAAATAGGATTTGGCGAGCTGGCCATCCTTGTCTTCCAACGCCAACAGCCCCAGCGCAAACAGCGCATCACGGTTATCCGGGTCATCAGTCAGAATGGTCTCAAAGACTTCGCGCGCCTGTTCTGTTTCACCGTTTTCACCCAGTAATTTGCCATAAGTGAAACGCAGATCCTGACTGGCACCATCACGTTTTGCCGACTTGGCAATCAGTTTCAGGGCTTCTTCCGAACGCCCCATGCGCTGCAACGTATCGGCTTTGAGCACCAGATAATCTTCATTGTCCGGGTCGGCTTCCAGCAGCGGGGCCAGTTTATTCAGGGTTTCCTCGTAGCGTTTGTAGAAAAACGCCATGCGGGCATAAGCGAAACGCGCTGCCGGGTCATTCTGCTGATAGCTATCGAGCTGTTTCAGCATATTCAGTGCTTCATCAGGCTCTGCCACTTCGGCCAGGTTTTCAGAAACACGGATAAGGTAAGTTTTCTTTTTATCAGGTGCCAGAGACAATGCTTTGTTCACGGCATTAACCGCACCCTGATAATTGTCTTTCAGCATAAGAAACGGTGCCTGCATGATGTAAACATCAGCATCGTTGGGGTCAACTTCAATCCAGCGTTCCAGCGCATCATTGATTCGCTGTTGATCCCGCGACAAGGTCGCTACCTGGGCACTGCGACTGGCCAGAGCGGGAGATTCAACCATTTCTGCAGCTCGCTGATACAGATCAACAGCAATACCCACCTGACCACGTTGACCGGCCACTTCCGCAGAAAGGATGTAATACATCAGCTCCGGCGACAGTGGCATATATTGTTTTGACTGTTTGGGCGCTGTTTTTTTGTCGGCAGCCGCTGCTTCCATCTTGTTTTCAGCAGGTGCAGCATCAGGCGCTCCGGCCTGTTGTGCGGGAGTCGAGGCACAGGCAAGCAAAAACAAAGGCATGCCTATCAGACCGGCATGTTTGAGGCGCTGCCCGACTCCCCGAAAGAAAGATTGCATCAAATCCATATTAGAACGACCTGCACGTTTGATTTTGATAGAATGGCGTATTGATTTGTCCATTAAAACGATTGCAACAACGGCTGTAGAGTTTACCAGCATTTAATTACGACTTTTTCTCAATATGCATCTTGTTACCTACGGCATCAACCACAACACAGCGCCCGTGCATGTCCGCGAGCTGTTTGCTTTTGATGCGAGTGTATTACCCAGCGCATTGTCAGCCCTGCATCAGCAGGAATCTGTGCTGGAAGTCGTAATTCTGTCGACCTGTAATCGGACAGAAATCTACTGCTGTCTTGACGATGAATCAGACAATACGATCCTGGCTTGGTTGCATGACTTCCACCAGCTCGACAGCGAAACCATCACCCCTTACCTCTATCATTACCAGGGCGGAGACGCCATCCGCCATCTGTTACGTGTGGCCTGTGGTCTCGATTCGATGGTACTGGGTGAACCACAAATCCTGGGTCAGTTGAAGGACGCCTACAGTCAGTCTCTCAATGCCAGCACCCTGGGCAAATCCCTGGGCAGACTCTTCCAACACGCTTTTGCCGTCGCCAAACAGGTGCGCACCGATACCGCGATTGGCAACAGTCCGGTTTCAGTCGCCTTTGCTGCTGTCAGCCTGGCTAAGCAGATCTTCAGTGAGCTGGCAGAGTCCACCGCTTTACTGATTGGTGCCGGTGATACCATTGAACTGGCCGCCCGCCACCTGCATGACAATGGCATTAAGCGGCTGATTATTGCCAATCGCACCGTGGAGAGAGCCCATAATCTGGCTGTTCAGGTTGATGGCTATGCCATCAGCCTCAGCGAATTACCGGCCCACCTTGCCGAAGCCGACATTGTGATCAGCTCCACCGCCAGCCAGTTGCCTATTCTGGGCAAAGGTGCAGTCGAACGGGCACTGAAGCAACGCAAACGCAAACCTATCTTTATGGTTGATATCGCCGTACCACGCGATATCGAAGCTGAAGTCGGGCAACTGGAAGATATCTATCTTTATTGCGTGGATGATCTGAGAGATATCATTGAGGAAAATCTGCAATCGCGCCGTGACGCCGCCCTGCAGGCTGAAGAAATCATCGACAGTCAGGTTGATCATTTTCAGGCCTGGTTGCGCACTCAGGATGCAGTCCCTGTTATTCGAGCTATCCGTGACAGTGCTGAAGAGATAAGTAAGCATTCACTTGAAAAGGCATTAAGACAACTTGAGCAGGGGCTCTCACCCGATCAGGTGATGGCGGAACTGGCCCGTAGTCTGACCAATCGTTTATTGCACGAACCCAGCCGGCAACTCCGCCTGTCCGGTTTTGATGAAGACGGCCATCTGCTGGAATCAGCACGGCGTCTGTTTAATATCAAGGATAAAAAGTGAAAGAGTCGATCAAGCAGAAACTGGAATCCCTTGTCGATCGTCATGAAGAAATCGCCGGCCTGCTGGCCGAACCCGAGACCATGGCGGATCAGAACAAGTTTCGCAGTTTATCCCAGGAATATGCACAATTAGAACCTGTTGTCAGCAATTTCAACGCATATCGCGACACAATGACCGATATCGATGATGCCCGGCTGATGCTGGAAGAAGATGATGCTGAAATGCGCGAGATGGCCAAGGAGGAACTGGCCCAGGCTGAAGACAAACTCGACGATCTGGAGCTGACGCTGCAGAAACTCCTGTTGCCTAAAGATCCTAATGACAAACGCAATATTTATCTGGAAATCCGAGCTGGCACCGGCGGTGACGAAGCCGCGATTTTCTCCGGTGATTTATTCCGTATGTACAGTCGCTATGCTGAATTACGCCGCTGGCAGGTGGAAGTCATTAACGCTCAGGAAGGTGAGCACGGCGGTTATAAGGAAATTATCTGCCGTATCGTCGGTGAAGGAGCTTATTCAAGGCTGAAGTTCGAATCCGGTGCTCACCGGGTACAGCGGGTGCCGGAAACCGAGTCTCAGGGTCGTATTCATACTTCTGCCTGTACCGTCGCGATCCTGCCAGAAGTCGATGAGATCGACGAGGTGGATATCAATCCGGCCGATATTCGTGTTGATACCTTCCGCGCCTCCGGTGCCGGTGGCCAGCACGTCAACAAAACCGATTCGGCGATTCGTATCACGCATATCCCGACCGGTATTGTGGTGGAATGTCAGGAAGAGCGTTCACAACACAAGAACCGCGCCAAAGCGATGTCGGTATTGCAGTCGCGGATCATGGCCGAGCAGATTCAGAAACAGGAAGCCGAACAGGCTCAGACCCGGAAGTCACTGGTGGGAAGCGGTGATCGCAGTGAGCGGATCCGTACCTATAACTACCCACAGGGCCGTATCACCGACCATCGCATTAATCTCACGCTGTATAAACTGAACGAGATTGTAGAAGGCGATCTGGACCAGGTGATTGAACCGTTGATTAATGAATACCAGGCCGATCAGTTGGCCATGCTCTCAGGCGAGAACTAAACCCAGTCGCGCGGCGGCAAAAAGTCAGTGTAGAGCCTGGCTTCTGCCGAGTCCGGCTCGGGTTGCCAGTTATAACGCCATTTCACGAGCGGTGGTAAAGACATCAGGATGGATTCAGTGCGGCCACCGGATTGTAAACCAAACAATGTACCGCGATCGTATACGAGGTTGAATTCGACATAACGGCCGCGACGGTAAAGCTGAAAATCACGCTCGCGTTCACCATAAGGCGCATTCATACGCTTTCTGACAATGGGGGCATACGCTTCAATATAGCTATTACCGACAGACTGTAGAAACGCAAAGCAGGACTCAAACCCCCACTCGTTCAAATCATCAAAGAACAGGCCACCGACACCACGACATTCATCACGGTGTTTGATATAAAAATACGTATCGCACCATTGCTTGAAGCGAGGGTAAACCTCATTACCAAACGGCTCGCAGGCTGCTTTCGCAGTCTGGTGCCAGTGAATCACGTCGTCTTTATTGGCGTAATACGGCGTTAAATCGTAACCCCCACCAAACCACCAGATCGGTGCTTCGCCGTCTTTTTCAGCAATAAAAAAGCGTACATTGGCGTGAGAGGTCGGCACATACGGGTTATGCGGATGAATCACCAGAGACACCCCCATCGCTTTGAAACTGCGACCGGCGAGTTCAGGACGACTGGCTGTGGCCGATGGTGGCAGATTATCGCCACTGACTTCGGAGAAATTCACGCCGCCCTGCTCAAACACTTTGCCGCCACTGAGAACCCGGGTGCGGCCGCCGCCACCCGCTTCACGCTGCCACTCATCCAGCTCAAACCGAGCCTGCCCGTCTATTTCTTCCAGTGCGTTACAAATCCTGTCTTGCAGTGAAAGTAAATATTCACGTACTGCATCGATATCAGGCTGACTCATCGCAGAATGGCTCCGGTTCTGGCGTCACGGATCTGGCTGGGCTGGGTCGCGCCGCCCAGCGAGCCCGGCATCACATAATCGATACCCGGCAACTGCCAGCGAACCTGATGCACATTCATCGCGGGTCGGGCACCCGCTACATTGGCGCTGGTCGAGACAATCGCACCGCCGAAGGCATGACATAAATCACGGGTCTGCTGATGCGCAGTGACACGCACGGCAATAGTGTCATGCTCGCCGGTCAGCAGTTCCGACACCGCCTCCCGCACCGGTAGCAGCCAGGTGACCGGGCCGGGCCAGGTTTGCTGCAACTGCTTCAGTGTTTCAGCCGGTACCGGTTGGATAAAGTCCTGTAATTGATTGAAGTCAGCAGCAATCAGAATCAGCCCCTTTTCCCAGGGACGCTGTTTCAACTCGAGCAGATCCAGCAGAGCGTCTTCATTCCAGGGATCACAGCCGACACCGAATACTGCCTCAGTGGGATAGCCGATGACGCCGCCGGCTTGCAATGTTTCCACGGCACGTCTCAGCCGCCAGTTGATTGTTGTCATGGCTCAGTCCAATAGATAGGGCAATGTTAATCAATTTACTGCTGGTTTAATCTGACAGCAGCAGAAACTTAAAATCCAGCTAAGTCACTGGCTCTCTGCCAGGCAGTTGGTGACTTTAGGATTGCTGCTCTCTTGCTACTGCCCGATAAGCGATATCGGTTCTGTAGTAAGCATCGTTCCAGCTGATTTCCTTCAGCGCGTCATAAGCAGCCGTCTGAGCCGCAGCGACAGTATCACCCAGCGCGGTCACACACAGCACCCGACCACCGGCTGTCACCACGTCATCACCGTGACTGGTGGTACCGGCATGGAAAACCTTACTACCTTTGCTTTCTGCTTTGTCGATGCCTGAAATCACATCGCCTTTACGGTAGGCATCCGGGTAACCACCTGCTGCCATTACTACGCCAATCGAAGCACGTGGATCCCAGTGGGCTTCGACTTCATTCAAGCGACCCTCCAGGGCGGCGTCGCAGAGCTCAACCAGATCCGAGCGCAGACGCATCAGGATCGGCTGGGTTTCCGGATCACCGAAACGGCAGTTGTACTCAACGACTCGGGGGGCACCACTGCTATCAATCATCAGACCGGCATAGAGAAAACCGACATAAGGACGACCATCTGCCGCCATGCCTTTGACCGTGGGTTCAATCACTTCATCCATGATGCGCTGATAGACAGCATCAGTGACCACCGGTGCGGGTGAATAAGCCCCCATACCACCGGTATTCGGACCTTTATCACCATTATCACGGGCTTTATGATCCTGAGATGTCGCCAGCGGCAGAATATGTTCGCCGTCCACCATCACAATAAAGCTGGCTTCTTCACCGGTCATAAACTCTTCAACCACAACGCGGTGGCCGGCATCACCGAATTTGTTGCCCGACAGCATATCTTCCACAGCGGCAATAGCTTCGGCTTCCGTCTGGGCGACAATGACGCCTTTACCGGCTGCCAAGCCATCGGCCTTGACCACAATCGGCGCGCCCTGCGCGTGGATATAGTCTTTGGCCTGCTCGACATCGGTGAAAACCTGATAGGCCGCAGTCGGAATTTGATGCCGTGCCAGAAAGTCCTTGGTAAAGCTTTTGGAAGCTTCCAGTTCAGCAGCGGCCTGGCTGGGACCGAAGCACTTCAAACCGGCAGCTTTAAACGCATCAACTACGCCCATCACCAGCGGTACTTCAGGGCCGACCACGGTCAGATCGATGGCATTGTCTTTGGCATAGGCCACCAGGCCTTCAATATCTTCGACCTTGATATCGACATTACTGATACCGGGCTCATTGGCGGTACCGGGGTTACCCGGTGCAACAAAGACCTGCGGTTGTTTGGGAGAGTGACTGAGTTTCCAGGCCAGCGCATGTTCGCGCCCACCACTGCCGATAACAAGAACTTTCATAGATTCGCCGAAAAAGTATGCTGAAAAGGCGATAATAATACCGTAGATACGCTGATTTCTAAACAAAAGCTG